>NZ_BSDP01000001.1:1803894-2405192 GCF_027925245.1 Agromyces rhizosphaerae
GACGCCCCACACGTCGTGGATCAGTTCGGGCGTGAGGGTCTCGGCGGCGGGGCCGGCCGCGACGACGCGGCCGCCGTGCAGCACCACGATGTGGTCGGCGTAGGCGGCGGCGAGGCCGAGGTCGTGGAGCGCCGCGAGCACCGTGAGCCCGCCGCGCGCGAGCTCGCCGAGCAGCGAGAGCGTGGTGAGCTGCGCACGGATGTCGAGGTGGTTCGTCGGCTCGTCGAGCAGCAGCAGCGCGGGCTCCTGCGCGAGGGCGCGGGCGAGGTTCACGCGCTGGCGCTCGCCGCCCGAGAGCGTGCCGTACTCGCGGTCGGCGAGGTGCGCGAGCCCGGCGTCGTCGATGCAGCGCTGCACGAGCGCGCGGTCGAACTCGCCGAGCCCCTGGAACGCGCCGAGGTGCGGCGTGCGCCCGAGGGCGACGACCTCGTGCACGCGCAGGCCCGGCTCGTCGCGCACCTCCTGCTCGGCGAGCGCGATCACCCGGGCGCGGTGACGACGCCGCAACGTCGACAGGTCGCGGTCGCCGAAGCGCACGGCACCCGCATCCGCCCGCTCGAGCCCAGCCACCAGGTGCAGCAGCGTCGACTTGCCCGCACCGTTGGGCCCGACCAGCGCGCCCACCGACCCGACCGGCACCGTGATGTCGACGTCGTCGACGATGAGCCGCTCTCCACGCGTGAACCGCACCCGTTCGCCCGCGAGCCCGCTCGCCGGGCCCGCCGGGCCCGGCGGGTTCGCCGAGTCGTCACGAAGTGTCGCTTCGGGCCCGCGGACTCCGGCACTTCGTGACGACTCGAGGGCAATGGGGTCGGGCGTGGTGCGGGTCATGAGATCCTCCGGCTGCGGAGCATGATCAGGGCGAATACGGGTCCGCCGATGAGGGCGGTGAGGATGCCGACGGGCAGCTCGCGCGGGTCGAAGAGCGTGCGCGCGCCGGTGTCGGCCCAGACGAGGAACAGCGCGCCCGCGAGGGCGGACAGCGGCAGCAGGGCGCGGTGGCGCGAGCCGACGAGCAGGCGAACGGCGTGCGGGAGGATCAGGCCGACGAATCCGATCGCCCCGGAGACCGCGACGAGCGCGCCCGTGAGCAGCGCGGTGCCGGTGAGCAGCAGCGCGCGGCTGCGGCCGACGTGCACGCCGAGCGCCGCGGCCGCGGTGTCGCCGAACGCGAAGGCGTCGAGCGTGCGCGCGCTCGCGATGAGCGGCAGCCCGATGAGCACGACGGCGCCACCGGCGATCGCGACCGACGTCCAGTCGGTGCCGGCGAGCGAGCCGAGCAGCCAGTTGAGGATCTCGCGGTAGCTGTCGCCGGTCGCGCTCCAGAAGATGACGAGGCTCGTGATCGCGCCGAACACGCTCGACACGGCGAGGCCGGCGAGCACGGTGCGGGTCGGCGTGAGCGTGCCGGCGGCGCTCGCGAGGCCGAGCGTCGCGACGAGGGCGACGAGCGCGCCGGCGAACGCGGCGACCGGCAGCAGCAGGCCCGCGCCGAGCACGATCACCACGACCGCGCCGACCGACGCGCCCGACGAGAGGCCGAGCAGGTACGGGTCGGCGAGCGGATTGCGCGTGAGCGCCTGCATGACCGCGCCGCACAGCGCGAGGCCGGCGCCGACCGCGGCGGCGGTGAGCACGCGCGGCATGCGCAGCTCCCAGACGATGCCGTCGCGCAGCGGCGACAGGGTCGGCTCGCCGACGCCGAGGTGCGCGAGCACGCTCGCGAGCACGTCGGCGGGGCTGAGGCTGGCGGGTCCGATGGTCACGGCCACGACGACGGATGCCACGAGGGCGACGCCGAGCAGCACCGCCCAGCCCGCTGTGCGCAGGCCCCGTCGCGCGCCGCGCGGCGGCGTGCCGCGTGCAGCGGAACCTACCGGCGCGTCCGGAGCGGAACCCGGCGCCGCCCCGGACGCAGCGGCGCCCGCACGCGCGGACGCCGCGGTGGCGCGCGACGCGCGCTCCGTGGCATCCGTCTGCTGTGTCATGACTACCCGAGCTCCTCGAGCTGCGCGACGATGGACTCGACCGCGCTCACGTTGCGCACGCCGGCCTCGGTCGCGGGGAAGTCGACGATCACGTAGCGCTGCTGCTGCACGGCGGGCAGCGCGGCGGTCGCGGGGTTCGACTCGAGCAGCGCGATCTTCTGGTCGGCGGTGTTCCAGGCGGCGTCGACCAGCACGATCACGTCGGGCTCGGCGTCGACGATCGCCTCCCAGCCCATCGAGGTCCACGTGTCGTGCACGTCGGCGGCGATGTTGGTGAGCCCGGCGGCGTCCATGATCATCTGCGGTGCGCCGATGCCCGCGCCGACGTACGGGGTGTCCTCGCCCGAGCTGTACCAGAGCGCGGTGAGGCCCTCGGAGTTCGGCACGATCGCGTCGAGTGCGGCCTGCTGCCCGGCGATGAGCCCCTCGGCTGCGGCGGGCACGTCGAAGATCGCGCCGGCCTCGGTGAACTCCGCGAACACCTCGTCGAAGGTGAGCGGGTCGGGCATGTAGCCCTCGGCCTTGCACGCTGCGGGGGCGACGTAGGTGTGCACGCCGAGCTGCTCGAGCGTGTCGCGCTCGCCGGCGCCGTCGGCCGAGAAGTTCGACTCCCACCCGGCGAAGACCAGGTCGGGCTCGGCGGCGAGGGTGACCTCCTGCGACGGCACGCGGTCGCTCAGCACGGGGATCTCGTCGGACAGCCCCGAGTACGCCTCGGGCACGGGCCCGTCGGTGAACGCGACGCCGACGATGCGGTCGCCGAGGCCGAGCGCGAGCATCAGCTCGTAGGTCGACGACTTGACGGTGACCACGCGCTCGGGGGCGGCGTCGAAGGTCACCTCGGTGCCGCAGTTGTCGATCGTGAGCGGGTAGCCGGCGGCGGCCTCGGGCGCACCGGTCTCGGCGGGTGCGTCGGCGGTCGCGCAGCCGGCGAGCAGCAGGGCGGCGAGGGGGAGGGTCGCCGCGAGGGCGCGGCGGGGGGAGACGGATGCAGCGGGCATGGGGCCTTCCGGGTCGGCACAGCGGAGGTGCAGCGGATGTGCGGCAGCAAGAGGTGCACGGATCCGACGAACGTCGGCGACTCGACCCAAAGCCCGGGCCTTCGCACCGGTCAGAGCAGGACCGGCGGTCGTTCGGCAGCATACTCCGGAGCCGATTCGGAAATCAATACTGGATTCTGGATCCAGAATCCGACATGATGAACGTGCGGGCCGATCGGAGACCTCCGACACCGGCGCAGGCGGGCGATCGATCGCCCGGCCGTCCGGATCCCGCGCACCACGTCGTTCGATCCGAGAGGACCGCATCCATGAAGACCACCCCGGTCGAGTTCTTCAGCGAGGGGGACCGCATCGCCGGCCTCTGGCGCACGCCCGACGGCGACGGGCCGTTCCGCGCGATCGTGCAGGGGCCGGGCTGGCTCGGCCTCAAGGACGCCAAGCTCTACGTGCGCTACCACGAGGCCCTCGTGGCGGCCGGCTTCGGCGTGCTGGTCTTCGACTACCGCGGCTTCGGCGACTCCGGCGGCGACCGAGGCATCCTCTCGCCCGTCCGCCAGCTCCAGGACCTGGTCAACGCGGTCACCTACCTGACGATCCGCGACGACGTGGTCGCCGACGCGATCGGCGTCTTCGGCACCGGCGGCACCGGCGGCGGCAACGCCGTGCTCCTTGCCGACGCCGACCCGCGCGTGCGCGCCGCGGTCAGCCAGGTGCCCGTCGCCGACGGCGCCGACTGGCTGCACCGCATGCGCCCCGAGCACGAGTGGCTCTCGTTCCTCGCCGGGCTCGAGGAGGACCGCCGGGCTCGGGTCGCCACCGGCACCGGCCGGCTCGTGCACCCGCGCGAGGAGATCATGGTGCCGACGCCCGAGCGCCGCGCGACCAAGATCAAGGCCGACGTCGACGACCGCATCCCGAGCGCCGTGCCGCTCTCGGCCGCCGACGAGATCCTCGCCTACCGCCCCATCGACGCGGCCGAGCGGCTCACCACCCCGCTGCTCGTGATCGGCGTCGAGGGCGATGCGACCACGCCGACAGACCACGCCGAGCGCCTCTACGAGGCCGCGCAGGGACCGAAGCAGCTCATCATGCAGCGGCACACCACGCACTACGCGGCGTACGACCGCTACTGGACCCAGACGACCCCGCGCATCGTCGACTGGCTCGACCGGCACGTGCAGCCGAGCGATGTCGTCGCGCGCACCGCGGCCGCCGACGGCGCGGCCGAGACCACCGAGCACATGGAGGCACCCCAGTGAGCATCGACCTCAGGATCTCCGGCGGCGTCGTGATGACGCCCTCCGGCCCCACCACCGCCGACGTCCTCGTCGCCGGCGGCCGCATCGCCGGCATCGTCGGCAGCGACGTCTCGATCGAGTCGGACCGCACGATCGACGCGACCGGCCGGCTCGTGCTGCCCGGCATGGTCGACGTGCACGTGCACACGCGCGAGCCGGGCTACGAGCACAAGGACGACATCCTGACCACCACGCAGCAGGCCGCCGCCGGCGGGGTCACGACCATCTTCGGCATGCCGAACCTGCAGCCGCCGACCACCGACGTCGCGACCCTCTCCGACGTCTTCGAGCGCTACGGCCGCACCTCGATCGTCGACTGGAACCACAACCCGGCGCCGACGAAGCCCGCCGAGATCCAGGGCATGTCCGACCTGGGCATCCGCGCCTACAAGATCTACATGGTCGTCGACACCGGTCGCACCTACCCGCACCCGGCCGGCACCGGCATGCACGACCACGGCCACCTGCTGCAGATCATGGACCACATCGTGGCCACCGGGAAGCGGTTCATCATCCACCCGCACGACCAGGCGCTGATGGACTACATCGAGGGCCAGTACCTGGCCCGCGGCGAGAACACCCCCGAGGGCTACGCGTCGGCGTACGCGGCACGCGAGGGCGTCATCTGGGACACGGCGATCGACGTCGTGCTGCGCCTGGCCGAGGCATCCGGATGCCCCGTGCACATCGCGCACATCCAGACCCGCCGCTCGATCGAGGCCGTGCGTCGCGCGAAGGCCGCGGGCGTCGACGTCACCTGCGAGGTGAACCACTGGGCGCCGTTCCTCTCCACCTGGGAGGACGTGCAGGTGCTCGGGCCGTACGCGCTGTCGTACTGGGTGCCCGACGACAACCGCGCCGCCGTCTGGGAGGGCATGCGCGACGGCACCATCGACATCGCCAGCTCCGACCACGCGCCGCACACGCGCGAGGAGAAGGAGATCGGCTGGACCGAGATGTGGAGCGCCCACACCGGCACGCCGGGCATCCAGTACTACTACGAGCTCATGCTCGACGCCGTCAACCGCGGCGAGCTGAGCCTGCAGCGCGCGATCGACATGGTCGCGACCGTGCCGGCGGAGAAGTTCGGCCTCGAGGGCGTGAAGGGCTCGCTCGTGGTCGGCGCCGACGCCGACATCGTGATCGCCGACATGGCCCACGAGTGGACCATCACCAACGACGACGTCATGTCGAAGACCGGGTGGACCCCCTACGACGGCCGCACGGTCAGCGCGCGCATCGAGCGCACGATCGTGCGCGGCCGCGACGTCTACGCCGACGGCGCCGTCGTCGGCGAGCCCGGGTACGGCGTGCTCGCCGCAGCCCGCAACGACCCCGCGGCCCAGGCCGCCGAGCACACGGCCGACCTGGCCGGGAAGGACCTGAAGTGACCATGAAGTTCGGACTGCTGCTGCCCCACTTCGGCGAGCAAGCCAGCCGCGAGAAGCTGCTCGAGGGCTCCAAGCTCGCCGAGGACAAGGGCTTCGACTCGGTGTGGGTGCGCGACCACCTCGTCTTCGAGCCGCACGGCGAGATGGAGAAGCCCAACCGCACCTTCTACGACGCGCTCACGACGCTCACCGCGATCGGCGCCGTCACCGAGAAGCTCGAGCTGGGCACCGGCTCGCTCATCCCGTTCCGCCACCCGCTCGTCACCGCGCTCATGGCCGGCACGATCACCCAGCTCGTCGGGCCGCGCCTGATCCTCGGGTTCGGCGCCGGCACGTTCGACCACGAGTTCGAGGCGATCGGCTGGGGCGACCTCGACCGCGTCGAGGCGGTGCGCTCCAACGCCGAGATCCTGAAGCGCGTGTTCACCGAGAACGACGTGACCTACGACGACGGTGTCTTCTCGTTCGAGAACGTGACGATCGAGCCGAAGCCCGTGGGCGGCCGCGTGCCGTTCTGGTACTGCGGTGCGACCCCCCGCTCGGCGCGCCTCGCGGCCGAGTACGCCGACGGCTGGATGCCGGGCCGCATCTCGCTCGCGACGATGGACCGCCGCATCCAGAAGATGCGCGAGATGACGGATGCCTCGGGCCGGCCCATGCCGACCGTCGCCGTGATCCCCCCGACGTCGATCGAGGAGACCCGCGAGGAGGCGCTGCAGCACGTGAACGTGCCCGGCCTGCTCGCGTGGGCCAACAAGGCCAAGTTCGCGGTCAAGCCCCCCTCGGGTACCTTCGAGACCGTCGAGGACCTGGAGGGCCAGCTCATCGTCGGCAACCCGGACGAGGCCGTCGAGGAGATCAGGAAGTTCCAGGCGCTGGGCGTCGAGCACCTGGTGTTCGACTTCCGGTTCAAGTTCGACCGTTTCTTCGAGCAGATCGAGCTCCTCGGCAGCGAGGTGCTGCCGAAGCTGCGCTGACGCCGGAACCCGAGGAGCCGACCAATGACGGTGAGAGAGAGTGCGCCCATGACCGAGACGAGCGAACGCGACGAGAGCACGGCGGCCGAGCCGCTGATCTCGGTGCGCGACCTGAGCGTGCGGTACAACGTGGCCCGCACCGGCAACACCCTGACCGCCATCGAGGGCGTCGACCTCGACGTGCGCGAGGGCGAGTTCATCACCGTGCTCGGCCCCTCGGGCTGCGGCAAGACGACGTTCATGAACGTGATCGCCGGGCTGGTCGCGCCGACGACCGGCTCGGTGACCGTCGACGGGAAGCCGGTCACCGGCCCGGGGCCGGACCGCGCGGTGGTGTTCCAGGACTACGCGCTGCTGCCGTGGCGCACGGTGTTCGACAACGTGAAGTTCGGCCTCGAGATGCAGAAGGGGCTGAAGGGCGACGGCTGGCGTGGCCGCGTGCAGGAGGCGATCGAGCTGGTCGGCCTCTCGGGCTTCGAGTCGTCGTACCCGCGGGAGCTGTCGGGCGGCATGCAGCAGCGCGTCGGCCTCGCCCGCGCGATCGTCGCGAAGCCGCGCATCCTGCTCATGGACGAGCCGCTCGGCGCCGTCGATGCGCTCACCCGCGAGGTCATGCGCGACGAGATCGAGAAGCTCATCGCCGCGACCGGCAAGACCGTGCTCTTCATCACGCACTCGATCGAGGAGGCGATCCTGCTGGGCGACCGCATCGTCGTCTTCAAGAGCCACCCGGGTGCGATCAAGGAGATCATCGAGACCCGGCTCGACCGGCCGCGCTCCGAGCGCAGCGTGCAGTCCGACCCGCGGTTCCTCGAGCTGCGCGACCACCTGTGGGACGCGCTGCAGGGCGAGGCGACGGCGGCCGCGCACAGCTCGAGCACGAAGACGCGCGCGACGAAGGTGCAGGACGGATGAGCACCCTCCTCGCCTCCGGGCCGAACCTCGGCAAGGGCGGCGCAGCGGCGTGGCTCGCGAGCCTCGACACTCGCGGCAAGGCCGTCGTCATCGCGGTCGAGGTCGTCATACTCCTGGCGCTGTGGGAACTCGTCGTCGGCGTGCTCGGCTGGATCAACCCGGTCTTCTTCCCGCCGCCGTCGGCCATCGCCGGCGGGTTCGGCGAGCTGGTCGCCAGCGGCGCGCTCTGGTCGAACATCGCCATCTCGATGCAGGCGTGGCTCACCGGCTTCGCGATCGCCGTGGTGGTCGGCGTGCCGGTGGGGCTGCTCATGGGCAGCTCGCTGCCGGTCGACCGGGTCGTCGGCCCGATCGCCTGGACGATCTACGCGACCCCCGCGATCGCCTACCAGCCGCTCGCCAAGGCGTGGTTCGGGTTCGGCATCGGCCCCGTGATCTTCCTGGTCACGATCAGCGCCCTGTTCCCGATCCTGCTGAACATCGCCGCGGGCATGCGCACGACGAGCCAGTCGATCATCCGAGCGGGTCGCGTCTACGGCGGCTCGCGCATGGACCTGTACCGCAAGGTGTTCCTGCCGACGACCGTGCCGTTCCTGTTCGCCGGCCTGCGGCAGGCGGTCGTGCTCGCCACGATCGGCATGGTCGTCGCCGAGCTCGCCGGCTCGTCGTCGGGCATGGGTGCGCTCATCATCCGCTCGGCGAACACCTACCAGACCGACCAGGCCTTCGCCGCGATCGCGGTGGTGGTCGTGTGGAGCGTCGGCATGACGCAGGTGATGACCGGCATCGAACGCTGGGTCGCGCCGTGGACGAGGAAGGCCCGCCGATGATCACGACCGCACCCCGCGTGCTGCGCCCGCGCAACCTGGTGGGCGGCGAGGCGAAGTGGCGCTGGCTGCTGCTCGCGGTGATCGCCGCGATCCTCGTCGTCTGGGAGGCATCCGTCACCTGGCTGCAGCTCGTGCCCGCCGCGTTCCTCCCGCCGCCCACCGCCGTCTTCGCGTCGTTCGTGCAGCTGCTCGTCGACCCGGAGTTCTGGCAGGCGTTCGTCTTCAGCTTCCAGAACCTCGTCATCGGCCTGCTGATGGCCGTGGTCGTCGGCGTCACCGTCGGCCTCGCGGTCGGCTGGTCGCCGGTGCTGCGGTTCACGGTCGCGCCGTTCCTCTGGCTGCTCTACTCGACGCCCAAGGTCGCGCTCGCGCCGCTGTTCATCCTCGTGCTCGGGCTCGGCAACGAGTCGAAGATCGCCCTGGTGTTCCTGCTCGCGGTGTTCCCGATCATCCTGAACACGATGGAGGGCGCCGTCACGGTGAGCGACTCGCTCGTGAACGCCGGCCGCGTCTACGGGGTCAACGGCGTCGCGCTCGGCTGGAAGGTCATCTTCCCGGCGACACTGCCGTATTCCCTCGCGGGCATCCAGCGCGGCGCGGCCCTCGGGTTCACCGGCGAGGTGCTCGGCGAGTTCCTCGGCGGCACCGGTGGGCTCGGCCACATGCTCGAGTACGCCGCCTACCAGTTCCAGATGGACGAGGCGATCGCCATGGTCATCGTCATGGTGGTCATCGCGAACCTCACGCTCGTGCTCATCGCGGCGCTGCGCAAGCGCCTCGCGCCCTGGTACGACGACCGGCAGATCATGGGCGCGTCCTGACGGACGCCCGGAAGGAGCGCGGATGCAGAAGGAGATCATCGTCCCCGAGGGCGTCTACCCGCCCACGGCCGACTTCAGCCAGGCCATCCGGGTCTCGGGCGGCGACCTGCTGTTCGTGAGCGGCATCATCGGCTACCGGCTCGACGGCACCATGCCGACGACCGCGGTCGAGCAGGCCGAGGTCGCGTTCGACAACCTCCGCCGGGTGCTCGAGTCGGCCGGCGGCACCATGGCCGACATCGTCAAGGTCAACGTGTACCTGGGCGAGGACTTCCGGCTCATGCGCGACGAGCTGCGGGAGGTGCGTGCCCGGTTCTTCACGAACGACTTCCCCGTGTCGACGCTCGTGCAGGTCGCCGGCTTCGCCAACCCCGACTACCTGTTCGAGATCGAGGCCATCGCGGCCCTGCCGTCGAAGGAGTAGGCGCCCCGCGAGAAGACCGCCGGCCCCCGTTTCATGCGCAGTAGACGGGGGCCGGCTTCTCGCGTGCCCGGGCGTCGTGCCCGCCTCGTGCCCGCGCCTCGTGGGCCGGCGGGTGGGGCGGATGCCTCGGGCCCGACCGCCCACGCCACGGCCCCGTGGTTTCGCTGCGGCCAGTCCACGTCGTGCGGGCCAGCCGTGCAGGGCTGGCCGCAACGGGTCCGGCTGGCCGGCGCGTGTGCCCGGCGGGATCCCGCGTCCACTATGGCCCACCGGTGCACCGGCCGACGCTGGGCGCGCCCTCAGGGGCATCCGCTCGCCCTCGAATGCGCACGGAGCACCCCGCACGCAGCGAAGCGCCCCCACCGTCATGCGCTGCGGTGGGGGCGCTTCGAAGGATAGACCCGACTCAGGGGTAGGGCAGCGTCTCCGGTCCCTCGTTGCCGAGGCCGAGCAGCTCCTGCGCCTTCAGCAGGTAGGCGATCTGCGACTCGTCGAACTCGATCGGCTGCAGCGACTGCGTCTCGACCGTCTCGTCCCACGCCGCGGCGTCGAAGTAGAGGTTGTCGCAGGCGAGGTGGCCGTCGAGCACCCACGGGGTCTCGTTCGCGCGAAGGTCGGCCACGTCGTAGTCGTTGGCCTCGTAGATGTCGAGCACGCTGTCGACGTTCTCGGGGAACTCGCCCGGCGCCGGGGCGGTGATGTAGCCGACCGCCTTGATGGTCGCCCGCAGGAAGCGGATGAGCGTGTTCGGGTTCTCCTCGATCCAGCCGTCGCCGGCGATCTGCACGTCGTTCGCCCAGTTGCGCAGCGACTCGACGATGATGTTCGCGTCGTGCGCCTCGAGGGCGGGCAGGTCGTCGCCGTAGAACGGCTGGAGGGTGATGCGGTCGTTCACGAAGAACTCCGTCCACGACTCCGAGCCGGGGCCGGGGTAGACGACCTCGACGTCCACCGTGTCGAGGTCCCAGCCCTCCTCCTGCAGCACCAGCGCGCGCTGGTACTCGGCCGGGTCGCCCGGCGTGCCGGCGAGCACGACCGAGGTGCCGTCGAGCTGGTCGACCGAGGTGATGCCGTCCTGCACGGCGAAGTCGAAGTTCTGGCGGCAGTAGTGGCCGCTCACCAGGTCGACCTCGACGCCGCCGCGGATCGCCTCGATCACCGTGCCGGTGCTCTCGACGCCGATGTCGGCGCTGCCCGAGGCCACCGCGGCGGTGACGTTGTCGGCCGTGATCACCTCGACCGTGAGGCCTTCCTCCTCGTAGTACCCGAGGTCGGTGGCGAGGATGTACATGGAGTACATCGTGATGTCGGGGAACGGGATGGCCACCGTGATCTCGGTGTCCTCGGCGGGCCCGGGCTCGCCGTCGGCGATCTCGACGGGTTCGTCGGATCCCGTGGCCGTGTCGGTCGCCGCACAGCCCGCCAGCAGCGCGAGGGCGGAGACCCCCGCGGCCAGCATGAGGCCGTACCGTGCTCTGGAATTGCGCATGACTTTCTCCATTCTCGGCGGGTTCCTCGCGGTCGGCGTTCCGCTGTGCAGAAGGCCTCCCGCGAATTGCGGATACTGTATCCAAAGTGGTGGAGGGTGTCTACGGATGCGGCGAGACTCGCAACGCGGTCGTTACCTGGGCACGTATCGTCGAATGACCGTGGACAGCTCCGGGCAATTCTGGATACAGTATCCAAGACACGTTGACGGAGCCGCCCGGCGGCTCCACCGAGGAGGCGAGACGAGATGGTCCGAGCGGCGCGCCTCACCGCGCACGGCCTCGAGGCGCTGAGGGTCGAGGACGTGGCCTCGCCCGAGCCCGGTCCGGGCGAGGTGCTCGTCGCCGTCGAGACCGTGGGCGTCAACCAACTCGACCTGAACCTCATCGCGGGCGTGGGCCCGGGCGCGGCCGTGCGTCTGCCGCGCACGCTGGGGCTCGACCCCGCCGGCACGATCGTCGCCGTCGGCGACGGTGTCGACTCGTCGCGGGTCGGCGAGCGGGTCGTCGTGAAGCCCAACGTGCCGTGCGGCGCGTGCTCGTGGTGCGCTCGCGGTCGTGAGGCCGACTGCCTGGCGCAGACGGTGATCGGCGGCCAGCGGGACGGCGGCGCCGCCGAGCTCGTCGCCGTGCCCCACCGCAACGCCGTCGACCGGCGGGACCTCGACGCCGCCGTCGCCTCCGCGGCCGTGCACAGCGTGCCGATCGTGCTGAACGCGCTCGAGACGGCCGGTGTCGCCGCGGGCGAGCGGGTGCTCGTCACGGGCGCGGGCGGCACGCTGGGGCAGGCGGCGGTGCAGCTCGCGCGCCACCTGGGCGCCGAGGTGGTCGCCGCGTCGCGGCAGCCGCTCGACCTCGGCGCCGACGTCACGACCGTGCGGGCGCCGTCGCCCGCCGAGCTCGCGACGGAGCTCGCACGCGCGGTGCCCGACGGCGTCGACGTCGCCCTCGACGTGAGCGGCCACGCCGGCATGCTGGCCGCGGGCGTCGGGGCGCTCCGCTGGGGCGGCCGGGCCGTCTTCTGCTCCGCCTCGGTCGAGACGTCGCTCGAGCTCGACGCCCGCGCCTTCTACCTCCGGCGCCTCCGACTCATCGGGGTCGCGAGCGCCGATCACGCCCAGGTGCGCCGCGGCATCGACCTCGTCGCCGACGGTGTCGTGCGGCCCGCGATCGCACGCCGCTATCCACTCGACCGCATCGCCGACGCGTACCGCGAGTTCGGCGAGCACCGCACGGGGAAGGTGATCGTCGATGTCGCCTGAGCGAACCGCCGCACGCGGTGGGCAGGGGGCGGATGCCGCCTCGAACCCCTCCGCCGAGTCCCCGGCGCCCATCGTCGACCGCCAGGCGCTGCGCGCCTCGATGCACCGCTCGTCGGCCCGCCTCTGGAAGGACGCCGAGGCGGGCGTCGTGCGTCCCTGGGTGTCGGCCTCGCTCGAGCGCGACGTCACGGCCGTCTCTCGATTCACGCAGTACGGCACCGACGTCGAGTTCCGCGCCGACGAGGCGCCCGACCGCGGGGGCGCGGGCTCCGCGCCGAGTCCCATGCGGTACCTGCTGAGCGGCATCGCGTTCTGCGTGCTCGGCTGGGCGGCCAAGACCTGGTCGTCGCGCGACGTGGCGGTGCTGCGCCTCGACCTCGACGTGCGCACCCTGCTCGACACGCGCGGCGAGCTCGGCGTGGGCGATGCCCCGCCGCATCCGCAGTGGTTCGTGCTCGATGTGCGCGTCGAGGATACGGCGACGGATGCCGCGGCGGTGGGCATGCTCCGCGAGGCGGTGGCGCGATGCCCCATCAGCGCGCTCATGTCGCGCGCGGTGCCAGTGCACCTCATGCTGGAGCACAACGGACGCAGCGTGCTCGACGAGCGCCCCGCCGAGCTGCGCACCGAACACGAACAGGAGCAGACCCGATGACCGACCACTCCCTGCCGGCCGATGGCGCCCGGGGGCCGCTCGCCGGCGTGCGCGTGATCGAACTGGGCCAGTACATCTCGGGCCCGTACGCGGCGAAGCTGCTGGCCGACCTGGGCGCCGACGTGATCAAGGTGGAGTCGCCCGACGGCGACCCGATGCGCAGGTGGGAGGGCAGCGGCACGTACAGCCCGCAGTTCGCCGCCTACAACCGCGGCAAGCGCGGGGTCGTGCTCGACCTGAAGGACCCGGAGGGCCTGGAGCGTCTGCTCGAACTCGCCGAGGGCGCCGACGTGCTGATCGAGAACTTCCGCCCTGGGGTCGCCGAGCGCCTCGGCTTCGGCCCCGGGGTGCTGCGCGCCCGCAACCCGCGGCTCATCTCGTGCGCCATCACGGGCTTCGGCCCCGAGGGCCCCTACGCGAAGCGCCCCGCCTACGACACGGTGATCTCGGCGGTCGGCGGCATGTACAGCCAGGTCGTGCCCGACAGCGTGCTGCGGCCGCTCGGGCCGGCGTTCTCCGACCTGCTGTCGGGCATGTCGGCCGCGCAGGCCGTGCTCGCCGCGCTCCACGCCCGCGAGGCGCGCGGCGAGGGCGAGCACCTCGAGGTGTCCATGGTCGGCTCGCTCATCGACTTCGTGACCGAGGCCGCGTCGACCTATCTCGAGACCGGGCAGGTCGCCGCGCCCGACTCGCGGCCCCGGCGCGCGCAGGCCTACGCGTGCGTGGGCTCCGACGGCAAGGCGTTCGTGATCCACATGTCGGTGCCCGAGAAGTTCTGGACCGGCCTGCTCGAGGTGCTCGAACGCCCCGACCTCGCCGACGATCCGCGCTTCGCGACGCGCGAGGGACGCGTGCGCAACTACGACGAGCTCGACGTCGAACTGAAGGCCATCACCGCGACCGAGCCCCGCGAGCACTGGATGCAGCGGCTCGCCGCGCACGACATCCCGCACGGCCCGCTGAACACCGTGGCCGACCTGTTCGACGACCCGCAGGTCGCCGTGATGGGCCTGGTCGAGGAGATCGCGAGCCCGGCCGGTGGCACCGTCCGCGTGCCCGCGCCGAGCACGCGGTTCCACCGCAGCGGCCGGCCCGAGCTGCGCGCCGCGCCGCTGCTCGGCGCCGACACCGACGCCCTCACCCGGCCGCGCACCGAAGGAGCCCGCGCATGAGCATCCCCGACGACCTCGTCGCCATCGACGCGCACACCCACCCGCAGACCGAGGAGTTCCTCGCCGCCATGGGGTCGCGACACACGCAGATGGCGAAGCACTTCGGCCGCGAGCGGCCCGTGGTCTCGTTCGCCGAGCAGGCCGACCAGTACCGCGACCGGCGCATGATGGCGGTCATCGTGAACTCCGACTCGGAGACGACCTCCGGCATCCCCGGCGCGCCGAACGACCTGCTCGGCCGGGCGCAGGCCGACCACCCCGACGTCTTCCTCGCCTTCGCCGGCATCGACCCGTGGAAAGGCGAAGCCGCGATCGCCGAGATCCGCCGCATGCACGCCGAGTACGGCATCAGGGGCGTCGGCGAGCTGAACCCGGCACGCCAGAAGTTCCTGCCGAACGACCGTCGGTTCTTCCCGATCTGGGAGACCTGCGCCGAGCTCGGGCTCGTGGTCATGTTCCATTCCGGCTTCCCGGGTGCGGGCGCGGGCACGCCCGGCGGCGGTGGGTACCGTCTCGAGAACGCCAGGCCCGTGCCCTACATCGACGACGTCGCCGCCGAGTTCCCCGAACTCAAGATCATCAGCGCGCACCCCGCGTGGCCGTGGCACCTCGAGAACCTCGCGATGGTCTGGCACAAGTCGAACGTCTACCTCGACCTCTCCGGCTGGGCGCCGAAGTACCTGCCCCCGGAGGTCGTGCGCTACGCGGACTCGCTCATCACCGACCGGGTGCTGTTCGGGTCGGACTGGCCGGTCATGACGGCCGACCGCTGGATGCGCGAGTTCGACGACCTCGGACTCAAGGAGACGTCCAGGCAGAAGATCCTGCTGGACAACGCCCGGACCCTGTTCGGGCTCTGACCGGGTGCCGCGCCGGGGGTTCCGTCCACCGCCGGTCGCGGCATCCGATCGCCCTCGACCCCCCGCACTCGACCCCGACGGAAGGCGGCACGCATGGCCGAACTCGTGATGGCGGCGGCGACGCCGCACAACCCGCTGCTCTGGCGAGCGATGCGCGACCCGATGCCCGACGACCTCGCCGCGGTCGCGGGCAACTTCGCGCGCATACGCGAGACCATGCGCGAGCTCGAGGTGGACGTGCTCGTCGTCGTCGGCACCGACCACATCCGCCAGTTCTTCTTCGACCACGCCCCCGCGTTCGTCGTCGGCAAGGCCGCGCAGTACCACGGCACCTACGAGAACGAGGTGCGCACCTTCGGCATGGAGTACGTCGAGCTGACGGGGCATCCGGAGCTCGCCGAACGCATCGCCGGCCGCGAGCTGCTGCCCGAGGCGATCGACTTCGCCGTGAGCCACGAGTGGCGCCTCGACCACGGCTTCGTGATCCCGCTGCAGTACCTGCGGCCCGAGCTCGACCTGCCGATCGTGCCGATCCACACCAACGCGACCCTGCCGCCGCTGCCCTCGCCGCGCCGGTTCGCGGTGCTCGGCGAGCACCTGCGCGAGACGATCGCCGCCTGGGAGTCCGACGCGCGCGTCGCGCTCATCACCTCGGGCCACATGGCGACCGACGTCGGCGGCCCGAGGCAGTTCGCCGGCTCGCCCGACCCCGCGTTCGACGCCGACGCGGTCGCCTGGATGCGCGACGGCGACCTCGAGGGCGCGGTGAACGGATGCCGCTTCGATCGCGTCATGGCCGCGGGCAACGTGACCTACCAATACGTGAACGTGATCACGGCGCTCGCCGCGATGGGCGGCCGGCCCGCCGACCTCGCGGAGGCGACCGAGTCGCGCTTCGCGTCCAGCCCGTTCTTCATGTGGAGGAAGCCGGCATGACGAAGTACATGATCGACAAGTTCATGCGTGCGGTCGAGATGAGCGACGACGCGGTCTCGCGCTACGTCGCCGACCCGGCCGGCTTCGTCGACGCCTGGCTCTCCGGCGGCGGCACGCCGGACCTCCCGACCGACGACCGGGTGCTCACGCCCGAGGAACGCGAGGCGTTCGCCACGGTCGACCACGCCGCGCTCTACGCCCTCGGCGCCCACCCGTACCTGCTGTGGCACTTCATCGAGGCCGCGCACACCCATGAGTTCGGCGACGGCTTCGGCTGGCGCGACCTGGTCGAGCGGTATCGGGCGGACGTCGCGCCGCACGGGCACGTCGACTACATCCCCTGACGTCCGCCGGGGGGCGGGGCGGCGAGCGGATGCCCCCGGGTCAGCCGGTCGCGATGTCGATGGCGTGACCGGCGATCGCGGCCGACGTGTCGACGTCGTGCATCCAGAGCGGCACGGCGGCTGCGCGGATGCCCGCCGAGACGAGCGACGACGTACTCGCGGCATCCGCCTCGTCGACCAGCCACGCGTCGAGCAGCCCGGCGTGCGAGCTCGCGCCGTAGTGGCGCGCGACCGCAGCGGCATCCGTCGCCACCCCGATCGCCGTGAGGCACGCATCGGCCATGCCGCGCACGACCGAGCCCGCGATGATCGGCGAGACGCCGACGACGGGGGCGGATGCGGCGGTGATCGCGTCGCGCACGCCCGGCACGCCGAGGATCGGGCCGATCGAGACGACCGGGTTCGAGGGGGCGAGCATGATGAGGTCGGCGTCCGCGAGGGTGTCGAGCACGCCCGGGGCGGGGCGCGAGACCTCGATGTCGAGCTGGCGGAACGACCGCGCGCGCATCGTCGCGCGGTGGCGGGTCCACCACTCCTGGAAGTGCATCTCACGGCTGCCGGTCGGCGCCTCGGGGTCGTCGACGAGCACCTGGGTGTCGATCTCGTGGTCGGTGACCGGGTGCAGGCGCGCACCGAGCGTCCAGCGCTGCTGGAGTCGCTCGGCGACCTGCGTGGGCGTCCTCCCGTCGCGCAGCCACGAGGTGCGGGCGATGTGCGTGCCGAGGTCGAGGTCGCCGAGGGTGAACCACGGCCAGCCGACGCCCCACGCGGCGAGCTCGTCGCTCACCCGCTCGGTCTCGCCGGCACGGCCCCAGCCACGGACCTCGTCGTTCACGCCCGCGAGGGCGTAGAGCAGCGAGTCGAAGTCGGGCATCAGGCGCAGCCCCGCGAGCCAGAGGTCGTCGGCCGTGTTGACGATCACGTCGATCTCGGCGGTCGTGCCGCCCTCCCCGTCGGGCCAGCGGCGGATGCACTCCTCGCGCAGCCCGCGCGTGAACCGCGCGCCCCCGACACCGCCCGCGAGCACCACGATCCGCATTCGACCAGCCTACGTCCGCGCGCGGCGCGATCGCGCCGCGCGCCCACACCGCGCGATCGCGTTGCGGCCAGCCTGCGTCGCCCGGGCCAGCCGTGCAGGGCTGGCCGCCACGGCGTGGACTGGCCGAACGGAGTTGTGGAGTCGAGTCGGCACGCTCGAGTCGTTCGGGCACGTCGAGTTCGACGTGCCGGTGGGAGTTCGACGTGCCGAGTCCGGGGAGGCGGGCGGGGCGGATGCGGGGGTCAGCGCGTCCCGCGCACGCCGGCGAAGTAGCGCGAGATCGCGATGCCGGCGGCCCATGCGCTCGCGAGCGTCACGACCGTGTCGGCGTTCGCGCCGAAGCGGAACCGCCCGACCCCGAACAGGAGCGCGGCGCCGCCGATCGCGTTCGCGCCGCTCCATACGACGTTCGTCTCGGGCGACGACTCGCCTACCCCGGGCGGGCGCCCGAACGGGCTCTGGAATCGCTTGCCCGACAGCCCGTGCACCCCGTGCGGCACCGCGTTCACGAGCAGCGCGGCGCCGGCGGCATGCGCGAGCAGGTGCCCGACCGGCGTGCGGCCGGTGGTGCGGTGCGAGCGTGCGGGCTTCGGCATCGGCGTCCCTCCGGTCGGCGTCGCGGCGAACGTAGCACGCCGTGCGCGTGCGCCGGCTGATGGTCTCCACCGATCAACTCGCGCGTCAGGCGCGGTTGCGGCCAGTCTGCGTCGTGGCGGCCAGCCGTGCATGGCTGGCCGCCACGATGGGGACTGGCCGTCGCGGAGCTGCGGGCGGTTGGACGCGGGTCAGTAGCCGCCGGCGGCGTGGTGGTGGGCCGCGGTCGCGAGCGCGTCGGCCACGTCGTCGATGCCCTCGCGCACGACGCCGACGGTGACGCGCACGAAGTCGCGTGGGCGTCGCGAGGCCGGCCCGCCGGTCCGCGACGAAGGTCCGACGGCCCGCGCGGGCGAACCGGCGAGCGACCCGCCGGCCCCAGCGGCATCCGCCCCCGCCGCCAGGAACGGCGTGCCCGCCGCGACCCGGATGCCCCCGGCCGCGAGCTGCACGAGCGCCGATCGCTCGCTGAGCACCGGCACCCACAGGTTGATGCCGTCGGCCGGCGCGACGTCGACCCCCCGCGCGCGAAGCGCGTCGCCGAGCGCGCGCTGGCGCGTGTAGTACTGCCGGCGCGCCTCGGCGACGGCATCGATCGAGGCACCGTCGGTGAGCAGGTCGAGGAGGATGCCCTGGAGCATCCGCGAGGTCCAGCCCGGGCCGATCATGCGGCGCGCGATCACGCGCTCGACGAGGTGGCGCGGCCCGCCGAGGGCGGCGATGCGCAGGTCGGGTCCGTGCGACTTCGAGAAGCTGCGCACGTGCACCACGCGCTCGGGCAGCCACGTGCCGAGCGTCACGTCGCCCTCGGTCGAGATGAGGCCCGAGTGGTCGTCCTCGACCACGAGCAGGTGGTCGGTATCGGGCGCGTTCCGGATGACCCCCGCCAGCGCCTCGGCCCGCTCGGGCGTCATGGACGCGCCGGTCGGGTTCTGCGCGCGCGGTTGCAGCAGCACGGCGGCGGGGCGGCGCAGCAGGGCGGCCGCGAGCGACTCGGGCACCATGCCCGACGCGTCCATGCGCACCGGCACGGGCTCGGCGCCCAGCAGTTCGATCAGGTCGAGGAACGGCGGGAAGCCCGGATGCTCCACCACGACGCGATCGCCCAGGCGCACGACCTGCTCGAGCGTGCGGCTGATCGCGTCGAGCGCGCCGTCGACCACCATGATCGTCTCCGCCTGCGCGGGCCATGAGGACGCGAGCACCGCGGCGAGCTCCGGGATCACGGGCTCCTGCTGGTAGCTGCCGGTCTCGGCGCGGGCCGAGACGCGCGAGAGCGCGGGCCCGAGCGGCGGCAGCAGCAGCGGGTCGGGCGTGCCGCGCGAGAGGTCGAGGCGCACGGGGTCGTCGGGGGCGGCCATGCCGCGCATGCGCGGGGCCAGCCAGGTCGGCGCGGTATCCCGCACGAAACTGCCCGCGCGACCGCGCGACTCGATCAACCCCGCGCGGGCGAGCGCCTGCCACGACTGGCTGATCGTGGCGGGGCTCACCCCGAGCGCGGTGCCGAGCTCGCGCACGGTGGGCAGACGGATGCCGGGGGCCAGGTCGCCGTCGTTGATCAGGCGTGCGAGCACGGCAGCGATGGCCCGCGGGGAGCGATCGGGGAATTCGGGAGCGACGCTCAGCCCGGGGAACAGCGCGCCGAGGTCGGGCGCATCCGAAGCGGCATCCGTCACCGACGCACCCGCGCGAGAGCCGGACGACGCCGGCTCACCGGCATCCGTCGCCCCTCGCACCGTCTCACCGCCCACACGAATACTCGACACGACCATTGCCTCCTGACGAAGAGAGGGACAGGATGATTAACCACAACGTCACAGGGTGAAACACAAGAGAAATGTTCACGCCGAAGAATAACAGAACGGGCGCGGAGCCCGGGCAGACACGTTCCATCGGCATCACGACTCGGCGTTCCCCCAGCGCCCGGTAGGCCCATCACAGCCCACCGAGCGGCGGCAGCGACGCCGACCGACTCAGGAGGCAGCATGACGATCGTTCGAGCGGCGATCACGCAGACGACGTGGACCGGCGACAAGGACTCGATGCTCGACAAGCACGAGCAGTTCGCGCGCGGCGCCAAGGAGCAGGGCGCCCAGGTGATCTGCTTCCAGGAGCTGTTCTACGGCCCCTACTTCGGCATCACCGAGGACGTGAAGTACTACGACTTCGCCGAGCCGGCCGACGGCCCGATCGTGCAGCGCTTCGCCGCGCTCGCGGCCGAGCTCGGCATGGTGATGGTGCTCCCGATCTACGAGGAGGAGCAGCCCGGGGTGTACTACAACACCGCGGTCGTCGTCGACAACGACGGCACCATCCTCGGCAAGTACCGGAAGCACCACATCCCGAACCTCGACAAGTTCTGGGAGAAGTTCTACTTCCGCCCCGGCAACCTCGGCTACCCGGTCTTCCAGACCGCGGTCGGGCCGATCGGCGTGTACATCTGCTACGACCGGCACTTCCCCGAGGGCTGGCGCGAGCTGGGACTCAACGGCGCGCAGATCGTGTTCAACCCGAACGCGACCAAGCCCGGCCTCTCGAACCGCCTGTGGGAGATCGAGCAGCCCGCCGCCGCCGCGGCCAACGGGTACTTCGTCGCCGCGCCCAACCGCGTCGGCCGCGAGGACAACGAGTACGGCGACCTCGCCGTCGACTTCTACGGCTCGAGCCAGTTCTGCGACCCGCAGGGCAACATCGTCGGCGAGTACGGCTCGCAGCACGACGAGGAGATCGTCGTGCGCGACCTCGACATGGACATGATCCGGCAGGTGCGCAACGCCTGGCAGTTCTACCGCGACCGTCGCCCCGAGTCGTACACCTCGATCCCGAAGCCGTGAGACGTCGCCACGGGGCAGCCGGCACCTCTCGCGGATGCCCCGGGGCGACCACCCGCGCACCAGACATCCCGACCCGCATCCAGCGAAGGAGCGCACCATGGCAACCACCCTCATCACCGGCGGCACGGTCGTCAGCGCGACCGGCCGGGCGAACGCCGACGTGCTCGTCGACGGCGAGCGCATCGTCGCCGTGCTCGAGCCCGGCAGCGAGCTGCTCGGCACCGACCTGAAGTCGGGCGTCGACACCGTGATCGACGCGACCGGCAAGTACGTCATTCCGGGCGGCATCGACGCCCACACCCACATGGAGCTGCCGTTCGGCGGCACCGCCGCGATCGACACGTTCGAGACCGGCACCCGAGCGGCCGCGTACGGCGGCACGACCTCGATCGTCGACTTCGCCGTGCAGCGCTACGGCGAGCGGGTGCAGGACGGCCTCGACGCCTGGCACGCCAAGGCCGCCGGCGAGTGCGCCATCGACTACGGCTTCCACCAGATCATCGGCGGCGTCGACGCCGACGCGATCGCGGCGATGAAGACGCTGCCCGACCAGGGCGTGACGAGCTTCAAGCTCTTCATGGCCTACCCGGGCGTCTTCTACTCCGACGACGCGCAGGTGCTGAAGGCCATGCAGGTCAGCCGCGACACCGGCATGCTCACGATGATGCACGCCGAGAACGGCCCCGCCATCGACGTGCTCGCCGAGCAGCTGATCGAGGAGGGCAAGACCGACCCGTACTTCCACGGCATCGCCCGCGCCTGGCAGATGGAGGAGGAGGCGACGCACCGCGCGATCATGCTCGCGAACCTCACCGGCGCGCCGCTGTACGTCGTGCACGTCTCGGCCAAGCAGGCCGTCGAGCAGCTCGCCTGGGCGCGCGACAAGGGCCAGAACGTCTTCGGCGAGACCTGCCCGCAGTACCTCTACCTCTCGCTCGAGGAGCAGCTCGGCGCCTCGAGCGAGGAGTGGGGCAACTTCGAGGGCGCCAAGTGGGTGTGCTCGACGCCGCTGCGCTCGCGCGAGGAGGGCCACCAGGACGCCATGTGGCAGGCGCTGCGCACGAACGACCTGCAGATGGTCTCGACCGACCACTGCCCGTTCTGCATGAAGGACCAGAAGGAGCTCGGCCTCGGCGACTTCCGCAAGATCCCGAACGGCATCGGCTCGATCGAGCACCGCATGGACCTCATGTACCAGGGCGTCGTGACCGGCGAGATCACCCTCGAGCGCTGGGTCGAGCTCACGAGCACGACCCCGGCGCGCATGTTCGGCATGTACGGGCAGAAGGGCGTGATCCAGCCCGGCGCCGACGCCGACATCGTCGTCTACGACCCGAACGGGCACACCTCGATCGGCCTCGGCAAGACGCACCACATGGCGATGGACCACTCCGCCTGGGAGGGCTACGAGATCGACGGGCACGTCGACACGGTGCTCTCGCGCGGCAAGGTCATCGTCGACGACAACGCCTACCTCGGCGCCAAGGGCGACGGCCGCTTCATCAAGCGGGGACTCACCCAGTACCTCGTCTAGGGGCGAGCGGATGCCCCGGGCGCAACGCCGGCCCAGGGGCATCCGCCCTCGCACCACCCGCTCAGGAAGGAACGCATCATGGACTTCGGAGTCGTCCTCCAGACCAACCCGCCCTCGTCGCGCGTCGTGCAGCTCTCGCAGCTCGCCGAGGTGCACGGCTTCAGCACCGCGTGGACCTTCGACTCGCACCTGCTCTGGCAGGAGCCGTACGTCATCCACTCGCAGATCCTCGCCGAGACCAAGCGCATGAAGGTCGGCCCGTTCGTGACGAACCCGGCCACGCGCGACTGGACCGTCACCGCGTCGACCTTCGCGACGCTCAACGAGATGTACGGCAACCGCACGATCTGCGGCATCGGCCGCGGCGACTCGGCGGTGCGCGTGACCAACGGCAAGCCCGTCACCATGCGGGAGCTGCGCGAGTCGATCCACGTGATCCGCGAGCTCGGCAACTCGCGCGAGGTCGAGTACAAGGGCTCGAAGATCCGCTTCCCGTGGTCGGTCGGCTCCGAGCTCGAGGTGTGGGTCGCCGCATACGGGCCGATGGCGCTGAAGCTCACGGGCGAGGTGGGCGACGGGTTCATCCTGCAGCTCGCCGACGTCGACATCGCGAAGTGGATGATCCGCACCGTGCGCGAGGCCGCCGAGGCCGCGGGCCGCGACCCCGACAGCATCACGTTCTGCGTCGCGGCGCCGTTCTACGTCGGCGACGACTGGGAGCACATGCGCGAGCAGTGTCGCTGGTTCGGCGGCATGGTCGGCAACCACGTGGCCGACATCGTGACCAAGTACGGCACCGACGGCGACGTGCCGAAGGCGCTGACCGACTACATCGCGGGACGCACGGGCTACGACTACAACACGCACGGCAAGGCCGACAACGACCACGTCGACTTCGTGCCCGACGAGATCGTCGACCGGTTCTGCCTGCTCGGCACCGCCGAGGACCACATCGCGAAGCTCGAGGAGCTCAAGGCGATCGGCGTCGACCACTTCGCCGGCTACCTCCAGCACGACAACAAGGAGGAGACGCTGCGGGTCTACGGCGAGACCGTGATCCCCGCGCTCTCCGACCTCGTCCTGGCCAAGGAATGACGGGAACCCTGCAGGAACAGACGACGGATGCCGCCCAGGCGGCCTCCGCACCCGACCGCGCGCCCGCGCCGGGCGCGCGTCGCCGTCGCGGCGGCCGCCAGGCCGCCCGCTGGGTCTGGGGCGTCGCCGGCGTCCTGCTCGTCGCGGTGATCTGGGAGCTGTACAAGTGGCTGGCCCCGGCCGACGGGGTCGTGATCGGCGAGACGCGCGTGCTGCCGCGCACGACCGACCTGGCCATGCCGCACGTGTGGGACATGCTCGCCCGCCTCGGCGAGCCCGTCACCCGCGCGCCGGGCGCGAACGTGCTGTGGCTCGAGATCGCGCTCGCTGCGCTCGTCACCCTCGGCATCGCCGCCGCCGGCTGGCTCGTCGGCGTCATCGTCGGCATCGGCCTCGCGCTCGTGATGCAGCGCTGGCGGCTCGCCGAGTGGGGCCTGCTGCCGTGGATCATCGTCAGCCAGACCGTGCCGCTCATCGCGTTCGCGCCGGTCGTGCGCAGCTGGGGCTCGCGCGTCGAGATCGGCGCGTTCGAGTGGCAGGACTGGATGTCGGTCGCGCTCATCGCCAGCTACCTCGCGTTCTTCCCCATCGCCGTGGGGGCGCTGAAGGGCCTGCAGTCGCCCGACCGCATCCACACCGAGCTCATGAAGACGTACGCCGCGGGCTACTGGCAGACCCTGTTCCGGCTGCGCTTCCCGGCATCCGTGCCCTACCTGCTTCCGGCCCTGCGCCTGGGCGCCGCGAACGCCGTGATCGGCGCGGTCGTGGCCGAGGTGTCGACGGGCCTGCAGGGCGGCATCGGCCGCCTCCTCATCCAGTTCGCCGGGCAGGCGTCGGGCGACCCCGCGAAGGCGTGGGCCCCGATCTTCGGCGCCATCGTGCTCGGCCTCGTCGCCGCGGGCTCGATCGCGCTGCTCGGCGTCATCCTGCAGAACTACCGCCGCGTGGAGGTCACCGCATGAGCACCGCACCGACGACGACCGCAGCCGTGCGGGTCACCGGGGTCGACAAGACGTTCGAGACCCGGTCGGGCGTCGTGCACGCCCTGCAGGGCATCGACCTCGAGGTGGCGGCGGGCGAGTTCGTCTCGCTCATCGGGCCCTCGGGGTGCGGCAAGTCGACGCTCATGCGCCTCATCGCCGACCTCGACGAGCCCACCGCCGGCACGGTCGAGGTGAACGGCACGTCCGCCGCGCAGGCGCGCAAGGACCAGGCGTACGGCATCGCGTTCCAGCAGGCCGGCCTGCTGCCGTGGCGCACGGTCGCCGCGAACGTGTCGCTGCCGCTCGAGCTGCACGGCCCGTCGGGTGCGGCCCGTCGTGAGCGCGTGGCCGACCTGCTCGAGATGGTCGGCCTCTCCGACTTCGCCGACCGCTACCCCGACCAGCTCTCGGGCGGCATGCAGCAGCGCGTCGCGATCGCCCGGTCGCTCGCCGAGAAGCCCGGCATCCTGCTGATGGACGAGCCGTTCGGCGCGCTCGACGAGATGACCCGCGAGAAGATGCAGACCGACCTCGTGCGCATCTGCGCCGAGACCGGTGCCGCGGTCGTGTTCGTCACGCACTCGATTCCCGAGGCCGTGTTCCTGTCCGACCGGGTGGTCGTGATGAGCCCGCGCCCGGGGCGCATCCAGGAGATCGTGCCGATCCAGGTGGGGGCGGATGCCGCGCGCGACGACCACCTCCGCGAGGAGTCGGTCTTCTTCGAGCACGTCACCGCGGTGCGCGAGGCGCTGCACGGCGGCACCGCCGCCTCGACCGCCCGGGGGGTCGAGACCCGATGACCCTCGCCACGCTGAGCCCGCGCGCCGAGACGACGGTGCGCATCGTCGCGCCGGTCACGGTCGGGCTCCTCGTGCTGGGCGTCTGGCAGTTCCTCGTCACCGTCGTCGGCGTCAGCGACTACCTGCTGCCGAGCCCGGCGTCGATCGTCGAGGAGCTCGTCGCGTTCTGGCCCTCGATCGTGTCGGCCACGGTCATCACCGGCACCAACGCCCTGATCGGCCTCGTCGTCGGCACCGTGCTCGGCGTCGGCCTCGCGGCGCTCGCCGCGCGCTGGCGCGCGGTCGACGACATGTCCGCACCGATCGTCGCGGCGCTCGCCGTGATCCCGATCGTCGCACTCGCGCCCGTGCTCAACTCGATGTTCGGCGCCGACAGCCAGTTCGGCCGGCAGGCCATCGCCGCGCTCGCGTCGTTCGTGCCCGTGTTCATCAACACCCTGCGCGGGTTCCGGCAGACCCTGCCCGTGCATCGCGACCTCATGCGCGCCTACGCCGCGAGTGGCAGCCAGGTCTTCCGCACCGTGACGCTGCCGACCGCGTTGCCGTTCGTGCTCACGGGCATCCGCATCGCCTCGTCCCTCGCGGTGATCTCCGCGCTCGTCGCCGAGTACTTCGGCGGCCCGCGCGGCGGCCTCGGCGGGCTCATCTCGACGTCGGCCGCCTCGAGCGCCTACGCCCGCGCGTGGGCGTACGTCGTGGCATCCATCGCCCTCGGCCTGCTCTTCTACCTCGTGACGCTCGGCATCGAGCGCCTCGTGCTGCGCCGCATCCCGGCCGGAGGTGCGCGATGACGCGCGCCGCCGCCGGCATCGCGGCACCCGGACCCGGTACGCGAGGCGTACCGGACGGACGCCCTCGCACCCGGAGGCGACCTGCACCACCAGCACGCACCGAGCACTCGAAAGGACTGACATGAAGCACAGCACTCGCCGCGGAATCGCGGCCGGAGCGTTCGCCCTCTCGGCGGCGCTCGTCCTCGCAGCCTGTTCCTCGTCTGACGACTCCGGAGACACCGGGTCGGACGCGGGCGGCGACGAGCTCACCGAGGTGAAGCTCCAGCTCCAGTGGCTCCCGCAGGGCCAGTTCGCCGGCTACTTCGCAGCGGTCGAGAACGGCTACTTCGAGGAGGAGGGCCTGGAGGTCGAGATCATCCCGTCCGGCGGCGACATCGTGCCCCAGGACGCCCTCGCCAACGGCGACGTCGACTACGCGATCGCGTGGGTGCCGAAGGTGCTCGGCTCGATCGAGGCCGGCGCCAACCTCACCAACATCGCGCAGATCTTCCAGCGCTCGGGCACCCTGCAGGTGTCGTGGGCCGACTCCGACATCTCGTCGGTGGCGGACTTCGAGGGCAAGAAGATCGGCTCGTGGGGCTTCGGCAACGAGTGGGAGATCTTCGCGGCCATGGCCGCCGAGGGCCTCGACTCGTCGACCGTCGAGATCATCACCCAGGACTTCAACATGAACGCCTTCCTGCAGGGCGACATCGACGCGGCCCAGGCGATGACCTACAACGAGTACGCGCAGCTGCTCGAGACGCCGAACCCCGACACGGGCGAGCTGTACACGGCCGACGACTTCAACGTCATCAGCTACCAGGACACCGTCGGCGCCATGCTGCAGGACGCGATCTGGGCCGACACCGAGCGCCTCGAGTCCGACGCCGAGTACGAGGAGATGACGATCAGCTTCCTGAAGGCCGTCATCAAGGGCTGGGCGTTCGTGCGCGACAACCCCGAGGAGGCGTCGTCGATCACCATCGCCGCCGGTTCCGGCTGGGGTCCGAGCCACGAGCTCTGGATGGTCAACGAGACCAACAAGCTCATCTGGCCGGCGCCCGCGGGCATCGGTGTCATCGACGAGGCGGCCTGGGACCAGACCGTCGAGGGCGCGCTGAGCGCCGTCAACGAGGTCGGGGCCAGCCCCATCACGACCGAGCCGCCCGCGACCGCCTGGTCGAACCAGTACATCGAGCAGGCCATCGCCGAGCTCGGTGACGAGGTCGACACGACCGGTGAGTCGTTCTCGCCGATCGAGGTGGAGCTCCTGGAGGGCGGCAACTAGCCATGCGCACCACCGGCGGCCGGATGCCACGGGCGGAGACCCCGCTCGCGGCGTCCGGCCGTCGCCGTGCCGGGCGGGTCCGCGCCAGCGTGGCATCCGCCCGGCACCACCACCAGACCGCACCGCGCCGCACGAGGGGGAACCCATGACCGACACCGCCGCACCGAACCCCGATCTCGACGAGCTCGCCCGCGAGCTCGACCACGCCCACGTGTTCCACTCGTGGTCCGCGCAGGGCTCGCCGCCGCAGCTCACCATCGCCGGCGGCAAGGGCACGAAGGTCTGGACGCACGGGGGCGACGAGTACCTCGACTTCTCGAGCCAGCTCGTCAACGTGAACATCGGGCACCAGCATCCGTCGGTCGTGTCCGCGATCCGCGAGCAGGCGTCGCTGCTGTCGACCATCGGCCCGCCCATCGTGAACCTCGCGCGCGGCGAGGCGGCCAAGCGCATCACGGCGCGAGCGCCGCGCCGGTTCCACAAGGTGTTCTTCACCAACGGCGGGGCGGATGCGAACGAGAACGCCGTGCGCATGGCGCGCCTGCACACCGGGCGCGACAAGGTGCTCTCGACGTACCGCTCGTATCACGGCAACACCGGCGCCGCCGTCGTCGCGACGGGCGACTGGCGCCGCATCCCGAACGAGTACGCCCGCGGGCACGTGCACTTCTTCGGGCCGTACCTGTACCGCTCCGAGTTCTGGGCGACGACGCCCGAGGAGGAGTCGGAGCGCGCGCTGCAGCACCTGCGGCGCGTGATCGAGAGCGAGGGGCCGTCGTCGATCGCGGCGATCCTGCTCGAGACGATTCCGGGCACCGCCGGCATCATGCTGCCGCCGCCCGGGTACCTGGCAGGGGTGCGCGAGCTTGCGACGCAGCACGGCATCGTGCTGATCCTCGACGAGGTCATGGCCGGGTTCGGGCGCACCGGGCGCTGGTTCGCGTTCGACGGGTACGACGTCGAGCCCGACCTCATCACCTTCGCGAAGGGCGTGAACTCGGGCTACGTGCCGGTCGGCGGCGTGCTCATCGCCGAGGAGATCGCGGCGGACTTCGATGCGAAGGTGTTCCCGGGCGGGCTGACCTACTCGGGGCATCCGCTCGCCGCCGCCTCCATCGTCGCCGCGCTCGACGCGATGGAGTCGGAGGGCATCGTCGACAACGCCCGGCGCGTGGGCGCCGAGGCGATCGGGCCCGGGCTCGAGGCGCTCGCCGAGAAGCACGAGATCATCGGCGAGGTGCGCGGCGAGGGCGTGTTCTGGGCGATGGAGCTCGTGGCCGACCGGGCGACGCGCGAGCCCGTGGCGCCCGCGGTCGTCGCCCGGGCGAAGGGCGAGCTCGCCGCGCGCGGGCTGCTCGCGTTCACCGCGGAGAACCGCATCCACGTCGTGCCGCCGTGCGTCGTCACCGACGACGAGGTGGGGCAGGCGATGGACATCTACGACGAGGTGCTGGGGCTCGACCTGCTCGGCTGAGCGGGCGACCGACGGCACGGTAAGGGAGAGGGAATCATGACGGAGACGACGATGACCCCGCAGGCGCAGGTGCCGACGGGTGCCACGGTGATGGGCCACTGGATCGACGGGCACGAGGTCGCCGGCGAAGGTTCGCGCACCGGGCCGGTGTACGACCCCGCGCTGGGCGTCGTGCAGAAGGAGGTGCGCTACGGGTCGGCGAGCGACGTCGACACGGCCGTGCAGGTCGCGCGCACCGCGTTCGCGAGCTGGAGCGAGGTGTCGGTCGCGAAGCGCCAGGGCATCATGTTCGCCTTCCGCGAGCTGCTGAACGCGCGCCGCGGCGAGCTCGCCGAGATCCTCACGGCCGAGCACGGCAAGGTGCTGTCGGATGCCGGCGGCGAGATCGCCCGCGGGCTCGAGGTCGTCGAGTTCGCGTGCGGCCTCGGCCACCTGCTGAAGGGCGAGTTCAGCGACAACGTGTCGACCGGCGTCGACGTGTACTCGCTGAAGCAGCCGCTCGGCGTGGTGGGCATCATCAGCCCGTTCAACTTCCCGGCGATGGTGCCGCTCTGGTTCTTCCCGCTCGCGATCGCGGCCGGCAACACGGTCGTGCTGAAGCCCAGCGAGAAGGACCCGACGGCGGCGAACTGGATGGCCGCACTGCTGAAGGAGGCAGGCCTGCCCGACGGCGTGTTCAACGTCGTGCACGGCGACAAGGAGGCCGTCGACGCGCTGCTCACGCACGAGCACGTCGCCTCGATCTCGTTCGTCGGCTCGACGCCGATCGCGCGGTACGTCTACGAGACCGCGACCGCGCACGGCAAGCGCGTGCAGGCGCTCGGCGGGGCCAAGAACCACATGCTCGTGCTGCCCGACGCCGACCTCGACCTCGTGGCCGACTCGGCCGTGAACGCGGGCTTCGGCTCGGCGGGCGAGCGGTGCATGGCGATCAGCGTCGTGATGGCGGTCGACTCGATCGCCGACGAGCTGGTGGGCAAGATCACCGAGCGGATGTCGCGCCTGACCACCGGCGACGGCCGACGCGGCTGCGACATGGGCCCGCTCATCACCTCCGCGCACCGCGACAAGGTGTCGGGCTACCTCGACGTGGCCGCCGCTGACGGCGCCACCGTCGTGGTCGACGGGCGCGAGGCGACGTTCGACGGGGCATCCGACGGCTTCTGGCTCGGGCCGACCCTCATCGACAAGGTGCCGACCTCGTCGACGGTCTACACCGACGAGATCTTCGGGCCGGTGCTGTCGGTCGTGCGGGTCGAGGGCTACGAGGAGGGCATGGAGCTCATCGAGCGCGTGCCGTACGGCAACGGCACGGCGATCTTCACGAACGACGGCGGCGCCGCCCGGCGCTTCCAGCGCGAGGTGCAGGTCGGGATGGTCGGCGTGAACGTGCCGATCCCGGTGCCGGTGGCGTACCACTCGTTCGGCGGCTGGAAGGCGTCGTTGTTCGGCGACGCCAAGGCGTACGGCCCGCACGGCGTGGAGTTCTTCACGCGCGAGAAGGCCGTCACGTCGCGCTGGCTCGACCCGAGCCACGGCGGGCTGAACCTGGGCTTCCCGCAGCACGACTGATGGGTGGGGGCGTCGTCGTTCGTCGGGTTCTGGCCGACGAATGGATGCAGGTGCGCGACCTCCGCGTCGAGGCGGTCTCCGACCCCGACGCGGCGGTCGCGTTCCTCTCCACCCGGGAGGAGGAACTCGCGCGCGACGACGCGTTCTGGCGCGACCGCGCGGCGACGGCCGGGTCGGCCGACTGGGTGGCGCAGTTCGTCGCCGCGTCGCCCGACGGGCTGCTCGGCTCGGCGACCGTGCTCATCTGGGAGGCGGGCGCGACCGATCACCTCGGGCATCGCGTCGAGGAGCGGCGGGCGGATGTGCTCGGCGTCTACCTGCGGCCATCGCATCGCGCGGCCGGCACCATCGACGCCCTGCTCGACGCCGCCGCATCGTGGGCGGCGTCGCGGGGTCTCGCGGCGCTCACGCTCGACGTGCACGTCGACAACCTGCGCGCGCAGGCGGCCTACCGGCGCTGCGGCTTCGCGTCCACCGGCGTGGAATTCACCAGCTCGATCGGGCCCGAGCTGCAGATGCGGCGGGTGCTCCCCGTCTCCTAGGACGGGTTGTTCGCCCTCGTCGCCCCCGACGCGGCGAGTTGTTGCACGCGCTGCGCCGAGAGCCCGAGCACGGCTCCGGCATCGCGGTAGGTCAGCCCGTCAGCTCGGAGCGTCGCTACTGCGCGGCGTGCGAGCTGAGCCGCCGCCTCGCTCTCGGTGCGCGCGGTCGCTTCGCGCCGTCGCGACTCCTCCCACGCCTCACGGGCGTTCTCCGGAATCTCGAAGGTCACGGCGACATCGAATGCGTCCGGCTCCACGTCGAGCCAGAGCGCGATGACCTCGCGGGCGACCTCCTCGACCTCGGCGGTGTTGCGCGCCTGGCCCACGGTGTCGAGCTCGGGGACCTCCACGAGCCACCAGCGCCCGTCGCGGCGCGCATTGGCTCGGTACGCCTTTCGCTGCGACATCAATCCATCCTCCTTCGCGAACTCTAGGCCCACTTGATGTGTCCGTAAAGGGGTACCTGATAGACCCCGTCATCGCCGATCAACGATCGTCCAAGACGGCGACAATTAGCTTCCGAGGCTCGACCTCCTTCGTGCGGCCTCCCGGACGAGGGTCATTGCCTCCGTCATCCCGTACTTGTCTTCGAGGCGGTGGATCACGACCTCGGTTGAGGAGCGAGGCCCGGAGCGCCCGCTCCTCGCGGCGATCTCGGCCACAGCGGTCAACGCGCGATGCGGGCTGATCTGCGTCGCATCCAGGGCGAATTGGTGCGGCGGCATGGCGCCCATGCCGCTCGGGAGTCGACTCGCGGGGAAGTCCCGCAGGTTCGAGGTGACGATGACGGCTGCGCCTCCGAGGTGCGCCGCCGCAACGACGTGTTCGTCGTCGGGATCGGGGAGTCCATAGGTGCCTTCGAGCGCCTCCCACCCGGTGATCTCGGCGTCGACGAAGGCGGATCGCATCGTGCTGACGAGACGCGCGGCGCGGCGTTCCGACTGCTCGGTCTCGATGCCGTGGCGATCGCGAAGCTTCCGGGCCTCGTGGTACTCGAGCTCGGCGAGGATGGCACTGCTCCAGATCGGCCGATAGATCTGTTCGATCGCAAGTGAGAGCAGGAAGTCCCGCTGAAGGCTCGGCCAGAGGACGCTCGTGTCGAGGAGGGCGGTGAACACACCTCGACGATGTCAGCGGGTACCCACACCGCCCCGACGCTGGGCCGCAACGGCTCGACGGGCCGCCTTGAGCTCCCCGAGGACCTCGTCGACCGGAGCATCCTCATCGAGCTCGTCGGAGAGCACGCTCAGGGCGGCATACTGCTGTTCCCGCCGGAACCTGCGGAACTCGAGCAGGTCGCTCAGGGTGATCCTGCGATGGCTGCCGACACGCTCGAACGGGATCCTCCCTTCGTCGAGGAACTTGATCAGCGTCGGCCGGCTCACCCCGAGCAGCTCGGCTGCCTGCTGCGTCGTCAACGTCTGCGCCACCGGTGAGATGGTCACCGACAGCCCGCGTTGCATCGCCTCGACGACCTGCCGGAGCACCGAAAAGACCTCCTCTGGGAGTTCCACCTGGTCGCCTGGCTCGGCACCGGCGAGGAGATAGCGCGGTACGGGCGCGTTGCGCCCCGTGGTCTCGTGGGCAGCGAGGAAATCATGAACGCGAGCGATGCCGTCGTCGTCGGCAGCTTCGTACGTCTCCGGCGCGAGTGCGGAAGCGGCGTTCGTCATCTGATCTCCCCTTAACGCAAGAAACGTAACACACTTCGTCTCTTGCGGATAGTCAGATGGTCGAGACCTTGGTCAGGCACTGCTGTGTGGAGAGCTAGTGGAAGCGGATTGGCGCGCCCGGTAGGTTGGCGGCGACCGCTGCGAGGAGGCCGTGCCATGAAGCGTCGCACCATCGGGCTCGCATCTGCCGCGGTGGGATTGGTCGCCGCAGTCGGCCTGGGTGCCTGTGCCGCGTTGGCGATGGTTCCGACGTTGGCGGCACCAGGGGGCGTCTCCAGTTCGCCGGGCATCGCGACCGAACGGATGCCCGCGCCGGAGTATCCGCGAAACGCGAACGGGCAGACCTACGGGTCCGCCGCCGACGCACCAGCTCCCGGCGCGGAGCCAGACCTCATCCTCGTGATGGCCACGAACGGCATCGAGGGCTACGTGCAGAAGGCGGAGCTCGACGACGCGAACGGCTCCGCCGCGGCCGAGACCTTCACGAGCCCGGAGCAGGCGCTCGCGTGGCAGGAGGCGAACTCCCACGATCGGTACGTGCCGGTCTACGACCGGGACGGCGAGCGCGTCATCGGCGAGTTCCTCATCGCCGGACTCGACTCGTGGCGAGCGGTGCCCGACGAGGCCCCGCTCGACTAGGGTCAGGCGCCCCGAGCGGATGCCGCGGCGAACGCCGCCACGCGACGCTGCGCCTCAGGCGCGGCGAACGCGGCGCCGATCGTACGCGCCTCGTCGTCGAGCGAGTCCCGGAACGAGCGGGTGCCGCCCGCGTGCAACAGGCGCTTCGCCTGGCCGTAGGCGCCGGTCGCGCCCGACAGCCACACCTCGGCGATCGCCCGCGCCCGCGCATCGAGCTCGTCGGGCGCGACGACCTCGGCCACGAGGCCCCACTCGTACGCCTCGGCCGCGGTGAGCATGCGGTCCGAGAGCGTGAGCTCGAGCGCGCGTCGCATGCCGACCGCCTCGGGCAGCAGCGTGCTCACCCCGCAGTCGGGCGTGAGGCCCATGTCGGCGTAGCGGCTGCCGAAGGTGGCGCGATCGGATGCCACGATGACATCGGCCACGAGCATGAACCCGAGCCCGCCGCCGACCACGACACCCTGCACGGCCGCGACGATCGGCACGGCGGACTCGCGGAGCATCCGATGCCCTTCGTGGATGTCGTCGGCGAGGCCCTTCACCGTCGCCTCGCCGCCGGTGGGGTCGTTCGCGGAGAGCTCCGACATTGCGCGCACGTCGCCGCCCGCGCAGAACGCGCGGCCCGTGGCATCCAGCAGCACCGCACCGATGTCGTCGCGCGTCGAGACGGCCTCGGCGGCGGCGCGCCAGCCCGCGATCGCCTCGGGGTCGACGGCGTTCAGGCGGTCGGGGCGGTTCAGGGTGATGCGGGCGAGCCCGTCGGTCACGTCGAACAGGATCGCGTCGTCGCTCATGACGAGGGAGTCTAGCCCGTGAATCCGACCGGGCGGTCGGTCACGCGTCGCCTCACGCGGCGGCGTGCTCGGCCTGCACCTGCGCGGCGCGGCGCACGAGCGCGTCGACGACCGTGCGCACCGCGAGTCGCTCGGCGACGTCGGGCCGCATGAGCGCCACGATCGTGCGTTCGGCGGCGATGCCGCGCAGCGGCTTCAGCACGACGTCGGGCGAGGCGTTGCCCGAGGTGAAGCGCGGCACGAGCGCGACCCCGTGGCCGGCGGCGATGAACGCCTCGATGACGCGCAGGTCGCTGAAGCGCTGCCCGATGCGCACGCGGTGCCCGGCCTGCTGCTCGATCTCGTGCAGCACGCGCTCGAACGGCAGCCCGGGCGGCACGCCGAGCCAGAGCTCGTCGGCGACGTCGGCCGCGGTCACGTACGACCGCCCGGCGAGGCGATGGTCGGCGGGCAGTCCGACGTCGAGCGGCTCGTGCATGAGCTCGACCGCCGTGAGCCCGCGACCGCCCCACGACAGCAGGCCGGGCATGGTGTGGGCGAGCACGATGTCGTGGTCGTTGGTGAGGTCGGGGAACTCGTCGAGCCCCGGGTCGAGGTCGCTGCAGTGCAGCACCAGGTCGTCGATCGCGGCCAGCTCGGTGAGCACGTGGGGCAGGAGCATCTGCCCGGCGGTCGGGAACGTCACGAGCGTGACCTCGCCGCCGGGGTCGTTGCGGAACTCGTCCCACAGCGCCTCTGCGCGCTCGAGGGCGACCGCGACGTCGGCAGCGCTCCGCGCGAGCGCGTGCCCGGCGCTGGTCAGCACGACCCCGCGACCCGAGCGCTCGGTGAGCGGCATGCCCGCCTCGCGCTCGAGCACCTTGAGCTGCTGCGAGACGGCCGACGGCGTGCGGCCCGTCGCCTCGGCGACCGCCGTCACGCTGCCGCGCTCGGCGAGTTCGCGGAGCAGGTCGAGGCGTCGCACATCCATGTAGCCAGCCTACAGAAACAGTGAAGTATTGTGAGCTTGTGCTGAAGAGTCATTCGCGGTTCAATTGACGTGACGCCGGCGCGACCACGAGGGTCCCGAGCCGGCGTCGGTCATCTTCCGTCGAAAGGATTCATCGTGTTCGCACTCATCGCACTGCTCGCAGTCACCGCCGGTGCGGCTGTCGTCATGGCAGTCGTCGAGACGGCACGTGACGGCTACGGCCGTACCCCCGAGCGTGAGTACCCGCGCGCGATCTGACGCGCGACTCCTCGCAGCAGGGAAGCAGGGCCCTGCAGACGGCCGCCGGGTGGGCAGGGACTCCCACCGGCGGCCTTCGTCGTTCCCGCGCCCGGGGGCGGCGCGTCGTGCACAGGCGGCCCGAGCCACCCCGGGTATGGTGTACGGCCGACGCCCAATAGAGTGGACGCCGTGACCGACGCACGCCAGCAGCTCATCGACTACATCACGGCCGAGGCCGTGTTCCACGGCGACTTCACGCTCACCAGCGGCAAGAAGGCCTCGTACTACGTCGACCTGCGCAAGGTGAGCCTCGACCACCGCGTCGCGCCGCTCATCGGGCAGGTCATGCTCGATCTCATCGCCGACATCCCCGACGTCGCCGCCGTGGGCGGCATGACCATGGGCGCCGACCCGATCGCGTCGGCGATCCTGCACCAGGGCGCCGCGCGCGGCGCCGAGTACGACGCGTTCGTCGTGCGCAAGGAGCCCAAGGACCACGGCCGTGGCCGCCAGGTCGAGGGCCCCGACCTCGAGGGCAAGCGCGTGATCGTGGTGGAGGACACGTCGACGACCGGCGGCTCGCCGCTCAAGGCGATCGAGGCCCTGAAGAAGGTCGGCGCCGAGATCGCGGCCGTGGCCGTCGTCGTCGACCGAGGCACCGAGGCGCGCTCCGTGATCGAGGACGAGGGCTTCCTCTACCGCTACGCGATCGGACTCGACGACCTGGGGCTCGCCTGATGGCAGCAGGCAGGGATCGCGACGAGGACGACGTCGCCGGGGGTGCGGACTGGCTGATGGGCCAGCTCGGCGGCGACGCGTCCGAGCCGGACGAGCCCGAGGCGGAGGCGTTCGGCGACGAGGGGGCGACGGATGCCCCTGGGTCGGCCGAGTCCCCGGACGAGCCGGCGGCCGAGGAGCCGAAGGCCCGCATCGACTGGGAGCCGCCGCCCCCGCCCGCCGCGGAGGAGGTCGACGACTGGTTCTCGGTCGCACCATCGCCGAAGCGCCGCGGTTCGACGCCGGAACCGGCCGAGGCGCCGGCCGCGCCGGCGGAGGAGTCCAATTCGCCCGCCGAGGAGCCTGATGCGCCTGCCGAGGCGCCCGTCGCGGAGCCTGCCGCCGAGCCCGCAACGCCGATCGCTCCGCCTGCTCCGTCCGTCGCCGAGTCCGCCCCGAAGGCCGAGCCCGCCCCGGAGGCCGAGCCCGCGAAGCCCGAGGCCGATGCGCCCGACGACCTGGACGACGCCATGCGCGCGGCGCTCTGGTCGATGATCCCGCAGGACGAACAGGCGCCACCGCAGGCGCCCGTTCCACCGCCCGCGGCGGCCGCCCCGCCCGTGCCGCCCCCGCCGCCGGGCCCTCCGGTGCCTCCCGTGGCACCTCCCGCGCCTCCGGCCGCGCCGCCCGCCGAGCCGGGTGCGTCGTTCGCACGCCCGGCCGAGGAGGCGCCCGAGGCCGGGGACGACGGGCTCGTCTGGTCGATCTTCGACGAGGAGCACCCGACCGCCGTCGCCCGTCGCCGGGAGACCGGCGAGGTCCCCCGGCTGCCGGTCGAGCCCGAGCCCGAGCCGGAGCCCGAGCCCGATGACACGGCGGTGTACCCGCCGGGCATGGTCGGCGGCGGGACCGAACCCCCCGCGCCGGATCCCTTCGCCTCCCTGACCGCCGGGGGCGCCGCGGGTGCGAGCGCATTCGCGTGGAACCTCGAGCCCGACCCGAACGCCGCCGATCCCCTCGCGCCGCCGCGCAGGCCGTCGTGGCGACGGCCCGACACCGCGGGCGTCGACGACGCCGGTGCGGCCGGCGACGACCGCAGCGCCGACACGGACGGCGCGACCGGGGCGAGCCGGGGCACCGAGTCCGACCAGGGCGACTCGACCGCATCGGGGTCGGCCTGGGCGGCGGGCAGCGCGTTCGGCGCGGCAGCTGCCGGTGCCGGCGCGGCGGGTGCATCCGCTCCCTCCGAGGGCATCTGGAGCCTGATGGGCTCCGGCGCGACGCCTCCCGACGACCGCGGCGGCACGACCGGCGGCGCGTTCGACATGCCGGACCCGTTCGGCCGGCCCGATCCGTTCGACTCGGGCGATCCGTTCGCCGCGGACGCGCCCCGGGCGGGCTCCTCCATGTCGCAGGCGCGCCCGGGCCACGAGGGCTTCACCGCCGACCCGTTCGGCGAGGACGTCGGCGGGACCCCGTTGACGCCGCCGGCCGAGCGCAGCGACCCGTTCGCCGAGCTGTTCGGGGGCCTCGGCGACGAGCCGGCCCCGCCGGCGCACACGTGGGATCGCGCGGAGTTCGCCGACGACACCGCACACGTGCCGGGCGTCGCGCCCATCGGCATGCCGCCCACCGCCGCCGACGAGGAGAACGCGACCCGGCTGCTGCCCCTCGCCGGGTTCATGGCCGCGCAGGGCGGCCAGGGCGCGGGCGCGCCGACCGCCGTGCTGTCCCGCGCAGGCGACGATGCACCGCCGCCGGGGGCGCCGTCGTCGCGGGGTCCCGAGGGCACGGGTGCCGGCGGCTCGGGAAGCGGCGGCTCGACCCGCACGCTGCTGTGGATCGCCGGAGGCCTGGTCGCGGCGATCGCGCTGATCGGGCTGTTCTTCCTGGGCACGCAGCTCGGCGGCACCGTCGTGACCGCCACGACCCCGACGCCCACGCCCACGCCGACCCCCACGCCGACGCCCACGATCATCGCGGGCCCCGCCTCCGCGCAGGCGCCCGGCACCCACGCGTGGGACACGCTCTTCGGCACCGAGTGCATCGACCCGTTCGACTCGCCCTGGGCCGAGGAGTTCACGGTCGTCGACTGCGCGACCCCGCACGCCGCGCAACTCGTGTTCCGCGGCACGCTCGGCGAGATCGGCGATCCCTTCCCCGGCGAGGCCGAACTCGCCGCCTCGATGGGCGAGCGCTGCACCGAGCCGGGACTCGTCGACCTCGCGACGGTCGCCGACATCGACGACCTGCAGGTGCAGGCGTCGTTCCCGGTCACGGCCGAGCAGTGGGACGAGGGCCAGCGGGCCTACTACTGCTTCGTCGACCGCGCCGGCGGCGAGCCGCTCACGGGCAGCATCGCGGGCCCCGGCCCGAGCTGATCGCGCCGACGCGCTGAGACGCCGGCCCCGGTGGCGCGGCCCGATGCCGGGGCTCGCGGCCACGCGGCATCCGCCCGTCAGTGCCCGGCGCCGAGGCGCCCCGTGAGCCGCTCGCGCATCTTGACGCTGGCGTCGTTGAGGCCGACGAGTTCGACGGATGCCCCGTGCGCCTCGTACTTCGTCACGATGGCGTCGATCGCGGCGACCGTCGACGCGTCCCAGATGTGCGACGACGACAGGTCGATGACGACGCGCGACGGGTCGTCGGCGTACTCGAACTGCGTGGTGAGGTCGTTCGACGAGGCGAAGAACAGCTCGCCGGTCACGGTGTAGTGCACGATCTCGCCCTCGTCGTCCTCGCCGACCTTCCGGCCCACCGAGGTGAAGTGCGCGACGCGGCGCGCGAACAGCACCATCGCGATGACCACGCCGATGATGACGCCGATCGCGAGATTGTGCGTGACGACGACGATCGCGACCGTCGAGACCATGACGATCGTCTCGCTCAGGGGCATCCGCCGCAGGGTCGCCGGGTGGATCGAGTGCCAGTCGAAGGTCGCGACCGAGACCATGATCATGACGGCGACGAGCGCGGCCATCGGGATCAGCCCGACGATGTCGCCGAGGGCGACCACGAGGATCAGCAGGAACACGCCCGCGAGGAACGTCGAGATGCGCGTGCGCGCCCCCGAGACCTTCACGTTGATCATGGTCTGGCCGATCATGGCGCAGCCGCCCATTCCGCCGAAGAGGCCCGAGAGGATGTTCGCGGCGCCCTGGCCGAGCGACTCGCGGGTCTTGCGCGAGTGGGTGTCGGTGATCTCGTCGACGAGCTTCGCGGTCATGAGCGACTCGAGCAGGCCCACGAGGGCCATCGCGAGCGCGAACGGCGCGATGATCGTGAACGTCTCCCAGGTGAACGGCACGTTCGGGATGAACAGCTCGGGCAGGCTCTTCGGCAGCTCGCCCTGGTCGGCGACGTTCGGCACGCTCCAGCCCATGACGAGCACGATGCCGGTGATGATCACGATCGCCACGAGCGGCGCCGGCACGATCTTCGTCAGCCGAGGCAGCAGCACGATGATGATGATGCCCGCCGCGACGAGCGGGTAGACCAGCGCCGGCACGCCGAGGAGGTGCGGCAGCTGCGCCATGAAGATGAGGATCGCGAGCGCGTTGACGAACCCGACCATGACGCTGCGCGGGATGAACCGCATGAGCTTGGCCACGCCGAGCGCGCCGAGCACGAGCTGGAAGATGCCCGCCAGGATCACCGTCGCGATGAAGTACTCCATGCCGTAGTCGCGGGCGACCGGGGCGATGACGAGCGCGACCGCGCCCGTGGCCGCGGTGATCATGGCCGGCCGGCCGCCGAGGAACGCGATCGACACCGCCATCACGAACGACGAGAACAGGCCGACCCGCGGGTCGACGCCCGCGATGATCGAGAACGAGATGGCCTCGGGGATGAGCGCGAGCGCGACGACGAGGCCCGCGAGCACCTCCTTGGTGAGGATCCGCGGCGAGCGCAGCGCCTCCATGACGGAGGGGCGCGCGCGGTAGCGCTCGCGCTCGGCGGCGCGGTCGACGGTGGCGATGCTGGAGGTCATTCGGGGGCTCCGAGGGTCGTGTGACGATCGGTGCGCCCCATCGCGCACGCGGGAACAGCCGGTTGTTCGGCGAAAAGGGGGAGGCTCCGGCGGATCGCGCCGGTCATGACACCATACCCGACCGCCTCCGTGCTCCCCGCCTCGGTGCTCCCCGGATCGGGCGTGGCCCGCGGTTAGGCTGGCGCGCAGGGAGGGGTGCGCGTGGCAGCTGCAGCTCGGGCCGGATCCGTGGTCGTCTTCGGCTCGCTCAACGTCGACTCGACGAGCTACGTCGACCGCTTCCCGCTGCCCGGCGAGACGCTCGCGAGCACGGGGTTCGCGACCGCGCTCGGCGGCAAGGGCACGAACCAGGCGGTCGCGGCGCATCGGTCGGGTGCGGCGGTGCGCCTGGTCGCGAGGGTGGGGGCGGATGCCTCCGGCGACTTCGCCCTCGCCGAGCTCGCGCGCCACGGGCTCGACGTCGCCTCGATCGCCGCGGTGCCCGACGCCCCGACCGGCGTCGCGCAGATCACCGTCGACGCGTCGGGCGAGAACACGATCGTCATCACCGCGGGCGCGAACGCCGCCCTCACGCCCGAGCTGGTCGTGGAGCGGCACGACGACATCGCCGCCGCCGACCTCGTACTGACGCAGGGCGAGGTGCCCGCGCCGACCATCGAGCGGCTCGCGGCCGCGTGCGCCCGGTTCGGCACGCGCTTCGTGCTGAACCTCGCGCCGCCGATCGACGTGTCGCGCGGCGCACTCGCCGAGTGCGACCCGCTCGTGGTGAACGAGCACGAGGCGCGGTCGGTGGGCATCGCGCCGGAGGGCGCCGGGTCCGCCGACGACTGGTGGGGCGCGGCCGAGGCCGCGGTGGGCCGGGTCGCGCGCTCGGTGGTCGTCACGCTCGGCGCCGAGGGTGCGGTGGGCGCCGCCCCCGGCGTATCCGTCGCCTGTGCCGCCCCCGAGGTCGACGCCGTCGACACGACGGGTGCCGGCGACGGGTTCACCGGCACGCTCGCCGCGTTCCTCGCGGGCGGCGCCGAGCTCGACGAGGCCGTCGTGGCAGCGGTCGCGGCCGGCGGGCTCGCGGTGCAGCGCCGAGGCACGACCGACTCGTACGCGAGCCGCGACGAGATCCTGCAGGCGATGGAGGACGACGCATGACCGATCCGATCCCGCTGATCCTCGACTGCGACCCGGGGCACGACGACGTGTTCGCGCTCTGGCTCGCCGCCGCGAGCCCCGCGGTCGACCTGCGCGCGATCACGACGGTCGGGGGCAACGTGCCGCTCGAGTTCACGTCGATGAACGCGCGCATCGCGTGCACGGTCGCGGGCGTCGAGGTGCCGGTCGCGGCAGGGGCATCCGGCCCGCTCGTGAAGGTGCTGCAGACGGCGGAGTGGATCCACGGGGCGAACGGGCTCGGCGGCCCCGAGCTGCCCGAGCCGACGGTGCCGCTCGACGACCGCGACGCGACGACGCTGATGGCCGACGTGCTGGCCGAGGCATCCGAGCCCGTGGCGATCGTCGCGACCGGGCCGCTCACGAACGTGGCCGTCTTCCTGCGCGATCGCCCCGAGCTGGTCGACCGCGTGCGCGAGGTGGTCTGGATGGGCGGGTCCACCGAGCGCGGCAACGTCACGCCCTACGCCGAGTTCAACGCCTGGGTGGACCCCGACGCGGTCGCGATCGTGCTGGGCAGCGGCGTGAAGTTCACGATGGTGGGGCTGAACACCACCCACCGCGCGCTCGTCACGAGCGAGGTGCAGGCGCGCATCGCCACGGTCGGCAACCGCACCGCCGGGTTCGCCGACGAACTGCTCGACTACTTCTGCCACACCAACGCCGAGGTGTTCGGCCTGCCCGACGGGCCGCTGCACGACCCGGTGGCGGTGGCGGTGCTCACCGACCCGGGCTGCATCACGACCGTGCACACGCGACTCGACGTCGAGCTCGCCGGCACCGAGACGAGCGGCGCGACCGTGGTCGACTTCGACGGCATGCTCGCGCGCGAGCCGAACGCCCACGTGGCGGTCGACATCGACGTGCCCCGCTTCTGGAACGGCGTCGTCGACGCGGTCGCCCGCCTGGCCTAGGAGGGCGCTCCTACAGCTCGGTCTCGACGGGCTCGGATGCGACGAGCTCGTGCACCCCGTCGATGACCTCCGACGGGCGGAACGGGAACTTGTCGATCTCGCTCTGGTCGCTGATGCCGGTCATCACGAGGATCGTGTGCAGCCCCGCCTCGATGCCCGCGACGATGTCGGTGTCCATGCGGTCGCCGATCATCGCGGTGTTCTCCGAGTGCGCGCCGATCTTATTCAGCGCCGACCGGAACATCATCGGGTTCGGCTTGCCGACCACGTAGGGCTCGCGCCCGGTCGCCTTGGTGATCATCGCGGCGATCGCGCCGGTCGCGGGCAGCGGGCCCTCGGCGCTCGGGCCGGTGGCGTCCGGGTTGGTGACGATGAACCGCGAGCCCGTGCCGATGAAGCGGATCGCCTTCGTGATCGCGTCGAACGAGTAGTTGCGCGTCTCGCCGACGACCACGAAGTCGGGGTCCGACTCGGTCATGATGTAGCCCGCCTCGTGCAGCGCGGTCAGGATGCCCGCCTCGCCGATCACGAACGCGGTGCCGCCCGGCTGCTGCTGCTTCAGGAAGTCGGCGGTCGCGAGCGCCGAGGTCCAGATCGACTCCTCGGGAACGTCGAGTCCCGACCGCCGCAGGCGGGCCGACAGGTCGCGCGCCGTGAAGATCGAGTTGTTCGTCAGCACCAGGAAGGGGGTGCCGGTGTCACGCCACTGCTGCAGCAGCTCGGCCGCGCCGGGCAATGCGTGGTTCTCGTGCACGAGCACGCCGTCCATGTCGGTCAGCCAGCACTCGACCTCGTCACGTCGTCCCATGTGATCAGACTAGGGCTGCCGGCTGAGGGGGACATGCACGGATGCCACGGGGTCGCCGTGCCCCGATCGCGAGCGTGCGGCGGATTCGGCCGGGTCAGTTCAGCCGCTCCTCCCAGTCGTCCGGCACGTTGCCCGCCGGGCCGGGGCACGCCTGCTCCAGGGGCCGCGAGAACGGCGGCGACAGCGGAACGGGCCTGGCCGGCGCGTCGAGCTCGAAGTCCCAGAACCAGTCCTCGTCGGGCTCGAAGGTCGTCATGACCGGATGCCCGTGGGTCGCCGCGTGCTCGCGCGCGTGCCGTGCGGGCGACGAGTCGCAGCATCCGATGTGCCCGCACGCGACGCAGCGGCGCAGGTGCCACCACCATCCGCCGGCCTCGATGCAGGAGGCGCAGACGGTGCCCTGCGGCGGCTGCGCGAGCTCGGTCATGCCGGCACCTCCATCGCCGCGAGCGCCCGGTGCACGGATGCCACGGCGCTGGAGCCCTCGCCGACGGCGGCCGCGACGCGCTTCATCGAGCCGCGCCGCACGTCGCCCGCGGCGAACACCCCTGGGATCGACGTCTCGAACGGCAGTGGCATGCGGCCGATCGCCTGCCACTCGTCGCCGAGGCCGAGCACGTCGGCACCGGTGAGCACGAACCCGTGGTCGTCGCGGTCGACGTCGGCGAGCCAGCCGGTCGACGGCTCGGCGCCGATGAAGCAGAACAGCTGGCTGCAGGCGACGCGCTCCACAGAGGCATCCGCCCCGCCCGTCGCCCGGAGGCCGACCCCCTCGATCGCGCCCTCGCCGTACAGCTCGCCGACCTCGGTGCCGGTGCGCACCTCGATGCGCGGGTCCTCGCGGATGCGGTCGACGAGGTAGCTCGACATTCGCGCCCCGATGTCGTCGTTGCGCACGACCAGGTGCACGCGGCAGCCGCTCGCCGCCAGCGCGAGCGCGGCCTGCCCGGCGGAGTTCGCCCCGCCCACGACGACCACGTCGCGCCCCGCGGCCTGACGGATCTCGAGCGCCGTGGCGGCGTACGAGATGCCCGCGCCCTCGAACTCGGCCCAGCGGGGCAGGGCGAGCGTGCGGTACGAGACGCCGGTCGCGACGATCACGGAACGCGCGTCGACGGTCGTGCCGTCCGCGAGCACGAGCCGCAGCGGGCCGCCGTCGTGCTCGAGCCGCACGCCCTCGCACGGCGCGACGACCTGCACGCCGAACTTGAACGCCTGCAGCGACGCCTGCGCGGTGAGCGCGTCGCCGCTCACGCCGAACGGGAAGCCGAGGTAGTTCTCGATGCGCGACGTCGACGCCGACTGCCCGCCGGGCGCGACCGAGTCGAGCAGCACGGTGCGCAGGCCCTCGGATGCCCCGTAGATCGCGGCGGCCAACCCGGCGGGGCCCGCGCCGACGACGGCCAGGTCGACCGCGACGTCGTCGTCGGCCGTGTACGCGAGGCCGAGCAGCTCGGCCACCTGCCCGGGCGTCGCGTTGCGCAGGTACTCGCCCTGCACGATCGCGATGGGCAGGTCGTCGGGAGTGAGGTGGTGCACGTTCAGGTAGTCGGCCGGCACGTCGTCGGGATCGACCCAGGTGTGCACGAGCTCGAGCCGCTCGACGTACCGGCGCAGGGCGTGGCCCTCGACGGTGCGGTCGGATGCCACGATCTTCAGCGTCCATGCGGCGGGGCCCGAGCGCAGCTGCTCGCGCCTGGCCCACAGCGCCCGCAGCATGAGGTCGCACAGCTCGTCGTCCTCCGCCATGAGGCGGGTGAGCGCGGCGTGGTCGATGCGGTGCACCGTGCCCGCCTCGGAGACGCGTGCGGTCAGGAACGCGCGCTGCCCGTTGAGCAGCCCGAGCTCGCCGACGAACCCGCGCGGCCCCACGGTCGCGATCGTCGCCTCGCCCGCCCACGGCAGCGCGTCGCGCACGACGTCGACGGCTCCGCGCTCGACGAGCACCAGGTCGTACCAGCGCTCGCCGGTGTGGAACAGCACCTCACCCGGCTCGGTCTCCACGGCGACGCCGTATCGGGTCAGCCGCTCCCACTGCGCGTCCGTCAGCTGGGGCATGGCCGTCGTGTGCTCGGCTCCCATGCCCCCATCGTGCATCACGTCGGGCGCGGCGGGAAGGGGCGGGGCCGGTCGGGTCAGGCGGTCACCCAGATCGCCTCGGCGTGCGTGCGCGGCAGGTGCAGCGGCGCCGAGGCGACGGGCGCCGGCCCCGGGGCATCCGCTCGCCCTGCCGCCGACGCGGAGGCGATCGACGCGGGGTCGAGCTCGACCGTGACGGCGTCGGGCGTGGCCTCCGTGAGCGTCAGCACCGTGTCGAGGCCGACGCCCACCTCGACGAGGTCGCGCAGCACCGCGGGGTCGCGGTCGCTGATGCGCACCACGCGGCCGACATGGGCGACGGATGCCTCGGAGAGCAGCACCGCGTCGGCCTGCACGCGCGTGCCGTCGGCGTGGGGGATGGGGTCGCCGTGAGGGTCGCGGTCGGGCCGGCCGAGCCGGGCGTCGATCGCCTCGAGCAGCCGGTCGCTGAGCGCGTGCTCGAGCACCTCGGCCTCGTCGTGCACCTCGTCCCACGCGTAGCCCATCTCGCGCACGAGCCAGGTCTCGATGAGCCGGTGCCGCCGCACGACCGCGAGCGCCCGCGTGGTGCCGCCGGGCGTCAGCCGCACCGCGCCGTACGGCACGTGCGACACGAGCCCGGCCGCCGCCATCTTCTTGACCATCTCGGTGACCGAAGACGGGGCGACGCCGAGCTTGCCGGCGAGCACCGAGGGCGTGATCGGTTCGTCCTGCCACTCGGTGTGGCCGTAGATGGTCTTGAGGTAGTCCTCGACCGCGGGGCTCGTGGAGGCGGGCATCGGGGTCAGGATAGCGGCGGCGTTCAGGTGACGCTGGCCGCCACGTCGTCGGTGGGCGCCCCCGTGCGCCGAACGGGCGCTCGCCGCAGCATCCGCACCACCACGCCCTGCCGCGGGGCGAACAGGTACGCGATCGCGAACGCGACGCCCATCGCGAGCACGACCATGCCGCCCGACGACGTGTCGAGGTAGTAGCTCGCGTAGATGCCGGCCACGGCGCTCGCCGCGGCGATCGCGGGCGAGATCAGCAGCATCCGCCCGAACCGGTCGGTGAGCAGGTACGCGGTCGCGCCCGGGATGATCACCATCGCCACCACGAGCACCACGCCGACCGCCTGCAGCGCGACGACGACCGTGAGCGCGAGCAGGCCGAGCAGCAGCGCGCCGAGGGCGCGCGGGTTCAGGCCGATCGCGTTGGCGTGCGTCGGGTCGAACGCATAGAGGGTGAGGTCGCGGCGCTTGAACACGAGGATCGCGAGCGTGAGTGCGCCGAGGCCGAGCACCTGCACGAGGTCGGCGGTGTTCACGCCGAGCAGGTTGCCGAAGAGGATGTGCCCGAGGTCGGTCTGGCTCGGGAAGACCGAGATGAGCACGATGCCGAGCGCGAACAGGGTCGTGAACACCACGCCGATCGCGGCGTCCTCCTTCACCCGGCTCGTCGAGCGCACGAGGAAGATGAGTGCGACCGCGGCGAACCCGAACACGAGCGCGCCGACCGCGAACGGCGTGCCGAGCAGGTACGCGATCACGACGCCCGGCAGCACGGCGTGCGACACGGCGTCGCCGAGCAGCGACCAGCCGATGAGCACGAGCCAGCAGCTCAGCACGCCGCAGACTATCGCCGCGGTCACGGTGACCGCGAGGGCGCGCTGCATGAAGTCGTAGGTCAGCGGTTCGAGGAGGAAGTCGATCACGCCGCCTCCTCGGGCCGGCGCAGCACGTCGAGGCCGAATGCCCGCACGAGGTGCTCGGGCTGCAGCACGACCTCGGGCGCGCCGTGCACGAGCACGCGCCGCAGGAACAGGATCGCCTCGTCGGCGAGGTCGGCCAGCGCGTGCAGATCGTGGGTCGAGACGAGCACCGTCGCACCGCCCTCGGCGAGCTCGCGCAGCAGTTCGGTGATGGTCGCCTCGGTGCGCTTGTCGACGCCCGCGAACGGCTCGTCGAGCAGCAGGATGCGCGCCCCCTGCGCGAGGCCGCGTGCGACGAAGGCGCGCTTGCGCTGCCCGCCCGACAGTGCGCCGATCTGGCGGCCGGCGAGGTCGGCGAGCTCGACCCGCTCGAGCGCGTGGTCGACGGCCTCGTGGTCGGCGCGGCGCGCACGACGGGTGGGTCCCTGGAACCCGTAGCGCCCCATCATCACGACGTCGCGCACGCTGAGCGGGAACGACCAGTCGACGTCCTCGCTCTGGGGCACGTAGCCGATCGCTCCGGCCTTGCGGGCTGCCTTCGCAGGCCCGCCGTCGATCGTGATGCTGCCGGTGTCGGGCCGCACCATGCCCATGATCGCCTTGAAGAGGGTCGACTTGCCCGACCCGTTCATGCCGACGAGTCCGCAGACGCGGCCGGCGCCGATCTCGAGCGAGGCGTCGTCGACGGCGAGCACGTCGCCGTAGCGCACGGTGAGGTGCTCGACCGCGATGGCGGGGTCGGTGGCGGATGCCCGGGGGCCGGTCGCGCCCGTCATCCCGCGCTCCCCGTGAGGGCCTGCACGATCGTGTCGGCGTCGTGGCGCAGCAGTTCGAGGTACGTCGGCACGGGGCCGCCGGGCTCGGAGAGCGAGTCGACGTAGAGGGTGCCGCCGAACGCGGCATCCGTCGCCTCGACCACCTGCTGCATGGGCTTGTCGCTCACCGTCGACTCGCAGAACACGGCCGGCACGTCGTTGTCGCGCACGAACTCGATCGCGCCCGCGATCTGCTGCGGGGTGGCCTGCTGCTCGGCGTTGACGGCCCAGATGTAGCGCTCGGTGAGCCCGGCGTCGCGGGCCAGGTACGAGAAGGCGCCCTCGCAGGTGACAAGCGCCCGCTCGGCCTCGGGGAGGGTGGCGAGCTCGGCGACCAGCTCGTCGTGCACGGCCCGCAGCTCGTCGGAGTAGGCGGCGGCGTTCGCCGCGTACGCCTCGGCGTTGTCAGGGTCGAGCTCGGCGAACGCGTCGGCCATGTTCGCGGCGTAGACCTGCACGTTGAGCGGCGACATCCAGGCGTGCGGGTTCGGCAGGCCCGCGTACGCGTCCTCGGTGATCGACATCACCTCGACGCCCTCGCTCACCACGACGTGCGGCACGTCGAGCCCCTCGACGAACTGCGCGAACCACGCCTCGAGGTTCAGCCCGTTGTCGAGGATGAGGTCGGCATCGGCTGCGCGCCGCAGGTCGCCGGGCGTCGGCTCGTACCCGTGGATCTCCGCGCCCACCTTCGTGATCGACTCGACCCGCAGGTGCTCGCCGGCGACCTCCTGTGCGATGTCCTGCAGCACCGTGAACGTGGTGAGCACGACCGGGCGGTCGTCGTCGTCCCCGTTCGCGGCAACGGAGCATCCGGCCAGCGCGAGTGCGGCCGCGACGGCGCCCGCGATCGCGGCGACGGCGCGTGCGCTGCGGCGTCGGCCCGGGGCATCCGTCGACCTTTTCGGCATGCCGAAATCGTACACACTTTTCGGGTCGCCGAAAAGCAGGCGAGCGGATGCCGCGTGTCGGCGTTCGCGGCGTCGCCGCTGCCGCCCGGGGCATCCGCCGTAGCCTTGGGGCGTGCAGACCTCATCCGAGCCCGAGCGCGCGCCCGAGGGGCAGTCCGTGGCGCAGCCCGAGCCGAGCCCCGAGCGCTCGACGCACGGCGTCGGCCCGTGGCCCGGCGGGCCGGACGAGTGGCCCGACGACCCGCGCTTCGACCCCGAGCTGCTCGCGGCGGGCGACACGCGCAACGTGATCGACCGGTACCGCTACTGGCGCATGGACGCGATCGTGGCGGATCTCGACGAGCGCCGGCATCCGTTCCACGTGGCCATCGAGAACTGGCAGCACGACATGAACATCGGCTCGATCGTGCGCAGCGCGAACGCGTTCGCGGCCGACACCGTGCACATCATCGGCCGCCGGCGCTGGAACAAGCGCGGCGCGATGGTGACCGACCGCTACCAGCACGTCGACCACCACGACGACATCGCATCGTTCGTCGACTGGGCGCGCGAGGCGGGCGTGCCGATCATCGCGGTCGACAACGTGCCCGGCGCGGTGCCGATCGAGACGTTCGCCTGGCCGGAGACCTGCGTGCTCCTGTTCGGGCAGGAGGGACCCGGACTCTCGCCCGAGGCGACCGCTGCCGCCGACGCGGTCGTCGAGATCGCCCAGTTCGGCTCGACCCGCTCGATCAACGCCTCCGCGGCCGCCGCGATCGCGATGCACTCCTGGGTGCTCGCCCACGCCGACCTGCCCGGCTGACCGGCGCTCGCGAACGGTCATCTCGTCGTTTCGGCCAGCCCGCGGCGTCGCGGCCAGCCGTGCACGACTGGCCGGCGCGGCGCAGGCTGGCCGGCACGCTCAATTCGCGCGGGCACGTCGGATTCGGCGTGCCGAACCGAGTTCGACGTGCCGGCGCGTCTGCAGCGGGTCGCTTCCACGTGACGGCCAGCCCGCGGCGTCGCGGCCAGCCGTGCACGACTGGCCGGCGCGAGGCGGACTGGCCGGCGCGAGGCAGACTGGCCGGCACGCTCGACTCGATCGGGCACGTCGAATTCGGCGTGCCGAACCGAGTTGAACGTGCCGAAACGACCGGCCCGTGAGGAACTGGCGCGACGCGTCAGTCGGTGCCGAGGTCGAACGCGGCCGCCTCGTTCGCGGCGTCGGTCGCCGCCTCGAGGTCGCGGTCGTGCACCTCGCCCGCCGGCTCGCCCACGATCGCGAGCGCCTCGCCCTCGGTGAGGTCGCCCACGAGCGACGCGGTCGCGCCGCCCACGATGCCGAGGTGCGCGTACTGCTCGAGGCGTGCGCGCGAGTCGGCGATGTCGAGGTTGCGCATCGTCAGCTGTCCGATGCGGTCCTCGGGGCCGAAGGCCTGGTCGCCGACACGCTCCATCGAGAGCTTGTCGGGGTGGTACGACAGCGCGGGGCCCGACGTGTCGAGGATCGTGTAGTCGTCGCCGCGGCGCAGGCGCAGCGTGACCTCGCCGGTCACGGCCGAGCCGACCCAGCGCACGATCGACTCGCGCAGCATCAGCGACTGCGGGTCGAGCCAGCGGCCCTCGTACATGAGGCGCCCGAGGCGGCGGCCCTCGTTGTGGTAGTTCGCGACGGTGTCCTCGTTGTGGATCGCGTTCAGCAGCCGCTCGTACGTGATGTGCAGCAGCGCCATGCCCGGCGCCTCGTAGATGCCGCGCGACTTCGCCTCGATGATGCGGTTCTCGATCTGGTCGCTCATGCCGAGCCCGTGGCGGCCGCCGATCGCGTTCGCCTCGAGCACGAGCGCCACCGGGTCGGAGTACTCCACGCCGTTCAGCGCCACCGGGCGGCCCTGCTCGAACCGTACGGTCACGTCCTCCGCGGCGATCTCGACGTCCTCGCGCCAGAACTGCACGCCCATGATCGGCTCGACGATGGTCACGCCCGCGTCGAGGTCCTCGAGCTTCTTCGCCTCGTGGGTCGCGCCCCAGATGTTCGCGTCGGTCGAGTAGGCCTTCTCGACGGATGCCCGGTACGGCAGGTCGCGCGCCTGCAGCCACTCGCTCATCTCGGTGCGGCCACCGAGCTCGGTCACGAAGTCGGCGTCGAGCCACGGCTTGTAGATGCGCAGCCGCGGGTTGGCCATGAGGCCGTAGCGGTAGAACCGCTCGATGTCGTTGCCCTTGTAGGTGGAGCCGTCGCCCCAGATGTCGACGCCGTCCTCCATCATGGCGCGCACGAGCAGCGTGCCCGTGACCGCGCGGCCGAGCGGCGTGGTGTTGAAGTACGTCTTGCCGCCCGAGCGGATGTGGAAGGCGCCGCACTGCAGCGCGACGAGGCCCTCCTCGACGAGCGCGGCCTTGCAGTCGACCAGGCGCGAGATCTCGGCGCCGTACTCGATCGCGCGGCCGGGCACGGCCTCGACGTCCGGCTCGTCGGGCTGGCCGAGGTCGCCCGTGTAGGTGCAGGGCACGGCGCCCTTCTCGCGCATCCAGGCGACGGCCACCGAGGTGTCCAGACCGCCGGAGAAGGCGATGCCGACGCGCTCGCCGGCGGGAAGGGAAGTGAGGACCTTGGACATGCGTACCAGCCTACTTGCGCGCGCGTGCGCGACCTGAATCGTGACGGGGCGGGCGAGGGCGGCGGATGCCTCTGAGCGGGCGTCCGGCTCGAGGCATCCGTCACCCGGCACTGTGCAGCGGATGCCGCTGGGTCTACCGTTGCCTCATGACCGAGATCACCGACGATCTTCCCGCCCGTCTGCTGCACGAGGAGCACTCCGGGTGGCGCGCCATCCTCGACGGCCACGGCGGCGAGCACTACACCCGCGCGATGACGCGCGACGGACTCATGATCGTGGAGGGCGCCGTGCTCGGCCGCGACGAGATGATGCAGGCGTTCGCGGGCACCGCGCCGTGGGAGCACTACGAGATCCACGAGCCGGCCGTGGTGCGGCTCGGCGACCGGGCCGGCGTGCTCGCCTACCGGGCGGTCGCCCGCCGCGGCGACGACGAGGTGCAGCTGCGCATGTCGACCACGTACCTCTACGAGGGCGGGGCGTGGCACGTGGCCGCGCACCAGCAGACCCCGGCCTGAGGCTGCCGACCGGCGCATCCGTTGTCCGGTTTTCGTACGGCCGGCCGTCATGACCCGGGCTGAAACGGGGCCTCGCGATAGAGTGAAGTGTGAGCGCAGACGAGACGAACGGGCGTACCGAACGGTACCTGCCCGATGAGACCGCCGTACGCGAGGCGCTCCAGGGGGGCGGGCGAGCAGACGTCGCCCGCATCGTGGGGGCATATCCGCAGTCGCCGCTGGCCTGGGCAGAACTCGCCGACATCGCCGACTCCGAGGGTCGCGTGACCGACACGTATGCGAGCGCGACGGTCGCCGTCGATCGCGCGCGCGAGGTGCTGCGCGAGTCCGGCTGGCAGCCGGGCGACGCCGTGCTCTGGTCGCACGAGCCCAACCGCGCCTACCTCCGCGCGCTCGACGCGAAGCGCCGCTCGGCCAACGTGCTGGGGCTGGCCGCCGAGGCCGGTGCCGCCGCCGACGAGCTCGCCGCTGCCGACCCGGACGCGCAGATGCGCATCCACTCGGAGTTCACGCCGACCCAGGTGATCAACGTCGAAGAGGTGCAGGCCATGCTCGCCGAGCGCATGGCGGCGCAGGTCGCCGAGGCCGAGGCGGCGATCGCCGCGGCGGATGCGGCCGGGCCGACCCCGTACGCCGAGCAGCCCGCGTACTCCGAACCGGTCGCGCCGCCCGCGCCCGTCGGAGCCGCCTACGCGGCGGCCTCCGACGTGCCGCCGATGGTCGCGCCCGAGGCCGACCAGGCCGTGCCCGCACCGGTGCCCGCGAGCTGGGCGTTCGACGGTGCGCCGGCGCCGTCGTACACGCCCGGATACGGGGAGGCGGCCGCGCCCGCCGCCGAGGAGGAGTCCCCGCACGACACCGCGGAGATCCCCGACGACGTCGACGGGTCCACGCCCGGCCCCGAGGCATCCGCCGCCCCCGCCGACGAGGGCGAGCCGGTCTCGGTCGACGAGAACGACGGAGGGCGCTGACGTGCCGGCGATCATCCTGATCGGTGCGCAGTGGGGTGACGAAGGCAAGGGCAAGGCGACCGACCTGCTCGGTCCGCGCGTCGACTACGTCGTCAAGTTCAACGGCGGCAACAACGCGGGCCACACCGTCGTCGTGGGCGACGAGAAGTACGCGCTGCACCTGCTGCCCTCGGGCATCCTGACCCCCGGCGTCACGCCGGTCATCGCCAACGGCGTGGTGGTCGACATCGAGGTGCTCTTCGACGAGCTCACCGCGCTGTCGTCGCGCGGCGTCGACGTGTCGAAGCTGCGCATCAGCGCCAACGCGCACGTCATCACGCAGTACCACCGCACGCTCGACAAGGTGACCGAGCGCTTCCTCGGCAAACGCCAGATCGGCACGACCGGTCGCGGCATCGGGCCCGCCTACGCCGACAAGATCAACCGCGTCGGCATCCGCATGCAGGACCTCTTCGACGAGAACATCCTGCGCCAGAAGGTCGAGGGCGCGCTCGACCAGAAGAACCACCTGCTGCTGAAGGTCTACAACCGCCGCGCCATCGGCGTCGACGAGATCGTCGACGACCTGCTCTCGTACGCCGAGCGCCTGCGACCGATGGTCACCGACACCGCGCTGCTGCTGCACCAAGCGCTCGACGCGGGCGACACCGTGCTGTTCGAGGGCGGCCAGGCGACCATGCTCGACGTCGACCACGGCACGTACCCGTTCGTCACGTCGTCGAACGCGACGTCGGGCGGCGCGATCACCGGCTCCGGCATCGCACCGAACCGCGTCGACCGCGTGATCGCCGTCGTGAAGGCGTACACGACCCGAGTCGGCGCCGGCCCGTTCCCGACCGAGCTGTTCGACGAGTCGGGCGAGTTCCTCCGCTCGAAGGGCTTCGAGTTCGGCACGACCACCGGCCGCCCGCGCCGCTGCGGCTGGTACGACGCGCCGATCGCGCGCTACACGGCACGCATCAACGGCGTCACCGACTTCGTGCTGACCAAGCTCGACGTGCTCACCGGGCTCGAGACGATCCCGGTCTGCGTCGGCTACGACGTCGACGGCACGCGCTTCGACGAGATCCCGGTCAGCCAGTCGGACTTCCACCACGCGACGCCGATCTACGAGGAGTTCCCCGGCTGGACCGAGGACATCACCGGCGCTCGTTCGTTCGACGACCTGCCGAAGGCCGCACAGGACTACGTGCTCGCGATCGAGGCGATGAGCGGCGCGCGCATCTCGGCGATCGGCGTCGGCCCCGGCCGCGACGCGATCGTCGTGCGCCACGACCTGCTCGACTGACGTTTCGGGTCACTTTTCAGGAAGGCTGCCCGGATCTGCCCGACCCGTCGCCGGGTGTGTGCGGCACTTTTCAGGAGCCGCCGCGGGCCTGTGGCGCAGATCGCCGCAGCCTCGGGCTCTCGCGCACGAGATCGGCGGCGGGCAGTGGCCCGATGCATGAATCTGCACCGGCACTCGGGCTGCTTCCTGAAAAGTGACGGATGCCCGTGAGCCGGCGCTCCTGAAAAGTGCCGCGCTTCAGGGGGCGGCGATCAGCTCGAGCACCTCGCCCTCGTGCAGCGCGAGGTAGACGCGATCGCGCAGCGCGTTCGCCTCGGCGTCGGTGAGCGTGCGGTCGAGCGGGCGCAGCACGAGGCGCACCAGCGCGTTGCGGTCGCCCGGCCTTGTGCGCAGGCGTTCGCGGGCCGCGGCGGGCAGCTCGGCGGCATCCGTCACCGCCAGCACCTCGAGCGACTCGAGCACGTCGGCCTCTGCGCCGAGCGCGTCGCGCGCCCGGTCGCCGAGCAGCTCGTCGTCGACGTCGTCCGCGACCACAATCGACAGGTCGCGGCGCACGGCGGGCTGCGACGACACGGGCCGCCACGGCTCGAGGTCGCGCATCTGCGCGGCGACGAGCGGGTGCGCCGAGCGCAGCATCCGGATGTCGGGGATGCCCTTGCGCAGCATGAGCGCGCGGTCGAGGCCCATGCCGAGCGCGACCCCGGTCCAGAGGTGCGGGTCGAGGCCCGCGCGGCGGATCACCCCGCGATCGATCGCGCCGCACTCGGCGAGCTCGACCCACTCGCCGTCGTGCCAGACGTCGACCTGCCGGCCGTCGCGGGTGTACGGATGCCTCGCCGGCACCTGTCGCCACCGCGCGCCCGGCAGCACAGCCTCGACGACCGCGCCCGCGAGCTCGTCGAGCGTCTCGCCCGGCAGGTAGCCGCGGTCGGCGACGCGCCAGAGGTCGAGCTGGTGCGGGGTGCCGACGTGCAGCCGGTCGACGGCGTCGCGGCGGTGGGTCACGCCGGGGAGGGCATGCACGACGTCGTAGCCGCGTGGGGGATCGGCGGCCAGGCCGCGCAGGATCGCCGGCATGCCCGAGCTGGTGTGGCTGCGCAGCATCACGCCGGGGGCGACGTACCGCGTGTAGCGGGCGTCGCGGGTGACGTCGGCGGGGTCGTAGCCGAGGTGGTCGTAGTTGTCGGCGACGGTCACGAGCGGGGTCGAGCGGGTCACGGCGACGGGCGCGCCCCAGAGGGCGCCGACGGCGTCGAGCACGTCGGCCAGCACGAGCTGCATGGCGTGAGCGCCCTGGGCGGGGTCGGCGAGGTCGCGCACGGCGAGGGCGTGGCGCACGGCGTCGGCCGTGAGGAGTTGCTCGGTGGGAGCGGGCCCGGGAGCGGATCCCGGGGTCGGTTCGGCGAGGGTGGGCATTGCGGAGTCCTTTGCGAGTCGGTGCGGAGGGAGGATGCTCCCCCGTCCGGTCCGACTCACCGGGACGTCGCGGCCCGACTAGCGTGCGCGCATCGACGATCGCCCCGGGCCGGTTGCCGGCCGGGGGCGAGGAAATCGCCGGGCGTACGCCATGCGCATGAGGATAGCGGCATTCAGGGGCATCCGCCGCCCGTGAATGTTCAGCGCGAGCCCGCGGACGGGTGCGGCGCGCGACCGCGCACCAGCAGCAGCGCGAACACGACCGCGGACGTCAGGCCGGTGGCCAGTGCGACGGCCGCGAGCGGTGTCGTCGACAGAGGACCGGCCAGCCCGACGAGCGGCGCCGCAGCTGCGCCGGCGACGAACCGGCTCAGGCCGAGCACCGACGACGCCGTGCCCGCGAACGCGGGGTAGTCGGTGAGCGCCATCGTCGTGGACGGCGGGGAGACGGCGGCCGCGCCTGCGGCGATGAGCAGGAACGCCCCCACCATGACGGCGAGGGGCGGTGGGGCCGAGGCGGTGGCCGCGAGCACCGTCGCGCCCGCGATGACGAGCGCGATGCCCGTCGCGAACACTACGCGCTCGCCCCACCGCTCGGCCGCTCGGCCCGCGGTGAACCCGAACGCGGCGAAGCCCGCGGCATTGACCCCGATGACCAGGGCGTATTGCGCGGGCGAGAGCCCGAAGAGGTCCTGCAGCACGAACGGCGCGGCCGCGAGGTACGCGAAGTACGTCGCCGAGGTGAGCGAGCTCGCGGCGGTCGCGCCGACGAAGCGTCGATCGCGGGCGAGTACGGCCAGGTGGGCGAGCGTGTGGCCGGCCCCGCCCGTGACGCGACGCTCGACCGGAAGGGTCTCGCGGAACGAGACGGCGACGGCGAGTGTGATGACGAGCCCGAACGCGGCGAGGAGCACGAAGAAGCCCTGCCACGCCACGTGCGCCGCGAGGACGCCTCCGATGACGGGCGCGACGATCGCCGCGAGACCCGAGAGCACGACGATGCGGCCGTTGTAGCGGTTGAGGCGCGGGCCCTCGTAGAGGTCGCGGCCGCAGGCCTGGGCGATCACGAGGCCGAACCCGCCGGCCGCGCCCTGCACGAGCCGGAGCACCACGAGGAGGGTGATCGAGTCGCTGAACGCGCAGGCCAGCGACGCGACGGTGTAGACGACGAGGCCGCTGAGCAGCACGACGCGGCGACCGTAGCGGTCGGAGAGCGGGCCGGCGATCACCTGCCCCAGGGCGAGGCCGAGCAGGCACGTCGTCATGGTGAGCTGCGCCGCCGAGGTGGTGGTCGCCAGATCCGCTGCAAGGCTCGGCAGGACCGGCAGGTAGAGGTCCATCGACAGCGGTCCGAAGATGGTGAGCGTCGCGAGGATGACCGCGATCCAGATCGGCGACTCGCGCAGCCGATGCAGCGGCGTGCGTGCGGCCGCGCCGGCGGACGGGGTCATCGAGCATTCACCTCGTCGCGCCAGGCGAGCCACTCCGACACGAGCGACGCGTCGTAGCCGTCGCCGTCGAGCCCGAGTGTGAAGATCGTCGCGCCGAGGGCGTGGAGGTCGTCCGCCTCGGCGAACGTGCGGTGCGCGATCGTGTCGACGACGCCGGCCGAAACCTCGATCTCGGTGACGTCGCGCCCGACGGCGTCGGCGTGGGCGGCGAGCACCGACAGCTTGTGCTCCATCTCGGAGGCATCCGAGTAGCTGTGCCAGATGTCGGCATGCCGCGCGACGATCCGCAGGGTCTTCTTCTCGCCTGCGCCGCCGATCAGCACCGGGATCTTGCGGGTCGGCGGCGGGTTGAGCTTCGCCCAGCGGCCCTCGATCGTCGGCAGGTCGGCGGCGAGGGCGTCGAGACGCGACCCGACCGTGCCGAACTCGAACCCGTACTCGTCGTAGTCGCGCTCGAACCAGCCCGAGCCGGTGCCGAGGATGAACCGGCCCATGCCCGTGCCGTGCGCGCTGATGTGGTCGATGGTGCGCGCCATGTCGGCCTGCAGGTGCGCGTTGCGGTAGCTGTTGCAGTTCACCAGGGCTCCCAGCTCGACCCGGCGGGTCTGCTCGGCGAGCGCGGCGAGCATGGTCCACGACTCGAAGTGCAGCCCGTCGCGATCGCCGTAGAGCGGGAAGAAGTGGTCCCAGTTGAAGAGGATGTCGACGCCCAGCTCCTCGAGCTCGGCGGCGCGGTCGCGGATGGTCTCGTAGCGGGCGTGCTGCGGCTGCAGCTGGACGCCGATGCGGACGGGGCGGGTGGTGGGGGTGGGCGTGGTGCTCATCGAGGGGCTCCTTGGTGTGCGGTAGCGGTGCGGATGCGGGTGGGAAGCGCCGGTCGGCGCGCGACGACCAGGTGCGGTCAGTCCGTCGCGGGCTCGAATCGGAGGGCGCACGTCGGTGCGCAGGCGACGATCTCGTCGAGCCCCGAGGTGACGGATGCGACGAGCACGAGTCCGTCGTCGGGCACGCTCGTGCCGTCGGCCGAGAACACGTAGAGGCTGCGGTCCTGGGCCCGGTAGGCCACGTCGCTGGCGCGGTAGCCGTCGGCGGGCACGGTGGGCGCGAACCGGAGCGGGAACGTGAGCGAGGCGACGACGGCGTGCCCGAAGCGCTGCTCGAACTCTGTGGAGGCGAGGGCGTCGCCCGAGAGCTGTCGCTCGACGGCGGGGTCGTGCCACTCGACCTCGACCGCAGTGGCGGCCGACCGGTCGGGAACATCGGCGAGGTGCGCCGGAAGGATGGTCAGCAGGCCGGCTGCTGCGACGACGGAGGCCGTCACCAGGGACGCCACCCGACCAGTCGATGCGACGCGGGCGGTCGTCGTGCGGGAGGTGAGTACTGTCATGCGGCCAGTGAACCGCTCGCCTCGCGGGCGCGGGAGTCCCGCCCCTGACGCGCCCTGACAGGGCACCCCAGTACGGCTCGACACCGACGTAACCTGTGGGCATGGAGACGCACGACGAGGTTCGCGAGTTCCTCATGTCACGGCGTGCTCGGGTCGAGCCCGAGCAGGTCGGACTGCCGCGCGGCACCGACCGGCGTGTGCCGGGGCTGCGGCGCGGCGAGGCGGCCGCGCTCGCCGGCGTGAGCGTCGAGTACTACGCGCGCCTCGAGCGCGGGGCGATCGCCGGTGCATCCGGTGCCGTGCTCGACGGGCTCGCCAGGGCGCTGCTGATGGATGATGCGGAGCGCGAGCACCTCTACCGGCTGGCGTCCCGCTCCGGCCGGGCATCCGCCCCCTCGCCCAGGGGTCGCCGGAAGGGCGAGCGGGCCTGGCAGCCGTCGCCGAGCATGCAGTGGGTGCTCGACTCGATGCACGACGCCGCGGCGCTGGTCGGCAACGGGCGCACCGACCTGCTCGCGTACAACGCCCTCGGCGGGGCGCTCATGCACGAGATGATCGCCTCGTCGACGACGCCGACGCCGAACTTCGCTCGGTTCCTGTTCCTCGAACCCGTCGCGCGGCGCTTCTATCCCGACTGGGACGCGATGGCGGCCGTGAACGTGGCGCAGCTGCGCACCGAGGCGGGGCGCGACCCGCACAGCAAGCCGCTGCACGACCTCGTCGGCGAACTCTCGACGCGCAGCGACCGGTTCCGCGAGTTGTGGGGTCGCCACGACGTCTGGCACCACGAGTCGGGCACCAAGCGGTACCACCACCACGTGGTCGGCGACCTGACGCTCCACTTCAACGGGCTCGACGTCGTCGGCGAACCCGGCGTGCAGCTCACGGTGCTCACCGCGCAGCCCGGCAGCGCGGACGCCGAGGCGCTGCGGCTGTTGAGCAGCTGGGCGGCGACGCCGGAGCATGCGGTGGACGCTGAGGCGCCTGCGGAGCGGTCGTCGGGGTCGGCGGCCGGCTCGCGTACCTGAGCGGCTCCGGCTCGCCGGGGCATCCGTCGCCCCCGCGGTGCAGACTGGTCGCGTGACCGCCACCACCCCCGAACGCGTCGACCTCGTCGGCCGGTTCATCCGCCTGACGCCGCTCGCCGAGTCCGACCTCGACGAGCTGTACGACGCGATCGGGTCGGCGCGGGTGTTCGCGAGCGGGTACGGCGGCGGGCCGGCCGGGCTGCCCGGTGACGCGGCGGCGTTCCGCGAGTTCGCGCGCGGCTACTACCACTGGGGCGAGCGCGGCATCGCGTACGCCATCCGGCTCGAGGGCGGGGCGGATGACGGCCGCATCGTCGGCACCTCGACGCTCGGCGACTTCGAGCCGGTCAACGAGGCCGCGCACCTCGGCTGGACCGCGTACGACCCGCGCGTGTGGGGCACGGTCGTGAACCCCGAGGCGAAGCTGCTGTTGCTGGGCGCCGCGTTCGACCACGGCTTCGGCCGGGTGAAGCTGCAGGCGGATGCGGTGAATGCGCGCTCGCGCGCCGCGATCCTGCGCCTCGGGGCGACGTTCGAGGGCGTGCTTCGCCGGGTGATGCCGAAGCCCGACGGCACCTGGCGCGACACGGCCGTGTACTCGGTGCTGGCCGACGAGTGGCCGGGCGTGCGCGCGGGGCTCGAGGAGCGCATCGCAGCCTGGGGCGACCGGCCCGTCGAGCTCGCAGACTCCGCGGTCGACTGAGCTGGAAGCACACCGCATCCGGTCTGTCCACCCCCTCGCCACCCGCCGGAGGCCGACCTAGCGTCGAAGGCGAGACGCGCGCCGCGAGGGGAACAGGCGGCGCCCGCCGAATCAGGAAGGAGTCTCCATGGGAACGGACGACAAGGCACAGAACAAGGCCGAGGAACTGGTCGGCAAGGCCAAGGAGAAGGTCGGCGAGGCCACGAACGATCGTGAGATGCAGGCCGAGGGCAAGGCCGAGCGGTCCAAGGCGAACCTCAAGCAGGCCGGCGAGAACGTGAAGGACGCGTTCCGCTGACCCGCTGACCGACGCGCCCCGTGGGAGGAGCGCGTCACTTTTCAGGAAGCCGGGTAGCGGCCGCGGCGAGAATCGCCGCGGCCGAGCTCCGGGACGCATGGATCGAGCTGCAACAGCACCGACCCTGCAACCTTCCGCACCGGCTCCCGGTGCGACTCCTGAAAAGTGACCATCCCCACGGGGCGCTTCCGTGCGTGGGCGAGCGGATGCCCCGTGCCGACGTGCGCCCACCTGGCAGCCGATGCGCTAACATACCGAGCGGTCGGTTTTTTGCGAGAGGAATCACGATGGGGCGATTCGACGGCAAGGTGGCGCTGGTCACCGCGGGCAGCAGGGGCATCGGCCTCGCGACGGCCAGGCGACTGGTCGACGAGGGGGCGCAGGTCGTGATCACGGCCAGGAAGCCGGACGGGCTGGAGCAGGCGGCATCCGACCTCGGGCCCGCCGTGAGCTGGGTCGCCGGCCGAGTCGACGACCCCGACCACCGCGCCGAGGTGTTCGCCCACGTGCGCGAACGCCACGGCGGCCTCGACGTGCTGGTGAACAACGCCGGCATCAACCCGATCTACGGGCCCGCGCTCGAGGCCGAGCCGTCGGCGGTGCGCAAGATCCTCGACGTGAACGTCGTGAGCGCGCTCGACTGGTCGCGCGACGCCGTCGCCGCGGGCCTCGCAGACCGCAAGGGCGCCATCGTCAACATGGGGTCGATCTCAGCGCTGACCGCGAGCCCCGGCATCGCCTTCTACGGCGTCTCGAAGGCGGCGCTGCTCGGCCTCACCCGCCAGCTCGCCTGGGAGCTCGCCCCCGAGATCCGGGTCAACGCGATCGCACCGGCCGTCATCAAGACGAGCTTCGCCCGCGCGCTGTACGAGGGCCGCGAGTCGGAGGTCGTCGAGGGGTACCCGCTCGGTAGGCTCGGTGCGCCCGAGGACGTCGCCGCCGCGGTCGCCTTCCTCGCCTCGTCCGACGCGTCGTGGATCACGGGGCAGACCATCGTCATCGACGGCGGCGGCTCGCTCTCGCCGGTGCTGTAGGAGGCATGATGAAGGACTTCAGCGTTCGCGACCAGGTGCAGCAGGCGGCCGTCGAGCTGTTCGCCACCAAGGGCTACGCCACCACCTCGGTGCAGGAGGTCGTCGAGGCGGCCGGCGTCACCAAGGGCGCGATGTACCACTACTACCGCTCGAAGGACGACCTGCTCTTCGGCATCTACGAGCGGCTGCTCACCCTGCAGCAGGAGCACCTCGACGAGATCATCGGGCGGGGGATGCCCGTGGCCGAGACGCTCCGCGCCGCGTGCGTCGACGTCATCGAGACGTCGATCGAGTACCTCCCCGAGGGCACCGTGTTCTTCCGCTCGATGCACATGCTCACGCCCGAGCGGCACGACGAGGTCATGAAGCGGCGGCGGCACTACAACGACGACTTCGTCGCCCTGATCGAGCGTGGCCAGGCCGAGGGCGTGTTCCGCACCGACATCCCCCGCGCCGTGCTCATGGCGCACTTCTTCTCCGACATCCACTACCTCTCGCAGTGGTACAACCCGTCCGGGCCGGAGTCGGGCACCGAGGTCGCCGAGCAGGTCACCGAGCTGTTCCTCGACAGCCTGACCAAGGGCGTCGGCGCATGAGCCGGGTCTGGCAGGTCGTGCGCCACGGCGACCCGAGCGCGGCGCTCGAGCTCGGCGACCGCGAGGTGCCGACGCCCGGCCCCGGCGAGCTCGTCGTGCGCACCCGCGCCGTCGCGCTGAACTTCCCCGACGTGCTGCTCTGCCGCGGCGAGTACCAGGTGCGGCCCGAGCTGCCGTTCCCGCCGGGCATCGAGGCGTGCGGCGAGGTGGTCGCGGTGGGGGCGGATGCCCCTGAGTCGGCCGCCTTCGCCGTCGGCGACCGGGTCGTGGGCTCGCGTATCGGCACCCTTGCGGAGCACGCCGTGCTCGACGCGGCCGTGACCTTTCCCGCGCCCGACGCGCTCTCCGACGCCGAGGCGTCCGGGCTGATCATCGCGTACCAGACCGCGTACGTGGCGCTGCATCGCAGGGCCCAGCTCCAGGCGGGCGAGACCGTGCTCGTGCACGCGGCGGCCGGCGGGGTCGGCACCGCGGCCGTGCAGCTCGCGAAGGCGGCCGGCGCGCGCGTGATCGGCGTCGTGAGCTCGCCCGAGAAGGCGGAGGTCGCCCGCGCTTGCGGCGCCGACGAGGTCGTCGATCGCACGAGCGAGGACGTCATCGCCCGGGTCAAGGAGCTCGCGGGACGGCACGGCGTGGACGTCGTGTTCGACCCGGTCGGCGGCGACGCGTTCGACCAGTCGACGAAGGTCATCGCGTTCGAGGGCCGCATCGTCGTCGTCGGCTTCGCCGGCGGACGCATGCAGGAGGTCAAGCCGAACCATGCGCTGGTGAAGAACTACAGCGTGCTCGGCCTGCACTGGGCGCTGTACAACACGTACCGGCCCGACCTCGTGCGCGAGGCGCACGCGGAACTCACGCGGCTGGCCGCCGAGGGACTGATCCGCCCCGTGATCGGGGAGCAGGTCGGGTTCACGGATGCCCCCGAAGCGCTCGACCGACTCGCCGCTGGCGCCACGGTGGGCCGCAGCGTCGTGCTGGTCGACTGATCGACGTGGCCGACTGATGAGCAGGGCGACGCTTGGACGGCGACGACTGATGGGCCGAGCGCCGGATGGGCCGAGCGCGGATGGACGGCAACGACTGATCGCGGCGGCTCGACTGATGGGCAGGGTCGACTGATGGGCCGCCTCGACGGACGAGTGGCCCTCGTCACCGGCGCCGCCCGCGGTCTCGGTGCCGCGTACGCCCGCGCCCTGACCCGCGAGGGCGCGCGGGTCGTTGTCGCCGACGTGCTCGACGACGCCGGAGAGGCGCTCGTCGCCGAACTGCTCGGTGCGCGCTACCTGCACCTGGACGTGACCGACCAGGCGCACTGGGAGTCGGCCGTCGTCGACATCGTCGCCGAGGCGGGTCGACTCGACGTGCTCGTGAACAACGCCGGCATCGCCGATCGCGGCAGCCTCCGCTCGTACACGCTCGAACGCTGGCAGCGGATGATGGACGTCAACGTCACCGGCACCTTCCTCGGCCTGAAGGTCGTGTCGGCGGCCATGCGCGAGGCCGGCAACGGCGGGTCGATCGTCAACATCTCGTCGGTCGAGGGCCTGCGCGGCAGCATCGCCCTGCACGGCTACGTGGCGAGCAAGTTCGCGGTGCGCGGGCTCACCAAGTCGGCCGCGCTCGAGCTGGCGCGCGACGGCATCCGCGTCAACTCGGTGCATCCGGGCTTCATCGACACCGCCATGACCGCCGACATGGATCCGGCCGACGCCGGCATCCCCCTCGGCCGCCCCGCCGCGCCTGAGGAGGTCGCCGAGCTCATCGTCTTCCTCGCGAGCGACGCGTCGAGCTACTCCACCGGCGCCGAGTTCGTCGCCGACGGCGGCCTCACGGCCTCACTCCCGCACCACTGACCCCCGGGGCATCCTCCCTGCCCCTTTCTCCGCCCCTCTCCGCCCTGCCCCTATCTCCGCCCGCCCTCTGCCCCGGCCATGTACGCGGATGCGGAGTTCGCGGCCGACGCGCCGGTGACGGATGCCTCAGGGCGGCGTGTCGCGGGACATCTCCGCATCCGCGTGCATGCCTGGGCACGCATCGGCCCGCCGGCATCCGCTCGCAACCGCCCGTCGCGGCACGGCGGGCGTGCGAATCGTCGGAGATTCTCCGCGACACGCCGATGACGGATGCCTCGGGCCGGCGTGTCGCACGAAGTCTCCGACGGTTCGCACACGCGAGGGCCGCGACGGCCGTGGGGCCGCGCGTCGGCCCACCCGCATCCGCCCGACCGCCACGCGAGCCCCGATCGGCGGCCCTCGCGGGGAGCGCTCTCCACGGAACATACCGCCCAGTCGGTTTCTCTGCTACAGTGGCCGAACCAACGACCGGCGACACGATGAGGTGCCCATGTCCGTCGATGCTCCACCCGCCCGCGACGAGGCGTCCCCGCCCGCGGCGGACCCGCTGCGACTCGAGCACGTCACCGTGCGGTTCGGCGGCATCGTCGCGATCGACGACGCGTCGCTCGCGGTCGGCGCCGGCCACGTCGTCGGGCTGATCGGTCCGAACGGCGCCGGGAAGACCACGCTCTTCAACGTCGCCTGCGGCATCGTGCGCCCCCGCACCGGCACGGTCCGTGTCATGGGCGTCGACCGCCCCCGCCCGCACCGCCTCACCGGCCTGGGTGTGGCCCGAACCCTCCAGGGTCTCGGCCTCTTCCCCGGACTCACGGTGCGCCAGAACGTCATGGCCGGCCTCAGCCACGGAGCGCCCGGCGCGGCGGCGGGACTCGTCGGCGCACCCGCATCCGCCCGCTTCCTGCGCGAGGCCGCCGAGCGCGCCGAGGCAGCCCTCGAACGGGTCGGCCTCGCGAGTGCAGGCGAGCGGATGCCCGAGGCCCTGCCCTACCCCGAGCGCAAGCGCGTCGCCCTGGCCCGCGCCTTCGTCTCCGAGCCGCACCTGCTGCTGCTCGACGAGCCCGCCGGTGGCCTCGGGGCGGCCGACATCGACGAGCTCGCCGCCCTCGTGCGCGACTTCGCCGGCGGCGAGCACGGCCGCTCGGTGCTGCTCGTGGAGCACCACGTCGACCTGGTGATGTCGCTCTGCGACCGCATCGCGGTGCTCGACTCGGGGCGCATGCTCGCCACGGGCACGCCCGACGAGATCCGCGACGACCAGGCCGTCGTCGACGCGTACCTGGGCGTCGACGTCGACGGGGAGGATGCCGCATGACCGACACGCTCACCGCCACCGCTCGCGCCGACGCGCAGCCCGCGCCCCTGCTCGAGGTCTCCGGCCTCGTCGCCGGCTACGGGCAGGGCGAGGTGCTGCACGCCGTCGACCTCGCGGTCCCGGCCGGCTCGGTCGTCGCCGTCGTCGGCGCGAACGGCGCCGGCAAGTCCACGCTGCTGCGCGTGCTCTCGGGACTCCTCCCGGCGCAGGCCGGCACCGTGCGCTTCGACGGCGACGACCTCGCCACGGCGCGCGTCGAGGACCGCATCCGCCGCGGCATCGTGCACGTGCCCGAGGGCCGCCACGCGGTCGCCGAGCTCACGGTCGACGAGAACCTCCGCCTGGGAGGCCTCTGGCGAGGCGATCGCCGCGAGCTGCGCGCCGACGTCGACGCCGCCTACGATCTCTTCCCCGCGCTCGCCGCGCGCCGCACCAGCCACGGCCACTCGCTCTCGGGCGGCGAGCGGCAGATGCTCGCCATCGCCCGCGCGCTCGTCGCCCACCCGCGCCTGCTGCTGCTCGACGAGCCGTCGCTCGGGCTCGCCCCGCGCATCGTCGCCGAGATCCTCGGCACGCTCGCGCACCTGCGCGCCGAGCGGGGCCTCGCGATCCTGCTCGTCGAGCAGAACGTGCGCAGCGCCCTCTCCGTCGCCGACACCGGGGTCGTGCTGAACCTCGGGTCGGTCGTGGCCGCCCGACCGTCCGCCGCGCTGCTCGATGACGAGCAGCTCCGACACGCCTACCTGGGGTTCTGAATGGACGTCCCGATCCTGCTGCTCGCCGGCACCGGCCTCGCCCGGGGTGCGATCTTCGCCGCCTTCGCGCTGGCCCTGGTGCTCATCTGGCGCGCGGCCCGCATCGCCAACTTCGCGCAGGGCGCGATGGCCACCGTTTCGTGCTACGTCGCCTTCCACGTGAGCGCACTGACCGGCAACTACTGGATCGGCCTCGCGGCGGCACTCGTCTCGGGCGCGGTGCTCGGCTGGATCGTCGAGCGGGGCGTGATGCGCTTCGTCGACCGGTCGAATCCGCTCGCTGCCGTCATCGTCGCGATCGGCCTGGTCATGGTGCTCACCTCGACGCTCGCGATCGCGTTCGGGGCCGACTACCGGCCCATGCCGGCGCCGTTCCCGCGCGAGCCGATCCGCATCGGCGACGTGGCGGTCATCTCGCCGTACTCGCTGTTCGTGCTCGTGGTCGTGGGCGTGCTCATGGCGGCACTCGCGCTGCTGTTCACCCGCACGAGCGTGGGTCTCGCGATGCGCGCCGCCGCGTTCGCCCCCGAGGTGTCGCGCCTGAACGGCGTGCGCGTCGACCGCATGCGCACCCTCGGCTGGACCCTCTCGGCAGCGGTCGGCGGCCTCGCCGCGCTGCTGGTGATCCCCACCGAGCTCGGCCTCAACCCGCACGCGAGCGACCAGCTGTTCGTCTACGCGTTCACCGTCGCGATCGTCGGCGGGCTCGACTCCCCGGTCGGCGCGGTCGTCGCCGGCCTCGCGGTCGGCGTGATCCTCACCTTCGTCACGGCGTTCGCGGGCGCGACCTTCGCGCCGATCGCCATCGTCCTCATCCTGCTGGTCGTGCTGCTGGCCCGCCCGCAGGGACTGTTCGCCGCGAGGGAGGCGAGGGTCGCATGACCACCACCACCGAACGACCCGCCGACACGAGCGAGGCCCGCATGCCAGAACAGCGAGCGGATGCCTCCGGCCGACGCCCCGCCCTCCTCGGCACGGTGCGCGGGCGGTACGCCGTCGCCGCGATCGGCCTGGTGCTCGCCGTCGGCGCGACCTTCCTGCTCGACCCGTACCGCAACTACCTGCTCTCGCTGACCGCCGCGTACGTCTGCGCGACCGCGGGGCTCACCATGCTCGTGGGTCGCACCGGGCAGCTCTCGCTCGGGCACGCGGCCTTCATGGCGACCGGGGCATACGCCTTCGCGCTCACGTCGAACGGCCTCGCCGAGGCCGGCATCGAGGGCCCAGTGCTGCTCCTCGCTCCGTTCCTCGTGGCCGTCGTCGCAGCGACCGCGTTCGGCACGCTCGTCGGCGCCGCCGGCGCCCGCCTGCATGGGCCGTACCTCGCGGGCCTCACCCTCGCGATCGTGCTCGCCCTGCCCGCCGTGACGAGCACCTTCTCGGGACTCCTCGGCGGCGACCAGGGCCTGTACGTGCAGACCGAGCGCCGCCCCGAGGTGCTCAGCACGGTGATCGCGAACGAGCAGTGGCAGGCGTGGGTCGCCCTCGTGGCGGCCGCGATCGTGCTCGTGCTGCTCGCGCAGCTCGGGCGCTCGCCCAGCGGCATCCGCATGCAGGCCGTGCGCGACGACACGGCCGCGGCCCGGCTCTCGGGCATCGACCCGTTCCGGGTGAAGGTGCAGGCGTTCGCGATCAGCGCGGGCGCGGCCGGCCTCGGCGGGGCGGTGCTGGCGTACGTGACGCAGGCCGCGAGCCCGGGCGCTTACGGCCTGGCGTTCTCGCTGTTCCTGCTCGTCGCGATCGTCGTGGGCGGCACGGGCACCCTGCCCGGCGCCGTCTGGGGCGCGCTGCTGCTCGTGCTGCTGCCCGAGGCCATCGCCGCCGTCACCGAGACCCTCCCGCTTCCCGACGACGCCGTGAGCCGGCTCGACGGGAACCTGGCGGTCCTGATCTTCGGCGCCCTGCTCGTCGTGATCATGATCGCCGCACCGCGCGGCATCCAGGGGGCGCTCGTCGCCCTGCGGGGCCGCATCCGCTCTCGCACCACCCGCACCACCCGCACCACGTCCACCTGAACGCGCACCACCACACCGCATCATCCGCACCGCGTCACCATCACCGCGTTGCCCACACCGAGAGAAAGGGTGTCGACGATGACACAGCACACCACCAGATGGATCGCCGCGCTCGGCGCAGCGGCCCTCGCCGTACCGGCGCTCGCCGCGTGCAGCACCCCCGGGGACGCCGCGCCCGGCGTCACCGAGGAGTCGATCGTGATCGGCACCCACCAGCCGCTCACCGGCCCCGCGGCCGCCGGCTACGCGTCGATCTCCGCCGCCACGCAGGCGTACTTCGACTACGTGAACGACAACGGCGGCATCAACGGCCGCACCATCGAGTACCTGGTCAAGGACGACGGCTACAACCCGGCCGAGACCCAGACCGTCGTGCGCGAGCTCGTGCTCGAAGACGAGGTCTTCGCGATCGTCGGCGGCCTCGGCACGCCCACGCACAGCGCGGTGCTCGACTTCCTGAACGACAACGAGGTGCCCGACCTCTTCGTGGCATCCGGCAGCCTCGCCTGGGACCAGCCCGAGGCGTACCCGATGACGTTCGGCGTGAACACCGACTACACCCGCGAGGGCAAGATCCTCGGCGCGTACGCGGCGGAGGAGTTCCCCGACGGCACGTACTGCTACCTCGGTCAGGACGACGACTTCGGCGAGGACTTCTCGGCCGGCGTGCTGCAGACCCTCGGCGCCGACTTCGCCGAGTCGCAGGTCTACACGGTCTCGAACCAGGACGTCTCGGCGCAGGTCGTCGCCATGCAGTCGGCCGGATGCGACGTGGCGTTCCTCGCCTCCATCCCCGGGTTCACCGCGCTGACGATCGGCACGGCCGCACAGCTCGGATGGTTCCCGCAGTACATCACCGCCAACCCCGGCGCCGACTACCCGACGCTCGCCGAGTACCTGGGCGAGTCGGCCCCGCTGCTGCTCGAGGGCTTCATCTCGTCGAACTACCTCGGCGCCGCCGGCGACGACAGTGACGAGTGGGTGCAGCTGTTCCGCGATATCAACGACGAGTACGGCGACCCCGACGTGTTCAACGGCAACACCGTCTACGGCATGGCGATCGGCTACCTGACCGCCGAAGCGCTCGCCAAGGCCGGTGACAACCCGACCCGCGAGTCGCTGCTCGAGGTCGTCGCCTCGGGCGAGCTCGTCGGCAGCGGCGTCGTGCCGCTCGCCTTCGGCGCCGACAGCCACTCCGGCTACGCAGGCGCGCAGATCACGCAGGTCGTGAGCGGCGCGCAGGTGCCGATCGACGGCTCGCCGTTCGTGACCGACTCCGGTGACGGCCCGGTCGAGGTGTACGAGGGCGGCTCGGCCCCGATCGAGAACGACGGCATCCCGGTCGGCTGACGCCGGTTGAGCCGAGCGGATGCCCCTGAGCTGCGTGGTGGCTCAGGGGCATCCGCTCGTGCCCTTGGACATGTGAAGGAGGTCCACCATGCGTGGAGTGGTCATCCACGCCCCCGGCGACGTCCGGGTGGAGGAGCGCGAAGATCCGACCATCATCGACCCGACCGACGCGATCGTGCGGCTGACCGCGACCTGCATCTGCGGGTCGGACCTGTGGCCGTACCGCGGCATCGAGCCGGTCGACCACACCCCGATGGGGCACGAGTACGTCGGCGTGGTCGAGGAGATCGGCGCGGACGTGAAGACCCTCAAGGTGGGCGACTACGTCGTCGGGTCGTTCGTGATCTCCGACAACACGTGCGAGATCTGCCGGTCGGGCTACCAGTCGCAGTGCGTGCACCGCACGTTCGTCGCGCAGATCGGCACGCAGGCCGAGAAGGCGCGCATTCCCTACGCCGACGGCACCCTCGTCGCGACGCCGGGCGAGCCGACCGAGGAGCAGGTGCGCCACCTGCTCGCGGCCTCCGACGTGCTCGGCACCGGGTGGTACGCGGCCGTGGCCGCCGAGGCAGGCCCGGGCAAGACGGTCGCCGTCGTGGGCGACGGCGCGGTCGGGCTGATGGCGGTGCTCGCGGCGAAGCAACTCGGCGCCGAGCGGATCATCGCGATGTCGCGCCACCCCGAGCGGCAGGCACTCGCCCGCCACTACGGCGCGACCGACATCGTCGAGGAGCGCGGCAAGGCGGGCATCGCGAAGATCAAGGAGCTCACCGACGGGCTCGGTGCGCACTCCGTGGTCGAGGCCGTCGGCACGCAGGAGTCGTTCATGCAGGCGGTAGGCGCCACCCGCGGCGGCGGCCACCTGGGCTACGTCGGCCTGAACTACGAGGTGCAGATCCCCGGCATCCGCCTCTTCTTCGCCGGCATCCGCGCCGAGGGCGGCCCGGCTCCCGTGCGCCGGTTCCTCCCCGACCTCATCCGCCTGATCTGGGACGGCGCCATCGACCCCGGCAAGGTCTTCGACCTCACCCTGCCGCTCGAGGAGGCGGCCGAGGGCTACAGAGCCATGCACGAGCGCCGCGCCACCAAGGTGCTGCTCACCCTCTGACCACGCCGCCGCGTCGATGGATCGAACCATGCAGGCCCCCGCGCGAGTTGCATGAAACGGCCGACGCGCGAGCGACCCGCCCACTCGTAGCGTCGCCTCCATGGAACTCGCGACCCTCGCCGGCACGGTGTCGACCGTGCTGTTCGCCACGGCGAACCTGCCGATGGTGGTCAAGGCGGTGCGCTCGCGCGACCTCGCGTCGTACAGCCTCCCGGCGCTGTGGATGGGCAACATCGGCAACCTGTTCCACACGTTCTACGTCGTCACGCTCCCGTTCGGGCCGGTCTGGGTGCTGCACGGCTTCTACCTGGTCACGATGCTGGCGATGCTCGCCATGTATCTGCGCTACCGGGTAGGCTCCCGGCATGACCGACGCCAGCGTCATGATCGACGCGGCGCGCCGGGCCCATCGCGACGCGAACTGGCGTGACGCTCGAGCGGGGTTCCTCGCGGCGAACGCCGACGGCGGCCTCGCCCCGAGCGACCTGCGCGCCCTCGCCGCGAGCCAGTGGTGGCTGAGTGACATCGACGGATGCCTCGTGTCGCTCGAGTCGGCCTACCGCGCGTCGCGCGCGGAGCATGACGAGGTCGCCTGCGCCGACACCGCGCTGCTCATCTCGTTGCTGCGCCTCACGCGCGGCGAGCTGACCGTCGGCACGGCCTGGGCGCGTCGCGCGCAGAAGCTGCTGGCGGATCGCCCCGACAGCCTGTCCCACGCCTACCTCGCCTACTTGGAGGGTGCCAGCGGCATCGCCGCGGGCAGCGAGGACCTGTGGACCGCGGAGTCGGTCGCGCGACTGCGCGAGCTGGACGACGCCCTCGACGACCCGGCCGTCGGCGCGATCGCCGCCGTGGTCGAGGGCATGCGCGCGATGCGCTCGGGCGACGCGGCGGGCGGGTTCGGCAAGCTCGACGAGGCGATGCTGGCGGTCGTCGGCGGTGACGTCGCCCCGGAGTGGGCCGGGGACATCCTCTGCATGACCATCCACGCCTGTTACGAGCTCGCCGACTACCGGCGCATGGCCGAGTGGACGCACGCCACCGAGGAGTGGTGCGCCGGATACGGCGCCGACGCGGTCTACGTCGGCGTGTGCCGCGTGCACCGCCTCGAACTGCGTAGCGCCGGCGGCGACTGGACCGAGACCGAGTCCGAGCTCGAACGGGCGTGCGCCGACCTGCAGTCCGCCGACCCCTGGGTCGCGGGCGAGGGCTGGTACCAGGTCGGCGAGATCCGGCGGCTGCGCGGCGACGTCGCCGGAGCCCGCGCGGCGTACGACCAGGCCCGCGAGCTCGACATCGACCCGGCACCCGGCGAGGCGCTCCTGCACCTCGCAGACGGCGACGGCGAGCGGGCGTGGGCGCTGCTCACCTCCGCCCTGATCGGGCGCGACCGCCTGGCCCGCGTGCGCCTATTGCGCGCAGGAATCGAGGTCGCGATCGCCACCGGCCGTGAGGCTGATGCCCGCGAGCTGCGCGACGAGCTCGTCGCCGCGGCAGAGGACTTCGGCACCGACGGCTTCCGCGCCTGGGCGGAGCACGGCAGCGGCATGGTCGCACTCGCCGAGAGTGACGCGACCGGCGCGGTGGAGGCGTTCCACCGCGCGCTGGGCCTGTTCACCCGGCTCGGGCTGCGGTGGGAGCAGGCCAGCATGCGTTCGTGGATCGCCGCTGGCCTCGACGCGCAGGGCGACGCCGCCGCGGCAGCGCAGATGCGCGCGGACGCCGCAGCGGCGTTCGATCGCCTGGGCGCGTTGCCGGTCGTCGTGCAGAAGCGCCCGGAGGCGCCGCGCACCGGCCCGCTCACCGAGCGCGAGGGCGAGATCCTGGCGCTCGTCGCGCAGGGGGCATCCAACCGCGATGTCGCGACCCGGCTGTTCATCAGCGAGAAGACCGTCGGCCGCCACCTGGCGAACATCTACCTGAAGCTCGGCGTCGGCTCCCGCACGGCCGCGGCCGCATGGTGGCGGGACGAGACCGACGGTTCGTAGGCCAAGGGGTCGCGGGCCCGGCCCAGCAGCCCCGCCGACCGCCCCGTGCATCACGCTATGCAGACCGCCGCCCACGGATGCATGATTCGGCCGATGAGCCGCACCCTCCCCGCTCCGTAGCTTCGGAAGTGCCGACGACGCGTCGGCACGACCTGGAGGGGACATCATGACCATCACCGAGCACGAGGCGCGGGTCGCGCCCGAGCCCATCGACACAGAGAGCACGGCCGACACGGTCGACGACGCCGCAGTCGACGCCTTCGGCGAGCGCATGTTCGCGTCGATCCTCGGCGCGGTCGAGACGATGGCGGTGCACGTCGGCGGCCGGCTGGGCTGGTACGACGCTCTCTCGGGCGGCGCCGCCCTGGCGGCCCCCGAGCTCGCCGCCCGCACCGACACCGATGCGCGCTACGCGCGGGAGTGGCTGGAGCAACAGGCATCCGTCGGCATTCTCACCGTCGACGACCCCGCGGCGCCCGCCGACGAGCGTCGGTACTCGCTGCCGGCGCACGCCGAGCCGGTGCTGACCGACCGGAGGAACCTCGCCTACATCGCGCCGCTCGCGCGCATGTTCGCCGCCGCGAGCCAGGCGATGCCCGGCATCCTCGACGCGTACCGCACGGGCGGTGGCGTGAGCTGGCAGCAGTTCGGCGCCGACGCCCGCGAGTCGCAGGCCGAGGGCAACCGCCCCTGGTTCGACGCGATGCCCGCGGTGCTGGCCGACGTGCCGCACGTGCACGAGGCGCTGTCGCGGCCGGATGCCCGCATCGCCGACGTCGGCATGGGCCTCGGTTGGTCGTCGATCGCGCTGGCGTCGGCGTACCCGCAGCTGCGGGTCGAGGGCTTCGACGTCGACACCGCCTCGGTGGTCGCCGCGGGCGAGAACGCGCGGGAGGCGGGCGTGGCCGATCGCGTGCGGTTCCAGGCGACGGATGCCGCCGAGCTGGCCGAGCACGGCCCGTTCGACGCGATCTTCGCCTTCGAGTGCATCCACGACCTGCCCCACCCGGTCGAGGTGCTGCGGGCGATGCGCGACGCCGTACGCCCGGGCGGCTCGGTCGTGATCATGGATGAGGCGGTCGCCGACGCCTTCGCGCCGAACGCCGGCGACCTCGACCGGCTGATGTACGGCTTCAGCCTGTTCGTCTGCCTGCCCGACGGCCGCTCGCACGGGTCGAGCGCCGCCACCGGCACCGTCATGCGCCCCGACACGCTGCGCGGGTACGCCCGCGAGGCCGGCTGGAGCGACGTGCGCGTGATCGTGCCCGAGTTCGGCTTCTGGCGCTTCTACGAGCTCATCTGACGGATGCCTCGCACAGCCCGCCGTCCCGGGGCATGATGGGCCCATGCCAGCCGCCCATCGCCCCGGACTGCGGGTCACTGCCGGGCTCACGATTCCCGAGTCGGAGCTGACCTGGCGCTTCTCGCGGTCGTCGGGCCCGGGCGGGCAGGGCGTGAACACTGCCGACTCCCGGGTCGAGCTCGTGTGGGATGTCGCGGGCTCGACCGCGCTCTCGGCGCAGCAGCGCGAGCGCCTGCTCGACCGCCTGAGCGGTCGACTGGTGCACGGGGTGCTGACGATCGCCGCATCCGAGCACCGGGCCCAGCTGCGCAACCGGGACGCCGCCCGGGCGCGGCTCGCCGAGCTCGTCGGCGACGCCCTGCGCCCGCCGGCGCCGTCGCGCCGACCGACCAAGCCGAGCCGCGGCTCGAAGGAACGTCGCCTCAGCGCGAAGAAGCGCCGCACCGACGTCAAGCGCCTGCGGCGCCCGCCCGTCGACTGACTCGCGCCCGGGCCGAGCCGCAGGTTACATCGTGTACGACGTGCTAGGTGGATGGCCGTAGATTGCTGGTGTCGAGCACGAATCCCTTTGCGGCGAGGCGCTCGAGCATCTGTCGTCTCTCCTGCGTGTCCGCCTCGTTGGGGTGCGAAGAGTTCGCGCCGTCTTCCCTAGGCGTCTTCATTGCAAACTCGAAGGCCCCGCGGTCAGGGTCTGAGAGCGAACTACTCGCGACGGTCAGGAACTCATCGAAGTGGAGCCGTGCACGGAGGTGCCTCTCCAACTCGGTCCGCTGAGCCTCCGCAGCCGAGCGGGTGCGAAAGCGGATCTCTTCTGCTTCGGCCCGCAGTTTCTCGGCCTCTGCTGTGTTCCGTTCGGCTTCTGCGTCAGCGGCCCGGCCCTCCGCCCTTCGTGCGGAGCTGTTGCTGAAAGTGTCCACGACAGTTGCGATGGCCTGTAAGCCCTTCACGAGTACCCACGACCATCCAGCGATGAGTATCCCGACTTCGAGCGGACTTCCGTAGTGTATGTGGGAGAGCTTCACCTCCCTCGGCAGTCGCCCAACGTGACCCACATACTCCACGCGGGCCATTAGCGTTGCGAGCTCGATCACAGATTCGACATCCGCCATGTCTTGCTCGAACCCAGCAAGCGTCACGTTCGGCGACTCATTGATGATCAACGACACCGACGACGCCTGTGTGTTGGTACGAATGCCCGGCATAGGCGGAGCATATCGTCGCTTGGGGCTCGAACTAGATGGCAACATGGCCGGCAAGTGGGCACGGCTCCTAGATATTGCTTCGCTGGAATGGTCGAGAGACAGCACGTCGCCAAGCGGGGCTTGCGTGCTTTGCGCCGCAAGGGCGCTCGCCGAGAGGGGGCACGTATCGACTCTGTGGCGCCGACAGCCACGCTGGCTACTCGGGCGCGCAGCTCGCGCAATTTGCTGTCTCCGCGCAACTGGCGGTCGAGGGCATGGCGTTCAGTGCCGGTGACTGCACAATCGATGCGCTAGATGTACTGACCCGGATCGTTGTTGACGTAGGAGAGGCCTCCGGGCGGCCTGGGGTGAGATGCTTCTAGCGCGCTAACGCATGAGTGACGGACACCTCGGTGTCGTGTGGCCCCGGGGCGCACGTCCTGCACCGCATGTCAGCAGAGGCCAGTCTTGCCATGGATCACAATTGGACGTGAGAGCTCATCCACCAACGTCTTCCCGAACATGGCGCGAGGGAATCCAACGTGCGAGCTCTTCCAGCAACGTCTCCCGGAATATGGCGCGAGCGAGCGAACTCGTCTCATCCGGCTCCCAAGATCTCGAGACCTCCTCTGGTGTGCGGCCCGCCGATAGTTGCTCTCGAATCCACACGCGGTCTCGGTCCTTGTCTGCTTCTCGCGCCGCCCTGTGCTGGGCCTGCCACGCCTCGTGGGCCTCGCGCCGTTCCTGAGTGCGACGCGCCATGCACGGTTCGCAGATGTCCGACCAAGAGGTTCGACTCCTTATCCGGATCTCGGTGTCGCAGCCCCCAACGCACCAAACCACTACTTCGCTGGAGCCGGAATGCCTGTGCACAGCAGCCGCGCCTCCTTCTATCGCAAAGGCGTCGGAGATGTCTCGTGCCCTGATGTCGGGGTGATCCCAGTACAGCGCCCGGACAGTCTCTCGACTCACGTGTTGGTTGTTGAGATCCAAGGCCGAGCCATACCTCTGGATCATGGGACCTACGGCGTCACGTGCCAGTTGGAGGCGCCGTTCGGCTTCATCGCGGGCCGCTCGCGCAGCCGCAACTTCCGCGGCGGCCCGCCACATCTGGGCCTCACACTCAGCGATGAGTTCGGTCGAGGTACTCAATCGGTCTCGCCGGTCAACCCGTGCCATGTACGTAGAGTACTGATGTCCACCGACGCCTGACTGGCACTCAGGGCTGTAGGACGGCTGTAGGACGGTCTCTGCTCTGAACATGCGCGGCGGCAACATGGACGGCCCTTGTTGACAGCCTCGGCATATCGGATCATCGGCCCGGCCGCGCGTCAGGACTTCGCGTGATGGCGGCGTGCGGAGCGCAACCCGGGGTGGGTTGGCGAGTTAAAGATGAAACCGTCGTGACCCAAGGATCTACGACGGTTTCCGAAACCCAAACGGCCGTTGCCGTGGGAATATGACCCCATACTATCCTCGCTAGCGTGATCCCACAACTGCATCCGGCCGAGCAGACGGCGCTTGTCCAGAGTCTTGCCAAGCAACGTCTTCGGCGATTCCGGGCTGCCACCGCAGGTGACAAGGATGCCGTCGCGCTGTACCTCATCGATGCAGAACTTGCAGCGAATCTCCATGCTGGCGTGAGATTCGCGGAGGTCGCTCTGCGGGAGACCATTCACCGCTCGCTCGCAGCACAGTACGGCGAGCGATGGTTTCAGAACCAGAGAGAACTGCTGGACGCAACCGCAGACGAGGCGTTCTCTGAGGCCGAGGCCGCCGTAGGTGTTAACGCTCCGTCGGGCAAGATCATCGCCCAGGTGATGCTGGGCACATGGGTCAACCTGCTAGGCAGGGGGGACAAGAGGTCAGACGGGTCGCGTGCCTACTACGTCCGGGATCTCTGGGAACCCGCGCTCAAGCACAGGCTCTCGGCGCCACGCAGGGATATTGCGCGACTCGCGCAACGCGTCAACTGGGCACGCAACCGCATCAGCCATTGCGAACCGGTTGTGTTCGGATGCCCCATGCCCGGACTGGGAACCGACGGTGTTCAGGTTCGTCGTTCGCCAGCACTGATCTTCGCCGATGTGCAGAACCTGCTGCGGTTCACGACTTTGAACTTCGCTGGCTGGCTCGATCGATGGGAAACCACACACGGGCTATGCGCACACCCACTCGTGGAACGAGCACTAGATCACATTGCTACCGACAAGACCATCCAGCTTGAGCGATAGCCGATCGAGGTCCCAGATGCGGGATGACGGGTGAGGCGTTGCCAAGGACGGCGCTGTCCGGCAAGAGTCGGCTCGGGACACGAGAACCTCCGGTTCAGGGGGTAGTGGAAGCAGTTCCACTCCGCCGGGAGGTTCTCGTAGCGTCACGGCATCCAGGTCAAAGAATATCCCTGGGCACTACCCATGGTTCCACTGCTCAAGTCGGTTCGTCTAGGAAGCCCCTCGCACGCAAGGCGTCCACGAGCGGACCAGCGACTTCATCGCCCAGTTCCGATCGAATCAAATCAACGAGCCGACGAACTCGGTAGGAAAGACCAAATCCGCTTCGGACTGTGTTCCTTGCACGTGCCGCGAAGAACTCGACCAACTCTGGCCCGTGGGCGGCGAGGACTCCGGCCGGAAAGTCGGTCAGAACGGACTGCTCGCCAAACCCGGGGGCCCGCCCGTCAAAAAGCGCGATGCCATCGGGGATAGCGGTGCCGCAAAATGGGACGGCGTCAGCCCAGCACGCGAGCTCATCTGCTGATGCGATACGCGGGACTCCATTGAGTCGATCATGGACGTGAGCGCGCAACCACCGCTCCCAAATCGCCGCGCCATCAACCCGATCAACGCGGAGAAGTCTAGTGATTGACCCCGCGAAGCGCTCCGCGTACGCACCGTTCTCCGAAAGCACACTTCGGTCAAGTAGCCCCTGACGCTCTTCGTTCGTGACGCCCGAAAACGAAGCGACCGAAACCACGACGCCGAAGAACTGCTGCCGGATCGTCTCTTCAACGATGCTCCCGAGTCGATCCCATGCAGCCACCATTGCGTCAAGCAGACCTGCCGCGAGCAATCTGTCGTTGTATCGCGGGTGGTGCAGGAACGCGTTCCAGACGAGCGCAGCGCTCTCGGCGTCGTTGAACAGCGGGAGAAGGTGCGCAGAGGCAAAGTCGGCGTCTGCCATAAACAGGAAGAACAACTGGCTCGTGAACGCGGGACGTGTCGCGTCGAGGGCGTGGGATGGGCCGGCTAGAAGCTGAATCACCGCCTCTTGCTCCTCTTCGTTGAGGCCAGCCCAAACGTCTCGGTCCTGCCTCCAACGCCTATCGATTTCGGTCAGCCAGTAGAGGGCAAGGCTCCCAGGCCACGAGTTCAGATACAAAGGTGCCAACGACATCACGTCAACACCTTGGGCATGACTAAACGCACTACCATGTGCAAGCCAAAGCGCCCGCGCCATGGCTCGCATGTTCTTCAGCGAGTCATCTTCAACATCATCGACTCGCTTTCGTACCTGCTCAACTAGGAATCGACCAACCTGAAAGGCCGCCTCAGCGTCTGGCACAAGCGTGCTCGTCCTCTCAATAGCAACGAGTGCTGAAGAATTGAGATCAGCTTTCGACCATCCAGCCACGATTGCGCGAAGCATCTCAGCCTGTCGCGGCTGATCTGCGACCTGCAAGAGGACTTCGTCCCACAGGCTGTCACCAATCGATGCGTCGCTCTCTACCGACTGCGTGAGCAAAGAAAGCGTGTCACGCCAGGTCGGCTCATCGAACGCCCGCTCAGAGAAGTCTCTCGAGAGCAGATCCGCGAGTGTCGTCGCGGCATCGGCGCGGATGCCAGCCGTGAACTCGGATGGATCTACGGGCAGTCGACCGCCCCATGTGCCGGACGACATCCATGTGTCGAAGTCCGGATGATCTCTCGGAGCAAAGTCCTGGTTCGCTTGTCGGATGGCCTCGAGAGCGGAGCTTGCCTCTACCCACGACGGCGCGTGGGCGACCAGCCACACTAGCAAGTTGTACTTGCCGTACTCCACGTGCCGATCGCGATCAGGAGATTCCGCGGGGAGATCCGGCCCGACCATTACGGTCTCGAGCACCCGCCCTCGAGTCTCGCTGGATGCACCGGCGACGCTGGCAGCTAGGACGGCATAGGTTTCATGCTTCAGACCGTCCTCGTAGAGATCGCTTCGGTCCAGCAGCCATTCGAGCTTGGAATTCGAGTCGAGATCCGAATCTACCGCCGTCAGGTGTAGAGCGACTCGCTGGAAGAGTTGGCGCCCAGTTGCCCACCATCTACCGGGCAGGTCCCGTTGAGTTGCATACACTCGAAGACCGAAGTCGCGCAGTGCATCGATGATCGCATCGATGGGCTCGCGGAACTCATCCTGCGGATGCGGTTCAATCGCCGAACGACCGAATGAAAGCGCGTCCCAACCGGGCTCCCCACGATATGTATCGAGCAGGTCATAGGCCGCGGTCAATGCCTCCTCGAGCGCGAGACCCAGCGATTGATCCCCGGGCCGCGCCGCTTGAACTGCAGCGGACAGGTGAGGGGTTAGCGCATACTCGTCGCCATGCCAACTGACGTCGGCGTCGGGCACGGCCGTCGGGGTCTCGGGCTCCTCGAGGAACCATCGAGGCTTGAGGACCAGAAACGGGCGGATAGCGAAACGCAGGACGGAAACACTTCGCGGCGCTGCGCCGGGAACGAACGGAAGCAACACGTCCGATCGCGCGGGCGCGGTAAACCCGTGCACCGACGTCGCGAGAAAGGCGCGCCACCGTGCTCCTGCTGTCGGGTCTGCCTGATCTAACTCCTCAACGGAGAAGCCAGCCGTTGTGAACAACGGTTCCGCGAACGTCTGGCCGAGGCGCTGCACAGTCTGAAGTGCGGCTCCATGCAAGCCTGGGGCAGCGAGGAACGTGCGGCAGAACCATTTCCCTAGGATGGCCGAGGCCTCGTCCACGTCCCCGGGCTCAAAGAGCTCTCTGAAACCCGCGAAACTCTCCAGCCAGCGAAGCCACTCGAGCTTCAGCTCAGTCGACTCGGACGTGGTCGCCTTTGCAAAGTCGGAAGCACCCTCACGGCAAGTTAGCCGCTCAATCAGATAGTCGCGATCCACCGGAGTAAGAGTCGGACCAGCGGAAACGATCTCCTGGATCCGGGCGCCATGCTCGATCTGTCCCATCCGAGCGCGGACATCCCACGCTATGAGGGCTCGAACGAGCGCCCCATGATCATGACCCGACACCGGGTACGCCACGGGCCGGACGCCGAGTCGTTTCCACTTGATGTCATGTGCGCTGTCGGCGCTGGTTAGGGCAAAGCGGGGGGTGCCAGAAGGCAGGCCTAGTGCGAGATAACGCATGATCGGGTCGTCGTGACTATAGCCAATGAAGACGACGGTGAACCGCTGGAACATAGGCAATAGAAACCGCGTCGCCCATGCAGCGGTGAGGTAGGCGCGGCCGAAGTCTTGATCGGTGAGAACAAGTTCGCGCGGATGCCGTGTCACCGAGCCGTGAAGGTGTACGAGCCCTTCAAAGTCATCCCCGAGAGGTAGCGCCGGTCCGATCCACTTGTCCGCAATAGCGATGCCCTCACTAGCAGCTGCTGAGGCAAGATGGTCATCGAAGTTGGTCGTCACCACCCTCAAGGAGCCTGTGGCAGAAGCTAGTCGGACGATAGCGCCGTGGGTCGAGTTCGGCATTGAGTTGGCAGTCGAGATGATGTCTCGAGTGTGACCGTGGGCGTCGAAATCATCCGGCATCGAGCCGAGGAAATAGTCGATCGCGACCGCGTCGTCGTATGGGACGCGAGCTAGGACCGCCAACTTCTCGGCGAGCACCCCAAACAGCGGAAGATCTGAAGGGGGTGCAACGCTTGCTCCTGCACCAACGAAGAACACGAGGCGACCTTCTGCCTGTGCGGCGAGCACTTCATCGGGCAGTTCAACATCACCGGTGATCCACATTAGCCGATCAAAGCCTCATTCATTGCAAGGAGTTGCGCCTCGTTGTCTCCGCGCGGCCTGTTTGCTTCCGCCCAATGGGGCTGCACCAGACACCTGTGGGGCTTCGGCTTCGCTGACCGCGCCATCTCGAACTCTCTCACACGGAGCGTCATAGCTCCTGACTCTCACCACACGGAAAAACTCACGTTACCCCGGCGCAGAGAATTGTGCGGGGAGGTAGGTGCCGTGAGTCGCCCTACGGTTCGGGCGCGCGTACTGTACGAAGGACCATGACGCGATGGAGGCGAGAACCACTTGACCAATCAGGATCCGGATGCGGGTGTTCGTCCCAGTTTGGACGAACTTCGCGAGCGGGCTCTCTGGATCATCCAGCAGGTTCTCGTGCCGATTCCGGTACGAGTCCGGGCGCTGGTCCCGATGAAATCAGTCGGTGACGCCTACGAGGAGCTCGCCGAAGCGCTGCGGGACGAAGATGTCGACACGCTCACTGAACGACTCGACGATATTCGGACTTACGCCGAGGCGCTCGTGGAGAGCGCCCGCACCGTGCAGGCAACGGTGGTCGACTACGCAGTCGAGCGGGGGCTCCATTTGGATCCTGAGGATGTAGATCGATGGAGCGAACCGGAACTTTCAGCGCGTGTAGGCCTGAAGCACCGCGAGGCTGCACACAACATTGTCACGTACACCCTCTACTCGCGTCCCGGCAATGAACTGATCGGAGAGGTTACTGGTTCCGCCTCAAGTTCGTATCTCGAAGCAATGGACCTCGCACAGGACGAGGCGAATGCGCGCGGTGTGCAGATCAGTGTCCTTGGCGACAGGGGGTCAGTCGGCTTCGCCAGCCCTAAGGCGGGCTACCCGTAGACAAACGGGCGCTTGTCAGAAGTACCCTAGCTGCCGGTCGGCCGACTCCTGCTGCAATCGTGTGGGTCCTCAGGTGCCCGATCGGCCTTGCCTCGTTCGGGAGTTTGTACGTGTGCAGGCAGCCGGCACCGTCGTGGAGGGAGGCAGCCCGCCCGCGCCGGCGTTTTGACGGTGGCTCCGACCGGCATGAATCCGGCGACTCATCGATCTTCAGGCGAAAGTTCTCTCGGATTCGCGGCCGATGTGGGCTACTGGCTGTCAATGCGCCACCACCGCGGAGTACCGCGCCACCAACTCGCGCTTGAGCACCTTGCCGCTGGCACCCAGCGGCAGCTCGGCGACGAAGTCGATGTGGCGGGGGTACTTGTAGGCGGCCATGCGCTCCTGGGCCCAGGCGATGAGCTCGGCCTCGGTGACGGATGCGCCGGGCTCGAGCACGGCCGCGGCGTTGACCTCCTGGCCGCGGGTCTCATCTGAGAGGCCGAAGACGGCGATGTTGGCGACGTCGGGGTGCTGGATGAGCACGGCCTCGACCTCGCTCGGGTAGACGTTGTAGCCGTTGCGCACGATCATGTCCTTCTTGCGGTCGCAGATCGTGATGTAGTCGTCGTCGTCCTTCGTGCCGATGTCGCCGGTGCGGAACCAGCCGTCGGTGAACGCCGCCTCCGTGGCATCCGGCATCGCCAAATAGCCCGCGAACAGCGCGTGCCCGCGCACCACGATCTCGCCGGCCTCGCCGTGCGGCAGCAGCACGATTTGATCCTCGACCTCGGCGTCGGCGATCTCCACGTCGACGCCCCAGAGCGGGGTGCCGACCGTGCCGGGGCGGGTGGGCACGCCGACCGAGTTGAACGCCACGGTCGGCGACGTCTCGGTCAGCCCGTACCCCTCGTGCACCTCGGCACCGAACGTGCGCTCGAACTCCTCGAGCACGCTCACCGGCAGCGCCGCCCCGCCCGACACGGCGAAGCGCAGCTGCGGGTGCTCCGACTGCCGGCGCGCCGCGTGCAGCAGCGCGATGTACATGGTCGGCACGGCCGTGAACAGCGTCGCGCCGTGCTTCGTCATGAGCGCGAGCGCCTCGTCGGCGTCGAACTTCGGCAGCAGGATGATCGCCGCGCCCTTGCGGAACGAGATGTTCAGCACCGACATCTGCCCATAGGTATGGAACAGGGGCAGGCCGCCGAAGAGCACGTCGTCGCTCTGCAGCGGGAACGTGTCGATGAGGTTCGTGTTGACCTGCTCGATCATGCCGAGGTGCATGCCGACCGCGCCCTTCGGCTTGCCGGTCGTGCCGCTCGTGTAGAGCACCGTGGCGGCGTCCATCGGCGAGACCGACGCGTAGCGCTCGATGGGCACGGCGACGGATGCCTCGTCCTCCAGCCGCGGCACCGGAACCTGGTCCTTCATGGCCTCGGGCAGCAGCACCGAGACCATCGGCACGCCCGCACGCGCGGCGGCCGCCCCGGCCTCCTGCAGCATCGGCGCGGCGACGACCGCGAGCTTCGCGCCCGAGTCGCGCAGCACGTACTCGATCTCGTCGGCCTTGAACAGCAGGTGCACGGGCACGACGACCGCACCGAGCGAGAGCACCGCGTAGTAGACGCGCGGGAAGTCGGGCACGTTCGGCACGATCATCGCGACGCGGTCGCCCGGGCCGATGCCGCGGTCGCGCAGGGCGCCGGCGTAGGCGCGGGTCTGGCGCCACAGGTCGCCGTACGTGGTCTTCTCGTCGTTCCAGATGAGGGCGACGTTGTCGGGCATGCGGTGCGCGGTCTCGGAGAGGATCGCCGCGATCGACATGGTCGCGCGGCCGTAGCCGTCGATGATGCGGTCGGTCATGTCAGGGTGCCTTTCGTCGTCGTTGACGTGCCGGGGAAGGGCCAGGCGGGGTCGCGCAGCTGTGCGCGCCCCAGGGAGTTCAGGTGCACCTCGTCGGGGCCGTCGGCGAGGCGCAGGGTACGGGCGGCAGCGTACATCTCGGCGAGCGGGTGGTCGCTCGAGACTCCACCGCCCCCGTGCAGCTGCATCGCGCGGTCGAGGATGCCCTGCACGGTGCCGGGCACGGCGATCTTGATCGACTGGATCTCGGTCATCGCCTGCCGGTTGCCGACGGTGTCCATGAGCCACGCGGTCTTCAGCACGAGCAGGCGCATGGCCTCGAGCTCGACGCGCGAACGGGCGATCCACTCGCGCACCACGCCCTGCTCGGCGAGCGGCCGGCCGAACGCGACCCGCGACCCGGCGCGCTCGCGCATCAGCTCGATGGCGCGCTCGCCCATGCCGATGAGGCGCATGCAGTGGTGGATGCGACCGGGCCCGAGCCGCGCCTGCGCCATCGCGAACCCCTCGCCCTCGCCGCCGAGCAGGTTCGACACCGGCACGCGCACGTCGTGGAACGCGACCTCCGCGTGCCCGCCGTGGTCGCGGTCGTCGTAGCCGAACACGGTGAGCGGCCGCACGACCTCGACGCCGGGGGCGTCACGGGGCACGAGCACCATCGACTGCTGGCGATGGCGCGGAGCATCCGGGTCGGTCTTGCCCATCACGATGAACAGCGTCGCGTCGGGGTTCATCGCCCCGGTCGACCACCACTTGCGCCCCGAGATCACGAACTCGTCGCCGTCGCGGCGGATGCGGGTGGCGATGTTCGTCGCATCCGACGACGCGACCTCGGGCTCGGTCATGCAGAAGGCCGAGCGGATGCGCGCATCGAGCAGCGGGGCCAGCCACTCGTCGCGCTGCGAAGCCGTGCCGAAGTCGTTGAGCAGCTCCATGTTGCCCGTGTCGGGCGCGGCGCAGTTCATCGCGACCGGCGCGAGCTTCGGGCTGCGCCCGCTGAGCTCGGCAACGGGGGCGTAGTCGAGGTTCGACAATCCTGCGCTTCCGTCGTCGCGGGTGCCGGGCAGGAACAGGTTCCACAGCCCGCGCTCGCGGGCCGCCCGCCGCAGGTCGTCGACGACCGGGCGGAAGCCCCACTCGTCGGGCGTCGCCGCGAGCTGCTCCGCGAGCACCGGCTCCGCGGGCAGCACCTCCTCGTCGAGGAACCGGCGGGTCTCGTCGGCGACGGCGGCGGCGCGGGCGCTGGGCGCGAAGTCCATCAGGCGTCCTCCTCGAGCGCGCGCAGGCCGTAGCGCGCGAGCGGCGCGACGAGGTTGCCGATGCCGTCGAACCCGGGCCCGAGCGTCTCGCCGGCCTCGTGCCGGTAGTGGATGCCCTCGAGGATGATCGCGAGCTTCAGCGCCGCGAACGCGAGGTACCACGACAGCGACGGCAGGCGGATGCCCCTGAGCTCGGCGTACCTCGCGCACAGCTCGTCGAACTCGGGATACCCGACGGCCGGGTCGATGGCCGTGAGGCCGAGGTCGGGCGAGCCGAGGCCGACCTCGGCGAGGTTCCAGTAGAGGCCGAGCAGCCCGAGGTCGGCGAGCGAGTCGCCGATGGTCGCCATCTCCCAGTCGAGGATCGCCGCGACGCTCGCGCGGCCGCCGGCGTCTTGCGCGACGAGCACGTTGTCGAGCCGGAAGTCGCCGTGCAGCAGCGACGTGAATCTGGTCTCGGGGATGTCGTTCGCGATGCGGTCGAGCAGCCGGTCGAGGTCGGGCAGGTCGCGGCTGCGCGAGCCGTCGTACTGCTGCCCCCACCGGCGCACCTGGCGCGCGAGGTACCCGTCGGGCCGGCCGAAGTCGGCGAGGCCCACGTCGGCCGGGTCGAGCTCGTGCAGCGCGGCGAGCGTCTCGACGAGGCGGAAGCCCAGGCCGTTGAGCGTCTCGGGGTCGAAGCCGGCGTTGTCGGCCGCGGTGCGCAGGATGCGTCCCTCGACCAGTTCCATCAGGTAGAAGTCGGTGCCGACGCCAGCGGTGCCGTCGGTGTCGTCGACGAGCACGTAGGCGGCGGGCACGGGCACGTCGGTGCCGGCGAGCGCGGAGATGATGCGGAACTCGCGGCCCATGTCGTGCGCGGTGCGCAGCACGTGTCCGAGCGGCGGGCGGCGCAGCACCATCGGGCGGGCGCCGCCGTCGATGCGGTACGTGAGGTTGGACTTGCCGCCGGCGAGGAGCGTGGCCGTCAGCGCGCCGTCGAGCGGGTCTGCGCCGAGCAGGTCGGGGCGGTGGTCGGCGAGCCAGGCGCGCAGCGCGACCGGGTCGACCCCGGCGGGTGCGGCCGTGTCGACCGCCGCCGCGGTGCGGGTGCCGCGCTCGGCGGTGGGCGCCAGTGCTTCGTCCACGTCTCGTCCTCCCGGCCGGGCCGCGTCGTCGCGGGATCCCGGTGTCGAGAGACTAGCATACCGCCCGGTCGGTTTATTGTGAGCGACGTGTGCGGACCGGGCGCGCGGGCGTTCCGCGGCGGGCTGGGGCGGCGGTTCAGGCCGGTAGGCGCCGTCGGTCAGCCCGGCGGCGAGCTCAGCCCTCGCCGCCGGCGACGACGAGCTCGCGCTCCATCGCCACCCGCAGCGTGGCCGGCACCGGCGTCGGCCGGCGCGACTCGCGGTCGACGAACACGTGCACGAAGCGCCCGGTCGCGAGCAGTTCGGCGTCGGATGCCCGGAAGATGCCGGTCTCCCACGTCACGCTCGACGTGCCCAGGCGCCCGATGCGCACGCCCACCTCGAGCACGTCGGGGTAGGCGCCCGACGCGTGGTAGTCGCACGACGAGCTCACCACGAGTCCGATCGCGTCGCCCTGCTCGATGTCGAGCCCGCGCGCGATCATCCAGGCGTTCACCGCGCTGTCCATCGCCGCGTAGTAGACGACGTTGTTCACGTGCCCGTACACGTCGTTGTCGTTCCACCTCGTCGGGAACGACGCCAGGTGGCCGTAGTCGGCTGGGCGAGGCATCCGCTCGCCCTCTGCCGTGCCGGCGCTCGCCGGGCGCGTGCCGCTCATCGCCCGAGCACCAGCGCGAACGCGTCGCGCGCCTTGGCAGCGTCGGGTTCGTCGCCCGTGATGAGGTCGGCGTAGATGAACGACTCGGCGATGCGCGCGAGCAGGTACGCCAGGTCGGCCGTCGGCAGCGGTGGCGCGTAGGTGCCGCGCACGGCCTCCTCGTCGATCGCGGTCTCGATGACGACGCGCAGCCGGCGCTGGATCTCGCTGTCTGCGGTCGTGAGCAGCCGCAGCGCGCGGGCGGGCTCGCGGGTGAGGAAGGTGCGGAAGTAGTCGGCGTCGATCAGGGCGTCGACGAACGCGCTCAGCAGCTCGACCAGGCGCGCGGGGCCGTGCAGCTCGGGGTGGTCGGCGCGGTCGAGGGTCGGGATCGCGAGCGACCAGAGCACCTCGCTGAGCAGCGCGTCGCGGTTGCCGACCCAGCGGAACAGCGACGTGCGGTCGACGCCGAGGTCGGCCGCGAGCGCGCCCATGTCGATGCGCGACCCGGCGATGAACTCGTGCCGCGCGGCCCGGAAGGCCCGCAGCGCGTCGGCGTGCGGTTCGCCCGACATGCCGAGGCGATCGCTGAGCCGGGTCGGCACGGCGCGCACGGCCACGAGCCCGAGACGAGGGGCGGATGCCTCGTCGGCGGCCGGTTCCGCGGGTCGTGTGCCCGTGGCATCCGTCGTCGTCATCGCCGCTCCTCTCACCGGTTCGCAGCCCCACTGTAACCCGGCCGCTGGACAAGTGTGCAACAATCCGTAGAATGTTGCACGCCCCGACCGGGGATGCACCGACGACGCTGTCGAGAGGACGCCGACGATGACCGACCAGATGACCACGCTGACCGAGACCCCGCTGCTCGCGGCGGACTTCTACGGGTTCCAGTCGACGCTCACGCCTGAGGAGCAGGCGTCGCTCGGCCGCATCCGCGCCTTCCTCGAGGGGGAGCTGAAGCCCATCGCCGACGAGTACTGGGACCGCGCCGAGAGCGCCGTGCACCTCATTCCCCGCTTCGCCGAACTCGGCGTCTTCGGCGCCGCCTGGCCCGAGACCCGCCAGTTCGAGAACAGCGAGCTGTACCGGGCGTGGGTCGCGCTCGAGATCGCGCGGGTCGATCCGTCGAGCTGCACGCTCGTGGGCGTGCACAACGGGCTCGGCATGACCTCGATCGCCGTCGGCGGCTCGGAGGAGCAGAAGGCCGAGTGGATGGGCCCGATGGCGCGGGGCGAGGTCATCGGCGCGTTCGGGCTCACCGAGCCGGGGCACGGCTCCGACACCGCGCGCGGGCTGGAGACCACCGCCACCCGCCGCGGCGACGAGTGGGTGCTGAACGGCGCCAAGCGCTGGATCGGCAACGCCACCTTCGCCGACATGGTCATCATCTGGGCGCGTGACACCGCCGACGACCAGGTCAAGGGCTTCATCGTGCGCACGCCCGCGATCGGGTTCACCGCGACGAAGATCGAGCGGAAGCAGTCGCTGCGCGGCGTGCAGAACGCCGACATCGTGCTCGAGGACGTCGTCGTGCCCGAGCGCGATCGCCTGCAGCGCATCGACTCGTTCCGCGACCTCGCCGTCGTGCTGCGCCTCACCCGCGCCGGCGTCGCCTGGCAGGCCATCGGCGTCGCCGTCGGCGCCTACGAGGCCGCGCTCGCCTACTCGAAGGAGCGCGTGCAGTTCGGCAAGCCGATCGCGTCGTACCAGCTCACCCAGGAGAAGCTCGCCACCGCGCTGTCGAACATCACCGCGTCGATCGCGATGTGCGTGCGCCTCGCCGAGATGGAGGGCGAGGGCGAGCAGCACGACCACCACTCCGCCATGGCCAAGGCGTTCACGACCAAAATGATGCGCGAGACCGTCGCGCTCTGCCGCGAGATCGCGGGCGGCAACGGCATCCAGCTCGACCACGGGCTCGCACGGTTCTTCGCCGACGCCGAGGCCGTCTACACGTTCGAGGGCACGTACGACATGAACCAGCTCATCGTCGGCCGCGCCATCACGGGCATCGCGGCGTTCCGCTGAGCGTGCATCCAGTGGCATCCGTCACCCTTGACCCAGACCCCGCAGGCGCGGTCGCCGGCCTGCGGGAACCCCGACCCGAAGGAGCATCCGCATGACCGAAGCAGTGATCGTCTCGACCGCCCGCTCGCCCATCGGGCGCGCCCGCAAGGGATCGCTCGTGAGCATGCGCGGCGACGACATGGCCGTGCAGATGGTCGCCGCCGCCCTCGCGAAGGTGCCCGAGCTCGACCCGCACGAGATCGACGACCTCATCATGGGCTGCGGACAGCCCGGCGGTGAGCAGGGCATGAACATCGGGCGCGTGGTCGCGGTGCTGCTCGGCATGGACCACCTGCCCGGCACGACCGTGAACCGGTACTGCTCGTCGAGCCTGCAGTCGACGCGCATGGCGTTCCACGCGATCAAGGCGGGCGAGGGCGACGTGTTCATCTCAGCCGGCGTCGAGGCCGTGAGCCGCATGGGCATCGGGTCGGCCGACTGGATTCCGGGCGCCGAGCTCGAGAACCCGGTGTTCGGGGAGGCCGTGGCGCGGTCGGCGCGGTCTGCCGAGGGCGGGACGACCTGGCACGACCCGCGCGAGGACGACCTGCTGCCCGACGTGTACATCGCGATGGGCCAGACCGCCGAGAACGTGGCGCAGCTCACGGGCGTCTCGCGCGAGGAGCAGGACGAGTACGCCGCGCTCAGCCAGAACCGGGCCGAGCAGGCGATCGCCGACGGGTTCTACGAACGCGACATCACGCCGCTGACGCTGCCCGACGGGTCGGTGGTGTCGTCGGATGACGGGCCGCGGCCCGGAGTGACCGTCGAGGCGCTCGCCGGGCTGCAGCCGGTGTTCCGGCCCGACGGCACGGTCACGGCCGGCAACGCGTGCCCGCTCAACGACGGCGCCGCTGCGCTCGTGGTGATGAGCGATGCGAAGGCCGCCGAGCTGGGGCTGACGCCGCTCGCGCGGATCGTGTCGACCGGGGTGACCGGGCTCTCGCCCGAGATCATGGGGCTCGGGCCGGTGGAGGCGAGCCGGCAGGCGCTTGGGCGTGCCGGGCTGACGATCGACGACATCGACCTCGTCGAGCTGAACGAGGCGTTCGCGGCACAGGTCATTCCGTCGGCGCGCGAGCTCGGCGTCTCGTGGGACAAGCTCAACGTGCACGGCGGCGCGATCGCGGTGGGGCATCCGTTCGGCATGACCGGTGCGCGCATCACGTCGACGCTGCTCAACGGCCTGCGGGCGCGCGACGCGCAGTTCGGCCTCGAGACCATGTGCGTCGGCGGCGGCCAGGGCATGGCGATGGTGGTCGAGCGGCTGAGCTGAGGGCTGCGGGGCGGTCCGTTGGGTCGGGCCGCCCGCGCCGCATCAGGCGCGGCCGAGGATGCGCGCGACGATGAGCTCGGGCGACTCGTCGGGGCCGATGCGCTGCTCCTCGACGAAGGCGAGCGGCTGCCAGCCGTGGTACCACTCGCGCATCTCATCGACGCCGAACTCGTTGGCCAGCGGACGCGTCGCGTGCCGTCGCGCGGTCTCGTCGAAGTCGAGGTCGAACGCGAAGAACCGGGCGTCCGTCGAGTGCGCGGCGATGCGTTCGATCATCTCGCCGTAGCGGTGGGTGCTCAGGATGCCCTCGAGGATGACGTGGTCGCCGCGACGGAGGCAGTGCACCGCCGCGAGCTCGAGCAGCTCGGCGTGCGCCATGTCGTTGTGGTCCGACTCGCGGTAGACCTCGCGGCGGAAGTGGTCCTGCCCGAGATTCGCGGTCGGCCCCTCGAGCTCGGCCTGCAGCAGGCGCGCGACGGTGCTCTTCCCCGACCCCGAGTTGCCGCGCAGCACGATCAGCACAGTGGGGAGACTAGCGCCATCACTCCGCGCGTGTCGCCCCCAACGAGTCGTCATGAAGTGTCGTTATCCATGCTCGGAGTCCGACATTTCATGACGACTCGGGAATCGAGAACGCGAGTCAGTCAGGGGGCGGGGCGCGGCACGACGAGCGTCAGCCACTGGGCCGCGAGGGCGGGCGTCTCCGACTCCTCGATCTCGACGGTGAGGTCCTGCGTCACGCGGACGCCGGATCGCCCCGGCGTGGCATCCGTCACCTGTCCCACCACCCGCACGCGCGAGCCGACCGTCACCGGCGCGAGAAACCGCACGCGGTCGAAGCCGTAGTTCACGCCCATCGCGACGCCGCGCACGTCGAGCAGTGGTGACGCGAGCGCCGACAGCAGCGACAGCGTCAGGAAGCCGTGCGCGATCGGCGCGCCGAACGGGCCGGCCTTCGCGCGGTCGACGTCGACGTGGATCCACTGGTGGTCCTCGGTCGCGCGGGCGAACTCGTCGATGCGCGCCTGGTCGATGGTGAACCACTCGCCGGGGCCGAGCGAGACGGGGCCGGCGGCGACCGCCTCGACCAGCGCGGCGGGGGAGTCGAAGGTCGCGGTCACGAGGTCGGCCCGCCCGCCACGTAGAGCACCTGGCCCGAGCAGAAGCCGGCCTCCTCGGAGCAGAAGTACGACGCAGCCGCCGCGATGTCGTCGGGCACGCCCGCGCGCTGCACCGGGATCTGCTGCACGGTCGCGGCGACGAACTCGTCGAACGGCACGCCGATGCGCTCGGCCGTCGCGCGGGTCATGTCGGTCTGGATGAACCCCGGCGCGATCGCGTTCGCGGTCACGCCGTAGCGGCCCAGCTCGATCGCGAGCGTCTTCGTGAAGCCCTGCATGCCCGCCTTCGCGGCCGCGTAGTTCGCCTGCCCGCGGTTGCCGAGCGCAGACGTGCTCGACAGGTTCACGATGCGCCCCCACTTCGCCTCGACCTGGTGCGCCTGCACCGCGCGGCTCATCAGGAACGCGCCGCGCAGGTGCACCTGCATCACCAGGTCCCAGTCGTCGTCGGTCATCTTGAAGAGCAGATTGTCGCGCAGGATGCCGGCGTTGTTGACCAGGATCGTCGGCGCACCGAGCTCGTCGGCGACGCGGGCGACGGCGGATGCCACGGCGGCGGAGTCGGACACGTCGGCGCCGATGCCGATCGCGCGGCCGCCCGCGGCGGTGATCGCGTCGACCGTCTCGGCGGTCGCCGCCTCCTGCAGGTCGATCACGGCGACGGCGTTGCCGTCGGCGGCCAGGCGTCGGGCGACGGCGGCGCCGATGCCGCGGGCGGCGCCGGTGACGATGGCGATGCGTTCGGTCATGGGGTTCCTCTCGGTGGTGGTGGGGCTGGTGCGTGGTCGGGATGGTTCGGCGGGTCAGGGGTGGATGAGCTGCCGGAGCACATGGCCGCCGGCGAGCGCGTCCATGGCCTCGTTCACGTCGGCGAGCGCGACCTCACCCGAGACGAGTCGCTCGACGGGCAGTCGGCCGGCCCGCCAGAGGTCGACGTAGCGCGGGATGTCGCGTGACGGCACCGACGAGCCGAGGTAGCTGCCGACGACGGTGCGCGCCTCGGCGGTGAGGGTGAGCGGCGCGATGGTCGAGGTCGCGTCGGGGCGCGGCAGGCCGACGGTCACGGTCGTGCCGCCGGGGGCGGTGGCGGCGAAGGCGGTCTCGAAGGCGCGCGGATGCCCCGCCGCCTCGATCACGGCAGGCGAGCGGATGCCCCGGGCGGCCAGTTCCTCGGGCGTGTACGTCTCGGCGGCACCCGCCTGCCTCGCCGTCCCGAGCTTGTCGGGCAGCGCATCGACGCCGATCACGGGGTGACCCAGCGCCACCGCGACGAGCAGCGCGGCCATGCCGACCCCGCCGAGTCCGACCACCATGACCGTCTCGCCCGGCGCGGGTCGCGCGGCGTTCAGCACGCCCCCGCCGCCGGTGAGCACGGCGCAGCCGAGCAGCGCGGCGACGTCGGGCGGCACGTCGGCGTCGACGGGCACGACGGACGCGCGGTCGACCACGGCGTGCGTGGCGAACGCGGAGGCGCCGAGGTGGTGGTGGAGGTCCTGCCTGCCGGCCGGGCCGGCGCGGTGCAGCCGGCGCTCGCCGCCGAGCAGCGTGCCGGCGGCGTTCGCCGCGCTGCCGCGCTCGCACGGCAGGCGCCCGTCGGTCGCGCAGCCGGCGCATGCACCGCACCGGGGCAGGAACGTGAGCACGACCCGGTCGCCCGGCGAGAGGTCGTCGACCGCATCGCCCGCGACCTCGACGATGCCGGATGCCTCGTGCCCGAGCACCATCGGCGTGGGGCGCACCCGGTTTCCGTCGACGACCGACAGGTCGGAGTGGCAGATGCCCGCAGCCTCGATGCGCACGCGCACCTCGGTCGGCCCGGGATCGTCGAGCGACACCTCCTGCACCGTGAGCGGGCGCGACGCGGCGAACGGGCGGGGTCGGTCGCACGCCTCGAGCACGGCTGCCGTGATCTCCATCGACCCCTCCCGGTTCCGCCCGGACCTCCCTCGGACCGGTGCGGGTTCCTAACATACCGAACAGTCGGAATGTTCGCATGTCGGTGCTCTCGATTATTCTGCATTGTGTGCAACGACAGCCCGACGCTCCGCGGCGGCGAGACGTGCGCGTGAGCGAGGGCATGGCCCCGATCGAGGAGCGCCTGCACACCGCACGGCACGTCGCCGGCGACCCGCGCGAGGCCCGGCATCGCGGTGAGCCCGACGTGCGGCGCGACGCGTCCTCCGACGCGCGCGGCACGGACGGCGACGCGGCGACCCGGCGACGCGACGAGCGCACGCGCGCACGCCGCGCCGTGATCCGTGACGCGGGCCTGCACGGCTACGAGGAGCGGCCCGCCCTGCCGGCGGCCCCGCGCGGCCGCCGCGGCCGTCGCGCGCGCGGCGACGAGGGCACCGACCACACGATCGGCTGACCGAGGGCAGCGGATGCCGCCCGCATCCGTTCCTGCCGTCGATCGGCGGAATCCGGACATCGCGTCCTCCGCCCCACGCGCGGCGCCCGAACGCCGAGTAGCGTCCGATTCGTGACACACGGCAACACCGGCGCGATCGCACAGGCGCCCTCCACACCCGGCAGCTCCGGGGCATCCCCTTCGCCCGCATCGGCCAACGCGACAGGCCCCGGCCGCCTCTCGGTCGCGCTCCAGTTCGTCGGCATGGGGCTGATCTGGGGCGCCAGCTTCCTCTTCATGAAGGTCGCGCTCGACGGCGTGAGCTACTCGCAGGTCTCCTGGTCGCGGCTCGTGCTCGGCGGGTTGACCCTCGGCATCATCGTCGCCGTCATGCGCCCGCGCGTCGGCGCCGGCCCCGTGCTGCCGCGCGAACCGATGGTCTGGGTGCACTTCACCGTGATCGCCGTCACGTTCTGCGTGATCCCCCACACCCTGTTCGCGTGGGCCGAGCAGTACGTCACCTCGAGCCTCGCGTCGATCTACAACGCCGTCACGCCCATCGCGACCGCGCTCATGGCCACGCTCGCGTTCCGCGTCGAGCGGCTGACCACCCTGCGCTGGGCGGGCGTCGGCGTCGGCGTGGTCGGCGTGCTCGTCATCATCGGGCCCTGGCAGGTCTCCCTCGGCGGCGAGCTCGCCGGCCAGCTCGCGTGCCTCGGCGCGGTCGTCTGCTACGGCTTCAGCCTCGGCTACACGAAGAAGTTCCTCAGCTCGCGGCCGATCGCGCCGACCACCTTCGCGTTCCTCAACATCGGCATCGCGGGCGTCATCATGGCGCTGCTCACGCCCGTGGTCGCGTGGCAGCCGGTCGACCTCGACCTGACGATCGTGCTGAGCCTGCTCGCGCTCGGCGTGCTCGGCACGGGTCTGGCCTACATCTGGCAGGTGAACGTGCTGCGCGCGTGGGGTCCGACCGCGATGTCGACCGTCACCTACGTCACGCCCGTCGTCGGCGTCGTGCTCGGCGTGCTGCTGCTGCACGAGCGGTTCGGCTGGCACGAGCCGGTCGGCGCGGTGCTGGTGCTCGTGGGCATCCTGCTCGCGCAGGGCCGGGTCGACGCGCTGCTGCGCCGCCGGGCCATCGCGGCGGGCGCGCCGGCGGCGCCCGGTCGCTGAAACCTGGGACGGCGCATCCACCCCGACTCGCTAGGGTCGTGTGCATGGCTGAGATCCGCCCCGACGACCAGGCCGCTGCGATGACGGAGCTGCTGGGCATCCGCTCGAGCATCGACAACATCGACGCGGCGCTGATCCACCTGCTCGCCGAGCGGTTCAAGTTCACGCAGAAGGTCGGTCGACTGAAGGCCGAGCACGGCCTGCCCCCGTCGGACCCGGAGCGCGAGAAGCGCCAGATCGCCCGCCTGCGCGCCCTCGCCGTCGACGCGCACCTCGATCCGGCGTTCGCCGAGAAGTGGTTCAACTTCGTGGTCGCCGAGGTCATCCAGCACCACGAGCAGATCGCGGGCGAGGCGACGGATGCCGCGAGCGAGCCGGGCTCCGACGCATGAGCTGGTACCCCACCGCGCTCCCACCCCTCGGCGGGCGCACGTACCTCGTCACCGGCGCGAACGCCGGGCTCGGGTTCTTCACGAGCGCGCGGCTCGCCGGCGCGGGCGCGCACGTCGTACTGAGCGGGCGGAGCCCGGAGCGGCTGGCCGCGGCCGTCGCCGCGATCCGCGAGCGGCTGCCGGAGGCATCCGTCGACACCCTCGTCATGGACGTCTCGTCGCTCGACTCGGTCGGCGCCGCCGCGTCGCAGGTGCAGTCGTTCGACCGCCTCGACGGGCTGGTGCTGAACGCCGGCTCGGTGCATCCGCCCCGCGCACGCGAGGTCTCGGCCGACGGCCACGAACTCGTGCTCGCCACCAACCACCTCGGCCACTTCGCCTTCGTCGCGCAGGTGCTTCCGGTGCTCGAGCGGTCGGATGCGGCGCGCATCGTCTGGCTCGGCTCGCTGTCGTCCCGGCTCAGCGGGTTCGACCTCGAGGGCCTGCAGCTCGAGGACTCGTACGACTTCTGGACCGCGTACGCGCACTCGAAGATCGCCGCGCAGTCGACGGGCTTCGAACTCGCGCGCCGCCTCGAGACGGCGGGTTCGTCGGTGTCGAGCATCGTCGCGCACCCGGGGTACTCGATCAGCGGCCGCACGCCGTACGTGCCCGGGGTGAACGAACCCTCGGGCGCGACCCGGTTCGCCGACAACCTGCAGGCGCCGTTCACGCAGGGGAAGCACCGCGGCGCGGCGTCCGTGCTCGTCGCGGCGGCGGCGCCGGAAGCCGGCAACGGCGACTACTGGGGCCCGCGCTGGTGGACCAAGGGCGTGCCGACGCGCCACCGTCCGGCGCGCACCTCGATCGACCGGGCGATCGCGTCGCAGCTGTGGACGCGGTCCGAGCAGTGGACCGGGCAGACCGTGCCGGTGGCCGGGTGAGCGGGCCGCGATGACCGACCGGGAGTCGCTGGGCGGCCGGCTGTGGTCGGCGTTCCGGACGCGCGCCGCGGAGGTGCTCGTCGTCGTCGGCGCCGTGGTGGTGGTGCTCGCGCTCGTGACCTCGCGGTTCGGGTTCATCCTGGTCGGGCTGATGGTCGTGGTGATCGGGGCGGGCATCCGCGCGCGGACGACCCGCGGCCAGGAGCCGGACCCGGAGCCGAAGCGGCGCCGGTCGCGTCGAGGCGGCGACGCCGCGGACGGGAGCGGCGCATGATCAGCCGGGAACTCGGGCTCGCCCTGCGCGAAGCCGGACTCGTGTGGCACCCCGCATCGGGCGACCGGTTCCAGCTCGACCTCACCAGCGACGTCGAGCCCGAGATCGAGGCGGACGTGTTCACGGTGAGCGACATGACGATCGAGCCGCACGACTACTCGACCGGCACCATTCTCGGGTTCAACGGCACGACCGAGTGGGCGCTCGACTCGGTCGACCTGGCCGACGCGGTCTGGCTGCCGCGCGAGGACCAGCTTCGTGAACTGCTGCGTGGCACGTTCCGGTCGCTGCGCCGCCTGGAGGACGCCTTCGAGGTCGAGATCGAGCTCGCGGGCGAGCGCCTCCGCTTCGAGCACCCCGACCCCGCCGAGGCCTACGGGCTCGCGCTGCTCGAGCTGGTCGGCCGCACCCGCTGATCCGTGCGCCCGCCCCCGGCCCCGGCGGCGCCCGCCCGCGCGCCCTCGCTCCGCCGGCCCTCGCCCCCGCGGTTCCGCGCCCCCACCGGTCCCCTCCCGCGGGTCCCCGAGTCGTCATGAAGTGTCGCTATCCGCGCCAGGAGGCGACAGTTCGTGACGACTCGGCGAGCGGGCAGGGCGCGGGGGGCGGGTCTGTCTACGATCAGGGCATGGCGGATGCCGCTGATGCCGCGATCGTACGAGCGCGGGGAGCTCTCGTGGCCGCGCGCGAGGCGCTCGTCGCCGCCGACGCGCGCGACGAGGCGCTCGCCGTGTTCGAGCCGTCGCGCCGCGTGCTCGGCATCGCCCGCAAGCCGAAGATGCGCCCCGTCGGGCGGGTCTGGCGGCTGGGCGTGCTGCTCGTCGGCACCGACGGCACGCTGCACGCGACGGGCGAGGTGACCCGCGCCACGCCGCCCGGCCGGGCCACGTTCCAGGCGAACTCCGCCGAGGTGCGCCGCGTGTACCGGGCGGCCGCGTTCGACGGGCCGTTCGCACGCGACGAGACCGTGAACTTCCACACCCGCGAGCTCCCGCTCGATCCGGCGGCGCTCGCCGCATCCGACGGCCCCCTGCTGCTGCGCGACGGCGAGCTGCTCGTGCGCTGGAACCCCTCCTTCGACGACGCGGTGATCCCGTTCGACCGCTACCTCGCCGACCGCCTCGACCTGCTGCTCGACCCACCCGAGGGCGCCTGACCTCATCGGCGAACAGACGCGCGACCGGTGAGGTGGGTGGCGGGAGGATGCGGGCCGGCTATGCGCCGCGGAGGGCGAGCGCGGCGCTCACCCAGCGCGCGTAGGCGTCCCACGGATCCTCGACGCCCGCGCGCAGCGCCGCCACGTGCGCGCCGAGCTCCGCGTGCTGCTCGAACCACTCCGTGCCCGGGATGCGGTGCGCCGCGAACGTCGCGTGCCGGCGCTGTTCGAGCGCGCGTCCACCGCGCTCGAACGCGAGCACCTCGTCGTGCGGCAGCGCCGCGAACCGCCCGCGCGGATTCGACGTCGTGCCGATCTTCACCCGGTCGTCGAACCGCAGGTAGTACACGACCTCCACCCGCGGCGTCCCGCCCTCGCCGTCGGGCACGTCGCCGACGCGCCACTCGCACGTCGCGCACACCCACCCCGACGGGTACCGCACGCCGACCCGGCCGCCGCACGCCCGGCACGGCCCGGGCAGCAGGTCGGTCACGCCCACGTCGCGCGCGACCCAGTCGTACGCGGCGAGCAGGTGCCGCGTGCAGAGCGCCACGGGCGCCCCCGGCTCCACCCTGCGATCGCACGCGCGCCCCGAGGCATCCGCCGCCCAGCACCCGCCCGAGCTGCGCTCTCCCACGCCGGCACCGCCCACGCCGTGCTCGCCCTCGCCACCCATGCGCGCACCCTACGCCGGCCCGCCGACGCCACCCGCGTCGCCCTCCCCCGGCCCGGCCCGTGCGGACCGTAGGACGACACGCCGTCGGCCGCAGCCGGCCGCGGCGTGTCGGGCCGGATCTCCTGTATTCGGCACGCGAGCACGCCGGTACGCAGGCATGCCGGCACTCCGGCACGCGGACACGCCGGCACGCCGCACGCCGGCACGCCGGCGTACATCCGAGCCCTCATCCGCCGAGGCTGGGAATCCGGGGTGCATCGGCGGCCGTGACCGGGCGCAGACGTACGCTGGAACCAGTGGACCGCCGCAGCGGCGCGCCCGTGACGACGCGGCATCCACGACCCCGATGCGGGAGCCGGTTCGGTATCCGGTGCTCGCGAGGAGGTGGGGTCGATGGACGCGAACGCGACGCAGGCGCTCGAGGCGCCGCGACCGGATCGGAAGCCCGCGAACAGCGACTTCACCGACCTGGCCCGGATCATGCGCGACGAGGGACTCCTCCGCCGCAGGTACGGGTACTACTGGACCAAGCTCATCGCGGTGCCCGTCATCATGGCGGCCGCGATCACCGGCTTCGTGCTGCTCGGCGACACCTGGTGGCAGCTGTTCACGGCCGTGCTCTTCGCGTTCCTGTTCACGCAGGTCGCGTTCCTCGGGCACGACGCCGCGCACCGGCAGATCTTCCGCTCCGGTCGGTGGAACGACTGGATCAGCATCGTGCTCGGATCCCTGTTCATCGGCATGAGCTACGGCTGGTGGCAGCACAAGCACACCCGCCACCACGCGAACCCGAACCGCATCGGGTCCGACCCCGACATCGACCTGCCCGTCGTCGCCTTCACGCCTGAGCAGGTGCGTCGCCCGCGGCCCGCGATCCTGCAGTGGCTGATCGCGCACCAGGGGGTGTTCTTCTTCCCCATCCTGCTGCTCGAGGGCATCTCGCTGCACGCCTCGAGCGTGCGCCGGGTGTTCGTGCGCGAGCACCTCGCGCGCCGCGCCGCCGAGGCCGGCCTGCTCGCGGTGCGGCTGCTGGGCTTCCCGGTGCTGGTGCTGCTCGTGCTGTCGCCGGGCAAGGCGGCCCTCTTCCTGGCGGTCGAGCTCGGGCTGTTCGGCGTCTACATGGGCATGTCGTTCGCGCCCAACCACAAGGGCATGCCGCTCGTGCCGAAGGACCTGCGGCTGGACTTCCTCCGCCGCCAGGTCATGATGAGCCGCAACATCCGCGGCTCGCGCGCGATCGACTTCCTGATGGGCGGGCTCAACTACCAGATCGAGCACCACCTGTTCCCGTCGATGCCGCGGCCGCACCTGCGCCGGGCGGCGCCGATCATCGCGGAGTACTGCCGCAAGAAGGGCGTGCCCTACGTGCGCACCGGCCTCTGGCACAGCTACGGCATCGTGCTGCGCTACATCAACCGCGTCGGCCTGGGCGAGCGCGACCCGTTCGAGTGCCCCCTCGTGGCGCAGCGCGCCGCCATCTGCTGAGGCGCGCCGCGGCGGTCCGGTGCGCGGGCGAGTTCGTGCGTGCCGGCCGGGGCCTGCCGGCGCGCAGGTGCCTCGCAGCGCCGGTCCGGCGCCGGCCCGCGGCCGGCATGTGCGAAACGAAGGACGACACGCCGGCCGTGCGGGTGCGAGCCCGGCGTGTCGGGAGGAACGTCCTACGTGCGGCGCACACGGCCGGGTCCGGCGTGTGCGAAACGGAGGATCACGCGCCGGCGGACGGCCGCGAGCCCGGTGTGTCGGCAGGAACGTCCTACGTTCGGTCCACCCGGCCGGGTCCGGCATGTGCGAAACGAAGGACGACACGCCGGCCGTGCGGGTGCGAGCCCGGCGTGGCGGGGAGGATCTCCTACGTTCGGCCCGCCGGCGACCCCGTCAGAACCCGAACGGCGTGATCGCCGCGAGGGTGCCGTCGCGCAGGCCCTCCAGCACGGCGCGCTCGTGGTGCACCACGCGATCGGGCAGCGCGGCGAGCGGGAACCACTCGAGCGCGTCGGCGGTCTGCTCCTGCAGCGACGGATGCCCCGCCCAGCGCCGGCACGAGAACGCGAAGTCGACCCGCTGGTCGGCGGCCGCATCCGACCCCGCCCTGCGGTGCAGGGTGGTCAGGGGCACGAGGTCGGATGCCTCGAGGCCGACGCCGATCTCCTCGGCCGCCTCCCGCACCGCGGCGTCGACGGCCGACTCCCCCGGGTCGACGTGCCCCGCCGCGGACGCGCCCCACCAGCCGTCGTAGAACCCCGTGCCCGCGCGGCGCTGCAGCAGCACGCGCTCACCGCCACCGTGTCCGTCATCGTCGAGCAGGAACACGTACGCCGCCGGGATCAGGGCGAACCGCCCGTGCGCCGCGGCGTACTCGGCGGAGTACCCGCGCGGGCCGTCGTCCTCGGGCTCGCCTGCACCGGTCACGGGCTCACCCGCCTCCGGCACGACCGCCCGCCCTCAGTGCCCGACGACCGGCCCGAACGCGTCGGCCAGCGGCGCGCGGTGCGTGCCGCGCAGCTCGTCGATCGACACGGTGAACGCGTCCTGCACCTCGAGCGAGCCCGAGGCGGCATCCGTCACGCCGATGCGCGCGACCGGGTAGTCGCGGCCCTCGCACAGCCCGCGGAACTTCACGTCGTCCTCGCGCGGCACGGTCACGATCACGCGGCCCTGCGACTCGGAGAAGAGGGCGGATGCCACGTCGACGCCATCGCGGTCGAGCACCTCGCCGAGCACCACGCGGGCGCCGACGCCGAAGCGCAGCACGCCCTCCGCGAGGGCGGACGCGAGCCCGCCGTCGGAGAGGTCGTGCGCCGAGTCGATGAGGCCCTCGAGCGAGGCGGCACGCAGCAGGCCCGCGAGGCGCTCCTCGCCGGGCAGGTCGACCACGGGCGGGGTGCCGCCGAGGTGGTCGTGCACGACGCCGGCCCACGCCGACCCGTCGAGCTCCTCGCGCGTGATGCCGAGCAGGTAGATGTTGTGTCCGTCGTCCTGCCAGCCCGACGGGATGCGGCGGGCCACGTCGTCGATCACGCCGAGCACGGCGACGACCGGCGTCGGGTGGATCGGCACGTCGCCGGTCTGGTTGTAGAACGAGACGTTGCCGCCGGTGACGGGGATCGCCAGCTCGAGGCATCCGTCTGCCAGCCCCTCGACCGCGTTCTTGAACTGCCACATGACCTCGGGGTTCTCGGGGGAGCCGAAGTTCAGGCAGTCGGAGACGCCCATCGGCACGGCGCCGGTCGCGGCGACGTTGCGGTACGCCTCGGCCAGCGCGAGCTGTGCGCCGGCGTACGGGTCGAGCTGGCAGTAGCGGCCGTTGGCGTCGGTCGCGACCGAGACGCCGAGCCCCGACTCCTCGTCGACGCGGATCATGCCCGCGTCGTCGGGCGAGGCGAGCGCCGTGTTGCCGAGCACGTAGTGGTCGTACTGGTTGGTCACCCACGAGGCGTCGGCGAGGTTCGGCGAGCCGACGAGCTGCAGGAACTGGTCGCGCAGCTCGTCGGGCGAGGTCGGGCGGGGCAGCGCGGTCGCCGAGTCGGCGTTCAACGCCTTCAGCCACCTGGGCTTGCGCACCGGACGGTCGTAGACCGGGCCGTCGACCGCGACCGTGCGGGGGTCGACGTTCACGATCTCCTCGCCGCGCCAGGTGATCGACAGGCGACCGGTGTCGGTGACCTCGCCGAGCACGCTGGTCTCGACGTCCCACTTGCCGACGACCTCGAGGAAGCCCTCGAGCTTCTCGGGGCGCACGATCGCCATCATGCGCTCCTGGCTCTCCGACATGAGGATCTCCTCGGCCGTGAGCGACGGGTCGCGCAGCAGCACCTCGTCGAGCACGATCGACATGCCGCCGTCGCCGTTGGACGCGAGCTCCGAGGTCGCGCACGAGATGCCGGCCGCGCCGAGGTCCTGGATGCCCTCGACCAGGTCGCCCGCGAACAGCTCGAGGCAGCACTCGATGAGCACCTTCTCGGCGAACGGGTCGCCCACCTGCACCGCGGGGCGCTTGGTGGGGCCGCCTTCGGCGAAGGTGTCGGATGCGAGGATCGACGCGCCGCCGATGCCGTCGCCGCCCGTGCGGGCGCCGAAGAGCACGACCTTGTTGCCGGCGCCCTTGGCGTTGGCGAGGTGCAGGTCCTCGTGGCGGAGCACGCCGACCGCGAGGGCGTTGACGAGCGGGTTGGCCTGGTACACCGGGTCGAACCAGGTCTCGCCGCCGATGTTCGGCAGGCCGAGGCAGTTGCCGTAGAAGGAGATGCCGGAGACGACGCCGTGCACGACGCGCGCCGTGTCGGGGTCGGAGATCTCGCCGAAGCGCAGCGCGTCCATGACCGCGACCGGGCGCGCGCCCATCGAGATGATGTCGCGCACGATGCCGCCGACGCCGGTCGCGGCGCCCTGGAACGGCTCGATGTAGCTGGGGTGGTTGTGCGACTCGATCTTGAACGTGACCGCCCAGCCCTCGCCGATGTCGAGCACGCCGGCGTTCTCGCCCATGCCGACCATGAGGTGCTCGCGCATCTCGTCGGTGACCTTCTTGCCGAACTGGCGCAGGTACTTCTTCGACGACTTGTACGAGCAGTGCTCGCTCCACATGACCGAGTACATCGCCAGCTCGCCCGAGGTGGGACGCCGGCCGAGGATCTCGCGGATCTCGTCGTACTCGTCGGGCTTCAGCCCGAGCGCGGCGTACGGCTGCTCCTTGTCGGGGGTGGCGGCAGCGTGCTCGACGGTGTCGAGGGTGGCCGTGGTGGAGACGGTATCGGTCACGTGGGAGACTCCCGGAACGAGCGGATGCCGGGGGCGGATGCCGCGCCGGACGCTGACGCGTCGATCCTACCGCCGACGCGCCCGAACGCCGGTGTCGGGCGGCGGGCGCCGGCCGCTCTCGGCGTGCGCACAACCGGCGTGCAGCGCGCGTTCAGCGCGCACCGGTAGCGTCTGGAACAGCATGGCGGCGGTGGCCCTACGGCCCCGCCGTTCGTCGTGTCCGCAGGGTGCGGGCCGGGTGCCCGCGGTGCGGGCCGTGACGGAGCCGGGAGGTGTCGCATGGAGTGGTTGCAGTCGGTGTTCGCCGACTTCCAGTGGAGGTCGTGGATCGGACTCGTGCTCGCCGTCGGGCTCTCGATCGGCGCGAGCCTCGTGTTCAGCTGGCTCGTGCAGGGTGGCATCCGCTTCGTCGCCAATCGTGACGACTGGCCGGCCATGCTCGCCCGCCGCCTCACCCTGCCGCTGCGCGTGACCGTCTTCCTCGTCGGCGGCTTCGTCGCGCTCGCCGTGACGATGCCCGAGCGCGAGTGGCGCGCCGCCGCCGAGCACGGCCTGAAGATCGCGCTCATCGCGAGCGTCGCTTGGCTGCTCGGCTCGCTCGTCATGTTCGTCGCCGACCTGTCGACCGCGCGCTACCCGCGCGACATGGACAACCGGCACGTGCGGCGCCTGCACACCCAGCTGCAGGTCTTCCAGCGCGTCGCCATCGTGATCATCGCCGTGGTCGCGGTCGGCGCCATCCTGCTCACCTTCCCCGACGTGCAGACGATCGGCGCGTCGATGCTCGCGTCGGCCGGCCTCGCCTCGATCGTCGCCGGCCTCGCGCTGCAGTCGGTGCTCGCGAACCTGTTCGCGGGCATGCAGCTCGCCGTCACCGGTGCGATCCACGTCGACGACATCGTGGTCGTCGAGAACGAGTGGGGCCGCATCAAGCGCATCACCCTCAGCTACGTCGTGGTCGAGGTGTGGGACTCGCGCACCCTCGTGCTGCCCTGCACCTACTTCACGACCCAGCCGTTCGAGAACTGGACCAAGGAGGGCAACGAGCTCCTCGGCACCGTCGACTTCGACCTCGACTGGCGCGTCTCGACCACCCGCATGCGCGAGCGCCTCGAGCAGATCACCGCGCACTCCGAGCTCTGGGACGGCCGCACGTCGATCCTCCAGGTGCTCGACGCGGTCGGCGGGCTCGTCCGCATCCGCTGCGTGATCAGCGCCGCGGACGCCGCGAAGCTCTACGACCTGCGCTGCCTCGTGCGTGAGAAGCTCGTGCTCTGGGTGCAGGCCGAGAACGCCGCCGCACTCCCCGTGCAGCGCTTCGAGTACGTCGACCCCGAGGCCCCGGCCCCGCTCGTGCTCACCGAGCCGATCGCGGTGGTCGACAGGGCGGTGGATGCCGCCGAGGGCATGTTCTCCGGAAGCCCCGAGGCCGAGGAGCGGGCCGCCGTGTTCACGCAGACGCTCGACGTCGAGGCGGTCGAGCGCGAGCTCGCCCACGAGTTCGGCTACGTCGGAGTCGACCGCGAGCGCGAACTGGTCGCGTCGACCGGGGCGATCCACAAGGTCGCCGGTCGTGGCGGCGAGGGCGTCGACTTCGGTTCGGCCGACGGCGGTTCGGGCGGCGAGGGCGGTCGCTGACGCGGGTGCCGGCAGGGCGAGCGGATGCCCCGCTGACGCGAGCCGGGTCGGGGCGTCGGCTGACGCCGACCGCTAGGAGCGGCCCCCGGGCGGGCCGATCACGAGCAGCGCGCTGAACACGACCGCGACGCCGACCACGCCGAGCACGACCGTGGTCACGGGGCGCGCGAGCGCGAGGCGGAGCATCCGCTCGACCCACCGCTGATCGCGCGGGTCGTCGCCGGCCTCGCGTCGCCAGCCGCCGTCGAGCCGGCCCGTGCGGTCGGCCCAGATGTCGAACGGAATCGTCGCGTACGGCACGATCGCCGAGACGAGCCCCGTGAGCGTCACGCCCCAGTGCCAGCGCTGGTTCACGGCGACGACCACGACGCACACCGCGTAGGCGAGGAACACGAACCCGTGCAGCCCGCCGCCGATCGAGATGCCGAGGCGGCTGCCGTCGAAGCCGTACGCGATCACCATGCCCGCGATCAGCAGGGTCCAGGTGATCGCCTCGGCGATCGCGAGCGTGCGGAAGAGGATGCGCGGGGTCACGGTGCTCCAGGGGTCGGGGTGCCTCCATCCTCCCTGCTGAACCCGAGACCCGTCGAATCCCTGCGCTCTGGGCGCTGAGAGCGCAGGGAATTGACGGGTCTGGAGTCGGGCGGCGGTGCACAGCGGATTCGAGCGGCGGCGAGGGGTTGCCTAGGCTGGGACGGCACCCGACGCACCCGACGGAAGGACCGCATGGACGACCTCACCGGAACCGAAGAGCTCGAAGTACTCGCCGCACTCGACGGATGGTCGCACCTCTGGGCATTCCTCATCGCCCTCGGCATCTCGCTGCTCTTCGGCGTGATCGTGGTCGTGATCGCGCGGGTGATCCTCGCGCTGATCCGCCGCAAGAAGGACTGGCCCGAGGCCCTCCGGCAGCGCGCCGAGTGGCCGTTCCGGGTGACGATCCTGCTCATGTCGCTGATGGTCGGGTTCGTCTTCTTCCCGGTCACGGAGTGGGTGCCCGAGATCATCCACTGGCTGGGCATCGGGCTCATCGGCTCGGGCGCCTGGCTGGTGTGCCAGATCTTCCTCTTCATGGTCGACACCGGCGTCCGGCGGTACCGCATCCAGGAGTCCGACACCGACACCGCGGCGCGCATCCGCACCCAGCTGCAGATCGTGCGCCGACTCGTGGTCGCGGTCATCGTGGTGGTCGCGGTCGGGTCGATCCTCGTCACGTTCCCGTCGGTGCGCGCGGTCGGCGCGAGCGTGCTCGCGTCGGCGGGCATCGCCTCGATCGTCGCCGGCCTCGCCGCGCAGACCGTGCTCGGCAACGTCTTCGCCGGCGTGCAGCTCGCCTTCAGCGACGCGATCCGCGTGGGCGACGTGGTCGTCGTCGAGGGCGAGTGGGGCCGCATCAACCAGATCACGCTGAGCTACGTCGTCGTCGACATCTGGGACCAGCGCTCCCTCGTGCTGCCCTGCACCTACTTCACGAGCCAGCCGTTCGAGAACTGGACCAAGACCGGCAAGGCCCTGCTCGGCACGGTCGAGTTCGACCTCGACTGGCGCGTCTCGACGACGGGCATGCGCAAGGAGCTCGACAAGGTGCTGTCCGAGACCGACCTCTGGGACGGCGTCGCGTCGGGCATCCAGGTGACGGATGCCACGGGCGGCTACATGCGCGTCCGCGTGCTCGTCAGCGCCGAGGACTCGGCGAAGATGTGGGACCTGCGCTGCCTGATCCGCGAGGAGCTCTCGGAGTGGATGCGCGACGAGGACCGCGACGCACTGCCGCTGCAGCGCGTGCTGGTCGGCAACTCGGATGCCCCGGGGGCACCCAGCGAACGGGCGCAACGCGTGCCGCAGGATCGCACCGGCCTGTTCTCTGGCACGCCCGAGGCGCAGGCTCGCGCCGACGCGTTCAACTCGAAGGTCGAGGTCGTCGATGCCGAGCGCGTGCGGGTCATCGACCCCGAGGCGCCCAAGGGCGGCGACCCGACCGGCGCTGAGCACCGCGAGGGCGACGCCGACGGGGAGGGCGAGGGCTCGCGCTGACCCGCGAGGCCGGCCCCACGGCGCTCAGCCGAGCAGCTTGGCCTTCGCGGCGGCGAACTCGGCGTCGCTGAGGATGCCGGCGGCCTTCATGTTCGCGAGCTTCTCGAGCTCGGCCATGAGGTCGCCGCCGCCCGCCGCGGCAGGTGCGGCCGGTGCCGCCGCGGGCGCCGCCTGCTGCGCCTGCATGGCGTTCAGCTGCGCCTGCATCTCGGCGACCTGCGCCTGCGACTGCTGCTGTTGCTGCGCCGCCATCTGCTCCTCGGCCGCCTGCTGCTGCTGCGCGTTCCAGCGGTTCGCCTGCCGGTGCTGCACGCCGCCGGCGACGGCGCTCGCCGTGCCCGCGACGACCGCGGTGCGCGCCATGGTCCCGATGAGTCCGGGACGTCCGATCCTGCCTCGCATGAGGTTCCCCCTGTCTCCTGCCCGCCGCGGCGGACGCTCAGCCCTCGTCGGGCACGGTCGCGAGGATCTCGTCGACGACGGGACCCGGGATCCGGACGGTGTCGACGAGCGATCCGCCCGCGGCGGTGATCGCGTCGCGCAGCGGCTTCACCCAGACGTGCTCGAAGGCGAGGATCGCCGCGGCGCTGCCCGGGGCGATGCTCGCGGTGAGCATCTCGACGTCCTCGTCGGAGACGAGTCCCTCGACGCGGTCGATCACGCCGCCGAGCGCGGCGACGTCGTCGTCGTCGACCTCGGCGATCTCGATGAGTTCGACGGTGCCGTCGTCGGCCTTCATGGCCACGAGCCCGTCGACGATGCTGATGGTGCCCGCGGCGACCAGCCGCTCCAGCTCGGGGAGTATGGCGCCGGTGAACTTCCCCGTGAATTCGATGACGACGATCTCGATCGGACCAGAACCCATGACGTCCCCCTCGGTGTCGGTTTCCCCGATGCCGAGCCTATTGAGGGGTGCTGGCGGGGGCAAGGGTCGAAGGGCCCGGGTGCCGGCGGCGGATGCCTCGCGGCGACGGACCTCGCCGGCCGGAGGCATCCGCTCAGTCGTCGAAGTCGACCGAGGTGCCCTCGACGAGGCGCACGGAGATGTGCGTGGTGTCGATGCCGGCGTCGTCGAACGCCTGCTGCAGGTCGTCCGTGTCGGGCGCGGGCGACGGGCCCTCGACCTGGGCGACGAGCGTGTCGTTGTGCCACGTGACCGAGGTGACGATCCAGCCCGCCGGGTGCGCCCACTGCTGCAGCTCGTGCTGCACCTGGCTGGCCAGCAGGTTGTCCTGCAGCTTGACGAGGCCCGACAGGGTGAGGATCACGAGGATGGCCGCGCCCATCGTCGACAGCACGATGATCGTGCTGCGGCGGCTGCGCGAGCGCACGGCGTCCACGCGCGCGTTGGCGCCGACGCGGCTGCGACCGTAGATGGACATGACGAACATGCCCGTGCCGATCATGGCGGAGACGTTCGTCAGGAACAGCACGAACGACCCGAACGCGTCGTTCCACGCGCCGGACTCGAGCGTCACGCCGACGACCGACAGGGGCGGCACGAGCGAGATCGCGATCGCGACGCCCGGCAGCGTGTCGGAGATGTCGCGCCGCACGAGCGCGATCGACCCGACGGCGCCGGTGGCGAGCGCAGCCAGCAGGTCCACGAGCCCGGGCGACGAGCGCGCCGCCACCTGCGCGTTGTTGGTCGCGTCGATGTCGTAGACCATCACCAGGCCGAGCAGGAACCCGATGCCGACCGCGACGACCGCACCGCCGATGAGCAGCAGCATCGATCGGCGCAGGTTGAGCCGGTCTCCGAGCACGCTCGCGAGCATCACGCCCTGGATGGGCAGCATGAGCGGGGCGACGATCATCGCGCCGATCACGGTCGCGGTCGAGTCGGCGACGATGCCCGCGGCCGAGATGATCGACGACAGCACCAGCAGGATCCAGTACCGGCTGACCTTGCGCTGCCGCTCCGGCCCGGCGAAGAAGACGGCGTCGCGCATCTCGCCGAGCTCGTTCAGCTCGGACCGCTGTCGTTCCCCAGACGCCATCGGATGCCCCCAATGGCCCCGATGGTACGCCGGTGTGTGTGCGGCCTGCCAGCCTGTCCGACCTCCACCCGCCGCCACGGGCCCCGCGGCGGGCGGCCTCGACGCCGCTGCCGCGCACGCCGCTACCCTGTCCGCATGGACGACATCCGCGCCGAGCTCGAGTCGCACATCGCCCTCGTGCCCGACTTCCCCGAACCGGGCATCCTGTTCCGCGACCTCACGCCGGTCTTCACGCGCGCCGAGCTGTTCCGCGGCATGGTCGACGCGATGGTCGAGCCGTTCGCAGGCCGCTACGACGCGTTCGCCGGCATCGAGGCGCGCGGGTTCCTGCTCGCGGGCGCCGCGTCGATGCGCACGGATGCCGGTGTGCTGGCCGTGCGCAAGGCCGGCAAGCTGCCCCGTGCGACGCTCGCCGAGTCGTACGCGCTGGAGTACGGCGTGGCGCGCCTCGAGGTGCACGCCGACGAGCTCGACCCCGGCGCGCGCGTGCTCGTGCTCGACGACGTGCTCGCGACCGGCGGCACGGCCGCAGCGACCTGCTCGCTCGTCGAGCGCGCCGGCTGGGAGGTCGCGGGCGTGGCCGTCGTGCTGGAGCTCGAGGCGCTGGGAGGGCGGTCGGCCCTCAAGGGCCGCGAGGTGTTCAGCCTGCTGCAGGCGTAGCGGTCCGGGAACCCTGCGTCTACTCGCGCCCCTCCTCGAGCGGGATGAGCATGGTGCGGAACCCGCCGGGCGTCTCGTGCAGCCCCCAGATGCGCTCGGCGACGTCGTCGATGCCGTTGGGGAGCTGGAGCTTCGGGATCCCACCAGGAATGACGAGCTGCACCACGCGCACGCCCTCCTCGGCGAGGGCGTGGTGCAGCATCTCGCCGTACGCGCTCTCGGCGGGGAACGCGACCGACGTGCCCGAGAACCCGGGCCGTGCCTGCACCGACGTGCCGCCGTTGATCAGGATGATCGTGCCGTCGCCGGCCTCGCGCATCGCGGGCAGCACTGCGCGGGCGGCAGTGATCAGCCCGAGGGCTGAGAAGCTCAGCGCCTCGAGCGCGAGCTCGGGGGTGAGGTCGAGCACGGGCTCCAGGTACGTGCGGGACGGCAACGGGCTGTACTGCAGCACGTCGATCGGCCCGAGGTCGGCCGCCGCCTGCGCGAGCGCGGCCTCGAGCGACGCGGCCTCGCGCACGTCGGCGGCGTACCCGCGTGCGGTCACCCCGCCCTCGCCCAGCTCGGCGGCCAGCGCATCGAGCTTCGCCTGGTCGCGCGAGATCAGCGCGACCTGGAACCCCTCGCGTCCGAACCTGCGGGCGACCGCGGCACCGAGACCGGGCCCTGCTCCGACGATGGCGATGGTGGGCATGGGCTACCTCCTCGTAGGCGTGGACCGTCCCGACGATACCGCCACCCCGCACCGCGCGGGCCGCCCGGGCCGAAGCGGGTCTCCGGGTTCAGGCGATCGGATGCCGGTGGACGTCGGTCTCGAGCGTGACGCCGTTCAGGTCGAGGTAGAGGCGGCGCTCGGTGACCGAGACGGTGAGCTCGTTGCGGCGCTCGAGGTGCGCGGTGGCGGCGTCGAGGAAGCCCGGGTCGAACGAGTACAGGGCGAGCTCGTCGACGCGGTGGATGCGCTTGCCCGACCACTGCGCGGCGACCTTGGCCGGGTCGCGGTGCGTGTAGACGGCGGTGCGCTCGGCCTGCATGCTGCCGGTGTGCAGGCGCTCGGCGTCGGGCGCCCCGACCTCGATCCACGCCGTGATCGACCCGGTGAGGTCGCGCACCAGCACGGCCGGCAGGTCGGTGGCCGAGACGCCGTCGCTGAAGGCGATGCCCTCCTCGTACTCGAGGCAGTACGCGAGCACGCGCGTGAGCATGAATGCGTCGGTCTCCGAGGGGTGCCGGGCGACGCGCAACGAGAGCTCCTCGTAGACGCCGCGGTCGACGTCGGCCAGGTGCACCGTGAACGTGTGGACCGTCGCGCCTGTCGCCATGGGATGCGAGCCTACGCGCTCGCCGCGGGGGCGGCGGACAGGGCCTCGTCGACGGCCCGGGCCGCCGCGGCGAAGCGCGCCCGCTCGACGTCGTCGTAGTCGTGGGCGGCGACGGATGCCACGAGCCGGGCCGCCTGCTCGCGCACCGCCTCGCCCCGCTCGCCCGCACCGGTCTGCAGCGCGACGTCGTGCAGTAGCTGGAACATCCGCGCTGCGACGACCGGGTCGCCCGCGCCGTACCGGCGCGGCTGCTCGAGCGCCACCTCGAGCAGGTCGGTGAAGTCGTGCGTGCGGTGCACGAGGCGCGGCACGCCGTGCTCGTCGACCAGCGCGGCGGGCTCCGGGTCGAGCCGCGCGATCGCGCACAGCAGCGCCGAGAGGTGGCTGAGCGCGTGCACCGCGGTCGTCGGGTCGTTCACGCCGGGCGAGAGCGCACGCGCGGCGATGTCGACGAGCTGGCGGAGCCCGAACCCGATGTCCTGCGCGGCGGTGCGCTCGTAGCCCGTGTCGTGGGCGGCCACGACGGCGTCGGCGATCTCGGACGGGTCGCGCTCAGGGGCATCCGCTCGGCCCTCGCTCACCATGCTGCGCGGCCACCAGTCGGCCAGCGGCGTGCCCTCGATGACGCTCGAGCCGATCGCGCGGCGCTCGGCGATCACGATGTCGAAGCGCTCCGCGGCCTCGATGAGGGCGTGGCGGTCGACGCCGGTGAGGAATCCGGAGCGACGCGCGGGCACGGTCGTGGCCGTCGACGGCCGCTCGGGCGCGGCCCCGACGCCGTCGAGCTCGGTGGCCTCGAGCAGGTCGATCGTGCGCTGCGTCTCGCGGTGCACGTCGCGCATGATCGTCTCGACGCGCAGCTGGCGGGCGAGGTGGGCGAGGAAGAAGACCAGCACGATCACGCTGGCGAACGTGAGCACGCTCGCGAGGGTGACCGCGATGCGCGGGATGAACGGGTCGCCGTTCGCGTCGTCCACCGTGCGCAGCACCGTCAGTGCGTAGGCGAACGTGGCGAGGAAGAGCGCGAGCGTGCCGTGCACCATGCGGTCCTGCGCGAACAGGCGCAGCACGCGCGGCGACGCCTGGCTGCTCGCGAGCTGCAGCGCGACGACCGTGAGCGAGAAGGTCAGCGACGTGGCGGTGATGAGCGAGCCCGCGATGGCCGAGAGCACCGCTCGTGCCGAGTCGGTGCCGCCGCCGAAGAGCACGGCCTCGAGGGCCGCCGGGAGGTCGGGGTCGACGGCGCGGTCGATCGCGGGGATGGCGAGGCCGGCGACGACCGCGGCCACGACAGCGACGGTCGGCACGGGCCAGAGCCGGGTGCCGAACGCGTCGGTGAACGCGGCCCACCTGCGGAGCATCCGCCCCCTGCCGGCATCCGATCGGCTCGCTACGGCCACGGCACCTCCTCGTGTCGGTGCTGCCGATCGTACCGGCCGACCGCGGGTCAGATGCGAGCGAGCGCGCGCGAGATGACGCTCGTGAAGAAGTCGAGGCCGTCGACGCCCGAGCGCATCGCCTCGGGGGTGTCGGGGCCGAAGCCCGGCTCGACCGCGTGCTCGGGGTGCGGCATGAGGCCGACCACGTTGCCGCGTGCGTTGGTGATGCCCGCGATGTCGCGCAGCGACCCGTTCGGGTTCACGCCGACGTAGCGGAACACGACCCGCCCTTCGTCCTCCAGGCGGTTCAGGGTGTCGTCGTCGGCGATGAACCCGCCCTCGCCGTTCTTCAGCGGGATGGTGATCTGCTGGCCGAGCTCGAAGTCGCCGGTCCAGTCGGTCGCGGTCGTCTCGACCGTCAGCACCTGGTCGCGGCAGATGAAGTTGCCGTGGTCGTTGCGGATGAGCCCGCCCTCGAGCAGGCGCGCCTCGGTGAGCATCTGGAAGCCGTTGCAGATGCCGAGCACGGGCATGCCGTGCCGGGCCGCGTCGATGACCTCGGCCATGATCGGCGACAGGCTCGCGATCGAGCCGCAACGCAGGTAGTCGCCGTAGCTGAAGCCGCCGGGCAGGACGAGCGCGTCGACGCCCTCGAGGTCGTGCGACCCGTGCCAGAGGGCGACCGGCTCGGCGCCCGCCAGGCGCACCGCGCGCTGGGCGTCGCGGTCGTCGAGCGAGCCCGGGAAGGTGATGACGCCGACGCGCATGGTCAGTGCGTCTCGCCCGCGGGGGCGTCGTAGCCGACCCCGTCGTGCGCCTCGGGCGCGGTCGCGGCAGCCTCGGCGATCTCCGCGTCGGTGAGCGACACGTCGACCGTCTCGCTGTCGGTCTCGTCGGCCGGCGGCGCGGTCACCTCGTCGTCGCCCCAGTGGATCGCGACGACGTCCTCGATCACGCCGTTCGAGAGGATGTCGGCCGCGATCTGCTCGATGTCGGCGCGCACCGCGTCATCGACGGGACCGTCGACGGTGAGCTCGAATCGCTTGCCGATGCGCACGCCGGTGACGGCCTCGTGACCCGTGCGGGAGAGGGCGCCGGCGACGGCCTTCCCCTGCGGGTCGAGCAGCTCGGCCTTGGGCATCACGTCGACGACGATGGTGGGCACCGTGGTTCTCCGTCCGATGGGTGATGGGGATGCCCTTGGAGTCTACCGGCGCGCAGGTCAGGAGTCGGTTCCGGTGCCCTCCTGCTCGCCCCACTCGCCGCGGTCGGGGCGCTCGCCGCGCTCGCCGGGGCCGCCGGGCAGGCCGGGGAAGTCGCCGTCGGCCGGGCGATCGACGCCGACGACCGCGCGCACGCCGAAGAAGCCGGTGGTCGCGGCGCCGGTGGCGAAGCCCGCACCGAACAGCAGCAGGCCGGCGACGGCACCGGCGGTGATCAGGAACCAGAGGCGGCGGTACCAGGGGGTGCGCGGCTCGGCCGGCTCGGTGGTGGCGGTGGTGGCCGCGGGCGCTGCCGCGGCGGGGGCGTAGGCCTGCGGCGCGCCGTCGGCGGTGGCCCGGGGGAGCGGTGTGGTGGGACCGGTGGCGGCGGCGGGCTCGGGGGTGTCCGTCGAGGTCAGGGCGGCGGATGCCTCGGAGGCATCCGCCTGCTCGGCCTCGGGTGCCGGGCCCTCGGTCTCGGGCGTCGTGCCCTCGGCGTCGGGGTTCGGGTCTGCGGGCGTGTACTCGGTCGGGCCGGCGTCGTCGCCGGTGCCCTCCGGGGAGCGGTCGTCGTTCTGCATGTGAGACATGCTCGACCACGGGGCTATGGGCGACCCGGCACGAAGCTATGGATTCGCCCAGACCTCGGCCGCCCGCTCGGCCGGTGCGTGCCGGCTCAGGCCAGCCCGGCCTCGCGGGCGCGGACCGCGCGCAGCGCCTCGCGCACCGCGGCCATGCCGTGGAACGTCTCCTCGAAGCTCGTCGACAGCGGCGAGAGGCCGACCCGCAGCCCGCCCGGATCGCGGTAGTCGGGCAGCACGTCGCGCTCCCACAGCGCGGCCACGACCTCGCGCATCGCGGGATGCGACAGCGTGACGTGGCCGCCGCGGTCGGCCGCTGCCCGCGGCGATGCCACCTCGACCCCGAGCGGTGCGAGCCACTCGTCGCTCAGGGCGATCGCGAACTCGGTGAGGGCGACCGACTTCGCGCGCACCGCGGGCATGCCGGCGTCGGCGATCATCTCGATCGTGTCCTGCATCGCGAGCATCGCGACGATCGGCGGGGTGCCGCTGATGAAGCGGCGCATGCCCGGGCCCGGCACGTACGACGGACCCATCGCGAACACGTCCGCGGTGCCCATCCAGCCCTGGATCGGCTGCGCGAGCGCGGCCTGCAGGTCCTCGCGCACGTACGCGAACGCGGGGGAGCCGGGGCCGCCGTTCAGGTACTTGTACGTGCAGCCGACGGCGAGGTCGAACCCCCAGGCATCCGCCTCGACCGGCACCGACCCGGCCGAGTGGCAGAGGTCCCACAGCACCAGCGCGCCCGAGTCCTGCGCGATGCGCGTGAGCTCGGGGGCATCCGCCAGATAGCCCGACCGGTAGGCGACGTGGCTCAGCACGACCAGTGCCGTCTCCGGCCCGACCGCTGCGCGCAGCTGCCCGGCGGTCACGCCCGAGTCGCGCGCGACCTCGATCCAGCGCAGGCGGGCGCCGCGCTCGCGGGCGATGCCGTCGAGCAGGTAGCGGTCGGTGGGGAAGTCGTCGCTGCCGACCACGATCTCGACGCGGGCCGGGTCGCGGGCGAGCTGCGCGTCGACCGCAGCGCGCGCGAGCTTGTAGAGCAGCACGGTCGTGGAGTCGCCGATGACCGTCTGGCCGGGCGCGGCGCCGATGACGTGCCGGCCGATGTCGTCGCCGATGCGGAACGGCAGCTCCATCCACTCCTCGTCCCACCCGCGGATGAGGCGCTCGCCCCATGCCTCGCGCAGGAACCGCTCGACCCGCTCGATCGCCGAGACCGGCGGGCGGCCCAGCGAGTTGCCGTCGAAGTAGACGAGCGGGGTGTCGGCGCCGTGGAAGCGCGCGCGAAAGTGGGCGAGGCCGTCGGCGCGGTCCTGGCGGCGCGCCCACGCGAGGTGGCGGTCGAGGCTCATGGACTCCATTCTCGGCGACGCGCCCTGTTCGGGTCCCGCCAGTTCGGCACGTGCCGTTCGCACCGGCCCGTCGAGCTGGCACCGGCCCGTGCTCCAGCGCGGGCCGGTGTGACGTGCACCTGCCGGTGTTAGCGGCACGTGCCGGTGCGAGCGGGCGGATGCGGCGGGGCCGCGTCAGATGTGCTGCTCGAACGCCTCGGCGGGCACGACGTGGGCGCCGGTGAGCCAGGCTGCGAACTCGTCGGACGCCGCCGGGGGCGGGCCGGGGATCCACGTGGCGACGCCGTCGGGCGGGCCGACGGGCCAGGTCGCGATCATCGCGGCGAGCACGTCGGCGGGCGCGAGGCCTGCGTCGAGGAGACCCTGCACCTCGCGCGGGTTCACGCCGAGGGGCAGGTCGCCGTTGCCGAGGTCGGTGCCCCAGAGCACGGTGCCGCCGGCCGCGTGGAAGCGGGCGAGGTTGTCGAGCGCGACCGCGTGGTCGGCGCCGCGGCCGCCGCGGTCGTGGATGTCGAGCGACGAGATCCAGCGCTGCCCGGCGGCGACGGCGCGGGCGATGAGGGCGTCGTCGAGGCGCTCGGTCCACGGGGTGTGCGCGAGCGCGTCGACGCCGGCGTCGAGCGCGCGCTCGGCCATGCCCGCGCCCTGGACGTGCGCCACGACCGGCAGTCCGGCCGCCCGTGCCGCGGCCACGACCTCGGCGAGGCCGTCCGGGTCGAGCACCGGCCCGTCGTCGGCGTGCAGCGTGACCTTGACGACGGATGCCCCGAACGAGTGCTGCTCCTCCACGGCCGCCTCGGCGGGGGTGCGGCCCGCCGCGTGGTGCTCGAGGCGCCCGGTCCGCACCGCACGCACCGCGCCGGCCGGCGCCCAGTCGCGGTCGCTCGGGTACCCGCCGGGCGCGGTCAGGAACGCTCCCGCGTACGCCACCTGCGGCGAGTGGTGCTCGTCGGCGAGGCGCGAGAGCGCGGCCGGCTCGCCCCCGAGGTCGAGCACCGACGCGATGCCGCCCGCGACGATGCCGTGCAGGTCGACGAGCGCGAGGTGCACGTGGTGGTCGCAGAGCGGGGGGAGGGCGATGCCGTCCTCGCCCGTGACGCCGTGGCGCACGTGCCGCGCGAGCGGGCCGAGCAGCGGATCGACGTCGGTCACGGTGCCTCCTCGGTGCGGGCGACCGGGCGGATGCTCCGGGGCACCCGAGCCCCGGCCGGGCGGGGTTGCGCGCAGCGGGGCATCCGTCACGCCCCGATCTCGGTGCGCACCGCGTACAGCTCGGGGAAGAACGTGAGCTGCAGCGCCTTCTGCAGGAACGGGGCGCCGCTCGAGCCGCCGGTGCCCGTCTTCATGCCGATGATGCGCTCGACGGTCTTCAGGTGGCGGAAGCGCCAGAACTGGAAGTTGTCCTCGAGGTCGACGAGCTCCTCGCAGGTCTCGTACGCCGACCAGTGGTGCTCGGTGTCGGCGTAGATCGCGGTGAACATCGGCACGAGCTCGGGCTGGAAGGTCCAGGCCTTCGTGACGTCGCGGTCGAGCACCGCCTGCGGCACGGGGTAGCCCGCGCGGGCGAGCAGCCGCAGGAACTCGTCGTACAGGCTCGGCGACTCGAGGGCCTCGCGCAGCAGCGCGTCGGCGGCGAGGTCGTCCTCGAAGACCTGGAGCATCCGCTCGTTCTTGTTGCCGAGCACGAACTCGACCGCGCGGTACTGGTACGACTGGAACCCGCTCGCGTTGCCGAGGAAGTCGCGGAACTGGCTGTACTCGGTGGGCGTCAGCGTCGCGAGCACCGACCACTGCTCGGTGAGCGTGCGCTGGATGTGCTTCACGCGCGCGATGCACTTGAGCGCCGGGGCGAGCTCGTCGTGGCGGAGCAGGTCGCGCGCGGTGCGCAGCTCGTGCAGCATGAGCTTCAGCCAGAGCTCGGTGGTCTGGTGCTGGATGATGAACAGCAGCTCGTCGTGGTGCTCGGGACGACTGACCGGATGCTGCGCCGAGAGCACCTGCCCGAGCTCGAGGTAGCCGCCGTAGCTCATGCGCTCGCTGAAGTCGGTCACGACCGACTCCTCGATCGTGCGCGTGTTCTGCTCGACGCCCGATTCCTGCTCGTCCGCGCTCACGATCGCCAGCCTAGCGAGGCCGGTGCGCGCGGCGTGTGTGTGGGCGGCTGGGCCTAGGCTCGGGCGCATGGGGGAGCAGCTGACATTTCGCGCCGAGGTGTGGCAGTGGGATGCGCGCACCGAGGAGGGCTGGTACTTCGTGACGCTGCCCACGGGTCCGTCGGAGGAGATCGCCGACCGGCCGCGCCCGCCGCGCGGGTTCGGGTCGGTGAAGGTGCGCGTGCGGGTCGGCGGGTCGAGCTGGGCGACGTCGATCTTCCCCGATTCGAAGGCCGGCGCCTACGTGCTGCCGCTCAAGAAGGCGGTGCGGAAGGCCGAGGGCATCGAGCTGGGCGACGAGGTCGAGGTCGAGCTCGAGACCCTCGAGTAGGCGGCGCTCAGCCGGCGGAGCGCACCTGCACGACGTTGTCCCACGGGTCGTCGAACTCGAGAGCGCGGCCGTCGTCGCGCGCGGCCACGCCGAAGTGCGCCATGCGCTCCCCCAGCTCGCCCACGTCGTCGGCGCCCGGCACGACGATCTCGACGCGACCGAGCCCCAGCGCGAGCTGCCGGCGCCCGGCGCCCGCGCTCTTCCAGGTGTTCATCGCCATGTGGTGGTGGTACCCGCCGGCCGACACGAACAGCGCCTGCGGACCGAATGTCGCCGTGGTCTCGAAGCCGAGGCGGTCGACGTAGAACTCGCGCGCGCTCGCGATGTCGCCGACGGAGAGGTGCACGTGCCCCACGACGGCGTCGCCGAGGCGCGGCCCCGAGGCATCCGTCGCCATGCCCTGCTCGGTCAGGTGCTCCTGCAGGAAGGCGTTCGGGTCGAGGAACAGCGTGGCCATCTCGACCGACCCGTGGGTCCACGACCACTCGGTGCGATCGCGGTCCCAGTAGAGCTCGACGCCGTTGCCCTCGGGGTCGTCGAAGTAGAACGCCTGGCTCACGAGGTGGTCGGCGCTGCCGGTGAACGTGCCGGGGTAGCGCGTCGCGACCGAGTAGACGGCGGCGGCGAGCGCGGCCTGGTCGTCGAACAGCACGGCGGTGTGGAAGAGGCCGGCGCTGCGGGGGCTCGCGTGCTTCAGCTCGGGCGCGTGCTGGAGGATCACGAGCGGGGTCGTGCCGCGGCCGAGCACCGCGACCGGGCCGTCGTGGCTCAGCAGGTCGAGGGTGACGCCGTCGCGGTAGTAGCGGATCATCGCGTCGAGGTCGGCGACGCGCAGGGTGACCGCGCCCATGCCGGTGTCGGGGGCGAGCAGTCCGGATGCCCCGGGGAGATTAGTTGTACTCACAAGTAAATTGAACCACGGTGAGGGCGCCGGCATTCCCGGCGCACGGAATCAGGCGGGGTGCCCGGTGAGCCGCTCGATCAGGGCGCGGTAGCGCTGGGCCGTGCGCTCCACGATCTCGGTCGGCAGCGTCGGCGGCTCGGGCACCGACTCCTGGTCCCAGTTCCGCGCGAGCCAGTCGCGCACGATCTGCTTGTCGAAGCTCGCCATGCGCAGCTCCGGGGTCGCGCCGGTCGCGTACGCCTCGGCGTCCCAGTACCGGCTCGAGTCGCTGGTCAGCACCTCGTCGGCGAGCGTCACGATGCCCGTGTCGCGATCGGCGCCGAACTCGAACTTGGTGTCGGCGAGGATCACCCCGCGGGCCTCTGCGATGGCGGATGCCCGTGCGAACACGTCGAGCGAGATCGCACGCAGCTGCTCGGCGACCACGTCGCCCACGAGCTCGACGGTGCGCTCGTACGAGATGTTCTCGTCGTGCTCGCCCAGCGGGGCCTTCCACGCCGGCGTGTAGATCGGCTCGGGCAGGCGGTCGCCGTTCTGCAGGCCCTCGGGCAGCGGGATGCCGCAGACGGTGCCCTCCGCCCGGTACTCCTTCCAGCCCGACCCGGTGAGGTAGCCGCGCACGACGCACTCGACCGGGAACATGCGCAGCGGCCGCACGAGCATGGCGCGCGCGGCGACCGCGGCCGGGACCGCCGGCACGTCGAGCCGGTCGTCCTCGGCGTAGGCGAGGTGGTTCGGCACGTCGGCGAGCTGGGTGAACCACCAGTTCGACAGCGTGGTGAGCAGCGCGCCCTTCTCGGGGATGCCGGGCTCCAGCACGTGGTCGAACGCGCTCACGCGGTCGGTCGCCACGACGAGCGCGACCGGGGCGATCGACATGGGGTCGCCCGTCCACGTGTCGTCGTCGGTCATCGACGCGGTCGGCACGTAGAGGTCGCGCACCTTGCCCGAGTAGACGTGGGTCCAGCCGGCATCGGCGAGGTCGTTGCTCACGCGCCCAGTCTAGGTCGGCGGATGCTGCGGGCCCATGCCCGCCCGTGACGGATCAGTCGGCGACGCGGGCGGCGATGTCGGTGCGGAACTGGCCGCCGTCGAGGTGGATGCGGCCCATCGCCTCGTAGGCGCGGGCACGCGCGGTCGAGAAGTCCTCGCCGGTCGCGACCACGTTGAGCACGCGGCCGCCCGTCGCGACGAGGGCGTCGTCGGAGTCCGCGTCGCCGGGCACCGCGGTCGCGGCGTGCGCCAGGTGCACCCCGGGCACGGATGCCGCGTCGGCGAGCCCGTGCAGCAGGCGGCCGGTGAGCGGCTGCTCCGGGTACCCCTCGCTCGCGAGCACGACGGTGACCGCCGCATCCGCCCGGAACTCGGGGCGCTCGAGCGAGCCCAGCCCGCCGGTCGCGGCCGCCATGAGCAGGCCCGACAGGGGGGTCGCGAGCCGCGGCAGCACGACCTGCGTCTCGGGGTCGCCGAAGCGCGCGTTGAACTCGATGACGCGGATGCCGCGCTCGGTGAGGATGAGCCCGCAGTAGAGCAGCCCGATGAACGGGGTGCCGTCGGCGTCGAGCTGCCGCACGGTCGGCAGCGCGATCGTCTCGATCACCTCGTCGACGAAGGCCTGCTCGCTGCCGAACCGCTCGTCGAGCCACGGGAGCGGCGAGTAGGCGCCCATGCCGCCCGTGTTCGGGCCCTCGTCGCCGTCGCCGAGGCGCTTGTAGTCCTGCGCCGGCGAGAGCGGCAGCACGTTCGTGCCGTCGGAGAGGAGGAACAGCGACACCTCCTGCCCGTCGAGGAACTCCTCGACGAGCACGCCGCCGTGCTGCAGCCAGAAGGTCGCGTGCGCGAGCGCCGCCGCGCGGTCGTTCGTGACGAGCACGCCCTTGCCCGCGGCGAGGCCGTCGGCCTTCACCACGTACGGCGCGCCGAACTCGTCGAGCACCCGCTCCGCGTCATCCGTCGTCTGCAGTCGCTCCGCGCGACCGGTGGGCACGCCCGCGGCGTCCATGACGCGCTTCGCGAACGCCTTCGACCCCTCGAGCTCGGCGGCCGCCCTGCCCGGCCCGAACACGGCGATCCCGCGCGTGCGCAGTGCGTCGGCGACGCCCGCGACGAGCGGCGCCTCGGGGCCGATGACCACGAGCTCGACGTCGTTGTCGAACGCGAAGTCGGCGACCACGACGGGGTCGTTGGCGTCGAGCGCGATGGTCGTGACCGTGCCGGCCGCGGCGTCGCCGCCGGATGCCGCGATGCCGGCGTTGCCGGGAGCGGCGATGATCTCGTGACCGGCCCGCTCGGCCAGCAGTGCGGTGATGATGGCGTGCTCCCGCGCGCCCGAGCCGAGGACCAGGATTCTCACCGTCACAGGCTACCCGACCGGCCGGGCGCGGCTCGGGTCGCGCAGGGCCGGCATCGGTCGGCGGGGCGGGGGCCGCGGGCCGCACGCGGTGGCAGGATGGGCGCATGGCACGCGCGCGCATCAACGACGAGGACGGCTGGGCGGCCCTGCGGGCGGCGATCGGCGCCGAGGACGCGGCCGAGACCGCCGGCAACCCCGACGCGGCCGTGGTCAACCCCGACGCGGGCGCCGCCTCCGTGGCATCCGTCGATCGCCCCACCCTGTCGCTCGCCGTGCACTTCAGCCTGCAGCTGCTCGCCGAGAAGGCGCCCGGCAACACGCTCGAGGTGCGGGTGCCGCCGTTCGCGGTGGTGCAGTGCGTCGAGGGCCCGCGGCACACGCGCGGCACGCCGCCGAACGTCGTCGAGACGGATGCCGCGACCTGGCTCGCCCTCGCGAGCGGCTCGATCGGGTGGGACGACGCCGTCGCGTCCGGCGCGGTGCAGGCGTCGGGCACCCGCGCCGACCTGCGCGACCAGCTTCCGCTGGTCTGAGCCCGAGGGCGCTCAGGCCGCTGGCGACGCCGTTCACAGCAACGCCTGCGACAATGAGCGCGTGAACGACACCCCCGCACCCGAAGAGCACGCCGAGGTCACCCGCGACGAGGTGACGGTGCGCCGATCGCCGCGGTATCCGCGGTTCCTCGTGCTGGGCGGCGCCGTCGGGGCGCTGCTCGCGCTCATCCTCACCTTCGCGTTCCCGGCGGTCGAGCAGTTCGACAAGGGCCAGATCTTCGGCTTCCTGCTGCTCGTGCTGGGTGCCATGGGCGTCGCGCTCGGTGCGGTGCTCGCGCTCGTCATCGACCGGGTGATGGCCGGTCACGTGCGCACCGTCGTCGCCGAGCACGAGCAGGTGCACCCCGAGACCGACACCATCGAGCGGTACGTCGCAGAGACGCAGGTCGAGCAGGCTCAGGCGGGCGAGGCCGACTCGAGCAGCGACGCGAAGCGCTCGACCGAGCCGCCCGCCGTCTCGAGCTGATCGGCGTCGAGGGCGACGCGCAGCGCGCCGTCGACGCGGGCGAACACGACCGGTGACCCGGCGTGCGCCACGGCCCGCTCGAGCTCGTCGTCGAGCTCGTTGAGGTGCAGCAGGCGGAACGGCACGCCGAGCCGCGCGACCATCGCGTCCCACTCGGGGCGTCGCCGCCAGGTGTGCGTGACGTCGCAGAGCGAGCAGTGCGCCGTGCCGAGGAACTTGCCCACGATGTAGCGCACCTCGCCCGCGGGGCCGCCGTCGGCGTTGTAGACGCCGATGTACTCGGTCGCGTTCACGAGAGCTGCGTGCGCTCCACCCAGTCGAGGTACTCCTCGGTGACCGTGCCGGTGACGTACTCGCCGGTGAAGCACGACAGGTCGAGCTGCTCGATCGAGGTGCCTTCGGTGATTGCGGCCTGCAGGTCCTCGACCTCCTGGTAGATCATGTGGTCGGCGCCCAGCTCGGCGGCGATCTCGGGGATCTTGCGGCCGTGGGCGATCAGCTCGGCGCGGGTCGGCATGTTGATGCCGTACACGTGCGGGAAACGCACGGGCGGCGCGGCCGAGGTGAAGGTGACCTTGTTGGCGCCGGCGGCGCGGGCCATCTCGACGATCTCCTTCGACGTCGTGCCGCGCACGATCGAGTCGTCGACGATGAGGATGTTCTTGCCCTTGAACTCCGAGCCCATGGCGTTGAGCTTCTGGCGCACGCTCTTCTTGCGCTGCGCCTGCCCGGGCATGATGAAGGTGCGGCCGACGTAGCGGTTCTTGTAGAAGCCCTCGCGGTACTCGACGCCGAGCTTGCGGGCGACCTGCATGGCGGCGGGGCGCGAGGAGTCGGGGATCGGCATGACCACGTCGATGTCGCCCAGCGGCGCGTAGCGCGCGACGGTGTCGGCGAGGCGGTCGCCCATGCGCAGGCGCGCCTCGTACACCGAGATGCCGTTCATGATCGAGTCGGGGCGCGCGAGGTACACGTACTCGAACGAGCACGGCACGAGGCGCGGGTTCGCGGCGCACTGGCGCGAGTACATCTCGCCCTGCATGGTGACGAACACGGCCTCGCCCGGGGCGATCTCGCGCACGATCTCGTAGTCGCCGTTCTCGAGCACGAGGGACTCGGATGCCACGATCCACTCGTCGCCCACGAGCCCGGCGGTGCGGCGGCCGAGCACGAGCGGGCGGATGCCGTACGGGTCGCGGAACGCGAGCAGGCCGTGCCCGGCGATCATGGCGATCGCGGCATACGACCCCTCGACGCGCTCGTGCACGTTGCGCACGGCGTTGAAGACCTGGTCGGGGTCGAGGTCGAGCGACCCCGAGACCTCGCCCTGCAGCTCGGTGGCGAGCACGTTCAGCAGCATCTCGGTGTCGCTGGCCGAGTTCATGTGCCGGCGGTCCTTGTGGAACAGGTCGTCGGCGAGCTCGCGGGTGTTCGTGAGGTTCCCGTTGTGGATCAGGATGATGCCGTACGGCGCGTTCACGTAGAACGGCTGCGCCTCGCGCTCGTTGGCCGCGTCGCCCTTGGTCGCGTAGCGCACGTGCCCCAGGCCCATGGTGCCGAGCAGCGCGCGCATGTCACGCGTGCGGAACGCCTCGCGCACCTGGCCGCGGCCCTTGTGGATGTGGAACTGCGCGCCGTCCGCGGTCGCGATGCCGGTCGAGTCCTGGCCGCGGTGCTGGAGCAGCAGGAGGCTGTCGTAGATCTGCTGGTTGACCGGTTCGGTAGAGACGATTCCGACGATGCCGCACATGCGTGGCGTGGCTCCAGGGGTGAGGGAGGTGCGAGTGCCCGGACCGGGCAGGGCAATCCTCCCACACCGTCGTTGGGTGAAGGCTGGGTGGCTCCGGGGCGAACGGCGGGCGGATGCCCCGTGCTCGCGTCCAGGTCACGAATGTGTCACGGGTACTTGCTTCTCGACTTTCTTTAGTCCTAAAGTAAAGCCGTTCCCGCACCGCGAACCCCAACAGCAACGAGGAATCGATGGCGATCCACTCATCCACGCGCACCGACGTCAACCGCTCGGCGATCCTGGCCCGGCTCGGTGCAGGCGGCCCCGCCTCGCGTGCCGAACTCGCCCGGGTGCTCTCCCTCTCGCCCGCCCTCATCACGCAGCTGGTGAAGGACCTCATCGCGGACGGGCTCATCGTGGAACTGGAGCAGGCGCCGTCGAGCGGCGGCAGGCCGGCGCGGATGCTCGGGCTCGCGGCGTCCGCCGGTCGGGCGATCGGCATCAAGGTGGTCGCCGACCACGTCGCCCTCGTGGAGGTCGGCATCGACGGCCAGGTCGTGCGCTCCTCGAACACGCCCTTCGACGCCACGTCGAGCACGTTCGTCTCCGAACTCGTCGAGCGCATCCGCGACTTCATCGGCGCGGGCGCAGACGTCAACCTCCTCGGCCTCGGCGTCGGCGTCCCCGGCAGCGTCGACAGCCCCGGCAGCGGCGTCGTGGATTCCGCGCAGCTCGGTTGGAGCGGCGTCGAGCTCGGCGACGCGCTGCGTCGCGCGATCGGCCTCCCCGTGATCGTGGAGAACAACGTGAACGCGCTGGCCGTCGCGGAACGCCTGTACGGCCTCGGCCGGTCGCACGACGACTTCCTCGTCGTCACGATCGGCACCGGCGTCGGCGCCGGCATCGTCGTCGACGGCAGCGTGCTCCGCGCCGCATCGGGCGGCGCGGGCGAGATCGGCCATATCCCGGTCACCGACGACGGGCCGCGCTGCACCTGCGGCAACGACGGCTGCCTGGAGGCGCACATCAGCGAGGCGGCGCTCGTCACGCAGGCCCGGGACGCCGGGGTCATCCCGCAGGCCGCCGGCATCGACGCGCTGCTCGCCGCAGCGGACGCGGGCGATCAGGGCGCGCTCGACATCTTCCGCGAGGCGGGCCGCCTGCTCGGGCGCACCCTCGCCGGCATCGTGCACACGATCGATCCCGCGCTCGTCGTCGTACTCGGCGAGGGCACGAGCGCGTGGCGCCACTGGTCGCCGGGCTTCGAGCCGGCATTCCGCTCGCGCCTGCTCCGGCACCGCCGCAGCATCCCGGTCGAGGTGGAGGGCTGGCAGGACCAGAGTTGGGCGCAGGGCGCGGCGGCCCTGGTGCTCGCAACGCCGTTCGACGCGGCCGGAGCCGGCGACCAGGGCCGTCTCATCCGCCTGCGGCTCGTCGGGCAGGCGGCGACACCGTGACCACGCTCCTCGGCGAGGCCACCGGCCAGGCGCTTCGAGACGGCGCCGCCGGACCCGAACGGCCGTCGCGTCCACGCAACCGGCGCTCACGCCGCATCCGCTACGCCCTCACCGTCGCCGCCTTCCTCCTGCCGAGTGCGGTGCCGCTCGCGATGTTCACCCTCGGGCCGATGATCGGTGCCGCGTGGATCAGCCTCACCGAGTGGAACCTCATCTCCCCGGCCACGTGGGTCGGATTCGAGAACTACGCCACGCTGCTCACCGACCCCGAGACCGGCGAGGTCTTCCTGCACACGCTGTACTACATCGCGGGCTACCTCCCGATGGTCTACGTGGGCGGCCTCGCGATCGCGCTCGCGCTGAACACCGCGCTCCGAGGGCGGACGCTGCTGCGCGGGATCTACTTCCTCCCCGTCGTGACGAGCTGGATCGTCGTCGCGCTCGTCTGGCGCTGGCTGCTGAATCCGGCGAACGGCGTGGTCAACACCGTGCTCGCGTTCTTCGGCATCGACGGGCCGGGCTGGTGGACCGACCCGGTCTGGGCGATGCCGTCGATCATCCTCGCCTCGGCGTGGAAGGACCTCGGGTTCGTCATGGTGATCCTGCTCGCCGGGCTCCAGGCCATCGACCCCGAACTCCTCGACGCCGCTCGGGTCGATGGTGCGGGCTGGTGGCGACGCTTGTTCTCGGTGATCCTCCCGCTGCTGTCGCCGGCCACGTTCTTCGTGATCGTGATCTCCCTGATCAACGGCTTCCAGGTCTTCGACCAGGTGTACGCGATGACCGGGGGCGGCCCCGGCGGGGCGACGCAGGTGGTGGTGCAGCAGATCTACGACCTGACCTTCCGGTACGGGCAGGCGGGCGAGGCGTCCGCGCTCTCGTGGATGCTCTTCGCAGTGATCCTCGCCGTGACCCTGATCCAGATCCGCGGACAGCGCAGGTGGGTGAACTATGGCTGAGACGACCCTGACCGCACCCGCGCCGGCACCGGAGCCCGCGCCGGCACGTGGCCTCCGCCGCCGCAGCGCCGCCGCCCGCGCCGCACTCGCGCGCAGCGTGCTCCTGCACGTCGTGATCGTCATCGGCGCCCTGGCCATGTTCTTCCCGTTCTACTGGACGATCGTGACCTCGCTCACGCCGGGCACCGGGCTCAGCTCCACGCCGTCGCTGGTGCCCTCCGACCCCGGCTTCGACGCGTACCGGCAGCTCTTCGCCGACCTGCCGTTCGCGCGGATCGTCGGCAATAGCCTCCTGCTCGCGACGATCACGACCCTCGCACAGCTCGTCACGAGCGCCACGGCCGCCTACGCGTTCAGCCGGCTGCCGTTCCGCGGGCGCACGGTCGTGTTCGGCATCTACCTCGCGACGATGATGATCCCGCTTCAGGTGCTCGTCGTCCCGCTGTTCGCCGAACTGCGCGCGTGGGGCCTGGTCGACACCTACCTCGGAGCGCTCCTGCCGACCCTCGCCGCGGCGTTCGGGGTGTTCCTGCTCCGGCAGGCGATGAACCAGGTGCCCTTCGAGCTCGACGAGGCCGCCGCGATCGACGGCGCCGGCCACTTCCGGATCTTCTGGACGGTCGTGCTGCCGAACATCCGGCCCGCGCTCGCGACCCTCGCCGTCTTCGCGTTCATGGGCAGCTGGAACAACTTCCTCTGGCCGCTCGTCGTGCTGCGCTCGCCCGAGCTGCAGACGCTGCCGGTGGCGCTCGCCGGGCTCCAGGGCCAGTACACGACCCAATGGGACGTGGTCATGGCCGGCTCGGTCGTGAGCATCCTGCCGATGCTCGCCATCTACCTGTTCGCCCAGAAGTACGTCATCCAGGGAGTCGCGAACACCGGCCTCAAGTGAGGCGGCCGGTCATCCGCCGCGAGTTTCCGCATCCGTTCCACCCGCACCTCACACCTATCGAAGGAGATACGCACCATGAGGACCACCGCACTGGCCGGCGTCGGATTCGTCGCCGCGACCGCACTCGCACTGACCGGCTGCGCCGCAGGCGACCAGGCCGGCGACGAGGCCGACGGCCCCGTCACGATCACGTACAGCAACTTCATCTCGAACGGCGGCAACGAGGAGAACCTCCAGGCCATCGTCGACGCCTTCGAGGAGGAGCACCCGGACATCACCGTCGAGGTCACGACGCTGCCGTACGCCGACTACGGCACGGCGCTGCAGACCGACCTCGCGGCGGGAACGGTCTCGGACGTGTTCGACATCGAGTACGCCAACTTCGCGCAGTACCAGGCGAACGGCGTGCTGGCCGAGCTCTCGCCGGAGGACTCCGGCGCCTACCGGGCGAGCGTGCTGGAGGCCTACCAGGCCGACGGCACGCAGTACGCGCTGCCCAGCTCGTTCTCGACGGTCGTGCTGTTCTACAACAGCGATCTCTTCGAGGCCGCGGGGCTGGACGTGCCGGCCGGCGACTGGACCTGGTCCGACGAACTCGCCGCGGCGGAGGAGCTCACGGATGAGGGTGGCGGGGTCTGGGGCGACCACCAGCCGGTGAGCTTCTACGAGTACTACAAGGTGCTCGCGCAGAACGGCGGCGAGTTCCTGAACGCCGACGGCACGGCCGTCGCCTTCAACACGCCCGAGGGTGTCGAGGCGGCCGAGTGGCTGGTCGAGAAGAGCGGCACCGTGATGCCGTCCATCGAGGACGGCCAGGGCACGCCCGACTTCGACACGAACCTGTTCCTCGACGGCAAGCTCGCGATGCTGCACACCGGCATCTGGATGTTCGGCGCCTTCGCCGACGTCCCGTTCGGGTGGGACATCGCCGTGGAGCCGGGCAACACCCAGCAGGCGAGCGCCCTCTTCTCCAACGCGGTCGGGGTCTCGGCCGGCTCGGAGCACCAGGAGGCGGCCTCGATGTTCGCGGAGTTCCTCACCTCGAGCGACGTGATGGTGCAGACCCGCCTCGACGCGGGCTGGGAGCTGCCGGCGATCTCCGACGAGGCGGCGCTCGACAGCTACCTCACGCTGGGTGACCCGGCGAACCGGCAGGCCGTGTTCGACTCGCTCGAGCAGGTCGCCCTGCCGCCCGTCGTCGCCCAGGGTCAGCAGGAGATGCAGGACATCATGACCGAGGAGCTGGTCGAGGCGCAGGCCGGCCGCAAGAGCGTCCAGGAGGCGCTCGACTCGGCCGAGGAGCGCATCAACGCCGCCATCGGCGGCTGAACCGCGCACCGCACGGGGCCGGGCGATTCGCCCGGCCCCACCCATCACATCGAGAAGGCAGCAGCATGACCCTCCGAACCCCCGCACCGGCCGACATCGCGGCGCTCGTCGCGTCGAGTGCCGAGCTGATCTCCGAGCTCCAGGACCCCGGCGGGGCCTATCCCGCGAGCCCGACCTTCTCGGCCTACCGCGGCTACAGCTGGTTCCGCGACGGTGCGTTCATCGCCGACGGCATGTCGAGCGCGGGCCGCGCGGACTCGGCCGAGCGCTTCTTCGACTGGTGCGCGCGCGTCGTGGAGGCGCACGAGGACGACATCGCCGCGATCGTCTCCGCGGCACGGCGCGGCAGCCCGGTGCCCGACGAGCAGATGCTCGCCACCCGCTTCACGTTCGCAGGCGTGACAGGTGAGGACGACTGGTGGGACTTCCAGCTCGACGGGTACGGGACCTGGGTCTGGGCGGTCGCCGAGCACGTGCGCCGCCACGGGGTCGACGCGGGTCGATGGGCGAACGCGATCGGGCTGACGGTCGACTACCTCGCGAGCTCGTGGGAGCGCCCCTGCTACGACTGGTGGGAGGAGCACGCCGAGCACGTGCACGGCTCCACCCTCGGGTGCATCGCCGCGGGCCTGACGTCGGCAGTCGAGCTCGGAGTACTCGACGACGCCCGCACCGAGCTCGCCACCGCGGAGGCCGCGGCGGTCGAGCAGGCCCTGCGCACGCGGACCGTCGCGGGCGGGCACCTCGCCAAGTGGGTCGGCTCGTCCGCCGTCGACGGCAGCCTCGCCGCGATCGTCGGCGTGATGGAGGTCGTCCCGGCTGCGTCCGATCTCGGCCTCGCCACCATCGCGGCCATCGAGCGCGACCTGACCGTGGACGGCGGCGTGCACCGCTTCCTCGACGACACCTTCTTCGGCGGGGGCCAGTGGCCCTTGCTCACGTGCTTCCTCGGCATCGCGCTCGCCCGCGCCGGCGACCCTGCCCGTGCGCGGGAGCTGCTCGGCTGGGCGTACTCGACCACGGCGCCCGATGGCTCCATGCCGGAGCAGGTCGGCCGCCACCTCCTCGACCCCACCATGGTCGACGAGTGGGTCGAGCGCTGGGGCCCGGTCGCGCAGCCCCTGCTCTGGACCCACGCCATGTTCATCCGCCTCGCGGTCGAGCTCGACGCGCACCTGCGCGCGACGGCGACCACCGTGGCCGGCACCGACTCCCTGGAGACCACCGCATGATCCGCCACCGGCCGTTCGGCTCCGGCCATCCCTACTCCGTCGACACCGAGCAGCGCTGGCCCGTCGACCCGGTCGCGGGCGAGCCCCTGCGGCTCGGCGTGCGCGCGAGCGCGGAGATCGAGTCCGTCCGCGTCGACATCGAGGTGACGGGACCATCGGGCGATCGCGAGTCGCAGCGCCTCGCGCTCTCCCGGGTCGCGAGCACCTCCCGCGGCCAGACCATCGATGGCGGCCACCTCGCGTCGGCGCAGGCACGGCTGGCGCGCGCGGTGGGCGGGTGGGCGGTCGAGCTCCCGGCACCCGCGCCCGGCAGCGTCATCCGCTATCGCTTCACCGGTAGCGATGCCGGCGGCATGGCCCAGCGCACCCGCGAGTTCGACGCGGTGGTCTCGGGCTGGACCGACGCGCCCGACGAGACGGTTCGCGTGGTGGGCACCGACCGCGTGCTGCCGGGCAGCGTCTCCGTGCTCACCGACGGCGACCGCGTGCGTCGCGTGCGGTTCGCGCTCCCCCTCGCGGGCGGCGAGCACGTGACCGGCTTCGGTGAGCGATACGACCGGCTCGACCACCGCGGCACCGACCTCGACGCCGTCGTGTTCGAGCAGTACAAGCGCCAGGGCGCCGAGCGCAAGACCTACCTGCCGATGCCCTTCGCGCACGTGGTCGGCAGCGAAGGATGGGGCTTCCACGTGCGCACGTCACGGCGCAGCTGGTTCGAGATCGGGACGACCGCTGCCGATCGCATCGTCGTCGAGGTCGAGGCGGATGCCCCGGTCGGCGCGCCCGCCGTCGAGCTGGCCTGCTACGACGGATCGCCCGCCGAGGTGCTCGATGCGTTCCTCGCCGAGGTCGGCCGACCCGAGCAGCTGCCCGACTGGGTCTTCCGGCTCTGGGCGAGCGGCAACGAGTGGAACACGCAGGCCGAGGTGATGCGCCAGATGGACCTGCACCGCGAGCACGACGTGCCGGTCGGGTCGGTCGTCATCGAGGCGTGGAGCGACGAGCGCACGTTCACCGCGTTCCGCGACGCCCGGTACGAGGTCGCCGAGGACGGCGCACCGCACCGTCTGGACGACTTCGAGTTCCCCGCCGACGGGGCCTGGCCCGACCCGGTCGGCATGGTCGACGAGCTGCACGCCCGTGACGTGCGCGTCCACCTCTGGCAGATCCCGCTGCTCAAGGCGCGCCCGCACCCCGTCGGGCAGGCCCGGGCGATCGCACGTGCGGCCGTGCGCGACGAGGTGCTGATCCGCGAGCCCGACGGGCGCGGCGGGCTGCGCCCGTACCGCAACCGCGGCTGGTGGTTCCCGCTGTCGACCATGCCCGACCTGACCGACGAACGCGCCGCGCGCTGGTGGACGGAGCAGCGCCGCTACCTCGTCGAGGAGGTGGGCATCGACGGGTTCAAGACCGACGGCGGCGAGCACGCCTGGGGGCGTGAGCTCGAGTATCTCGACGGCACCAGCGGTGCGGAGGGGAACAACCGCTACCCGGTCGCGTACGCGAAGGCGTACGGCGACCTCCTGCGTTCCGCTGGGAAGGCCCCGGTGACGTTCAGCCGGGCGGGGTTCACCGGTTCCCAGGCCCACGGCGCGTTCTGGGCGGGCGACGAGAACTCGACCTGGGAGGCGTTCCGCTGGTCGATGTTCGCCGGGCTCTCCGCCGCCGCGAGCGGTGTCCTCTACTGGGGATGGGACATCGCCGGCTTCTCCGGCCCCGTTCCCGCGCCGGAGCTGTACCTGCGCGCGACCGCGGCATCCGTGTTCGTGCCGATCATGCAGTACCACTCCGAGTTCAACCATCACCGCACCCCGTCGCGCGACCGCACGCCGTGGAACATCGCGGAGCTCTCGGGCGACGAGCGCGTGGTCCCCGCCTTCCGATCCCTGGCGCACCTGCGCGAGCGACTGGTGCCGTACCTGGCCGCCTCGGCGGCGGAGAGCATCCGCACGTCGTCCCCGTTGATGCGGCCGGTGTACTTCGACCACCCGACGCTCCCGACCGCCTGGTCGCACCCGCTGCAGTGGTTCCTCGGCGAGGACCTCTTCGTCTCGCCAGTCGTCGCCCGGGGGGAGACTCGTCACGAGGTCGCGCTGCCGCCCGGCGACTGGGTGGATGCGTGGTCGGGGGAGGCGCTCGCCGGAGGCGCGACCATGACGGTCGACGTGCCCATCGACCGCATCCCCGTGTACGTGCGCGCGGAGGCGTGGCCGAGCCTCCGCGAGGTCTTCGCCAGCTGAGGGCGGGCGCCGCTACCGCGCGTAGCGCTCGACGAACGTGCGCAGCATGCGCTGCGGCTCGGACACGGGCGCGCGCCGCACCGAGGCGAGCGTGTCCTCGAGCTCGTGGTCCGCGAAGTAGCCGTAGCCGCCGTACGAGTGGATGCGCACCTCGATGCCGGGGAGGTCGAGCTCGGGGTGGAACTGCGTGGCGTACACGTTGGCGCCGACCCGGAAGGCCTGCACCGGGCACGCGGGCGACGACGCGAGCAGCGTGGCCGACGCGGGCAGCTCGCGCGCGGCCTCCTTGTGCCCGACGAAGGCGTTGAAGGTCGCCGGCATGCCGGCGAAGAGCGGGTCGGATGCCCCGGCGTCGGTGAGTGACACCGGCACGACGCCGATCTTCTCGGAGTACGCGCGATCGATCACCGCGCCCTGGTGCGCGCCGAGCGTGCCGACGCCGTAGCAGGCGCCGAGGAACGGGAAGTCGCGGGCGACGACCTCGTCGAGGAGCGTCGCGAACTCCGCCTCGACCCGGTGCTGCACCGCCGACTTCTGCTCGGGCGGGTCGGAGGCGTTGAACGGGCCGCCGCCGACGATGATGCCCGAGATCGCGTCGAGGTCGATGGGCGGCATGGGCTCCGCCTCGAGGCGCACGCGCACGAGGTCGCCCTCGTCGAGCCCGGCGCCGCGGAGGAAGAGCTCGTACTCCCCGTCGGCGGGCACGTCCTCGGCGCGCGTGGCGAGGAGGACGAACGGCTTCACGGCAACACGATAGCCGGACGCACGGCCCGTCGCGTCAGTATTGCGACGGTCCGTCGAGCACCGCCATGGTGCACCGCGAGACGCAGACCAGGCGGCCCCGCTCGTCGGTGATGCGGATGTCCCAGACCTGGGTCGTGCGGCCGCGGGTGATCGGCCGCGCCTCGCCGTGCACCCATCCGTCGGGAGCGGGGCGGGTGTGGTTCGCGTTGATCTCCATGCCGACGCAGTAGTGCCGCTCCGGGTCGACCGTGAACGACGCGCCCCAGCTCGCGAGGGTCTCGGCGAGCAGCACGGATGCCCCGCCGTGCAGCACGCCGCCGGGCTGGCGGGTGCGGCCGTCCACCGGCATCCGCCCCCTGATGGAGTCGTCGGTGAACCCGGTGATCTCGATGCCGAGGGAACGGATCGCGGTGTCGTCGCAGCGCGCGTCGACCCAGTCGGCGGAGGGGTGTTCGCCGGTGAACCAGATGCTCATGCGGTCGAGTCTGCCACGGCGCGGCAGGCGGCCCTGACGTGCGGATGCCCCGGGCCGACGCCTCAGGCCAGCTCGGCGATGATCGGGTGCAGCGCCTCGTCGAACGCCGCCGGGTCGGTGCGCAGCGTGTCGGTCACGGCGACCGTGAGCGAGCCGATCCACCAGATGCCGCGCGCCGCGAGCGGGAGCACCTCGACGTTGAGCTCGAACGAGTGGGCCCGCCGGCCGACCTCGCGCTCGTGCTCGGCGATCGTGCCGGCGTAGGCGCGGTACGCGTCGCCGCGGTGGGTCGAGGAGGTGGAGCGGTAGGCCTCGTGGCCCCACTCGGCCCAGGAGAGCGCGGCGTCCGCGTGCGGCACGATCGCCGCGGCCAGCGTCTCGGCGCCGGTCGTGGGCAGCGCCACCTCGGTGCCGAACGCCTCGATCAGCTCGAGCGGCACGGACGACGGATGCGCCTCCGGCTCGACCGTCATCATCCACCACGCCCGCCACTGGCGTTCGAGCTCGTCCTGCACGTCGACCGGGCGGTCGGCCGGCGTGACGGGCCCCAGGTCGCGCAGCCTCGGCAGCTCGGTGGGCGAGGCGATGCCGAGCACCTCGCGCAGGTAGAGGGCGAGCAGGACCGAGCGAGACGCGTTCTCGCGAATCACCCACGACGGCGTGCCCCCGCTCGGCATGCTCCAAGTGTAGAGCGCAGGATGTCCACGCGGCCTGCGTTTCCGGGGCTGGGGACGAACGGACGCGCCGCCCGGCGGTACGGGTCACCAGTGCGCGAGCGTGCTCTCCTCCTCCTCGACGTCCTCGTCGGGGAGCGCGTACGTCACGGCCTCCGGCACGGTCATCTCGCGGCCGCGGCGCTCGCCCGCTGCGACGGCGGCCGGGTCGGTCGTGCGGACCGCATCGAGCGAGACGGTGTGCACGGTGAACGCCTCCACGTCGAAGATGCCGATGCGCGACCGGATCGCCGCGGCGGCCGCGGCCAGGACCCCAGCCCGCTCGGCCTCGCCGCGCAGCGCGGCGACCCCGCACAGCCCCTCGAGGCCGTACGCGACGCCCTCCTCGAAGTGGAGCCGCACCGACACGTGCAGCGTGCGGAGGAACGCATCCTCCGCGGCATCCGCATCGCCCCGCGCCAGCAGCAGGCGACCGCGGTGGTTGCCGCTGACCGAGAGCGTGAAGAGGTCGGCCCCGGCCTCGGCGAGCCCGGTCGCGCGGTCGAAGTGCCGCACGGCCTCGTCGATCTCGCCGCGCAGCCACGCGAGCCGTCCGCTCGAGACCTCGGTGATCGCCTCGGCCCAGCCGTTGCCGTGCTCGTGCATGCGGGTCGCCGCGTCGCGCAGTTCGCGCTCGGCGGCGGCGATGTCGGGGTTCGGGAGCTGCAGGCGCGCGGTGGCGCGCGCCGCGAGCGACATGGCCGCCGCGTCGTCGTCACCACTCACCGTGAACTCCTCCACGCACTCGCCCAGCCCGTCGACGACCTCCTCCGACGGGTGCTGCCACATCGCGCACCAGAGCACGAAGAAGCGGGCCACGGCATGCGTGTGCGCCGACATCGGGCGGTCCTTGCCGAGCAGCTCGGTCATCCACACCCGCACCTCGTCGAAGAACCCCGCGATCCACCAGTAGATGAGCAGGCTCCACGCGAAGTCGCCGGCGTCGTCGAGCCGGTCGGTGTAGATGAGGTGGCGCACCGCCGCGCGCAGGTTCGACAGCTCGAGCCCGAGCAGCGCGACCGCGTCGGCCTGGCCGGCCCCACGGAGGCCGGGGGCGATGCGCGCCACGAGTTCGCGGTAGTAGTCGGCGTGCGCGGCGCGCATCAGCCGCGTCCCGCCCTGCTCCCGGAGCCGCTCGATGGCGAACTCGCGCACGATGGCGAGCAGCGAGTACGCGGACCTGCCCCCGACGTCGACCTCCTTCACCAGGGTGCCGTCGACGAGCGCGGCCATCGCATCGAGCGCGTCGGCCTCCCAGGCGCGGCCCGCGCCGATCGCCTCGACGGCGTCGAATGTGAACCGGGTCGCGAAGACCCCGAGGTCGTAGAGCAGCGCGCGCTGTTCGTCGGGCAGCAGCCCGACGCTCCAGTCGATCGTTCCGCGCATCGTGCGGTGGCGTTCCGGCAGGTCGCGCATGGTCGCCGACAGCAGCGGGAGCGCCTGCTCGAGACGCTGGGCGATGCCGTGGGCACCGAGCATGCGCACCCTCGCGGCGGCGAGCTCGATCGCCAGCGGGAGCCCCTCGAGCCGCCGGCAGATGTCTGCGAGGTCGGCCGCGTTCTCGGCGGTCACCTCGAAGTCGGGCTTCGCCGCGCGGGCGCGGTCGACGAAGAGCGCGACCGCCGGGGAACGGGTGGCCCGGTCGAGCGACGCGGGCGCTCCCTCGGGCGGTGCGCGCAGCGCGGGCACGTCGAAGACGCGCTCGCCCCGCACGCGCAGCACGACTCGGCTGGTGACGAGGAACGCGACCGTCGGTGCGGCGCTCGACAGGCGCACGAGCATCGGCGCGGCCTCGACGATCTGCTCGAAGTTGTCGAGCACGACGAGCGCGCGACGGCCGCGCAGCGCGTGCTCGACGCGCTCCTCGAGCGCCGCCTCGCCGTTGTCGCGGATGCCGAGGGCGTACGAGATGGTCGGCACGAGCAGTCCCGGCTCGAGCACGCCCTCGAGCGGCACGAACGTCACGCCGTCGGGGAACAGGTCATCGCACGCGTGCGCGACCTCGATCGAGAGGCGGCTCTTGCCCACCCCGCCGGGCCCGATGAGGCTCACGATGCGGCCGTCCCGGTCGGCGAGCATCTCGCGGAGCGCGGAGATCTCGTGCTCGCGACCGATGGTCGTCGTGTACGGCACCGGCAGTCCGGGCACGGGAGGGATCGAGGCATCCGCCGGCTCGTCCTCGGACTCGCGGGACTGCACGAAACGCTCGGCCAGCAGCGCCGCCAGGTCGGAGGCCACCTGCTCCTCGAGCTGCTCGGCGGAGTCGAACGACAGGTAGGCGGCGGAGTCGTCGTGCTTGATGCGGGCGATCAGCTCTGTCAGGCGGTCCTCCCGCGCGGCGCTCCGCCGGATGTAGATCAGCTTCGGCATGTGGGCCGGCGCGAGCCGGTACTCGTCCTCGAGGCCGGAGATCTCCTCGCCGGGCGCGACCCAGCCGTAGCTGTCACCGTAGATGCCGAGGAACACGTCGCTCTGCGCCAGGTAGGAGCGGTAGACCTCGCGGGGCGGGTACGGCCGGGCGCCCTGCTCGAACATCACCGGAGCGAGCCGGAGGCGCTCGATCGCGGCGCGCACGGCACGGCGCTCGGGCTGCAGTTCGCGCAGCGTCGAGCTCACGAAGACGCGGATCCGCTGATCCGGCGTCCGGATCACCGGCAGCGAGGCCATGTGCTCATCATGGCCCTCACGGACCCCCGCGGCATACCCTCGAACAGGGGGTGGGCGCCGCATCCGATCGTTGCCGGCCAGTCCGCGGCGCAGCGGCCAGTCGTGCACGGCTGGCCCGCGCGACGCAGACTGGCCGGCGCGGACGATTCGACGGGCGGCGAGGGTGAGCGGATGCCCCGCTGCGCGCACCGCCGGTACGCTGGAAGCCGTGACCAGCAACGCCTCCTACGCCGCCGCCGGTGTCGACACCGCGGCCGGCGACCTCGCCGTCGAACTGATGAAGGAGTCGGTCGCACGCACGCACGGGCCGAACGTGCTCGGCGGCGTCGGCGGATTCGCCGGGATGTTCGACCTGTCGTTCGCCAAGGAGTACGACCGGCCCCTGCTCGCGACCTCGACCGACGGCGTCGGCACGAAGATCGCGATCGCCCAGGCGCTCGACCGGCACGACACCATCGGCCAGGACCTCGTCGCCATGGTCGTCGACGACATCGTCGTGGTGGGTGCGAAGCCGCTGTTCATGACCGACTACATCGCGTGCGGCCGGGTCGTGCCCGAGCGCATCGCCGCGATCGTCACGGGCATCGCCAACGCGTGCGCCGAGACCGGCACCGCGCTCGTCGGCGGCGAGACCGCCGAGCACCCGGGGCTCATGGGCCCCGACGACTACGACGTCGCGGGCGCGGCGGTCGGCGTGGTCGAGGCCGACCGCATGCTCGGCGCCGAGCGGGTGGCCGACGGCGACGCGGTCGTCGCCATCGCGTCGAGCGGCGTGCACTCCAACGGCTTCTCGCTCGTGCGGCACATCCTCGACCGGCGCGGCATCGGGTACCAGGACGCCTCGGCCGAGCTCGGCACCACCTGGGGCGAGGCGCTGCTCGAGCCGACGCGGCTCTACACCGGCCCGCTGGTCGCACTGCTCGACGACGAGCGCGTCGGTGGCGCGGTGCACGCGTTCTCGCACGTGACCGGCGGCGGCATCGCGGCGAACCTCGCGCGGGTGCTGCCGCGCGGGGCGTGGGTCGAGCTCGAGCGCTCCACCTGGTCGCCGCAGCCCGTGTTCCGCGTGCTCAGCGACCTCGCGGGCGACCCGCTCGAGGCGTCCGAGGGCACGTGGAACCTCGGCATCGGCTTCTTCGCGGTCGTGGCGGCGGATGCGGCTGCCGACGTGGTCGCCGAGCTCGGTCGCCTCGGGCTGCCGTCGTGGCAGGCGGGCACCGTGTCGACGGCCGCGCGCGACCTCGCCGGGTTCGAGCAGGGCGCGAAGGGCGTCGACGGCGGCGCCGTGCGACTGGTCGGCGCCTACGCGTCCTGACGTTCGTCGGGGCGCGCCGCGCGCGAGGGTCCGCCCGGGGCATCCGTCATCCGGGCATGCCGAGGCGGTCCGGCGGTCGGGTCGCGCCGGCTGCGAGGTGGGTGGCCCGGGTCAGGCCCGCTTCTGCTCGTCCGACGCGTAGTCGTCGTCGGCGTACTCCGACCACTTCGACGCCTCTTCGGCGTAGTGGTCGTCATGCCCGCTCGTGAGCTCGCGCTCGAGCGCATCGTAGTCGGTCTCGGGGCTGAAGTACTTCAGCTCCCGAGCGACCTTCGTGTGCTTGGCTTTCTGACGGCCGCGCCCCATGCGTGACCCCCTAACGACGTCGGGCCGGTGCGAACATGAGCCTCGCCCGGCGCTCACTGATATGAACAGAATCCCGTTGGTCAGTTTAGCACCGTGATCGTGTGGCCCCGCCGCATGTAATCACAGCGTGGAATCCATTCTGCGAGCGTTCAGCGCGGCATGCTGAGATGTACGGGTGGAACATGCATCGGAGGCCGTGAAGGTCGTGGTGATCGGCGCCGGCCAGGCCGGTCTGTCGGTCGCATACCACCTCCGTCGCTTCGAACTCGTGGCCGGCGAGGACTTCGTGATCCTCGACCGCACCGATCGCCCGGGCGGGGCATGGGCGCACCGGTGGGAGTCGTTGAAGCTCGGCACCGCCCACCGCGTGCACGACCTTCCCGGCATGGACCAGCTCGGCATCAGCTTCGACACGGCCGACCGCTCGCTGCCCGCACGGGACGTCGTCTCCGACTACTACGGCCGCTTCGAGCGCCACTACGAGCTCGACGTGGCGCGTCCCTTCAACGTGCAGCGCGTGGTCAACCGCGGCGTGGAACTGGAGGTGCACTTCCAGGACCTGCGTCCCCGCGAGGACGAGGCGCGCCCGTCGCGCGGGCTGTTCGGCCGGTGGAGCCGCCGCGCGGAGGACCAGGCCATCGCCCGCGAGGCCCCGACGGGCCAGGTCGTGACGCGCTTCCTCGTGAACGCGACCGGAACCTGGGGTGCGCCGTTCGTGCCCTACTACCCGGGCATGCGCGACTTCGCGGGTCGCCACCTGCACACCTCCGACTTCCGCTCGGCGGCCGATTTCCGGGGCCAGCAGGTGGTCGTGGTCGGCGGCGGCACGTCGGCGATCGGGTTCATGCTCGAACTGGAATCCGTCGCCGCGGGACTCACCTGGGTGTCGCGCCGGCCGATCGACTGGATCGAGTCGCAGGAGCTCGACCTCGAGGGGGCATCCGCCGCCGTCGCCATGCAGGACGAGGCGGCCCGTGCCGGGCGCGCCCTGCCCTCGGTCGTGAGCGGCACGGGGGTGCCGCGGAGCCGGCGCATCGCGGCCGGCATCGACCGCGGCCTGCTCGTGGCCAAGCCCATGTTCGACCGCATCGAGCGTGCGGGCGTGCGCTGGAACGACGGCGACTTCGCGTTCGCCGACACGATCATCTGGGCGACCGGGTTCCGCCCGGAGCTCCGTCACCTGGCCCCGTTGAAGCTCCGCGAGAAGGCGGGCGGCGTCGCCGTCGGGCAGGGCGCATCGTGGGCGGACCCGCGCGTGTTCCTCGCCGGCTACGGCCCGCAGGCGTCCACGGTCGGGGCGAACCGGGCGGGGCGCATGATCGCGCGCCAGATCATGGCGATGCTCTAGTTCAGACGAGCATCCCGAGCCACACACCGAGCGCGGCCGCGAGCACCGAGAGCACGAGCATGCCGAGCCCGCTCGCGAGTCCGGCGGTGAGGCGCCGCTCGAGCAGCAGGCGCACGGTCTCCGCGCTCGCCGTGCTGAAGGTCGTGTAGCCGCCGAGGAACCCGGCGCCGAGCACGAGGTGCACCTCCTCGGAGACGACCCCGGAGCCGGCGAGGCCGACCACGAAGCCCAGCACGAGCGACCCGGTCACGTTCACGACCGTGGTCGCCCAAGGGTAGGCGGACACGATGCGTGCGCGCAGCAGGCCGTCGACCACGAACCGGCATGCGGCGCCGACGCCTCCCGCGAGGGCGATGCCGAGGAACAGCAGCGGGCTCACGCGGTCGCCTCGGCGTCGCGGCGGCGCACCAGCGTGCCGGCGGCGATGATGCCCGCGAAGGTCGCCGCCGCGCCGAGCACGACCGTGCCGAGCGCGTTCAGCAGCGCGAGGCCGACGAGCCCGGCCTGGAGCAACTCGACCGTGCCGACCGCGAAGGCGCTGTAGGTCGTGAACCCGCCGAGCACCCCCGTGCCGACGGAGAGCCGGATCGCGCGGCGACGCCCGGCGTCGGGGCCGAGCCGCAGCAGCACCTCGAGCAGCATGCCGAGCGCGAATGCGCCGAGCACGTTGACGATGAGCAGGGTCAGCGGGAAGTCCCCGCGGTCGGGGAAGGCCAGCGTCGCGCCCTCGCGCAGCGCAGTGCCGACCGCACCGCCCGCCGCGACGAGGGCGACGGTCGACGGCCGCAGGTGCACCGGGCGATGGGTCACGGCTCGTCCCACGGCAGCTTCTCGCCGTCGGCGACGGGCTGCAGCGGGACGACGACCACCGGCCGGCACTGGCGGTGGGACAGCTGGGCGGCGATCGAGCCGCTCAGGAACTCGGCGAGCCCCGCGAGCATGCCGCGCTCGCGGGTGCCGACGACGATGAGCTCGGCGTCGACCTCGTCGGCGAGGTGCTCCAGCTCGCGCGACGCGTTGCCGGCGAGCAGGTGCACCCGCCAGGCGATGCCCGTGTCGGCGAGTTCGCGCTGGAGGTACTGCTCGATCGCGGCGGCGGTCTCCTCGGCCGCATCCGTCACCCCGTCGGGGTCGATCGGCACGGCGAGGATCGAGCCGTCGATGTTGGTCGAGATGGCATAGCTCGACACGTCGACGTACGCGCACTCGAGCGGCACCCCGAAGGTCGCGGCGAGCCGGGCGGCGTAGCGGACGACCGCGGAGGGCTGGCCGGGCACGATTCCGGCGACGATCGGTCGAGCGGGGGTGTCGGGCATGGGTGCCTCCTCGCGGGCCTCGAGGCCCACACTACGCCCGTGGGCCGCGCGTTCGCGGGCGACCTGCCCCGAGCGCGCGGCGTGCCGTCAGTCGGCGCGCAATCGCGTCAGCACGTCGTCGCGCACGTCGGCGAGACGGGTCCGCAGCAGGTCGACTGCCTCGGCCGAGACCTGGCCGCGACGCGCGTGGGTGCGGAGGTCGGTGCGCAGCTGCTGCCGGAACGCGTTGATCACGAGATCGGCCTCGTGCACCGCCCGCCCGTCGGGGTCGGGGGCCGCGGTCGTCGCGCTGGTCGCCTCCGCCGCGGCCTCGCGCGCGGCGCGCTTGGCCTCGCGCGCGGCACTCGCCAGGTCGGCGCGCATGCTCCGCAGCGCCTCGTTGACGTTCTCGCGCACCTCGTCGGCGAGCCGGCTGACCGAGTCGGTGACCTCGGCCTCGATCGACTCGAGCTCGTGCTCGCGCTCGGCGAGCTCGGCGCGGCCCGCGTCGGTGATCTCGTAGACGGTCTTGCGCCCGTCGGCGGTCTTCACGACGAGTCCCTCCGCCTCGAGCTTGGCCAGCCGCGGGTAGATCGTGCCGGCGCTCGGGCTGTAGGTGCCGCCGAACCGGTCGGAGAGCGCCTGGATGAGCTCGTAGCCGTGGCGCGGCTGCTCGGCCAGCAGGCTCAGCAGGTACAGCCGCAGGCTGCCGTGGGAGAAGACGGGCGGGGTCATGCCGTGGCCGTCGCTTCGGCGTCGGTCTCGCCCGGGGCATCCGCCTGCTCGCCCGGCTGGCGGCGCATGACCGACACGTTGCCCGAGACGGAGTTGGCGCCGAAGTCGGTCCAGGTGCCCGCGAGCTCGCCCACCGTGCGTTCGAACCCCTTGCCGCGGGTGCCGCGGATCGTGGCGTCGTCGAGGAAGATCGTGCCGCTGACCGTGTTCACGCGGTAGCGGGCGCTCACGTCGGCGTCGAGCCGCACCGTGAGGTCGCCCGAGATGGTGTTCGAGTCGATGCGGCTCGGCACGCCGTCGAGGTCGAGGATCATGTCGCCCGACACGGTGTCGCCGAAGAACCGGGTGACGGTGCCGGTCGCGGCGATGTCGCCCGAGACCGAGTGCGCGCCGATGCGGCCCTCGTGCGTGCCGACCGAGATCTCGCCCGTGACGCTGTTGAGGTCGAGGTCGCCGGTGTGCCGGTCGATGGTGAGGTCGCCGTTCACCGTGCTGAGCTTCGCGTCGCCCACGAATCCGGAGATGAGCGCGTCGGCCGAGACCACCCCGAGCTTCAGCGCGATGTCGCGCGGGGCGAGGATCGAGACCTGCGCGCGCATGTTGCCGCGGAACCCCTTGAACACGTCGAGGAAGTTGTCCCAGCGCAGCTGCGGGTGGTCGACCTCGACCTTGCTGCCGTCGATCTCGACGCGCAGGTCGCGGCCGCGCACATCGGAGACCTCGATGCGCAGGCCGGGCTCGTCGTGGGCGATGACCGTGACGCTGCCGCCGACCATCCCGATCTTGAGCGAGCGTGCGAGTTCGATGTCGATCACCCGGCTCTGCCCGGGCTCGATGATCCACTTCTCCATGGCCATGACGTGCGTTCCTCCCGGAGGGCATCCGGCATCTGCGGGATGCGGTCGATAACGCGATATATCGCGTTCTGCCAGAGTCACGATATATCGCGTTTTAGCAGCGCGCAAGGCCGAATCGCGAAATCCGTATTGACCTTGACGCTGCGTCAACTTCTATCGTGGAGGCACGCCCGCATCGATGACGGGCGCGGACACGGCCGCGCACGAAGCGAGGACGAGATGGACTGGTCGATCCAGGAGATCGCGCGCATCGCCGGCACGACGAGCCGCACGCTGCGTCACTACGACGACATCGGGCTGCTGCCGCCGAGTCGCGTGGCCGCGAACGGCTACCGGCACTACGACCGCGACGCGCTCGTGCGCCTGCAGCGCATCCTCCTGCTGCGCGAGCTCGGCCTCGGGCTGCCCGCGATCGCGGAGGTGCTCGGCAACGAGCCACGCGAGGTGCACGCGCTGCACGGCCACCTCGAGTGGCTGCGGCGGGAACAGGAACGGCTCGCGAGGCAGGCCGCCTCGGTCGAGCGCACCATCGAGGCACTGGAGGGAGGTGAGCAGCTCATGGCAGAGCAGATGTTCGACGGCTTCGACCACACGCAGTACAAGGACGAGGTCGAGCAGCGCTGGGGCGCGGATGCGTACGCGAAGTCCGACGCCTGGTGGCGCGGCAAGAGCGCCGCGGAGCAGGAGTCGTGGAAGGCCGAGTCGGCCGCGCTGGGCCGGGACTGGGCGGATGCCGCGGAGCGCGGCGTCGCACCCGACGGCGACGAGGCGCAGGCACTGGCCGCCCGTCACGCGGCGTGGCTGGGGTCGATCCCCGGCACCCCCGGTTCCGACCGGGGACGTCCGGTGAAGGAGTACGTGCTGGGACTCGGCGACATGTACGTCGCCGACCCGCGGTTCGCGAAGAACTACGGCGGCCAGCACGGCGCGGAGTTCGTGCGCGATGCGCTCGCGATCTACGCCGAGCGCAACCTGTAGGACGACGGATGCCCCGGGGCCGGTGCGCCCCGGGGCATCCGCTCGTGCCGGCGAGCCGTCAGGTGTCGCGGGTCGGGATGCGGCGGTAGCCGTCGCGGAGCCAGTCGACGAGGGTCCAGCCGATGCCGGCGACGGCGATCGCGGCGAGGGCGGTCATGAACGCGAGCATGTCTCCTCCTCTCCTCGGATGCGTGCGGGTTCAGGTGTGGGGCGGGGCGGGCGTCGCGAGGGCGGCGAGCGGCCCGGTGGCCGGGGCGGCGTGCGTGTCGCGCACGCGCTCCGGCACCGTGAAGAACGGGATGGTGCGCCCGCAGATCGGCCCGATCAGCAGCGCGAAGGCGAGCGTGCCGACGCCGACCTGGCCGCCGAGCAGCCAGCCCGCGGCGAGCACGGTGGCCTCGATGCCGGTGCGCACGAGCCAGATCGGTGCGCCGGTGCGCGCGTGCAGTCCGGTCATCAGGCCGTCGCGCGGTCCCGGGCCGAAGCGGGCGCCCACGTAGAGCCCGGTCGCGATGCCGAGCAGCAGGATGCCGGCGGGCAGCATCGCCGCGCGCGTCCACGGGTCGAGGTCGGCCGGCACCAGCCAGAGCCCGACGTCGGCGAACGGGCCGACCAGCAGCGCGTTCGCCACCGTGCCGATGCCGGGGCGCTGCCGGATGGGGATCCACAGCAGCAGCACGACGCCGCTCGTGAGCACGGTGACCACGCCGAAGCCGAGGCCGGTGACCCGGCTGAGGCCCTGCGTCAGCACGTCCCACGGGGCCACGCCGTAGCCCGCGCGCACGATGAGCGCGATGGCGAACCCGTACAGGAACAGGCCGACGAGCAACTGGATGAGGCGACGAGGCATGACTCCATCCAATTCCGCAATTGGCCTGTTGCCAAGATGCCAATCGCGCTAGAGTGGCTGCATGAGCGATGCCACCATGGGCCCCCGAGCGCTGATCGGCCTGCTCGGCGACTGGCGCAGCGGGGGCGCGGCATACGAGGACCTGGCTGCCCGCATCCGGCTGCTGATCATCGACGGCCGCATCGCCGTCGGCACCCGGCTGCCCGCCGAGCGCGAGCTCGCCGCCCGGCTCGGCCTCAGCCGCACGACCATCGCCGCCGCGTACGCCCGGTTGCGCGAGTCGGAGCACCTCGAGTCGCTGCGCGGGTCGGGCAGCGTCACGCGTCTGCCCGCGGCGCACATCACCCCGCTGCATCCGACCGGTGCCGACAGCATCGACTTCACGAAGGCGGCGCTGCCGGCGCTGCCGTGGCTCGGCGAGTCCGCGCGCGCCGCCGCCGAGCGGCTGCCGGCCTACCTCGGCGACCCCGGCTACGACCCGATCGGACTGCCCGAGCTGCGCGAGGCGATCGCCGCGCGCTACGCGGCGCGCGGCCTGCCGACCGATCCCGACGAGATCCTCGTGACGATCGGCGCGCAGCACGCGATCTCGCTGCTCTCGCGCACGCTCGTCGGTCGTGGTGACCGCGCGCTCGTCGAGTCGCCCACCTATCCGCACGCGTACGAGGCGCTGCGCGGGGCCGGCGCGAGGCTCGTCGCCGTGCCGGTGGGCGGCGAGTCCGGTGCCTCCCTGCGTGCGGCGGACACCGGCGACGGCCCCGCGATCGCCGAGGCGATCCGGCACGTGAGCCCGTCGGTGGCGTACCTGCTGCCCGACTTCCACAACCCGACCGGGCGCTCGCTGACCGACCGCGACCGCGAGCTCGTCGTCGACGCGGCGTCGGCGCAGGGCACCGTGCTGATCGCCGACGAGACGACGGCCGAGCTCGACATCGACCTGCCCTTCCGCACGCGCCCGCTCGCGGCCCACGGGCCCGCCGTGATGATCGGCTCGGTCGGGAAGACGGTGTGGGGCGGCATCCGTCTCGGCTGGATCCGCGCCGACCGCGGGCTGATCCGCCGGCTGCTCGCCCAGCGCACGCCGAACGACCTCGGCACGCCGATCCTCGAGCAGCTGCTCGTGGCCGAGCTGCTGCCGCGCATGGACGACATCCTCGAGCTGCGCCGCACGCAGCTCGGCGAGCGGCGCGCGCACCTCGAGCGCGCGCTGGCCGAGCGGTTCCCGCAGTGGCAGGTGCCGCACGTGCACGGCGGGCTCGCGCTCTGGGTGCACCTCGGCTCGCCGGTCAGTTCGCAGCTCGCGCTCGCCGCCCGCACCCACGACCTGCTCATCACCGCCGGACCGCGGTTCGGCATCGACGGGGCCTTCGAGCGCAACCTGCGCATCCCCCTCGGCTACGGGGAGGACGTGACCGAGCGCGCCCTGGACGCGCTGGAGGCGGCGTGGGGGTCGATGGGTGCGGCGCCGCTCGTCGACGCCGACGTGCTGTCGGCGGTCGTCTGAGCCGGGGGCCGGCTCAGGCGCTCGCGCGGATCTCCAGCACCGTGCCCGCGTCGGCCCGCGTGTCGAAGTAGCAGAACCCCGAGCCGTCGGTGCGCAGGCCGCGGGCGATCACCGCGAGCCCGAGTTCGGCCCCGCGACGCTCCCCCGCCGGAAGGTCGTCGACCTCGAACCCGAGGTGGTAGACGCCCTCGCCCTGCGCGTCGAGGAACCGCCGCTGCGGGGTGTCCTGCGGACCCGGCTCGCAGAGCTGCAGCTGCACGTTGTCGAGGTCGACGCACTTGTAGCGCATGGCCCGCGAGCCCTCGACGTCGGGCACCTCGAGCTCGACGTAGGGGCTCGACTTCGGGTAGTCGAACCACGGGCTGACGCCGAGCCGTTCGTAGTACGCCACCGTCGCATCGAGGTCTCGCACGACGATGCAGACGTGGTGCAGGCGGCGGAACGGGCTCGGCATCGGGGGACTCCTACGGACGACGACGGTGTAGTGTATACACGACAGCATACACATCGGTGCGCTACTGGTCCGCCCTAGACTGTCCGCACAGGAAAGGGGAGTGCTGCCGCATGTCCGTCACCGACTCGTCTCGCAGTGCCGCATCGACCTCGGGCGAGTCCGTGCACGAGCGACTGCGCGACGCCATCCTCACCGCGCACTTCCGACCGGGCAGCCGCCTGGTCGAGGGCGACATCGCCGAGTGGCTCGAGGTGAGCCGCACGCCGGTGCGCGAGGCGCTCCTGGCGCTGCGCGAGGAGGGGCTCGTCATCCGCTCCAAGGGCTGGATCGTGCGCGACCACGCTCCCGCCGAGATCCTGCGCATCGTCGAGGCGCGGGCCTCCATCGAGGGCGCCGTCGCGTACATCGCGGCCGGTCGCATCAGCGAGGAGCAGCTCGCGGCCCTCGAGGCGCTCGCCGCCCGCATGGTCGAACCGGGCATCTCGCGCCGCCTCGCCAACGAGCTGAACAACGAGTTCCACGACCTCATCACGGAGGCGGCCGACAACGCGCTGCTCGCGAAGTTCCACCGCCAGACGCGCATCAACTACTGGAACTTCAACACCCCGGTGATCTTCACCCCCGACGACGACGCGCGCGTGGCGCACGACCACGAGGAGCTCATCGCGGCGCTCCGCGGTGGCGAGGCGGAGCGCGCCGAGCGGATCGCCCGTGCGCACGTCGGTCACACCGCGTCGATCCTCGCGCAGGCGTTCGGGCTCGACGAGCAGTGATCCGGAGCCCGGGCGGTGAGGCCGCTCCGGAACCGGACGACCGTGCGCTGGCCGCGCGGGTGGCGCACTCGCACCTCTTCAGGGGTGCGCGGGTGGCGGTCGACGGCCTGGCGGTGCCGTCCGGCGGCGGTCCGCCCACGACCCCGGCCGGCCTCGACCTGCGCTTCGGCGACGGGTCGCGAACACGCGCCGAACTCCTGGTCGACGACCGCGGACGCGCGGCGCTCGACGTCGAGCGCTACGGCACCGCGGCGGGCACCCAGCTCGGGCCGTCCCTCTGGGAGGTCTCGCGCACCGAGCCGTCCGCGAGCGGCGCGGTGCTCGTCATCGGGTCGAAGGCCGGCAGGCCGGACTGAACGCGGGTGGGACGCCTCCGGCTCCACGGGGGCGCCACCGACCTCCCGTGCGCCGCACCCGGAGGAGACCGCCGTCGCGGAGCGCGGCCGCGCCGAACAGCGCCACGCCCGCACCGGTGACCGCGAGGGCGAGCCAGCCGCGTGACGTGAGGGCGTCGCCGAGCACCGCGACCCCCAGCGTCACGCCCACCAGTGGGTGCAGGTACGTGTTGAGTGAGGTCGCGGTCGAGCCGATCCGCTGCACGAACCGGAAGAACAGCAGGTAGGTGAGCGCCGAGCCCGCGATGCCCAGCTCGAGCAGCGCGAGCACGCCGACCGGCGTGACCGGGCCGACCCGGAAGCCGTCCGCCGCGAGCGGCACAGTGAGCCAGAGCGCACCGAACGCGAGCTGGAGGAAGGCCACCACGAGCGGATGCTCCGCGGCCATGAAGCGCCGCGTCGCGACGTTGCCGGCGGCGAAGACCGCGCTCGACGCGACGACGAGCAACGGCCACGCGATGCTGCCGTCGCCCGCAGCGGGCGCCCCGTGCAGCAGCACGATGCCGCAGAACGCCAGGGCCAGACCGGCCGCGCGGAGCACGGTGATCCGCTCGGTGCGGAAGGCCAGGCCCGCGATCAGGAACACGAAGATCGGCGTCGTGCTCGACAGCACGGTCGTGACCGAGGAGTCGAGGTGCACCTGGGCGCCGATGAGCATCGAGTAGGGCAGCGCGATGTTGGTCAGCCCGAGCACCGCCGCGACCGCGTACGTGCGCGCGCCCCGGGGCATCCGCACCCCCGACACGCGCAGTGCGGCCGCCAGCACCAGTGCGGCGAGCACCATGCGCGCGAAGGCGAGCGTCGCCGGCGGGAACGACGGCAGCGCGAGCGCGGTGAAGAAGTACGCCGAGCCCCAGACGCAGGTCATGAGCGCGTACAGGCCCGCCTCGCCCAGCATGCGCGGCGCCCTCACCGCCGCACCGTCGCCTCAGGCCGACATCTTCGAGAGGAACTGGCGGGTCCGCTCGTGCTCCGGGTCGTTCAGCACCTGCCCGGCCGGGCCCTCCTCGACGATGCGCCCCTCGACCATGAAGATCACCCAGTCGGCGATGTCGCGCACGAGCGGGATGTCGTGCGTGGCCATCAGCATGGTGCGATCGTGCTCGGCCATCGACCGGATCACCGCCGCGACCTCCTGCCGCAGCTCCGGGTCGAGCGCGCTGGTCGGCTCGTCGAGCAGGATCATCGTCGGGTCCATCGCGAGCGCACGGGCGATCGCCACCCGCTGCTGCTGGCCGCCCGAGAGCTGCGCCGGGTAGTGCCCCTCCTTGCCCTCGAGCCCCACCTTCGCGAGCAGGTCCCGCGCCGCCGCGCGGGCGTCGGCCTTCGACCGGCCGAGCACCTCGATCGGCGCGTAGGCGACGTTCGCCAGCGCGGTCATGTGCCGGAAGAGGTTGAAGTTCTGGAACACCATGCCGATGCGCGCCCGCTGCCGGGCGGCGTCGGCGTCGGGCAGCGGATGGAGCACCTCGCCCGCGCGGCGGTAGCCGATGAGCTCGCCGTCGATCTCGATGCATCCGCTGTCGATCAGCTGCAGGTTGTTGATGCACCGGAGGAAGGTCGACTTGCCCGCGCCCGACGGGCCGATGAGCGCGACCACCTCGTTGGCGTGCACGCGCGCGGAGACGTCGTGCAGCACCGTGGTGTCGCCGAAGGACTTGTAGACGTGACTGGACTGGAGCTTGACGACGCGTTCGGTCATGGGTCTCACCTCGCCGGGAAGCGGTGTTCGAGGGCGTTCTGGAGGAAGGTGACGAGGGCCGTCAGCACGAGGTACCAGAACGCCGCGACGAGCAGCAGCTCGAGGTACTGGAAGTTCGACTGGTAGATGCGGCTGGCCGACAGCAGCAGCTCCATGTACCCGATCGCGTACCCCAGGGAGGTGTTCTTGATCATCATGATGTACTGGTTGCCCAGCGCCGGCATCTGGATGCGGAACGCCTGCGCGAGCACCACCTGGAGCATCACCTTGCGCCGCGGCAGGCCGAGTGCCCGGGCCGCGTCGCGCTGGCCCTGGTCGACGCCCGAGATGCCGGCGCGGATGACCTCCGCCATGTAGCCGGTCTCGGCGAGGGTCAGGGCGAAGAGCCCCGCCAGGAACGGCGTGAAGAACTGGCTCGCGGGCACGTTGTCGATGAACACCACGTCGGTGAACGGGATGCCGATGGTCACCCGGCCGATCATGCGCGGGATCGCGAAGTACCAGATGAGCATCTGCACGAGCATCGGCGTGCCGCGGAAGAGGTAGACGTAGATCGCCGCGCCCACCGACAGCACGCGATTCGGGCTGATGCGCGCGAGCGCCACGAGCGTGCCGAGGATGATCGCGAGCGCGGTGCTGAGCGTCGCGAGGGTCAGCGTGTTCCAGAGGCCCTCGAGGATGGCCGGGCTGAACAGGTACTCCCAGCTCGTCGAGAGGTCGAACACGCCGGAGGTCACGAACCAGGCGACGATCGCCAGGACGACGGCGATGGTCACGATCGCCTGCACGACCTGGCCGGTCGCCCTGGGCTGCTCGACCTTCAGGAAGACGGGGCGGGCCGGATCTCGGTCCTGCTGGGGGAGTGGGGCGGTCACACGGGTCTCGATTCTGCGGAGGGTGCGCGGAGGGCCGCGGCGGGCGAACGCGGGTTCGCCGTGCCGCGGCCCTCCCTGGTCGGTCGGAGCGGGCGCCGCTAGGGCGTCGCGCCGATCTCGCCGTTGTAGGCCGGCTCGTCGAGCGCGCCGGGAAGGGCATCGTACTTCTCGAGGATCTCGAGGTACTCGCCCGACTCCATGAGCCCGGCGACGCCGTCGAACACCGCCTGCAGCAGGGCCGGGTTCGTGTCCTTCAGGAACGTGAAGTTCGTCGTGTACGGGGTGAGGTTGTAGCCCTCGGTCCACGCGTAGAGGTCGGGGTCGGCCTCGACGATCTTCGCCGCCTGCAGCGGGTCGGGCGTGTAGGCGTCGATGCGCTCGGCGAGCAGGTCCTGCTGCCCGAGCGGCGTGGCCGTGTACTCGACGAGCTCGATCGGGTCGTTGCCGGATGCCTCGCACTCGGCGTTCTCGCGTTCGAACGCGGCCTGCAGGGTGGTCGAGCCGGCGAGCAGCCCGACGGGGTGGCCGCACAGGCTCTGCGCGTCGGTGTAGACGCCCTCGTCCGCGGCGCGGAGGAGGAACGTCGAGCCCGACTGGAAGTAGCCGACCATGTCGACGAGCTCGAGGCGCTCGGGGTTCGGGCTCATGCCGCCCGAGCTCATGTCGAACTGCTCGGCCTGGAGACCGGCGATGAGCGCCGAGTAGTCCGACTGGATCCACTCGGTCTCGAGGCCGAGGTCGGCGGCGATGGTCTCGATGATCTCGAAGGCGAAGCCCTTGAGCTGGTCGTCCTCCTCGTCGATGTACTCGCCGGGGATGTACGACTGCTGCGAGCCGATCTTCAGGATGCCGGTTTCGAGGGTCGTGAGCTCCGACGAGTCCGCAGCGGGCTCGTCGTCTGCGGCGCTTCCGGTGCTGCATCCGGCGACCAGGCCGGCGGCGGCGATGAGGGCCGTCGCGCCGAGGACGCGTCGTGCGCTCGAGGTGATCTGCATTGCACTCCTGCTTTCGGGTTCTGGGACACGGTACGGGGTGGTGCTGATGGTGCTCGGGTGGTGCGGTCGGGGGATGGGGATGGATGCGGGGCCGTCCGGCCCCCGCCTCAACGGCTCGAGGCGTCCTTGCCGGGGGCGCCGGCGGGCATCGGGCGGTCGAAGTCGGGGCACTCGGCGGCCTCGTCGAAGGTCTGCTGGACGCGGTGGCGGTACTCGGCGGGGAAGCCCTGCTCCTCGAGGCCCGAGGGGATGCGCTCCCAGTAGAAGCGCGGCGGGCGCATCCGCTTGCCGGGCTGCGAGAGCACGTAGGTGAAGCAGTCGTAGGCGACGCCGTCCTCGCCGTGCACGGTCAGGTACACGACGTCGAAGTCGTCGAACTCGTCACGGTTGCGCCCGTCGTTCACCTCGAAGACGAGGCCCTGCGCGTCCGTGCCGAACGCGGCGCCGCGATCGGCGAGGTGGCACCAGCCGCGGTCGAGGCGCTCGCCGGCCGCGCGGAACTGGATCTGGTGGTTGCGGGCGACGGCCTTGGTGACCTGTCGCGCCTCGGGGAGGTACTTGGCGACCTCGGACTCGAGGAGGTAGGTGCAGTAGCCGAAGTAGTACATCGGGGCGATCTCTTTCGTCGAACGGACTCGCGTGGTGCGCGAAGCGGTACGCCAGTATGTACACAGGTCTGTATACCGCACAAGACCCGCGACGGAATCGGTGAATTCCGGCTGGGAATCCGGTGACGAAACTGCTGCAGTGACTGCAAACATGTTTGACTGGAGCATGGCCACCGACGACGCGAAGACCACCAGCATCGACGACATCCCGATCACGACCATCGACGGCGCCGAGACGAGCCTCGCCGCGTACGACGGCAAGGTGAAGCTGATCGTCAACGTCGCCTCGCGCTGCGGGCTCTCCCCGCAGTACGAGCAGCTCGAGCAGCTGCAGCGGGACTACGCCGACCGCGGCTTCACGGTGCTCGGGTTCCCCAGCAACCAGTTCCTCCAGGAGCTCGGGTCGAACGAGGCGATCTCCGAGTACTGCACCACGACCTGGGGCATCACCTTCCCGATCTTCGATCGCATCAGGGTGAACGGCAAGAAGGAGCATCCGCTCTTCACCGAGCTCAAGAAGACGCCCGACGCGCACGGCAAGGCCGGCAAGGTCGTCTGGAACTTCGAGAAGTTCCTCGTGACGCCCGACGGGCAGGTGTTCCGCTTCCGCCCGACGACGAAGCCCGATGCGCCGGAGGTCATCCGCGCGATCGAGGAGTCGCTGCCGGCCTGAGTCGCCGCCGGCGCCCACTGCGCTCGCCGGAGTCGAGGCACCTTCAGTTCACTGACCGGACACCGGCGGGTCACCGGGCACTCACGCCCCGTTGCGCCCGCGCCGGAACGGTGGGGATCACCATGAGGCATCCGCCTCGCCCCCACTGTGAAGGAGACGCGATGACGCGCGCGCGCCGATTGACCGGACTCGCACTCGCCACCACCGCCCTGCTCGCCTGCGGAGCCGCCGCCCCGGCGCTCGCGCAGCCGAACGGGCCCAAGTACGGCACGCCCGCCACGGCGTTCCACCGCACCGCCACGTACCCCGTGTACCTCAACGTCCCCGCGGGCGTCGACCCCGCCGACGAGACCGTCGCCGAGATCTCGGCGATCAGCCCCGACGGCGACACCGTGATCTACACCGACGCGGAGGGCGAGCGCATCGGCTTCCTCGACGTCACCGACCCGTCGAACCCGGTCGGCGCGGGCACGCTCGCCCTCGACGAGATCACGGATGCCCCGGTGGCGTCGCCGACCTCGGTCGCCGCCTACGGCGAGCTCGTGCTGGTCGTCGTCGACACGACCGACTACGACGCCGACACGCTCGCGTCGAAGCCGCGCTCGGGCGAGCTCGTCGCGGTCGACGCGACCACCCACGAGGTCGTCGCGACCTTCGACCTCGCCGGCCAGCCCGACTCGATCGCGGTGAGCCCCGACGGCGCCTACGCGGCGATCGCGATGGAGAACCAGCGCAACGAGGACTTCCCCGCCGACGGCGGCGTGGGCGACGACGGCGACCTGCCGCAGGCGCCCGCCGGCTTCGTGCAGGTCATCACGTTCGGCGGCACGCCGACCGACCCGGGCACCTGGAGCATCGACCCGGTCTCGCTGACCGACGGCGCAGCGCTGCCGATCCTCGAGGCGGCCGGCATCGACACCCCCGAGGACCCGGAGCCGGAGTACGTCGCGATCAACGACGCCAACCAGCTCGCGGTGTCGCTGCAGGAGAACAACGCGCTCGTCACGATCGACCTCGCGACCCGCGCGGTGACCGCCGCCTTCGACCTCGGTGCGCCCGTGGTCCCGAACGTCGACACCGACGACGACGGTGCGATCGAGCTGACCGACACCATCGAGGTGCCGCGCGAGCCCGACGCCATCGCGTGGATCGGCGACGAGTACGTGGCCACCGCGAACGAGGGCGACTGGAAGGGCGGCAGCCGCGGCTGGTCGATCTTCGACGCCGCCACCGGCGAGGTCGTCTGGGACGCGGGCGACACGTTCGAGCACCTGGCGATCGCGCACGGCCTCTACAACGACGGCCGCGCCGACAACAAGGGCGCCGAGCCCGAGGGCCTCGCGGTCGCCGAGTTCGACGGCGTGCCCACCGCGTTCGTCGCGTCCGAGCGGTCGAACTTCGTCGCGGTGTACGACGTGAGCGACCCGACCGCGCCGGTGTTCCAGCAGCTCCTGTTCGCGACCAACGGCCCTGAGGGCATCCTGCCGGTGCCGAGCCGCGACCTGCTCGTGGTCTCGAGCGAGGTGGACGACTCGGAGGAGGGCGTCCGCGCCGCCGTGAACCTCTACCAGGTGCAGCAGGGCGAGCCGTCGCAGCCGAGCATCGTCTCCGCGGACGTCGACGGCCTGCCGATCGGCTGGTCGGCGCTCGGCGCGCTCTCGGCCGACCCGTTCGACAAGGGCATCGTCTACGCGGCCAGCGACAACGCGCTCACGCCGGCAACGGTGTTCACGGTCGACGTGTCCGACAAGAAGGGCCAGGCCGTCATCGTCGACTCGCTCGTCGTGACCGACGGCGGCGAGGAGGCCTCGTTCGACGTCGAGGGCCTGCAGGCGCTCGAGGACGGCGGCTTCTGGCTCGCGGTCGAGGGCTCGAGCGGGCCGGCGAACGCGCTGGTGCGCATCGACGCCTCGGGCGAGGTCGTGGACGAGGTCACCCTGCCCGACGAGGTCGCAGCGCACGTGCGCAACTGGGGCTTCGAGGGCGTGACGATCACGGCAGAGGGCACCGGCGACGAGGCGCTCTGGGTCGCGATCCAGCGCCCGCTGTGGGTCGACCCGTCGGTCGGCGCCGGCAGCCTCGAGCTCTACGAGGGCAACGTGGCGCGCATCGGCCGCTACGACCTCGCCGACGAGAGCTGGGCGTTCTTCGGCATCGAGCTGGAGGAGACCGGCGTCGACGGCGACTGGATCGGCCTGTCGGAGATCACCGCGATCGACGACGACACCCTGGCGATCATCGAGCGCGACAAGCTCAACGGCCCGGATGCCGCGCTGAAGACCGTGATCACCGTCGAGGTGCCCGACGAGCTGCCCGGCGAGGGCGAGCTGACGATCCTCGAGAAGTCGCTCGCGATCGACGTACTGCCCGCGCTGCAGGAGCTGGACGGCTGGACCCAGGAGAAGCTCGAGGGCTTCACCATCGGGATCGACCGCCAGGTCTACGCGGTGACCGACAACGACGGCGTCGACGACGCCACCGGCGAGACCGTGTTCCTGCGGCTCGGCGACGCGAAGAAGGTCATCCCCGCGTTCCGCTGATCCCCGTGGAACTCGACCGGCACCGGCCGGGTGGCGTCGTTCGCCACCCGGCCGGTGCGGGCCGTTCCGGGGTCTCCCAGCTTCCCGTTACTTCTTGCACTCACTGCAATGCAAGAATCGTGGAATGCATCTCCTCGCTCAGGCCAGCCTGAAGAACCGCGCCCTCATCGCGCTCGTCACGATCGTCGTCGCGATCTTCGGCGGGGTCTCGCTGACGCTGCTCAAGCAGGAGCTCATCCCCTCGATCGCGTTCCCCCAGCTGTCGGTCGTCACCACGTACCCGGGCGCTGCGCCCGAGGTCGTCGAGAACGACGTCTCGACGCCGATCGAGAACTCGCTCCGCGGCATCGCGGGCCTCGAGTCGACGAGCTCGACGAGCTCGACGAACATCTCGGTCGTCACCGCGACGTTCGACTACGAGACCGACCTCGCGACGGCCGAGCAGAAGATGACGACCGCGATCAATCGCATCTCGTCGCAGTTGCCCGATGATGTCGATCCCGCGGTGGTCGCGTTCAGCTTCGACGACTTCCCCGTGATCGCCATCGCGGTGAGCGGCACCGACGACACCTCGGCCCTCTCCGATGCGCTGAACCGCACGACGGTCGGCGAGATCAACGAGATCGACGGCGTGCGCGAGGCCACCGTCATCGGCGAGATCGGCCAGCGCGTCACCATCGTGCCCGACCAGGAGGAGCTCGCGGCCCTCGGCCTCACCTCGCAGGCGATCACGAGCGCGCTCCAGCAGAACGGCGTGCTCCTGCCCGCCGGCGAGATCACCGAGGACGGCATCTCCTACGCCGTGCAGTCGGGCACTCGACTCACCTCGGTCGACGACGTCGCGGACCTCCCGCTGCTGGGTGCGACCGAGCAGGTCGCGGCCCCGAGCACCGACGCGGGCCTGGGCGCCGGCACCGGAACCGACCTGGGCACCGGTGCCGACCTCGGTGCCGGAACGGGCCTCGGCACCGGTTCGACGACCGTCACGGTGCCGGTCTCGCCCGCGCCGACGATCGGCGACGTGGCATCCGTCGAGCTCGTCGACAACCCAGAGACCTCGATCTCGCGCGTGAACGGCGAGCCCGCGCTCACGCTCTCGATCACCAAGCTGCCCGCCGCGAACACCGTCGACGTGTCGACCGCCGTGGAGGAGGCCATGGTCGACCTCGAGGCCAACATCGCCTCGCAGTTCCCCGGCGCCGAGTTCACCGTCGTGTTCGACCAGTCGCCGTTCATCGAGGAGTCGATCGAGACCCTCGCCGTCGAGGGCATGCTCGGCCTCGTCATGGCCGTGCTCGTCATCCTCGTGTTCCTGCTGTCGGTGCGCGCGACGCTGGTCACGGCGATCTCGATCCCGACCTCCGTGCTCATCACGTTCATCGGGCTCTGGGCGACCGACTACAGCCTCAACATCCTGACGCTCGGCGCGCTCACCATCTCGGTCGGACGTGTGGTCGACGACTCCATCGTCGTCATCGAGAACATCAAGCGGCACCTCGTCGAGGGCGTCGAGAAGGTGCCGACGATCGTGAAGGCCGTGCGCGAGGTCGCCGGCGCGATCACGGCGTCGACCGTCACGACCATCGCCGTCTTCCTGCCGGTCGCGCTGGTCGGCGGCCCGACGGGCGAGCTGTTCCGACCCTTCGCGCTGACCGTGGCGATCGCCCTCGCGGCATCCCTCTTCGTCTCGCTCACGATCGTGCCGGTGCTCGCGTACTGGTTCCTCAAGCCGGCGAAGCTGACCCGCAAGGACGGCACGGCCTCGACCGAGGCGCTCGCCGAGGAGACCGGTGAGGACGAGCTCGAGCACCCCGGTCGCCTGCAGAAGGGCTACCTGCCGATCATCGGCTGGACGCTCCGCCACGGCTGGCTGACGCTCGTCGCCGCGGTGCTCGTGCTCGTGGGCACGTTCGCGCTCTACCCGCTCATGCCGACGAACTTCATCGGCGCCACGGGCCAGAACACGTTCCAGGTCACGCAGGAACTGCCCGCGGGCACCTCCCTCGAGGAGATGGATGCGGCCTCGACCGAGGTCGAGGAGACCCTGCGTGACACCGAGGGCATCGAGATCGTGCTGACCTCCATCGGCGGCGGCACCGACATCCAGCTCGGACTCGGCGGCGGTGCCGGCAGCACCATCACGTACTCGATCACCACCGACGAGAACGCCGACCAGGACGCCCTCCAGGCGGAGGTGCGCGACGAGCTCGACGCACTGGGCGACGTCGGCGAGCTCGTGCTCTCGGCGCAGCAGGGCGGGTTCTCGAGCGACATCCTCATCGACGTCACCGCCGGCAACGACGCGGACCTGCGTGAGGCGTCCGAGGCCGTGGTCGAGGCGCTCGACGGCCTGCCCGAGATCGTCGAGGTGACCTCGAACCTCTCGGAGACCCGCCCGTACATCGGCGTCGTGGTCGACCGCGAGGCGGCGGCCGACGCCGGGTACTCGGAGGTCGCCCTGAGCTCGCTCGTGGCATCCGCCATGCAGCCCCAGGCCTCGGGCAGCGTGCAGATCGACGAGGACCTCCTCACCATCTACATCGCGAGCGATGACCCGCCCGCGACGGTCGAGGAGCTCCGCGAGCTGCCCGTGCCGACGCCCACCGGCGTGGTCGAGCTCGACGAGCTCGCCGACGTCGACGAGACCGACGGCCCCGCGTCGATCACGACCGTGCAGGGCCTGCGCAGCGCGACCGTCACCGCGTCGCCCGACCAGGCCGACGTCGGCGCGGCATCGTTCGCCGTGACGTCCGCGCTCGAGGAGGCCGAGCTGCCCGCCGGCACCAGCGCCACGGTGGGCGGCGTCACGAGCGACCAGGATGACGCCTTCATGCAGCTCGGCCTCGCGCTGCTCGCGGCGATCCTCATCGTGTACATCGTGATGGTGGCGACGTTCCGCTCGCTGCTGCAGCCGCTGCTGCTGCTCGTCTCGGTGCCGTTCGCGGCGACCGGCGCGATCCTGCTGCAGCTCGTGGTCGGCATCCCCTTCGGCGTCTCGTCGCTCATCGGCGTGCTGATGCTCGTCGGCATCGTGGTGACGAACGCGATCGTGCTCATCGACCTCGTGAACCAGTACCGAGATCGCGGGTACGACGTTCGCGATGCGCTCCTGCACGGTGCGTCGCGCCGTCTGCGGCCGATCCTCATGACCGCGCTCGCGACGATCTTCGCGCTCATCCCGATGGCCAGCGGCATCACGGGCACCGGCGGGTTCATCTCGCAGCCGCTCGCGATCGTCGTGATCGGCGGCCTGCTGTCGTCGACCGTGCTGACGCTCATCGTGCTGCCGGTGCTGTACTTCCTGGTGGAGGGCGGCCGCGAGAAGCGTCGCGCGAAGCGCGAGGAGAAGCGGGCGCAGCGCCGGGCCGACGAGGCCGCCGCGGCGGCCGCCGCCGCGCCCGCCGAGTAGCGCTCCCGCCGCGGGGCCGCCGAGCGCGTCGGCCCCGCGGCATCCGCTCGCCCTCGTATCGGCCCGTCGAACTCACGCGGGCCCGCGCTGCAGCGCGGGCCGCTGCGAGTTCGACGGGCCGAACGCGTCTGGGAGAATCGTCGTGCGAGTGAAGGGGGTCGCCATGGAGCGCACCGAGACGGACGTCGACGAGTTCCTCGCGTCGCTCGAGGGGGAACGCGGCGACGCGATGCGGGCGCTCGACGCGCGCATCTCGGGTGAGCTCGCGGGGCTGGAGCGCGTGCTCTGGGAGGGCGTCTTCTGGGGCGGCACCGAGCAGCGCATCATCGGGTACGGCGCGATCACGCAGCCGCGGCCGCGCGGCGCCGAGGTCGAGTGGTTCCTGGTCGGGCTCGCCGCGCAGCAGAAGCACGTGAGCGTCTACGTCAACGCGGTCGACGACGGTGCGTACCTCGTCAAGGCGTTCGCGCCGCGGCTCGGGCGCGTGAAGGTCGGCTCGGCGGCCGTGAGCATCACGCGCCTCGACGCGGTCGACCTCGACGCGTTCGACGACATGATCCGCCGCGCGCGCGAGCTGACCCCGGACGCGCGATGAACGCGCAGCGGCACGTGCCGCGTCGGCTGGGGGGCGCCGCGCTGGCGCTGGCATCCGTCGCCCTGCTCGCCGGGTGCGCGCTCGACGACGTCGGGCTGACGGGCGAGGGGGAGACCTGCGTGTCGTGGGTCGACTTCGGCACGCCGGAGCAGGCGGCCGGCGATGCCGACGTCGTCGTGCTCGGCACGGTCGCCGGGCGCGACGGCACCGAGCGGCTGTTCGGGCTGCGCGCGTCCGCGTGGACCGTGGACGTCGCCGAACTCGTCAAGGGTCCGGACACCGGCGACGATGCGCTGCGGGTCGTCTCGACGCCCGTCACCTGCACCGGCGGCGACGCCTACCCCGACGGCGATCCGCTCGACGTCGACGGCGAGGTGTACCTGTTCCTCACGCTCGACGGCGGGGTGCTGCGCACCCTCACCCCGACCCAGGGCGTGGTCGCGCCCGGCCCGGGCGGGGGCATCCCGCCGCGCTGGCCGTCGGGCTGAGCGCGCCGGGACGAGACTGCTCCGTCAGCCCATGCGGGCGGGCTCGCGCTCCTCGCGCATCGCCTCGGGCCGGCCGCCCTCGCGGTCGAGCACGGCGCGGGTCGACGCCTCGGGGCGCAGGTCGAGGCGGCGCAGCAGCTGCGCGTTGACCGCGACCACCACGGCCGACGCCGACATGAGGATCGCCCCGACCGACATCGGCAGCACGAACCCGATCGGCGCGAGCACGCCCGCCGCGAGCGGCACCGCCACGAGGTTGTAGCCCGCCGCCCACCAGAGGTTCTGCTGCATCTTGCGGTACGACGCGCGCGAGAGCTCGATCACCGAGAGCACCGAGCGCGGGTCGGACGAGGCGAGCACGACGCCCGCCGACGCGATCGCCACGTCGGTGCCGGCGCCGATGGCGAGGCCGACGTCGGCCTGCGCGAGCGCTGGGGCGTCGTTCACGCCGTCGCCGACCATCGCGACGCTGCGGCCCTCGTGCTGCAGCGTGGCGACGCGGTCGGCCTTGTCCTCGGGCCGCACCTGCGCGAACACGCGGTCGATGCCGAGGTCGTCGGCGACCGCCTGCGCCACCGGCTCGGCGTCGCCCGTGATCATCACGACGCCGATGCCGAGCGCGTGCAGCGCGTCGATCGCCTCGCGCGACTCCTCGCGCACCTCGTCGGCCAGCGCGAGCGCACCGACGACCTCGCCGTCGGCGACCACGTGCAGCACGGTCGCGCCGCGCGCGGCCCAGTCGGCGGATGCCCCGAGGGGCTCGAGCCCGTGCTCGTCGAGCATCGCGGGGCCGCCGACCCGCACCGTGCGGCCGTCGACCGTGGCGCGCACGCCGACCGCCGGCGCAGACGAGAAGTCCGTCGCGCGCGGCACGTCCACGCCGTGCTCGTCGGCGTGCGCGACGATGGCGCGGGCGAGCGGATGCTCCGAGTCGGCCTCCGCCGCTGCCGCGAGTGCCAGCACGTGGTCGGTGTCGTGACCGTCCGCCGCAGCGGCATCCGTCACCGTCGGCTCGCCCTTCGTCAGGGTGCCGGTCTTGTCGAAGAGCACCGTGTCGATGGTGCGCATCTGCTCGAGCGCCATGCGGTCGGTGACGAGCACGCCGCCCTTCGCCGCCCGCTCGGTCGCGATCGAGACGACGAGCGGGATGGCGAGGCCCAGCGCGTGCGGGCACGCGATGACGAGCACCGTGATGGTGCGCACCACGGCGTCGTCGGGGCTGCCGACGAGGGTCCAGGCGATCGCCGTCAGCACCGCGGCGCCGAGCGCGAACCAGAACAGCCAGCCGGCGGCGCGGTCGGCGAGGCGCTGCGCGTGCGAGCTCGACGCCTGCGCGTCGGAGACGAGTCGCTGGATGCCCGCGAGCGCGGTGTCGTCGCCGACCGCGGTGACGCGCACGCGGATCGCGGTGTCGGTCGCGACCGTGCCCGCGACGACCGTGTCGCCCGGAGCGCGCGAGACCGTGGTGGACTCGCCCGTGATCATCGACTCGTCCATCTCGGCCGTGCCCTCGGTGACCTCGCCGTCGGCCGGCACCCGCCCGCCCGGACGCACGACCACCACGTCGCCGACCGCGAGGTCGGCGGGGGAGACCGTCTCGGTTCCGTCGTCGGTGACGCGCTCGGCCTCGTCGGGCAGCAGCGCGGCGAGCTCGTCGAGGGCCGACGACGCCTGCATGATCGAGCGCATCTCGACCCAGTGTCCGAGCAGCATGATCACGATCAGCAGGGCGAGCTCCCACCAGAACTCGAGCTGGTGGTCGAGGATGCCGAGGCTCGCGCCGAGCGATGCGAAGTAGGCGACGGTGATCGCGAGGCCGATGAGCAGCATCATGCCCGGCGACTTCGCACGGAGCTCGCCCACGGCGCCGCTGAGGAAGGGCCAGCCGCCCCAGAAGTACATGACGGTGCCGAGCGCGGGCACGATCCAGGCGATCGGTCCGGTCGTCGGCACCTCGTAGCCGAGGAGCATCGCGAACATCGGGCTCAGCGCGACCGTCGGCACGGCGAGCACGAGCATGATCCAGAAGAGGCGGCGGAACTGGCCGACGTGGTCGCCGTGCCCGCCGTGGCCGCCATGCCCGCCGTGGCCCGAGTGCCCGGCGTGCATGTCGTGGCCGCCGTGCATGTCGTGCCCGGCGTGGGCATCGGCATGCGCAGCGTGGTCGTGGCCCTCGTGGCCCTCGTGGCCCTCGTGGCCCTCGTGGCCCTCGTGGCCCTCGTGGCCCTCGTGCCCTGCGTGGTCGCCGTGCATGTCGTGGTGCTCGTGCATGTCGTGGCCCGAGTGACCGGCGTGGTGCTCGTGCCCTGCGTGGTCGTCGTGACCGGTGCCGGACCCGGGCTCGTGTGTGTGCGCCATGTTCGCTCCCCTGCTCTGCAACCTATACCCCTGGGGGGTATTGTTCAATCCCAACGCGAACGCCTCCCCCGATGTTCCCGCTTCCGCCCGATTCCGGCCAGCCTTCGTCCGGTCGGCCAGTCATGCACGGCTGGCCGGCGCGACGCGGACTGGCCGGCGCGGAAGCAACGCCCGTCTCCCCTACGCTCGGACCATGCCCACCCCCGACTTCATCGTCGACCTGCGCCGCTCGATCGGCACCGCCCCGCTCTGGCTGTCGGGCGTGACCGCCGTCGTCCTCCGCGGCGACGACGTGCTGCTCGGCCGCCGCAGCGACAACGGCCGGCTCGCGCCGATCTCGGGCATCGTCGAGCCGGGCGAGGCGCCGGCCACCACGGCCGTGCGCGAGGCGCTCGAGGAGGCGAACGTGCACATCGAGGTCGAGCGCCTCGCCTGGGTGCACACGACCCCCGAGATCACGTACCCGAACGGCGACCGCACCTCGTACCTCGACCTCACGTTCCGCTGCCGCTACGTCTCGGGCGACCCGTACCCGGCCGACGGCGAGGCATCCGAGGTGTTCTGGCATCCACTCGCTCGGCTGGACGAGCTCGACGACATGCCCGACGACCAGAAGGCGCGCGTGCGTGCCGCCGCCTCCGACGAGGTGGCCGCGCGCTTCGAGGCCTGAGCCCCGCGAGAGGCCGAAAGGGCGAGCGGATGCCACCGAGGCCATCCACACCCGTTGTGCGCGACGCGCCGCTCACCTGAGGATGGAATCGTGGCGAGCGACGACCGGACCGACCAGCCGACCGACCCGAACGCGCCCGCAACCGGGCCGATAGACCCCACCCTCGCCCGCGCCGCCGAGGTCGCCGACGCGCTCGGCGTCGACCCGGCCGCCGGACTCACGACGACCGACGCCGCCCGCCGCCTCGAGGCGGACGGCCCGAACGAGCTGCGCGAGTCGAGGGGCACCCCGCTCTGGCGCCGCATCCTCTCCCAGTTCCAGGATCCGCTGATCTACCTGCTGCTCGGCGCGCTCGTCGTCGCGCTGTTCGCGTGGGCGCTCGAGGGTGCGGAGGGCCTGCCGATCGACGTGATCGTGATCGGCGCGATCGTGATCGTGAACGCGATCATCGGCGTGGTGCAGGAGGCGCGCGCCGACGAGGCCGTCGCGGCGCTCTCGCGCATGACCGAGGCCAACAGCCTCGTGCTGCGCGACGGAGACCGCATCACCGTGCCGAGCCGCGACCTGGTGCGCGGCGACGTGCTGCTGCTCGGCGAGGGCGACCAGGTCGGCGCCGACGCGCGACTGGTCGAGTCGAGCGGGCTGCGCGTGGGCGAGGCATCCCTCACCGGCGAGAGCCAGCCGGTCGACAAGCACCCGCGCGCGCTCGCCGAGCCGGCCGAGGTCGGCGACCGCACCAACATGGTCTTCAAGGGCACGGCCGTGAACCGGGGCACGGGCCGGGCCGTCGTCACCGCGACCGGCATGGACACGCAGATGGGCTCCATCGCGACCCTGCTCGACCAGACCGAGGAGGAGCAGACCCCGCTGCAGCGCGAGATCGGCCGGGTCGGGCGGATGCTCGGGATCGTCGTGATCGCCATCGCGATCGTCGTCGTGGCGACCATCATCGTCGTCGAGGGCGTGACGCAGCCGGCCGACCTGGTCACCGTGCTGCTGCTCGGCGTCTCGCTCGCGGTCGCCGCGGTGCCCGAGGGGCTGCCGGCGATCATGTCGGTCGTGCTGGCGCTCGGCGTGCAGCGCATGGCCAAGCGCAACGCCGTGGTGCGGCAGCTGTCGAGCGTGGAGACGCTGGGCGCGGCATCCGCCATCTGCTCCGACAAGACCGGCACGCTCACGACCAACGAGATGACCGTGCAGCGGATCCTCACCGCGTCGGGGGAGGTCGAGCTCGCGGGCGTCGGCTACGCGCCCGTCGGCGACGCGACGGCCGGCGGCGTGCCGCTCGGCGACGGACCGCTGCGCGAGGAGGCGCAGGTCGTGCTCGCGGCGGGCTCGCTCGCGAACGACGCGGGGCTGCGCGAGGACGGCGGCCGGTGGAGCGTGCAGGGCGACCCGACCGACGGGGCCTTCCTCGTCGCGGCGCGCAAGCTCGAGGGCACCGTGGAGCGGGTCGGACGGTTCGAGCGGCTCGGCTCGGTGCCGTTCGACGCCGACCGCATGATGATGTCGACCGCGAACCGCCACCTCGACGAGGGCGTGTCGGTGCTCTTCAGCAAGGGCGCGCCCGACGTGCTGCTCGAGCGCTGCACCGCGATCCGCGTGGGCGACGAGGTGGAGCCGCTCACCGACGAGCGGCGCGCGCGGGCGCTCGCCGACGTGCACGCCCTCACCCGCGAGGCGTACCGCACCCTCGGCGTCGCCTATCGCGAGCAGCCCGACGACCTTCCGACCGAGACGGATGCCCCCGAGCTCGACGACTCCGTCGAGCACGACCTGGTCTACGTGGGTGTCGTGGGCATCATCGACCCGGCGCGGCCCGAGGCGAAACCGGCGATCGCGGAGGCGCATCGGGCGGGCATCCGGGTGCTCATGATCACCGGCGACCACCCCGAGACCGCGGCACGCATCGCGACCGACCTCGGCATCGCCCCGCCCGGCGAGGAGGCCGTGGCCGGGCGCGAGCTCGGCGCGCTCGACGACGAGACGCTGCGGCGCACGGTGCACGAGCACTCCGTGTACGCGCGCGTCGCCCCCGAGCACAAGCTGCGCATCGTCGACGCGCTGCAGGCCGACGGCCAGGTCATCGCGATGACCGGCGACGGCGTGAACGACGCGCCCGCGCTGAAGTCGGCCGACATCGGCGTCGCGATGGGCGTCACGGGCACCGAGGTGACCAAGCAGGCGGCGAAGATGATCCTCGGCGACGACGACTTCGCCACGATCGTGGCGGCGGTGCGCCAGGGTCGGGTGATCTTCGACAACATCAAGAAGTTCCTGCGCTACCTGCTGTTCTCGAACATGGGCGAGGTCATGACCGTGTTCTTCGGCGTGGTCCTCGCCGGCGCGCTGGGGCTCGCGGGAGCGAGCGACGAGGCGGTCGTGGCGCCGCTGCTCGCGACGCAGATCCTCTGGATGAACCTCATCACCGACTCCGCGCCCGCGCTCGCGATGGGCGTCGATCCCGAGATCGACGACGTGATGGCCAGGAAGCCGCGCAGCGTCGACGACCGCGCGATCGACGGTCGCATGTGGTTCGGCATCTTCCTCACCGGCGCGGTCATGGCCGTCGCCGCGCTCGGCGTGATGGACCTGTTCCTCCCCGGCGGGCTGATCCCGGGCGGCGAGGACTCGGTCGAGGTCGCGCGAACGGCCGCGTTCACCACCCTCGTGTTCGCCAGCATGCTCACCGGCTTCAACGCACGGTCGGAGACCCGCAGCGCGTTCTTCCGCCCGTTCAGCAACCGGTGGCTGCTCGGCGCGGTCGCGTTGAGCGTGGTGCTGCAGGTCGCCGTCGTCGAGGTGCCGTTCCTGCAGGTCGCGTTCGGCACGGCGCACCTGTCGGCCGAGCACTGGATCGCCTGCATCGCCGCCGCGACGCTCGTGCTCTGGGCGTCCGAGCTGCAGAAGCTCGTGCTGCGGGCGCGCGACCGGGCTCGGTTCGCGGGCTGAGTCGCTGCGGGGGTGAGGGGCGGGCGGATGCCTCGGGCCGGCCGTGCGGTTCGCCCGGCGTGAACCGTGCTGGCGCGGCATCCGCTCACCTGCTCTGATGGGGGCATGGAGATCCTCATCCTGGGCGGCACCGCCTGGCTCGGGCGGACGATCGCGGCGACGGCGCTGGAGCGCGGGCACCAGGTGACCTGCCTGGCGCGCGGCGAGGCCGGCGCCGTGGCGCCCGGGGCCGCGTTGGTCGCCGCCGACCGGAGCGCGCCCGGCGCGTACGACGAGGTCGCCGGGCGCGACTGGGACGCCGTGCTCGAGGTGTCGTGGCAGCCCGGGTTCGTGCGCGACGCGGTGCGGGCGATCGGGCCGCGCGCGCGTCACTGGACCTACGTGTCGTCGGGCAGCGTGTACGCGCGCAACGATGTGGCCGGGGAGGACGAGTCGGCCGACGTGCTCGCGCCGTACGACGGCGACGCCGCCGACCGCGAGGTGTACGGCGCAGCGAAGGTCGCGTGCGAGCAGGCGACCGCCGAGGTCGTCGGCGACCGGCTGCACGTCTCGCGACCGGGCATCATCGGCGGGCCGGGCGACCACACCGGACGGTCGGGGTACTGGGTGCGGCGCGCGGCGCGCGACCCCGAGGCGCCGCTGCTCGTGCCCGACACCCCCGCCGCCGCGACCCAGGCGATCGACGTGCGCGACCTCGTCGCCTGGCTGCTCGACGCCGCCGAGCAGGGCATCGCGGGCACGTTCAACGCCGACGGCCCGATCGTGCCGTTCGCGCACTGGGTCGAGGACTCGCGCGAGGTGGGCGGGCACACCGGCGAGGTCGCCCGCGTCTCGTCGGAGTGGCTCGTGCAGCAGGAGGTCGGCCCGCTCGAGCTGCCGTTCTGGCTGCCGGGCGACGACTACGCGGGGTTCTTCGCGCGGTCGACCGTCGCGGCCGAGGCGGCGGGGCTCAGGCTGCGGCCGCCTCGCGAACTGCTCGCGGACGTGCTCGCGTGGGAGCGAGTCAAGGGGCTGCACGCCGCTCGACCGGCGGGCATGCCCGCCGAGCGCGAGCGCGAACTGCTGGGGAGGGTCGCATGACCGCCGCACTCTCGCACGACCCGCTCTGGCCGCGCGCGGGCGACTGGCCCGGGCCGGATGCCACGGGGCCCGACGACCGCTTCGACCTCGCGCTCCTCGGCGTGCCCGCGTTCCGCACCTCGCTGTCGCCCACGCGCGCCGACACGACGCCCGCGGCCGTGCGCGACGCGCTGCGGCGGTACAGCCCGGCGCTCGTGCCCGACCGGCGGCACGACGGATCGGCGGCTGCGGCCGAGCACCGGGCGACGCGATCGGGCGTGCACGTGCACGGGCAGGGCGTCGCGCATCGGCCCGAGGCATCCGCCCCGCTCGACCTGGGGGCGATGCGCTGCGTCGACCTCGGCGACATCGACGAACCCGACGGCGAGGCGGGGGAGGCGGCGACGGTCGCCGCGGTCGCGTCGGCGCTGCGCCGGTCGTCGACCCTGGTGGCGCTCGGCGGCGACAACTCGGTGACGGTCGCCGCCGCGCTCGGCGCGTTCGGTGCCGACCTCGGGCGAGCCGGGCTCGTCACGATCGACGCGCACTACGACCTGCGCGACGGCGTCTCGAACGGGTCGCCGGTCAGGCGGCTCGTCGAGGCCGGGCTCGACCCGGCGCGCATCGTGCAGGTCGGCATCGCCGACTTCGCGAACTCGGTCGCGTATGCGCAGCGGGCGGCGGACCTCGGCATCACGGTGATCCACCGCGACGAACTGCACGGCCGGCGACCGGCCGACGTCATGGCCGAGGCGCTGGCGATCGCCGGGGCCGCCGGCGGCCCGGTGCACCTCGACGTCGACGTCGACGCGTGCGACCGGTCGGTGGCGCCCGCGTGCCCGGCGTCGGTGCCCGGCGGCCTGCAGGCGTGGGAACTGCGGGCGATGGTGCGGGCCGCGGCGTCCGACCCTCGCGTGCGCTCGGCCGACCTCGTCGAGATCGACGCGACGACGGATGCCCCGGACGGGCGCACCGTGCGCCTTGCCGCGCTGTGCGTGCTGGAGTGGCTCGCGGGGGTCGCGCTGCGCTGAGGCGAGGCCCTCGCGACGGGGTTCGTGAAAGGATCGGCGTAGTCCTCCGCGGCGCCCGACCGCGGACCTCGGCGAGGGGAGCACGCGATGAAGACGCTCATCCTGGTGCGGCACGCGAAGTCCGACTGGAGCGGGCGGCTCGACGACCACGAGCGGCCGCTGAACGACCGCGGGCAGCGGGATGCCCCGGAGATGGGCCGGCGGCTCGCCGAGCGCGGGGTCGTGCCCGACGTGATCCGGTCGAGCACGGCGGTGCGGGCGCGCACCACGGCGGCGGCGCTCGCCGAGGCGCTCGGCCTGGGCGCGGACCGGCTCGTGCTCGAGGAGCGGCTCTACGGGGCATCCGCCGCCGTGCTCAGGCTCGTCGCCGAGGAGTTCGACGAGTCGGTCGGCACGGGCATGATCGTGGCCCACGATCCCGGTATGTCGGATCTGGCATACGCGCTGTCGGGCTCGATCGGCCGCATGCCGACCTGCGCGGTCGCCGAGTTCGACTTCGACGTGACGCACTGGGCCGAGACGGTCGCGGCGATCCCCGTCGACGTGCGCCTCGACACCCCGAAGGGCTGACAACCCACTGATCGACCCTTGATGCGTGTAGCGATACGCGATACACTTGTTCAGTGATCGTGAGCTTCCGCCACAAGGGGCTCGAAGCCCTGTACTGGACCGGTTCGAAGAAGGGAGTCCAGCCCGCACATGCTCCGAAGCTCCTGCGCATCCTCGGCGTGCTCGACGTCGCCCAGTCGCCGGCCGACGTTGCGATTCCGGGATTTCGGAGCCACGAACTGAAGGGCGACCTCGCCGAGCACTGGTCGATCTGGGTGAACGGCAACTGGCGGGTCACGTTCCGATTCGTCGGGGCGGATGTCGAACTCGTCGACTATCAGGACTATCACTGACGAAAGGAGTGGACATGATGAAGCACCCCCCGCACCCCGGGGAGATCATCGGGGAAGACGTGCTGGGCGAGCTGGGGCTGACGGTCGCCGAGGCCGCGGCGCGCCTCGGCGTCTCGCGCGTGACGCTGAGCCGCGTGATCCACGGGCACTCGGGAGTGAGTCCGAACCTCGCGGTGCGCCTGGAGCGCGCCGGCGTCGGCACCGCTCGCGCGTGGCTCGCGATGCAGACGAACTACGACCTGGCCCGCGAGCTCGAGAGCCGCGACCACGAGGTGCTCCCGCTCGTCGTCGCCTGAGCGTCGGGTGCCGCAGGCGTTGCCCTACGCCGGCGCGCCGTCCTTCCAGACGCGGCGCACGAGCGGCACGCCCGGCCGGTAGGCCAGGTGCACGTGGCTCGGCGCGGCGAGCTCGACGAGGTCGGCGCGGGCGCCCGCGCGGATCACGCCCACGTCGTCGCGCCGCAGCGCCGCCGCCCCGCCGGCCGTCGCCGCGTGCAGCGCCTCGCCCGGGGTCATGCCCATCTCGCGCACCGCGACCGCGATGCAGAACGGCATCGAACTCGTGAAGCTCGACCCCGGGTTGCAGTCGCTCGCGAGTGCCACGCGCACGCCCGCGTCGATGAGGCGCCGCGCGTCGGGGTACGGCTGCCGGGTCGAGAACTCGACGCCGGGCAGCAGGGTGGCCACAGTGTCGGATGCAGCGAGGGCGGCCACGTCCGCATCGGACAGGTACGTGCAGTGGTCGACGGATGCCGCACCCAGCGCGACCGCGAGCCGTACCCCTTCGCCCGGGCCGAGCTGGTTGCCGTGCACGCGCACGCCGAGCCCGCGGGCCGCGCCCGCCTCGAGCACGCGCCGCGACTGGTCGGGCGTGAATGCACCGCGCTCGCAGAACGCGTCGATCCAGCGCGCGTGGGGTGCGCACGCGTCGAGCATCGGCCCGATCACGAGGTCGACGTAGTCGTCGGGGCGGTCGGCGTACTCCGCGGGCACCACGTGCGCGCCGAGGAACGTGACCTCGGGCGTGACCTCGGCCGCGAGGCGGGCGAGGCGCTCCTCGTCGGCGACGGTGAGCCCGTAGCCGGTCTTCACCTCGAACGTCGTGGTGCCCTGGGCGCGCAGCTCGGCGACGAACCCGGCGAGCCGGGCCCGCAACTCGTCGTCGCTCGCGGCGCGGGTCGCCGCCACGGTCGAGCGGATGCCCCCGGCCTCGTACGCCCGCCCGGCCATGCGGGCCGCGAACTCGTCGGCCCGGTCGCCGCCGAACACGAGGTGCGTGTGCGAGTCGACGAACCCCGGCACGAGGCATCCGCCCGCCAGGTCGACCACGTCGACGGGGTCGTCCCAGAGCTCGCGGTGCTCCTCGCCCTCCTCGCGATCGTCGCGCCCGGGGTGCCGCGAGACGCGCTCGCGCGCGTGCGTGTCGGCGCCGACCCACGCGATGCGGTCGCCCTCGACCAGCACCGCCGCGTCGCGCACGATGCCGAGCGGCCCGCCCTCGCGCCCCGGTCCCGGCTCGTTGGTGACGAGCTCCCCGACGCCGACCAGGAGCATCCGATCGCGCCTCATGCGTGCACCCTCCCCGCCCGAGCGTTGCCCAGACCCGTCAAAAGGGTGCCGAATGCGGGCTCGGAGCGCAGGAAACTGACGGGTCTCGGAACTGTGGGACCCCAGACCCGTCGAAAAGCTGCGGAATGCGGGCCCAGAGCGCAGGAATTCGACGGGTCTGGAAACATGGGGACGGGCGCAGGGGCGGGCATCAGGCGTCCAGCATGGGGACGCGGAGGCCCCGCTCGCGGGCGACCTCGACGGCGCGGTCGTAGCCGGCGTCGACGTGGCGCATTACGCCCGTGCCCGGGTCGTTGACGAGCACGCGCGCGATCTTCTCGGCGGCGAGGTCGGTGCCGTCGGCGACCACGACCTGCCCGGCGTGGATCGAGCGGCCGATGCCGACGCCGCCGCCGTGGTGCAGCGACACCCAGGTCGCGCCCGACGCCGTGTTCAGCAGGGCGTTGAGCAGCGGCCAGTCGGCGATCGCGTCCGACCCGTCGGCCATCGCCTCGGTCTCGCGGTACGGCGACGCGACCGAGCCCGAGTCGAGGTGGTCGCGGCCGATCACGACGGGCGCCGACAGCTCGCCCGACGCGACCATCTCGTTGAACTTCAGCCCCGCGAGGTGCCGCTCCTGGTAGCCGAGCCAGCAGATGCGCGCGGGCAGGCCCTCGAAGTGCACCTGCTCGCCCGCCTGCGTGATCCAGCGGCGCAGGTGCGCGTCGTCGGGGAACAGCTCGAGGATCGCCTTGTCTGTCGCGGCGATGTCGGCCGGGTCGCCCGAGAGCGCGGCCCAGCGGAACGGGCCCTTGCCCTCGGCGAACAGCGGGCGGATGTATGCCGGCACGAACCCCGGGAACGCGAACGCCCGGTCGAACCCGCCGAGTTCCGCCTCGCGACGGATCGAGTTGCCGTAGTCGAACACCTCGGCCCCGGCGTCCTGGAAGCCGACCATCGCGGCGACGTGCTTCGCCATCGAGGCGCGCGAGCGCTCGGTGAAGCCCTCGGGGTCGGATGCCGCGAGCTCGTGCCACTCCTCGACCGAGACGCCCTCCGGCAGGTACGAGAGCGGGTCGTGCGCGCTGGTCTGGTCGGTGACGATGTCGACCGGCACGCCCTCGGCGAGCAGCTCGGTGAAGACCGTCGCAGCGTTGCCCACCACGCCGACCGAGAGCGCCTCACCCGCGGCCTTCGCCGCGAGCACGCGCGAGACGGCGGCGTCGAGCGACGGGGCGACCTCGTGCAGGTACCCGTGCTCGACCCGGCGGCGCAGCCGCGTCTCGTCGACGTCGACGATGAGCACGGCGCCGCCGTTCATGGTCACCGCGAGCGGCTGTGCGCCGCCCATGCCGCCGCACCCGGCGGTGAGGGTGAGGGTGTGCGCAAGCGAGGCATCCGTCACGTGCACCGAGGCGTCGAGGCCCTCGGCGAGCGCCCGGCGGGCGGCGATCGAGCGGGCCACGGCGCCGAACGTCTCGTAGGTGCCCTGCAGGATGCCCTGGGTGCCGATGTAGATCCACGAGCCGGCGGTCATCTGGCCGTACATCGTGAGCCCGAGCTGCTCGAGGCGGCGGAACTCGGGCCACGTCGCCCAGTCGCCCACGAGGTTCGAGTTCGCGATGAGCACGCGCGGCGCCCACTCGTGGGTGCGGAACACGCCGACCGGCTTGCCCGACTGCACGAGCAGCGTCTCGTCGTCGGCGAGGTCGCGCAGGGTGTCGACGATCGCGTCGAACGCCTCCCAGCTGCGTGCGGCGCGGCCGGTGCCGCCGTAGACGACCAGGTCGTCGGGGCGCTCGGCGACCTCGGGGTCGAGGTTGTTCATGAGCATGCGCAGCGGCGCCTCGGTCTGCCAGCTGCGGGCGGTGCGCTCGGTGCCGCGCGCGGCGCGCACGGTGCGGGGCGAGTGATCGGTCATGTTCCGATCACACACCGGCGGGCGGGGGGTGAGGGGGCGGATGCCCCGGGCATCGTCCGGGATACCGGACGCATCGGGTCAGCCCCCGAGGTTCCCGAGGAAGGCCGAGCCGAGCACGACCCCGCGCACCTGCATGAACGGCACCGCGTCGACGGCCTGGTCGTCGATGCGGACCTCGTAGTGCAGGTGGCATCCGGTCGACGCGCCCGTGCTGCCCACCGCGGCGATGGTCTGGCCCGCGACGACCTCGTCGCCGGGCGCCACCAGCGTCGAGCCGGTCGCGAGGTGCGCGTAGCCGGTCGAGATGCCGTCGCCGTGCTGGATGAGGATCCAGTTGCCGTACGTGCCGTTCGGGCCGACCTGCACGACGATGCCGTCGGTCGCCGCGAAGACCGGGCTCGCACAGGTGCTCGCGATGTCGGTGCCGCGGTGGAAGTCCTGCACGTACGGCAGCGGCTTCACCGGGCGGTGGCCGAAGCCGTCGGTGATGTAGCCGCTCGCCGGGGCCGACCAGCCCTGCTCGCTCAGCTGGCCCGAGTCGGTCGGGAGGTTCTCGAACCGGTACGCCGTGGTCGCGCCCGCCAGCACGACCTCGTTCGCCTCCGCCTCGGCCTCCATCTCGGCGCGGGCGTCGTCGACGCCGTCCTCCGCGGCCGAGACGGCGTCCTCCGCGTCGGCGACCGCCTGGCGGAGCGCCGGGATGCCGACGGCGTCGACGGCCTCGTACGCGGCGTCGGCTCGGGCCTGGGCGCGCTCGGCGACGTCGCGCGCGGCGGCGGCCGCATCGGCGAGCACCGAGACGTCGGCCGTGAGGTCGGAGACGCGGTCGATCGAGGCGAGCCCGCCGAGCAGGTCGGACTCGGTGTCGAAGAGCAGGTCCAGCGTGCTCGTCGAGGTGTCGAGGCTGCCGCGCACGGCGTGCAGGTAGAGGCCGGCGATCTCGTCCGCGTCCGCGGCCGCGGCGTCGGCCTCGGCCTGCAGCCGGTCGGCGACCGCCTGCGCGCGTTCGACCTCGGCGAGGCCCGCCGCGAGCGCGTCGCGCGCGTCCTGCAGCGCGCTGCGGGCGTCGACCAGGCGCTCCTGCGCGGCCAGCAGCGCGGGCGACGGGCCCGTGCTGACGGTCCGGCTGGTCGTGGAGCCGGTGAAGATCAGCGGGTTGTACGCCGAGTACGAGAAGTACGAGAACGGCGAGGGTGACGGCACGGGGCTGGGCGTGGGTGTCGGAGCTGGGGTCGGCGAGGCGGTGCCGGTCGGCGTGGGCGTCGGCGTCCCGGGTGTCGGGGTCGGCGTGCCGGTCTCGGTCGGGGTCGGCGTGCCCGTCTCCGTGGGCGTGGGTTCCGCCGTCTCGGTCGGCGTCGGCTCGGCGGTCTCGGTGGGCGTCGGCTCGGCGGTCTCGGTCGGCGTGGGCTCGGCGGTCTCCGTCGGTGTCGGTTCCGCGGTCTCGGTGGGCGTGGGCTCGGCGGTCTCGGTCGGAGTGGGAGTCGGCGACGGCTGAGGCTCGGGCGTCGCGGTGCTCTCGTCGGCGGGAGGCGCCGTCTCGGTGGGCGTCGGCGTGGGCGTGGGCGTCGCCGTCTCCTGGGTCTGCGTCTCGGACCCGGTGGTCTCGACGGCCGCGGCGAGCGGTGCCCCCGCGAGCACGAGCGACGCGGCCGCCAACCCCGCCATGACAGGGAGCGGCCACCGGCCGTTCCTCAGCCGGCGGTGTGCGTCGCCTTCACTCGGTGCCACTGTGCACGTCTGCCCATCGATCGGTTCGGGGAACCATCGTGGTCAGTCTGGCACCGCCGCGATGCGGACACAATGGTCGGCCCGGTGAACGGCACCCCTCCGACGCATGCATCCTGGGCCGATCGGGTGCACGCCATCGGGACGCAGGGCCGGGTCAGCGCAGCGGCCCGACCGCACCACCGGCCGCCACCACGACCGAACCGTCGCCGACGAGCCCCACGACGGCCTCGATCTCGGGTGCGAGGAACCGATCGGCACCGGGCCCCGGCACGACCCCGGAGACGAGCCCCGCGACCGCACCGGTGCCGGCCGCGGGCGCCAGCGGAGCGCGCAGCGCGAGCCCGCGCGTCGCCGTCATGACCTCGATCGCGAGCACGCGGGTGAGCCCGTCGAGCGCGCGCCGGAGCTTGCGCGCGGCCGCCCAGCCCATCGACACGTGGTCCTCCTGCATGGCCGACGACGGGATCGAGTCCGCCGACGCCGGCACCGCCAGGCGCTTCAGCTCCGACACGATGCCCGCCGCGGTGTACTGCGCGATCATCAGCCCCGAGTCGACGCCGACCTCGTGCGCGAGGAACGGCGGCAGCCCGTGGTTGCGCGCGCGGTCGAGGAACCGGTCGGTGCGCCGCTCGCTCATCGAGGCGACGTCGGCCACCGCGATCGCGAGGAAGTCGAGCACGTACGCGACCGGTGCCCCATGGAAGTTGCCGTTCGATTCGACCCGTCCGTCGGGCGTGAGCACGGGGTTGTCGACCGCGCTCGCGAGCTCGGCCCGGGCGACGGATGCCGCGTGGGCGAGGGTGTCGCGCGCCGCGCCGTGCACCTGGGGCGCGCAGCGCAGCGAGTACGCGTCCTGCACGCGCGTGCACTCCGGACCGCGGTGGCTGTCCATGATCGGCGATCCGGCGAGCATCGCGCGCAGGTTCGCCGCCGACGCGGCCTGCCCGGGGTGCGGCCGCAGCGCCTGCAGGTCGTCGGCGAAGACGGCGTCGGTGCCGAGCAGCCCCTCGACGCTCATGGCCGCGGCGACGTCGGCCGTCGTCAGCAGCGCGCCCAGGTCGTGCAGGGCGAGCGCGAGCGTGCCGAGCATCCCGTCGGTGCCGTTGATGAGGGCGAGCCCCTCCTTCTCGCGGAGCGCGAGCGGGGCGATTCCTGCGGCGTCGAGGGCGGATGCCGCGGGCACTCGCCGGCCCAGGGCGTCGCGCACCTCGCTCTCGCCCATCGCGGCCAGCGCCACGTGGGCCAGCGGTGCGAGGTCGCCCGAGCAGCCGAGCGAGCCGAACTCGTGCACGATCGGGGTGACGCCGGCGTTCAGCATCGCGGCGTACGTCTCGCACACGACGGAGCGCACGCCGGTGCGGCCGGTCATGAGCGTGGAGAGGCGCAGCAGTTGGAGCGCACGCACCACCTCGCGCTCGACCTCGGCGCCCGATCCCGCGGCGTGCGAGCGCACGAGGCTCGCCTGCAGCTGGGCGCGGCGGTCGCCCGGGATGAACGTGGTCGCGAGCGCCCCGAAGCCCGTCGAGATGCCGTAGTGCGGCTCGGGGTCGGCGGCGAGCCCGTCGACGATGGCGCGGCTCGCGTCGACCGCGGCGAGGGCCGCGGGGTCCAGCGCGACCCGTGCGTCGTGGCGGGCGACGGCGACGACGTCCTCGATCGAGAGCGGTCCGGTGCCGATCAGGACCTCGACGGGCAGGTCGGATGCCGCGGGGCCGGCGACGGGCGGAGTGCTGGAGGTGGTGCGCATGCTCCGATCCAACCTCGCCGCGAGGCATCCGGAGCCGCCGCGGGAGTAGCCTCAGTCTGTGATCCCGGACGGTTCGCGAGCTCCGAAGGTACCGGCGGCGGATGCCGCGCTGCGCATCCTGTCGCACCTCGCGACGCTGCGCGGCCCGGCGCCCGCCGCGTCGATCGCGTCGGCGCTCGACCTGCCGCGCTCGACCGTCTACCACCTGCTCGCGACCCTCGTCGAGCACGGCTACGTGCTGCACCTCCCCGAGGAGCGCCGGTACGGCCTCGGCGTCGCCGCGTTCGAGCTGAGCTCGGGCTTCAGCAGGCAGCAGCCGCTCGCGCGGCTCGGCGCCCCCCTCGTCGCGGGCCTCGTCGACGCCGCCGGCGAGAGCGGCCACCTCGCGGTGCTGCACGGGCGCGACGTGCTCTACCTCGTCGAGGAGCGCGCCCCGCGCCGCCCGTCGCTCGTCTCCGACGTCGGGGTGCGCCTGCCCGCGCACCTCACCGCGACCGGTCGCGCCATGCTCGCCGCGCTGCCCGCGCCGCAGGTGCGCGCGCTCTACCCGGACGCGTCGGCGTTCGCGCCCGGTGCCGCCGACGGCGAGGCATCCGCCTGGCACCTGCGCCGCCTGCGCACCGTGCTTGCGGAGGTGCGCGAGCACGGGTACGCGGCCGAGGACGGCGAGGTCACCGCGGGGCTCGGCTCGGTCGGCGTCGCCGTGCTCGACCACACGGGCTGGCCGGCCGCCGCGATCGCGGTCACCTTCCCGGCCGACCGGGTCGGCGACGCGCGACGCGACGCGCTCATCGGCGAGGTCGATCGCGCGGCGACGGAGCTCTCGCGCCGCATCCGCGGCATCGGGCACCGGGCGGCACCGTCGGCCGGCACGCTCGCCTGAGCGGTGCGCGGCTCAGGGGCATCCGCTCAGCTGTCCACCCGCCCGGTCAGCGCGCGCGATGCAGCCACGGCTGGAGCAGGCGCGTGACCCAGGGCAGCACGAAGTAGGTCATGAGCGGCGTGAGCACGAGCGTGAGCGCGAGCGAGTGCAGCCAGATCGGCAGCGCCTCCCAGCCCGGGATGCCGCCCACCAGATACGAGAACACGAGGTTCACCGGGAAGAAGCCGAGCCAGATGGTGACCGCCTGCTTCCAGCGCGGCGGTGCCGGCGGCAGCGCGGGTTCGTCCACCGTGGGGGTCGAACCCGTCGGCTCGTCGAACCAGCCCTCGATGCCGGTGCGGCGCGTGCTGCGCTCCGAGCGGATGAGGCCCTCGCCGGTCGAGAGCCACCATGTGCGTTCGGGCGAGCCTTCCCACGCGGCCAGCGTCTGCTCGCTCGTGAACCGGTAGAGCATGTACCAGACGTGCGACTCTGCGCCGGACCGGATCCACCCGGAGCCGAGGAAGCCGGGGTACCGGTTCGCCAGGTTCACGCCTGCCTGCACCCACGCGGTCACCTCGGGGATGCGGTCGGGGTCGACCTCGCGGCGGATGGACACGGTGATCGGCGTGGAGGGCATGCCCCCTATTGCAGCGCATCCCGGCTGAATGCGCGCCCGACGGCGCCGGGGTCAGCCCACGCCGGATGCCGCGAGCCAGAGCCCGACCGCGAAGAGGGCGAGGTTCACGAAGATGCCGAGGATCGGGAGGCGGCGGGCGGCGCGCCTGCGGAGCATCCGCACCGTCGTCCAGATCACGACGACCAGCGCGACGAGCCACGGCCCGAAGATCGCCAGGAGCGAGCCCCACCCGATGACCACGCGGTCGCAGGCGGCCTCGGTGATGCAGTCCTCGGTGAACGACGGCAGGAACACGCCGCCGAGGCTCACGGTGCCCGTGGCGACGAGGAAGAGGGCGAGGAGCAGGAGGGTCGCGACGACGTGGCCGGCTCCCGGGCGCGATGCGGCCTGATCGGCGGGTGCGGCCTTCGCCGCGGGCTCGGACTTCGGCTGCTGCTGCGAGTCCTCGGTCGTCGTGTCTTCCATCTCCACCCTCCGGTCGCGGTCGGGTGCCGCGCCTGCGCAAGGCTAGTGCCCCGCGGACACCGACGGTCGGCGACGCTCCACAACGCGCCGGTCAGTCCTTCGGGAGCCGGGCCTTCGCCGCCTCGGCGGCCTCCTGCTCGGCGAGCTCGGCCCGCCGCCGGGCGACCTTGGCGCTCTGCGCCGCCTCGAGCCGGAGCTCGATCGCCTGCGCCACGTCGTCGCGGACCTTCTGCGCCTTCTTCTCGATGCCCGACGCGTCGCGCAGCGGCAGCTGCACCGCGACCTCGGACTCGACGCCCATCTGCAGCTCGCGCACCCGCTCGAGCTCGGTGTCGAGCTCGGCGCCGGCCAGCACGGCGAGGTTCGAGATCCACATCCACAGCAGGAACACGATCACGCCGCCGAGCACGCCGTAGGTCGCGTCGTAGTTGGCGAAGTTCGACACGTAGACGCCGAACCCGTACGACGCGAGGCCCCAGACCACGATCGCGAGGAACGCGCCGACGCTGAGGATGCGGAATCGCTGCCGCACGTTCGGGGTCGCGTAGTAGAGGATCGCGATGGCGATCACCGCGATCAGCGCGAGCGCCGGCACCTGCAGTGCGTTCCAGATCGCCACCGAGGCCGCCGAGATCCCGAAGAACGCCCCGACCGTCTCGGCGATCGGGCCCGACACGACGAGCAGCAGGCCCGCGCCCGCCGCGAGCAGCACGATCACGACCGTGACGAGCAGCAGCCACGGGCGCAGCTTCCAGATCGCCCGGCCCTCCTCGACCCCGAGGATGCGGTTCATGCTGCGCGAGAACCCGCCGACGTAGCCCGACGCCGACCAGAGCGCGCCGATGAGGCCGACGGTGAACGTCCAGGCGGAGGCGGTGGACGCGGTCAGCCCCTGGATCGGCCCCTGCACCGCGTCGACCACGTCCTCGCCGCCGAGCTCGCCGATGAGCTCGAACGCGGCGTCGGTGGTCTCGTCCGCCTGGCCGACGAGGCCGAGCAGCGACACGATCGCGAGCAGGCCGGGGAACAGCGCGAGCACCGAGTAGTACGTGAGCCCCGCGGCGAGGTCGGTGCACCGGTCGGCCGAGAACTTGCGGATCGTGCGGCCGAGCGCGAGCTTCCACGCGGTCCAGGTCAGGCGCCTGGGCCCGCCCCGCGAGCCGAGCACCGCGGCCGCGGCATCGGCCTGGCTGCGATCGCGCCCCCGTGCGAGCGCGTCGACCACGTCCTGGGTGGTGGCGGATGCCTCCTCAGCGGCATCCGCCCCCTTCGCCCTGCCCCGACCGAACATGTCCGCTCCCCTCCCCGGGCGCCGCCCGCGCCCGCGAACCACGTCGTTTCGAGCGTAGGCGAGCCCGTCGCGTGGCCGCAGGGGGTTGCGGTCGCGGGCGGCGCCTCAGTAGTCGACCGGGTCGCGCGAGATCGGGCACGTCATGCAGTGCCCGCCGCCGCGCCCGCGGCCGAGCTCCGCGCCGACGATCTCGATCACCTCGACGCCCTGGTTGCGCAGCAGCTCGTTCGTGTACGTGTTGCGGTCGTAGGTGAAGACCACGCCCGGCTCGACCGCGACGGCGTTGTTGCCGCTGTCCCACTGCTGGCGCTCGCCGGCGTACCAGCCGCCGCCGGGCTCGACCGCGCGCAGCTTCGGCAGCCCGAGCGACGAGGCGACGACGTCGATGAACGGCGAGGTCTCCTCGGTGACCTCAAGTCCACCGGCATCCGCCGGGCGCAGTGAGAAGGTGTGGATGCCGTCGACGATGTCGGGGTAGTACGTGACGAGGTCGCGGTCGGCGAACGTGAAGACGGTGTCGAGGTGCATCGCGGCGCGGAGCTTCGGCATGCCGGCCACGACGACCCGCTCGGCCGCGCCCGCCGCGAACAGGCGCTCGGCGACCGCGGTGATGGCCTGCCGCGAGGTGCGCTCGCTCATGCCGATGAGCACGACGCCGTTGCCGACGGGCATCACGTCGCCGCCCTCGAGGGTCGCGCGGCCCCAGTCGGTCTCGGCGTCGCCCCACCAGATCGTGTTGCCCGTGTAGCCGGGGTGGAACTGGTAGATCGCCTGCATGAGCAGCGTCTCGCCGTGGCGGGCGGGCCAGTACAGCGGGTTGAGCGTGAGGCCGCCGTAGATCCAGCACGTGGTGTCGCGCGTGTAGATCGTGTTCGGCAGCGGCGCCATGAGGTACTCGGTGAGCCCGGCCGACTCGCGCACCAGGGCGAGCTCGGGCGCGCGGTACTCGTCGGGCAGGTCGCGGGTCGAGAGGCCGCCGATGAGGTACTCGGTCAGCACCTCGTCGGCGAGCGTGTCGAGGAACGCGCGGGTGTCGTCGACGAGACCGCCGCCGACCTCGGCGGTCGTGATCTTGCGGTCGAGCAGCCAGTCGCGGGCACCGGGCACGGCGAGCGTCTCGGTCAGCAGGTCGTGCAGCTCGACGACCTCGACGCCGCGGCCCTCCAGCTTCGCGACGAAGTCGGCGTGGTCGCGCTGCGCGTTCTGCACCCACAGCACGTCGTCGAACAGCAGCGCGTCGCTGTTGCTCGGCGTCAGGCGTTCGTGCCCCAGGCCGGGCCGGCAGACGAGCACCTTGTGCAGGCGCCCCACCTCGGAGTGCACTCCGTACGACGTGTCCGACATGTGGCGTCCCCTCCCGGAGCCGTGCGGCGTGGAGCATCCGTCGGCGCCGTCGCGAATCTCGGGCGGTCGTCTCGTGTCTAGCGCATGCGTCGTGCGCGCTTCAACCGCCCTGCCGCACCGCCCCGAAACATGCAACTCCGGGCGACACGCCGCGCTCGTGCATGCATTCGCGGCGGATCGCGCAGCTCTGCATGTGCTCGGGAGGGGCGAGGGGGGCGGATGCCGCGGGCTTGCGTCGGTTCGGCCAGTCTGCGGTGCTCGGGCCAGCCGTGCAGGGCTGGCCGGCACGCCGCGGACTGGCCGGCGCGAGCGGGTGGATGCCGCGGGACGGCGCGCTGCCGGAGCCGACGGTGCGCGGGTCGGCGAAGGCGGGCGGATGCCGCGCCGGCGGGGCGTCAGGCCGACGCCGGTGAGGTGTGCGCGTCCGCGGTCGCGAGCGCGGCGCGCACGAGCTCGTACGCCGCGTCGGCGAGGTCCGACGTCGCCGTGGCCGACGGGTCGGTGGTCGGGGGGTCGACGGCGACCGGGCCGAAGCGATCGACCTCCCACGCGTCGCGCGCGAGTTCGAGGCGGGCGCGCAGCGCGCCCGCGGCCCCGACGAGGCGGGCGGCGACGGCGGGATCGCGGTGCTCGAGGAGGAGTGCAACCGCCTCGGCGGACTCGGCGATGCTGCCGATCGTGTCGGTACTGCGGGCCTCGTCGGCGGCGCGCCCGGCCTCCGCGAGGGCGCGCGCGAGGTCGCCCCGCGCGGCGAGGAGGCGTGCCATGAGCATTCGCGCCCTGATCCGCGGCGCGAGCGGGGCCGTACCGCGATCGGCGTCGGCGAGGATGCGAGCCGCGAGCGCGACCGCGGCCTCGTCGTCGCCGGACTCGTGGGCGACGAGAGCGCGCTCGAACCGCGCGAGCGAGGCGTGGAACGTCGAGCCGACCCGTTCGAGCGCAGGGATGGCCGCGTCGAGCTCGTCGGCGGCGATCACGAGTTCGCCGCGCATGCGCGCCACGAGGCCGGCGACGAATCGTGCCCAGTGGTCGTCGGGCGGGGTCGGCACGCGAAGGGCGGGTTCGAGCGCCGCGAGCGCTGAGTCGGTGCGACCCGCATAGGCGTGCACGACCGCCAGGTTGATTGACGCCATCGCGAACGCCGTCGGATTCGCATCCGCGAAGCCCGCCACGGCCCGGTCGAGCCGCGTTCGCGCCGCCCGGTCGTCGCCGAGCTCGGCCAGCACCGAGCCGACCAGGCTCTCCGCCGCCGCGATCGCCATTGCGTCCACCCGGCGGTCGGCCAGCTCGAGCGACTCGGCGGCGAGCGCGAGCGCGGGCGCGTGCGCCCCCTCGTGCGCCGCGAGCCAGCCCTCCTGGAGCAGGAGGGCGCCACGCCGGGCGGCGTCGAGGTCGTGCGCCGCGCGTGCCGCACGCAGCATCCGCCGCCCCTCCTCGTAGAGGCCGAACTCCTGCCAGTACCGCCCGAGCGCGAGCGCCGTGTCGGCGGCCGGGTCGCGCTCGCCGCGGCGCACGAGGCTCTCGACGGCGGCGAGCAGGTTCGGCCGATCGGCCCGGATGCGCGCGCGCCACTCGACCTGCTCGAACCGGCGGTGCCCCTGGCTCGACTGCCGCGCGAGGTCGGCGAACCAGCGATCGCGACGTCGTACCGCGTCGTCGAGGTCGCCCGCCTCGCGCAGCTTGGCGGCCGCGTACTGGCGCACGGGTTCGAGCACCCGGTACCGGGTCGCCCTGCCGCGGACCACGAGCACCATCGACTTCTCGATGAGCCCCGCCATCGCCGGCTCGATCGTGTCGGGTCGGGCGCCGAGCGTGGCGGCCGCGGCGTCCAGCCCGAACGGGCTGCGCAGCGTACCGAGCGCGGCGAGCAGCCGCTGCTCCGCCGGGTCGAGCAGCGCGTGGCTCCAGTCGAGCGCGGCCTGCAGCGTGCGGTGGCGGGGGAGCGCGGTGCGCGAGCCGGCCCCGAGCGCGCCGAAGACGTCATCGAGTCGCTCCGCCAGTTCGGTGACCGAGAGGGTTCGGGTGCGCACGGCGGCCAGCTCGATAGCGAGCGGGATGCCGTCGAGGGCGCGGGTGATGCGCGCCACGGCCGCGGCGTTCTCGGCGGTCAGCTCGAAACCCGGGGAGGCGTTGCGCGTGCGCTCGACGAAGAGCGCCACCGCGGGGGCGTCGGCGATGCGCGCGACGGCCTGGTCGGGCGACTCGGATGCCGCGGGGCGATCGGGTACGGGCAGGGACGGCACCGTGAGCACGTGCTCGCCCGGCACGCGCAGCGCCTCCCGGCTCGTGGCCAGGATGTGCACCCCCGGGCAGGTGCGGAGGATCTCCTGCACGGCCCCGGCGACGGCGTCGATCACGTGCTCGCAGTTGTCGAGCACGAGCACGGCCGAACGGTCGCCGAGGAGGCCGTGCACCGCCGCGGCCGGGTCGTCGTGCGCCCACGGGCCGAGCCCCAGCGCGCGGACGACGACGCCGGGCACCGCGGCAGGTGCTTCCGCGCCGACGAGGTCGACGAACCACACGCGCTCGCCGAACCGCGCCAGCGCGCGCGCGCCCACCTCCGTGGCGAGGCGGGTCTTGCCGCATCCGCCCGGGCCGACCAGCGTGACCAGCCGCCTCGACCCCAGCAGGTGACCGATGCCGTCGACCTCGCGCTCGCGGCCGATGAAGCGGTCGACCGGCGCGGGCAGCGAGTGCGGCGGGTCGTGCGGCTCGTCCGGAGCGAGCTCGCGGCGCAGGCCGCCGTCGAGCGCGAGCAGCTCCGGCCCCGCGGGCAGCCCGGCCTCGGCGAGCGCAGCCCGCGCGCGACCGATCAGGCGGAGCGCGTCGGCGGCGCCCCGGTCGCGATGCACCGCCCGGGCGAGCGCGACCCACAGCCCCTCGTGCGCGGGGTCGTCGCGCAGCACCGGCTGCACGGCGGCGAGGACCTCGGCGGCGCGGCCCGCGCCGGTGGCGAGCTCGGCCCACCTGCGGAGTGCGTCGTGGTGCAGTTCGGCGAGGCGGTCGCGGGCGGCGATCGCGAACTCGGCGTACTGGAAGCCGCCGAGCGGCTCGGCGCACCGGAGGGCGAGCGCCTCCTCGAGCACCGGAAGGGCCGCGTCGGCGTCGGTCATCGCGAGGCCGCGGGACGCGAGGTCCTCGAAGCGCGTGACGTCCACCTCGTCGCGTGGGACGTCGATGGCGTACCCGCCGGGCCTGGTCGCGACGGCACCGGGCAGCCCGGCGGCGGCGAGCGCGGTGCGCAGGCGCGACACCGCGACGCGGAGCGCGTGGGTGGTCTCATCCGGGGCATCCGCCCCCCACAGCTCGTCGACCAGTCGCTCGACCGAGACGACCGCTCCGGGACGCAGCGCGAGCAGCGCCAGGATCGCCGCCGAACGCCCGTTCCCCAGCACGGTGCCGGCCCCGTCACCGACGGCGACCGCTCCGAACAGGCGCACCAGCATCGGGGCGACTGTATCGCGGCGGCGCGGCCCGCGACCGGGGTGTGACCTCGATGTGCACTCGCTGCGGAATCGTTCGTGCCACGCGGATCGGCCGCGGCACGCACGAACGAGAGGACTGGGGATCATGGACGACTTCGACGGACGGGTGGCGCTCGTCACCGGCGCATCCCGTGGACTGGGACGCCACCTCGCGAGGGAGCTCGCGGCGGCCGGATGCAGCGTGGCGGTCACCGCCCGCACGGCCGGGCCGCTCGACGCGCTCGCCGAGGAGATCGCGGGCACGGGCCGACGGGCGATCGCGGTGCCCGGCGACCTGACCGACGCGGGCGACCGCGCCGGCATCGTGGACCGGGTGACGACCGCCCTCGGGCCCGTCGACATCCTCGTCAACAACGCCGGCGTCGCGCGCGCCTCGGGGTACGCCGACGCCGACCCGTCGCGCGTGATCGCGACGAACCTCCTCGCCCCGATGGAGCTCACGCGTCTCGTGCTCGGCGGCATGCGCGAGCGCGGGTTCGGGCGGGTGCTGAACGTGGCATCCCTCGCCGGGCTCGCGGGCCTGCCGTACCTCGTCGACTACTCGGCGGCCAAGGCCGGCCTGGTCGCGTTCTCGCGCGCGCTGCGCGCCGAGCTCGCCGGGACTGGGGTGTCGAGCACCGTGGTCTCGCCGGGCTTCATCGGCGACGAGGGCATGTACCCGGCCTACGAGACGCCGGTGCCCTGGTACCTCGGCACCAACGTGTCGGCGACGGTGGCGCGGCAGGCCGTGCGCGCGCTGCGGCGCGACCGGGCCGAGGTCGTGCTGAACACCCTGCCCATGCGCCCGCTCGTCGCGGTCGGCGCGGTCTCCGACGGGGCGATGCGCACGATGACCCGCACGCTCGGCGCCGACGCGTACCTGCGCGGGCTCGCCGAGAAGGACCTGCCGTACTCGGACATGCCCGAGCTGGTGGTCTGAGCCGGCGCCACGACGTCCCGCGGCCACGGGGGTGCTCGCGGGACCCGGCGGCGGATGCACGCGACCCGACGCGATGCGCCATCGTGCGCGTGCATCCGCTGCCACCCCGAGGGCCGGCGATGGCGGGCGGGCGGATGCCGCGGGGCGGCGGTCAGCCCTCGGCGACCGCGTCCGGCTCTGCCGGAGCATCCGTCGCGTGTGCCACCGAGCCGGCGTCGTCGGCGGCGAGTTGCTCGGCGGGGAGCTCCTCGGCCCACCCCAGGTGCGCGTGCAGGAACGCGGCGATGCGCTCGCGCAGGCCCGCGTCGAGGATGCCGATCGAGTGCCCGCTCCCCGCGACCACCGCGAGTTCGGCCGGCACGCCCGCCTCGTCGAGCGTGCGGGCGAAGCGCTCGGCCTGCGCGAGCGGGATGATCTCGTCGTCGGCGTGGGCGATGAACACAGGCGGGTCGCTCGCGTCGACGTGCGAGGTCGGCGACGCGGCATCCGCCTCGGGGCAGTCGGAGGCGCGCTCGCACCCGAGGTAGTCGGCGACGATGCCGTACAGCCACTGGCTGGCCTGGTCGGCGCCGAGCGACACCGCGTCGAGCGTGATGGGTCCGCTGAGCTCCGCGACCGCGGCCACGCGCGACCCGGTGTCGATCGGCCCGGTGCCGGTCGTGCCGAGCAGCGCGGCGAGGTTGCCGCCCGCCGATCCGCCGAGCGCGCCGATGCGCGCCGGGTCGATGCCGTACGCCTCGACCTGCTCGGGCTCGCGCAGCCACTCGACCGCGAGCGCCACGTCGTCGATCGCCGCCGGGAACGTCACGTCGGGCACGAGCCGGTAGTTCACCGACACCGCCACGAACCCCTGCGAGGCGAGCCACTGGCAGACGAGCCGCCAGTCGTCGCTGGCCTTGTCGCCGCGCGCCCAGCTGCCGCCGTGGATCGCGAGCACCCCCGGACGGCTCGCGTCGGGGCCGGCAGGGCTGCAGACGTCGAGGGTCAGCAGCGTGCCGTCGGCGCGGGTGCCGTACTCGACGTCCTCGTCGATCGCGATGCCGGTGGCCGGTGGCGTGAAGGTGCGGATGCCCGTGATCGCGTCGCCGGGGAGCTCGCTCACGTCGTTCGGGCCGGCGGGGTCGATCGCGCGCAGCCCGAGGTGGAAGCCGCTGAGGGCGGCGACGGCCGCGATCGCCGATCCAGCCGCTGCCGTGACCAGCAGCGCGCGCCAGCGGCGGCGGCGTCCTGCCGGCCGGCGCCCGTCGGGTGCGGCGCCCCGGCCCGCGCCGCCGTCGGTCGCTCGGGTGGTCTGCACGGGGCGCTCCGGGGGGAATCGGGTGGGGCGATGCTACCTGAGGCGGGCTCAGCCGCCGAATGCGGCGGCGCCCTGCCGCTCGTCGCGGGGCCCGTGCGAGGCGTAGGACCCGATCGGCGACACGCCGACCCGGGCGGCCCGGGGCCGCGATTCTCCTCCGGTTCGCACACTGGCCCCCACGGGGTCCGGGCGAAACGGAGGACTGGAGGGGAAACGCGCCGTGGTGGGCCGGCCCGGGGCCGCGAATCTCCTTCGGCTCGCGCCGGGTCGACGTGCCCGGCCGGGCATCCTCACAGCAAGGTCCGCTAGCATCGACGGGTCGGTCTGGGACACCGCGCGCATCGCGCGGATGGGTTTGTGAGTCCCGTGGGCCGGATCCCCGCCGCGGTGGCGGGGAGCATCACCGTATGTGACGGCCCCGGTCGAGGACAGCCCGGGTTCTGAAGCCGACGCGCGCTCGCTCGGCGGTTTCCCATGTACTCGAGGACAACCCAGGAAGCATCGCCATGCCCAAGAACAAGAAGCCCGCCGGCGGCCGCCCCGCCAAGAACTTCGACCCGTCGTACGCGAAGAAGTCGAAGTCGAAGCAGCACAAGCGAGCGGATGCCTCCGGCAGCTCGCGCAAGCCCGGCTCGCGCAGCCCGGGCCACCGCGGCTACCGCCCGGAGGAGGCCGAGCCCAAGCAGCGCTGGAGCCGCGAGGAGCGCGAGGCGGCGGGCCGCTCGCCGCGCCGCTCGAGCTCGTCGCGCCGCGACGACCGCGACGGCGGCGGCCGGTACGACCGCGACGACCGTCCGCGCCGGGACGACCGTGACCAGCGGGGCTCGCGCGGCTATGACCGTGACGACCGCGCCCCGCGTCGGGACGACCGCGACCGTCGGGACTCCGGCCGCAAGTACGACCGTGACGACCGCGCCCCGCGTCGCGACGACCGCGACCAGCGCGGCTCGCGCGGGTACGACCGTGACGACCGCGCCCCGCGTCGGGACGACCGCGACCGTCGCGACTCCGGCCGCCGGTACGACCGCGACGACCGCGCGCCCCGCCGCGACGACCGCGACCGCGACCGCTCGCAGCGCGTCGCCGGGCGCGGCTACGACCACGACGACGCCCGCAAGCGCGACCGCGACCGCGGCGAGCGCCCCCGCCGCGACCACGACGACCGCCGGGTCGCCGGCCGCGGCTACGACCGCACCGACCGGGACGACCGCCGCGGCTACGACCGCACCGACCGGGACGACCGCCGCGGCTACGACCGCAACGACCGCCCGGGCTTCCGCGAGTCCGAGCGCCGCCCGTCGACGTACTTCCCCGCGAAGGACGACCGTGCGCCCTACACGCCCGAGGACGACGTCGTGCTCGAGCGCCTCCAGGCCGAGGCGATCACGGCGGACGCCGTCGAGGGCGTGACGTTCGCCGACCTCGGTCTCGGCGGCAACATCGTGCGTTCGCTGCGAGACCTCGGCGCGGAGCATCCGTTCCCCATCCAGGCCGCGACCATCCCGGTCGTGCTCGAGGGGCGCGACGTGCTGGGCCGCGGCCGCACCGGCTCGGGCAAGACGATCGCGTTCGGCGCGCCGACCGTCGAGCGCCTCATGCAGATGTGGGCGGCGAAGGGCAAGGCCGGCGAGAAGCGCAAGCTCGGCCGCGCGCCGCGCGCGCTCATCCTCGCGCCGACCCGCGAGCTCGCGCTGCAGATCGACCGCACCGTGCAGCCGATCGCCCAGAGCGTCGGGCTGTTCACCACCCAGGTCTACGGCGGCGTGCCGCAGGGCCGCCAGGTCGGCGCGCTGCAGCGCGGCGTCGACATCGTGATCGGCACGCCCGGCCGCATCGAGGACCTGATCGAGCAGCGCCGCCTCGACCTGAGCGAGGTCGAGATCACCGTGCTCGACGAGGCCGACCACATGTGCGACCTCGGGTTCCTCGAGCCCGTGCAGCGCATCCTCCGCCGCACCCGCGAGGGCGGCCAGAAGCTGCTGTTCTCGGCGACCCTCGACACGGGCGTCGCCGCGCTCGTCGACGAGTTCCTCGTCGACCCGGCCGTGCACGAGGTCGCGGGCGAGGACCAGGCGTCGGGCACGATCGAGCACCGCGTGCTCGTGATCCGCAACGACCAGAAGCGCGACATCGTCGCGCAGCTCGCCGCGCGACCGGGCAAGACCCTCGTGTTCTCGCGCACCCGCGCGTTCGCCGAGGACCTCGTCGAGCACCTCGAGGACCGCGGCGTGTTCGCGGTCGCACTGCACGGCGACCTCAACCAGGCCCGACGCACGCGCAACCTGCAGCAGCTCACGAGCGGCAAGGTCGACGTGCTGGTCGCGACCGACGTGGCAGCGCGAGGCATCCACGTCGACGACATCGACCTGGTGATCCAGGCGGATGCCCCGGACGAGTACAAGACCTACCTGCACCGCTCGGGTCGCACCGGTCGTGCCGGCAAGCGGGGGGTCGTGGTGACGCTCATCCCGCGCGGGCGCCACCGCCGCATGACGGAGCTGCTCGAGCGCGCCGAGATCGAGGCCGAGTTCGACGAGTTCGCGCGCGGCGACGAGTTCACGATCGCGGCGGCCGACGCCTCGGAGTAGTCGAGGAGGCCTCACCCCCGCGAACGGGGGTGTTGTCGCCGCCCGCACACGGGACTAACGTGCGGCGTGGGCGCGATCGATGCTGCCCACCGCCGCGCGATCGACGACGTCGCCGAACGTGCAGCCCACGCACCGCGTGCCGGGGGCGTCCCGGGGCGATCGACACCCGTACCGCGGAGGACCGATGACCCGCCACCGTCCCGCCGGCGCACCTGCAGCCGTCGCCGTCATCATCTCGACCGTGATCGCGGTCGGCCTCATCGCCAGCCCCGCGCTCGGCGCGCCGCCCGAGGGCAAGGGCGGCGGCAACGGCAAGGGCAAGAACAAGCCGACGCCGACGGTGATCGAGACGACCACCCCGCCGCCGACCGAGACGACCGCCCCGCCGACCGAGACGACCGCCCCGCCGACGGAGACGACCGCGCCTCCCACGGAGACCACGGCCCCGCCGACGGAGACCACGGCCCCTCCCACGGAGACGACCGCCCCGCCCACGGAGACCACCCCGCCGCCCACCGACCCGGCCGCGCTCCCGGCGATCATGGCCGGCGTCGGCGACTCGATCACCGTCGCGTACGACGCCGACGGCAGCGGCTCGTACCCGCAGTACAGCTGGTCGACGGGCGGCTCGTCGAGCGTGCAGTCGCATGCGACCAGGCTGCGCGCAGCCGGGGCATCCGATCTCGTGGCCTACAACGACGCGGTGGTGGGCGCGCAGGCGGCCGACCTCGCGCCGCAGGTGAACCAGGCGATCGCGCAGGGCGCGGACTACCTCACCGTGCAGATCGGCGCGAACGACGCGTGCACGAGCACGGTCGACGGGATGACGCGGACGGATGAGTTCTCGGCCAGCGTCGCCGGTGCGCTCGGCACGTTCGCCGACCAGCGGCCCGACGCCGAGATCCTGCTCACGACGGTGCCGAACCTGAAGCGCATGTGGGCGCTCAGCAAGGACAACGGCTGGGCCCGGTTCATCTGGTCGATCGGGAGCGTCTGCCAGTCGATGCTGCAGAACCCGACCTCGACGACCACCGCGAGCGAGGAGCGTCGCGACGCCGTGCAGGCCCGCGTCGACGAGTACAACGCCGAGCTCGAGGCGATCTGCGACGCGATCGCGACCTGCACGTTCGACGACTACACGGTGGCGGACTACCAGTTCACCTCGTCGCACATCTCGACGTTCGACTACTTCCACCCGAGCGTCTCGGGGCAGGCGACGCTCGCCGCGATCACCTGGCCGTACTCCGCCTACGCGGGGTAGGACGTCGCTTTTCAGGAGCCGGCCCGGCGGCCGCGCACGGATGGTGCGGGCCGGGCCGGAATCCGGCCGGTTCGGTCGTGCGCGGCTCGCGCCGCGCAGGATTCCGCCGCCGGGCGCCGGTCGGCTCCTGAAAAGTGCCGCACTTCGCCGGGCGTCAGTCGTCGATGAGGCGCTTGCCGAGGTCGATCGTGTCGTCGACCCGGTAGCCGAGCCGCTCGTAGAAGGCGACGGCCTCGCGGTTCGTCGCGCGCACCTGCAGGTTGACCTTGGGGCATCCGATCGCCTGCAGGGCCGTCTCGACGTGCGCGACCAGCGCGCGCCCGATGCCGAGCCGACGCGAACCCGGAGCGGTCGCGAGGTAGTTCATCCAGCCGCGGTGCCCGTCGTACCCGGCCATCACCGACCCCACCACTCGGTCGTCGTCGACCGCCACCACGAACAGCTCCGGCTGCACGGCCAGCTTGCGGGCGATGTCCTTCCGCGGGTCGTTCCACGGCCGCGTGAGCCCGGACGCCTCCCACAGCGCGACGACCGCCTCGGTGTCGTCGGTGCGGAACGGCCGGATCTCCATCACCACACTGTGGCAGAGGCCCGGCGCGAGCGTCGGGTGCGTCGCCGTCGCGGTACGGTCGGCAGCATGGTCGAGCCCGGAGCACCAGCTGCGATGTCGGAACCTCCCGAGGTGCGCGACGACCGGATGCCGGGAATCGAGGCGCTCGTCGCCCTCTACGACGCGGTGGGCTGGTCGGCGTATACCGCCGCACCCGACGTGCTGGTCCGTGCGCTCGCCGGATCGCTCCGCGTGGTGACGGCGTGGCGCGGAGACCGGCTCGTCGGGCTCGCCCGCATCGTCGGCGACGGTGCGACCATCGCATACCTGCAGGACGTGCTCGTGCACCCCGACCATCGACGGTCCGGGCTGGGGTCGCGAATGGTGGCGGCCGCATTCGCGCCGTTCGGCGACGTGCGTCAGCAGGTGCTGCTCACCGACGACGAGCCCGGACAGCGGGCGTTCTACGAGTCGCTCGGGTTCACCGAGGTGCACGACGTGCGGCCCCGGCAGCTGCGCGCGTTCGTACGATTCCGGAGCTGAGCGGCGCGAGCCGGTCGCGCTAGAGCGAGATCTGGTAGTGGATGAAGCCGCTGCGCGAGGCCACCCGGTCGTAGAGCCCGCGCGCCACCTGGTTGGTCTCGGCCGTGAGCCAGTAGACCTTCGCGCAGCCGTGCCCGGCGGCCCACTCGTGCACGTGTGCGATCAGCGCCCGGCCCGCGCCGCCGACCCGCGCATCGGGTGCGACGAAGAGGTCCTCGAGGTAGCAGTAGTCGGCGGTCGACCAGGTGGCGGCGTGCGTCAGCCAGTGCACGAGCCCGATCGCACGCCCCGCCTCGTCGCGCGCCAGGGCGCCGTGCACGGTCGACGTCGGGTCGAGGAGCGCCGCGAACGTGGCATCCGTCGTCGCCTCGTCGAGGTCGGTCTCGTAGAACTCGAGGTACCCGGCCCAGAGCCGCCCCCACTCGTCGCGATCGGCGGGGGTGACGGCGGTGATGGTGACCATGCCCGAAGCCTACGGGCGGATGCTCCCGCTCAGCGCCAGCGTCAGCGCCAGCCGAGCGCCGGCGCCACGTGCGTCAGCACCGACTCGAGCACGTGCGCGTTGTAGTCGACGCCGAGCTGCGTGGGCACGGTGAGCAGCAGCGTGTCGGCCGCGGCGATCGCCTCATCGGCGCGGAGCTGCTCGACCAGCCGGTCGGGCTCGTCGGAGTAGCTGCGCCCGAACACCGCGCGGTAGCCGTCGATCGCGCCGAACTGGTCGCTCGTCTCGCCGCCGCCCACGAAGTAGGCGCGATCGCGGTCGTCGACGATCGGGAAGATCGACCGGCTGACCGACACGCGCGGCTCGCGCTCGTGGCCCGCTGCCGCCCAGGCCTCGCGGTACTGCTCGATCTGCTTCCGCTGCTGCACGTGCAGCGGCTCGCCCGACTCGTCCTCCTTGAGCGTCGAGCTCATGAGGTGCATGCCGCGCTCGGCGGCCCAGACCGCCGTGGCATCCGACCCGGCGCCCCACCAGATGCGGTCGCGCAGCCCGGGGGACTGCGGCTCGATCGGCAGCGGGCCCGGATACGGGTTGGCGAACATCGGCCGCGGATTCGGCTCGGCGAAGCGCGCACCCTCGATGACCTTGAGGAACACCTCGGTCTGCTCGCGCGCGACATCGGCCATGGTCTTGCCCTCGGGCGCCTCGTAGCCGAAGTAGCGGTACCCGTCGATGACCTGCTCGGGCGACCCGCGGCTCACGCCGAGCTGCAGCCGCCCGCCCGAGATGAGGTCGGCGGCGCCGGCGTCCTCCGCCATGTAGAGCGGGTTCTCGTAGCGCATGTCGATCACGCCCGTGCCGATCTCGATGCGGCTCGTGCGCGCGCCGATCGCCGCCAGCAGCGGGAACGGGCTCGCGAGCTGCCGGGCGAAGTGGTGCACGCGGAAGTACGCGCCGTCGGCGCCGAGCTCCTCCGCCGCGACGGCGAGGTCGATCGACTGCAGCAGGGCGTCGCCGCCCGAGCGCGTGGCCGACTGCGGGGACGGCTGCCAGTGCCCGAACGAGAGGAATCCGATGTGCTTCACACCAGAAGACAAGCACACGCGGATGCCGCGAATTCCCGCGCCCGCCCTTGACCGCCCCGCCGCACCCGGCCAGTGTGGGGACATGACCGCTCCCGGCACCGGCAGCACCCGTCAACCACCGCGTCGCGGCGCCGCGTACTGGATCTGCTTCGCGGTCGTCCTCCTCAGCGCATCCGTCAGCGTCTGGTACTCGGTCACCGCGGTGATCGCCGGCGGCCTCGAGGACGCCGACGCGCTCTACGCCGCCTCGCGCAGCGTCGCCATCGTCGTCGTGGCGCTCATCGTGCCGCTCTTCCCGGCGGATGCCGCGCTGCTCGCGATCGCGGTCGTCATGGTCATCGTGCAGGGCATCGACACATTCGTCGGCGCCGTGCAGGGCAACACCCTCGTGATGGTCGGCGCCGCGGTGCTCTGCATCGTGAACATCGTGACCGCGAGCTTCCTCGCACGCACCGACCGCGTGCGCGGCGCGGCGTAGACGCCCCCGCAGCCCTACCCGCGCAGCGCCAGCGCGAACGGCAGTACCGCGCTCGCGCCGGCCCGGCGCAGTTCGCGCGCGGCGACCGTGAGGGTCCAGCGGCTGTCGGCGAGGTCGTCGACGAGCAGCACGGGCCCGTCGGGCAGGTCGAGGGCGGATGCCTCGAAGCGCGCCCACACCCCCGCCAGCCGGTAGGCGCTGTTGCCGCCGGCATCGCCGGTCGGGCCGCCGTCGACCAGGCCGAGCGCGCCCACGTAGGGGAGCCGCCCGACCTCGGCGAGCCCGCGTGCGAGCGACTCGACGAGCTGCGGGCGGCGCCGGGCGGGCATCGAGACCACCGCGACCGGCCGCTCCGCCCACGGCCAGTCGGCGAGCACGCGCACGGCCGCGTCGCGGAGGGCGCCGCTGATGGGGGCATCCGCTGCCGACTCGGCGAACACTTCGCGCAGCGCCCCGCCCCAGCCGAGGTCGGTGAGTCGGGCGAGGGCGCGCCCCTCCGCCATGCGCTCGTCGGGCGCGATGCGCCCCTTCACGGGCACGCCGAGGCGATCGGCGCCGGTCGGCCACTGGGCGCGTGGCTCGATCGGCACGCCGACGCGGTCGAGCGATGCCGCCGCGGTCTCGGCCGCCGAGGAGTCGATCGAGGTCGGGAACCACGGCTCGGTGCAGTTGTCGCACCGTCCGCACGGCGCAGCGGTCGCATCGTCGAGCGACCGCTGCAGGAACTCCATGCGGCAGCCGTCGGTGCGCTCGTAGTCGATCATGTGCTGCTGCTCGGCCCGTCGCTCGGCGGCGATGCGGTCGTACCGGTCGGCGTCGTACACCCACGGCCGGCCGGTCGATACCCAGCCGCCCCGCACGCGCCGCACCGCGCCGTCGACGTCGAGCACCTTCAACAGCAGCTCGAGCGGCGAGCGGCGGATGTCGACGATGGACTCGAGCGCGGGCGTCGACAGCGGCTCGTCGGGCGACAGGGCGGCGATGACGCGCGACGCGCGCTCCTCGGTCGGCATCGCGGCGGTCGCGAAGTGGTGCCAGATGTCGGGGTCCTCGCGCCCGGGCATGAGCAGCACGTCGGCGTTCTCGGTCGCGCGGCCCGCGCGACCCACCTGCTGGTAGTACGCCACCGGCGACGACGGCGCGCCCAGGTGCACCACGAACCCCAGGTCGGGCTTGTCGAACCCCATGCCGAGCGCCGAGGTCGCGACGAGCGCCTTGACCCGGTTCTCCTTCAGCAGCCGCTCCGACTCCTCGCGCTCGGCCGGATCGGTCTGCCCCGTGTAGGCGCGCACCTCGTGGCCGGCGTCCCGCAGCATCCGTGCCGTGTCGTTCGCGGCGCTCACCGTGAGGGCGTAGACGATGCCCGAGCCGGGCAGGTCGTCGAGGTGGCTGAGCAGCCAGCCGAGCCGGCCGCGCGCCTCGGGCAGCCGCAGGACACCGAGGCGCAGGGATGCCCGCGCCAGCGGTCCGCGGATCGTCACGACCTCCACCGAACGCTCGTCGGCGGCGTGCTCGAGCTGCTCGGCGACATCCGTCACCACCCGGCTGTTCGCGGTCGCCGTGGTCGCGAGCACCGGCACGTCGTCGGGCAGCTGCGCGATGAGCTCGGCCAGCCGCCGGTAGTCGGGCCGGAAGTCGTGCCCCCAGTCGCTGATGCAGTGCGCCTCGTCGACGACGAGCATGCCCATGCGGCGCACGAGCACAGGCAGTCGCTCGTCGCGGAACGACGGGTTGTTCAGACGCTCGGGGGAGACGAGCAGCACGTCGACCTCGTCGCGGTCGAGCGCGGCGAGCACGTCGCCCCACTCGTGCGCGTTGGTCGAGTTGATCGCCACGGCGCGCACGCCGGCCCGCTCGGCGGCCGCGATCTGGTCGCGCATGAGCGCGAGCAGCGGCGACACGAGCACGGTCGGCCCGGCACCCTGCCGTCGGCGCAGCAGCGTCGCGACGAAGTACACCGCCGACTTGCCCCACCCCGTGCGCTGCACGACCAGCGCGCGCCGCCGGTCGTCGACGAGCGTCGCGATCGCCTCGAACTGGCCCTCGTGGAACTCGGCGTCGTCGCGCCCGACGAGCGCACGCAGCACGTCGAGGGCGTCGTCGCGGGTGGTGGTGGCGGTGGTCACCCCTCCACCCTCTCGCACCCGGCCGACACGGGCGGCCGCACCGGCCGGCCGAGCGCCCTCAGCGCAGCACCGGCGTCAGGTCGGGCAGCGTCCAGGCCCCGTCGAAGTACTCCTGCCGCGGGCGGTAGAGCCGCACGATGAAGTTCCAGCCCTCGGGGATCGGGATCGCGTTGGGCAGGTCGCGCACCCCGTCGTCGTGCACGAAGTGCACGGTGATCGCGCCGTCGTCGTCGGGCACGCCGGTCACGCTGTTCACGGTGTACCGGCCGCTCTCGTTCGGCACGAAGAAGCCCTTCGCGTCGTACACCGAGATCGACCAGAACGCGTCGACCGGCACGTCGGCCATGCGCAGCGAGAACGTGCCCGTCGCCTCCTCCGGCACCACGCCGATGTACGACGCCTCGTGCGACGGCAGGCCACCCCACCCGGCGGCCGTGCCGATGAGGTGGCGTACCGGATCGACCTCGTCGGGCGCGCCGAAGGTGCGCTCGAACCCCGTGAGGCCGGCCGCGAGCTGCAGCAGCGCGTTGCGGGTCGCGTCGAGGCTCGCCTGGTCGAAGTCGGGGTCGGGGAAGGGCTCGGCGGATGCCGCCTCCAGCCCGATCGCGTCCTGCAGTGCGCCGACCGCGGCGACGTCGTCGGCGTCGTTCGGGTCGACGAGCGTGCGCACGGCGACGAAGCAGTGCGAGGCGCCGGCGAGGTCCGCATCGAGCCGGTACTCGCCGGGGTCGTGGAAGATCCTCGGGATGTAGTGCTCGGTCGTCACGACCATCGCCGACAGGTACCGCCCGCCCGCGTCGGGCAGGGTCAGCGTCGCCCCGCCCGAGACGTCGACGACGACGAAGCTGTAGAGCGTGTCGCGGTTCATGCGGATCACGGTCTGCTGGTCGATCGGCGCGGGCGCGCGATGATGCAGCAGTCGGTTGACGCCCCCGGCGTCGCGCTGCAGGTCGTGGAACATCCGCGCGGTCTCCGCGACCGCGAAGTTGTCGACGTTGACGTGCGTGCCCATGTCGGATCCCCCATCCGTTCCCTGGAACACGTTCACCGTACCGCCGTTCGGGGAGCGTGTCAGGGTCGATCGTCCCGCCGTCGAACGGTCAGCGGATGCTGCGGGGTGGCCGGGCCCTCACAGCCGGCCGACGACCGCGATCGCGAGCTGCGTCGCCGCGCCGACGTCCTCCGCGCGCGAGTCGCCGTCGCCAGTGCGCACCGACACGAAGCCGCCGACGTCGCCCGCCGTGAAGCTCACCGCGTGCCCGCTCGTGCTGAAGCTGCCGGTGCCGATCATGCCCTCGTAGGCCGCGCCGTCCTCGAGCTCGTCGATCTCGGAGTTCGCCAGCGGCGTCGACTCGTCGAGGTACTCGCTGCGGAACTCGTCGATCGGCACGAGCATCACCCAGACCTCGTTGTCCGACGCGGCCGCCTCCCACTGGCACTGGATCCAGCCGAACCCGAGGTCGCTCGACTCGCCCTCGGGGACGTCGCCGCCCATGACCGCGACGAGCGGTGCGTCCGCCTCGCTGAGCAGCGTGCAGGCGTCGGTGACCGTGGTCCCTGCCGCGTCGCCGGTGCCGCACTCGACCGCGGCGAACTCGCCGACCGTGTAGGCGGCGTCGGCAGCCGCGAACGCGAGTTCGTTCACCCGCTCGGGCATCGCCTCGAGCGCGTCGCCGAGCGCAGTGTCGTCGTCGGTGTCGACGTCCGCGAAGTGCGCCGCGATCTCCGAGAAGTACTCCGACAGCACTCCCCACTCGTCGGCGATGTCCTCGGGCGGCGTGGTGGCGACGAACCCGGGCGTCAGCCCGACGACCGTCGTGACGGCCTCGGCCGCCTCGGAGGGCGGCGACTCGATGACGCCGATGAGCGTCGCATGGTCCGGGTACAGGTCGCAGAACCCCGCCGGGTCCGTCGTCGTGGTCTCTGTGTCCGGGGCCTCGGCCGGCGCATCCGCCTCGGCATCGGACGACGTCGCGCACCCCGCGAGGGCGAGCGCGGTCACGAGGCAGCCGACGATCAGCGCGCCGCGCGCGCGGAGGGACGAGGTCATGGGTCGGATGCTACGGAGCGGGCCGTTCCGGTGAATCCGTAGACACTACCGGGTTCCCGGAGTCCACCCTCCACATAGGCGGACCGGGTGCGCCGCAGGGTCGCTACCATGCCCGCATGAGCCCGGGCGCACCCACCGATCGGGTCACGCTCGCGCGGCTCGCGCTGATCGACGCGCTCGACGGCGACCCTGAGGCGCAGGCCGTGGAGATCTGCCTGCTCCCGATCGATGCGTCGGTGCAGTGCACCGGAACCCTCGTCGCCGCAGCCCGGTCCGCCGCCGCGCGGGGCGCCCATGCCGAATCCGCCAGATGGTGGGTCGAGGCGGCCCGCCGCACCCCCGACCGCGACGAGCAGCGCCGACTGTTCGAGGGCGCGGCCGCCGCCACCTTCCTCGCCGGCCGGCCCGACCAGCTCGCGGCGGTGCTCGACGAACTGCTCGCCGAGGCGCTGCCCGAGCAGGCGGCGCGCTGGATCGCCCTGCGGCTGCTCGCCGACCTCGACCACGCCGATCCCCTCGGTCGCATGGGGGAGATCGATGCGATCGCCGTGCGCGTCGCCGCCAGCGATACCGAGGCGGCCGACGCGCTGCGCATCACGGCCGCCTTCGCGCTCGTGCTCGCCGGGCACTGCGAGCAGGCGGTGCGCGTCGCCGACGAGCTGCGGGCGACGGGCCGGGAGCTCCCGCTCGCGGCCCGGCTGATCGCCGACGGCATCGACGTTGTCGTCGGCCGCACCGGTGCCGGCGAGCTGATCCGCGCCAACGGCGATCGCCAGTTCGCCGCGGAGGCGCTCATCGAGCCGACGCTCCCCATCGCGCCGACGGCACTGCACATCGCCTGGCTCGGCGAACCCGAGCGCGCCCTGCGCGCGCTGTCGGAGCACCGCGCCGGCCTCGAGGCATCCGCCGCCCCCAGCCCGCTCGCGTTCACGCTCGCCCAGGAGGGCGTGGTGCTCCAGCAGCTCGGCCGATGGTCCGAGGCGCTCGCCGCGTTCGAGCGCGCCGCGTCGCTCGCCGACACCGGTGCGCTGGGCGCGGTGCTCGCGCCGATCCGCGTGCGCCACGCGCACCTGCTCGCGCTGCTCGGGCGGGTCGAGGAGATGGAGGCGGTGCTCGCCGATCCCGCCGTGCGGAGGGTCGCCGCGATGCCCCTCAGCCGGCACACGATCGAGAGCTCGCGAGGCATCGTCGCGCTCGCCGCAGGCGACGTCGCGGTGGCGTATGCGCGCTTCACCGAGGCGGCGCGGCTGGAGCGCGTGATGGGCACGGCGGAGCCGGCGTTCCTGCCGAGCGTCGGCGATCGGTTCGAGGCGGCCTGGCGCCTGGCCCGCGAGCACGAGGTCGCCGACGATCTCGAGGCGTTCGCGCAGCGTGCGCGCCGGCTCGACCGCACCGCGCAGCTCGCCGTGGCGCTGCGTTGCCGGGCACTGGCCGACGGCGACGACGGCGCGTTCGCCGAGTCCGAGCGGCTGCACGAGGCATCCGCGCATCCGTTCGAGCACGCCCGCACGCTGCTGGCGTGGGGGCGGTCGCTGCGTCGCCGGCGTCGGCGGCAGGACGCGCGCGACCGCCTCGCGGAGGCCGCCGAGCGGTTCGACGCCCTCGGTGCGCGCTCGTGGTGCGACGCGGTCGCGCAGGAGCGGGTCGCGTGCGGCGAGCGACCGGCCGGCGGCGCCGTCGCAGGGCCGCTGGCGTCGCTGACCCCGCGCGAGCTCGAGGTGGTCGCGCTCGTCGCCGACGGCGCGAGCAACGCCGACGTCGCCGCCCGCCTCGTGCTCTCGCGGCGCACGGCCGAGTACCACCTGGGCAACGCCTACCGGAAACTCGGCGTGTCGAGTCGCGCCGGCCTGTTCGCCGCGCTCGCGAGCGCGCACGCCGACACCACGCGCCCGCCGGGTTCCTCGAGTGGTCACGAAGTGCCGGAATCCGCGCGGCGAAGCGACATCTCGTGACGACTCGGCGAGCGGGGGCCGGGGGCCGGGGGCCGGGGCCGGGGGTCGGGGCCGGGGGTCGGGGACCGGGGGTCGGTCGCCGGGTCAGGAGCCGTCGTCGGCCGAGGTGCGCTCCCGCTCGCGCCGCGCGATGTCCTCGGCGAGCTCGTCGTCGATGAGCAGGTCGCGGCGCACATGGTCGGTGCGGTAGGCGGCGCGGCCGAGCATGTGCGCGGTCATCGGCTGGGTGAGCAGCTGGAAGGTCAGGATCAGCACGATCGTGGTGAGCACGCCCCACGTCGGCACCTCGACGAGGATCGCGACGAGCACGGCGACCAGGCCCAGCACCTGCGGCTTGGTGCCCGCGTGCAGGCGCGAGAGCACGTCGGGGAAGCGCACGATGCCGACGCCGGCGGCCATCGAGAGGAACGCGCCGAGCAGCACCAGCACGCCGATCACGACCTCGCGCACCCCGAACCCCTCGGGCAGCAGCGGCATGGCCTCGGCGGCGGGCGCGATGCCCTGTGCCGACACCGCGGGGGCGAGGAGCAGGGCGACGGATGCGGCGCTCACGAGTCGTCCTCCTTCGCCATGAACCTCGCGATGGCGATCGACCCGAGCACCGCGAACATCGCGAGGACGAGCAGCACGATGAGCGTGTCGGTGTGGTGGTTGACGGCCATCTCGGCGCCGATCGCGCACATCGAGATCGCGAGCAGCACGTCGGCCGCGAGCGCGCGGTCGAGGATCGACGGCCCGACGATGATGCGCCAGACCGCGCCGATCGCGCCGATGCCGAACATGATGCCGGCGAGGATCGTGACGGCCAGCCCGAAGATGCTCATCGCTCCCCCTCCCCGGAACCCGGGCGGCCCGGGTCATCGCGGTGCACCCCGTCGCGCCGGGCGATGTCGTCGGCCGAGACCTCGTCGCTGCCGAGCGAGGTGAGCCCGTCGGGCGCGCCGCCGTGTGCGCCGCCGCCCCGCTGCATCCGCCTGGCCCGTCGTTCGGCGCGCACCGACTCGGCCTCCTCGTGCGTGCCGACGGCGAGCACGATGCGCTCCTCGGTGCCGAGCACGTGGCGCCTGGTGCGCTCGACGTCCTCGTCGGTGCGGGTGCCGAGCGCGTGCAGGTAGAGCACCGCGCGCTCGCGGTCGACGTCGACCACGACGGTGCCGGGCACGACCGTGATCGCCTCGGCGGTGAGGGTCATGACGAGGTCGGAGTGGGTGTGCAGCTGCACGGCGATGATCGAGTTGACCGGCTTGTAGCGCGGGTTCACCGCCCAGAACGCGACCTCGATCGACGCGGTCGCGACGTCGACGATCATCCGCAGGCCGAGCAGCAGCCCGCGCCACGGGTTGAACCTGCCCGACAGCAGCACGGGCGGCAGGTAGAAGACGCGCGTCACGAGGATCGCCAGCAGCACGCCGGTGACGACCGACATGACCGTGACCTCGTCCCAGAGGAACAGCCAGAGCGCGATGAGCAGCACCAGCAGCGGCAGCTGCCGCCAGATCGAGCGCCAGGGCGAGATGTCGCGTGCCGGGCTCATCGGATGCCCCCGGGGAAGACGAGGTTCACGTAGACGGCCGGGTCGAGCAGGTTCGTCGCCGCCCGGCTGCTGAGCTCGAACAGCGGCCCGGCGAGCACCGTGAGCAGGAGGCTGAACGCGACCAGTCCGACCGTGGCGGCGAGCATCAGCACGGGCGCGGTGCGGGTCTCGGTGACCGTCGCGCCCTCGGGCGCCTCCTGCATCGACTCGACGAGGAACGACTCGTACCCCTCGAGCTCGTCGCGGCTGCGCCAGAACGCGAGGTTCCAGAACCGGGTGAGCGCGTAGAGGGTGAGCAGCGAGGTCGCCGCCCCGGCACCGATGACGGTCCAGATGAGCCAAGGTGCCGCGCCCTCGCCGGAACCCGCCACCTCGGCACCGCCGAGGAACAGCCCGACCTTGCCGATGAACCCCGAGAAGGGCGGGATGCCGCCGAGGTTCAGCGCCGGGATGAAGAACAGGATCGCGACGAACGGCGAGGCGGCGAGCAGCCCGGCGAGCCGGTTCACCGAGGTCGCGCCGCCGACGCGCTCGATGAGCCCGGTGGTGAGGAACAGCGCGGTCTGCACGGTGATGTGGTGCACGACGTAGTAGACGGTCGCCGCGATGCCGAGCTCCGACGCGAGGCCGATGCCCATGAGCATGTAGCCGATGTGCGAGACGAGCGTGAACGACAGCAGCCGCTTGATGTCGGCCTGGGCGAGTGCGCCGAGGATGCCCACGAGCATCGTGAGCCCGCCGAGCACGAGGTACATCGTGGTGAGGTCGTTGTCGGCGAAGATCGTCATCTCCGACCGGATGAGCGCGTACACGCCGACCTTGGTGAGCAGGCCGGCGAACACGGCCGTGACCGGCGCAGGCGCGGTCGGGTACGAGTCGGGCAGCCAGAACGAGAGCGGGAAGACCGCGGCCTTGATGCCGAACGCCGTGATGAGCGCGAGGTGCAGCAGCAGCTGGATGTCCTGCGGCAGCTCGGCGATGCGCACCGAGAGCTGGGCGATGTTCGCCGTGCCCGTCGCGCCGTAGATGAGTGCGATCGCGCTGAGGAAGAACAGCGACGACACGAGGCTCACCACGATGTAGGTGACGCCCGCGCGGATGCGCTCGCCCGTGCCGCCGAGCGTGAGCAGCACGTAGCTCGCCGCCAGCAGGATCTCGAACCCGACGTACAGGTTGAACAGGTCGCCCGCGATGAACGCGTTGCAGATGCCCGCGGCGAGGATCAGGTAGGTCGGGTAGAAGATCGACACCGGCGTCTCGCGGTGGCGGTCGGCCACGCCCTGCCCCACCGAGTAGACGAGCACGCCGAGCAGCATGATCGCCGAGATGACCAGCAGGATCGCCGAGAGGCGATCGACGACGAGGGTGATGCCGAAGGGGGCATCCCAGTCGCCGATGTAGACCACGATGCCCCGGGTGGCGTCGACCGCGAACAGCAGCACGCTCGCGATCACCGCGACCGCCGCCAGCACGGCGACGCTGAGCCACAGCTGCACCCGCCGGTTGCGGCCGAGCACGAGCGTGGCGGCCGCGCCCAGCAGGGGCAGCAGCACGACGAGGGGCACGAGCGCGGTCATCGGCGATCCCCTCCCCGGTCGGGGCGATCCGTCCGGGCGGATGCCTCGGAGCCGCGCTCGTCGTACTCCTCGTCGCTCTCGTCGAGGATCTGCAGGATGGCCGTGTCGTCGAGCCGCGAGCTGCGGGCCACGTCGGCGGCGCCCTCGCCCGACTCGCGCCCGTCGCGATCGTCGTCGACCAGGTCGCCCTGGTCGCCCAGCCGGGCGAGCCACCACGACCGGTAGATGAGCGCGAGCATGAACGCGGTGATGCCGAGGTTGATCACGATCGCGGTGAGCATGAACACCTGCGGCAGCGGGTCGCTGATCGCCTCGGGGTCGACGCCGTCGTACAGCACCGGCGCGAGGCCGGGCGCGCCTGCCATGACGTAGAGCAGCAGGTTCACGGCGTTGCCGACGAGGAGGAACCCGATGAGCACGCGCGTGAGGCTGCGCTCGAGCATCACGTAGATGCCGGCGCCGAACATCACGGCGACGAGCGCGACGAGGGTGAGCGAGCCGGTCACGGGCGGGCCTCCTCGGGGGTCGTGCCGGTGTCCACGGGCGCGGTGGCGGCGGTGTCGTCGTCGGCATCGGATGCCCCGGGGGCGCCGGGCTCGTCGCCCGGGCCGCTTCCGTCGGCGGCGTCCATGCCCTCCTCGCGGTGACGGTCGACCTCGGCGCCGAGCGAGCGCAGGATGTCGAGCACGAGCGCGACGACCACGAGGTACACGCCGATGTCGAAGAAGGTCGAGGTGCCGAACGAGATCTCGCCGAGCACCGGCACGTGCCATTCGAACCAGGTCGAGGTGAACACGGTCGAGCCGAACACGAGCGGCGCGGTGGCGGTGCCCGCGGCGAGCAGGAGGCCGAAGCCGAGCAGCTTGCCCGCGTCGACCGGCACGGCCTCGCCGAGCTCGTAGCGCCCGGCGGCGAGGTAGCGGGCGACGAGCGCGAGGCCCGCGAGCAGCCCGCCCGCGAACCCGCCGCCCGGGGCGTTGTGGCCCGCGAACAGCAGGTAGACCGACACGATGATCGCGGGGTGGAAGAGCAGCCGCACGAGCACCTCGATGAGGATCGAGCGGTTGCGCGGCCCCAGCGTGCGGCCGGCGAGCAGCCAGGCCTGGCGGCTCGTGGCGCGGTCCTCGGGCACGTCCTGCTGCTCGACGACGGGACGCACGCGGTCGCGGCGTCCTGCGGAGGAGTCGAGGCGGGGCGCGGCGCCCGTGCGCCCGGTCACGAAGATGAGGCTCGCGACGCCGGTGGCGACCGCGACGAGCACCGAGATCTCGCCGAGCGTGTCCCACGCGCGGATGTCGACGAGCATGACGTTGACGATGTTCTTCCCGTGCGCCTCGAGTGCGAGCTCCGGCAGCCCGCCCGAGATCGACGGCTCGACGCGAGCACCGAGCGCGATGAGCCCGACCGCGCCCATCGCGAGGCCGGCGAGCACGCCGATGATCGCGCGGAACCGGCGCCGCACGGGCGGGTTGTGCTGCGCGATCTGCTTCGGCAGCCGGCGCAGCACGAGCACGAACGCGACCAGGGTGAGCGACTCGACCAGCGCCTGGGTGAGCGCGAGGTCGGGCGCGCCCGACATGCCGAAGAGGACCACGAGGCCGAAGCCCGTGACGCCGACGAGCAGGATCGCGGTGACCCGGTGGCTCGCGACCGCGGCGGCGACGGCCGCGACCGCCATCACGGCGGCGACGAACGGCTGCGCGGGGAAGTCCCACGCGCGCACCTCGTCGGGCCACGCTCCGTTCAGCAGCAGGCCCGTGCCGAGTCCGGCGATGAGCACGAGCACGATGACCGCGACGTAGCCCGGCAGTCCGCGGCGCTGGATGAACACGGTGAGCGCCGCCGCGAACCGGTCGACGCCGCGCACGATCGAGAGGTACTCGCGCGAGGTGTCGAACCACTCGGGCGTCGCCGCCTGGAACCGGGCGACGGGGCGGCGCAGCCAGACGAGCAGCGCCGCGACGCCGAACACGAGCGCCGAGAGCGCGAGCGCGGGCCCGAGGCCGTGCCAGAGCGCGAGGTGGTACTCCTGCGGACCGGGCAGCTCGTCGGCGTAGGCCGTGAGCAGCGGCTCGATCGACGTGATCGCGAACGCCGCGACGACGCCGGCGGTCGCGAGCACGACGGGGGAGATGAGGATGCCCGCGCCCTCGTCGTGCAGGGGCGTGTCGTCGCGCCCGGGCCGGCGCCAGAACGCGCCCCAGAAGAACCGCACGGTGTACGCGACGGTGAGGATCGAGCCGACGACCACCCCGACGAGCGCGAGCCACGCCCAGGCCTCGCCGTGCGCGACGCCCTCGAGGAACGCCTCGAACACGGCCTCCTTCGCCACGAACCCGATGAGCGGCGGGAGCCCGGCCATCGATGCGGCCGCGAGGCCGGCGAACGTCGCGAGCACGGGCATGCGCCTCCCCACCCCCGACAGCTCGCGCCAGTCGCGGGTGCCCGCCGCGTGGTCGACGATGCCGACCACGAGGAACAGCGTCGACTTGAACAGCGCGTGCGCGAGCAGCAGGGCGACGCCGGCCAGCGCCGCATCCCGCGTGCCGAACCCGACGACCACGATCAGGAAGCCGAGCTGGCTGACCGTGCCGTACGCGAGCAGGAGCTTCAGGTCGTACTGCCGCAGCGCGCGCCAGCCGCCCACCAGCATCGTCAGCACGCCGAGGCCGATGACGATCGGATGCCACACCGACAGGTCCGCGTACCCGGGCGCGAGACGCGCCACGAGGTAGACGCCCGCCTTCACCATGGCGGCCGCGTGCAGGTAGGCGCTGACCGGGGTCGGGGCGGCCATCGCGGCCGGCAGCCAGAAGTGGAACGGCACGAGCGCGCTCTTCGAGATCGCGCCCACCAGCACGAGCGCGATGCCCCACTCGGCGGCGGCCCCGGTGACCGGTGTGGCGAGGAGCGTCGCGAGCGAGGTGGTCTCGCCGGCGACCGCGAGCAGCACGAGCCCGACGAGCATGACGAGCCCGCCGAAGGTCGTGACCGTGAGCGCCTGGAGGGCCGCGCCGCGGCTCTCGCGGCGACCCGTGTAGTGGCCGATGAGGAGGTACGAGAGCACGCTCGTCGCCTCCCAGAAGATGAACAGCGCGAACACGTCGTCGGCCGTGACGAGCCCGAACATCACGCCCGCGAACAGCAGCAGCAGCGAGGCGAACCTGCCGAGCGACGGCTCGTCGTCGCGGAAGTACCAGGCGCAGTAGAGCAGCACGAGCGCGCCGACGCCCGTGACGACGAGCGCGAGCAGCAGCGAGAGCGCGTCGAGGCGGAAGCCGAGCTCGATGCCGAGGCGGGGGATCCAGCGGAGCTGCTCGACGAGTTCGCCGGATGTGCCCGTCTCCGCACTGACGCCGACGACGAGCGGCAGTTGCGCCAGCAGCCAGGCGAACACGGCCGCGGGCAGCACGGCGATGACGAGGAAGACGCGGCGTCCGAGCAGGCGGGTGGCGAACGGGGTCAGCAGCCACACGAGCGCGAACAGCCCGAGGCTGACGAGCATCTGGCCTCCCCCTGCCGGTCGCGGATGACCAGCCTACCGGCGTGATGGAAGCATGGGGGGATGGACGTGATCATCACCGCGGAGGCGCTCGCCGGGGCGCTCGGCGGGCCGACGCCGCCGGTGCTGCTCGACGTGCGCTGGAGCCTCGCCGAGCCCGACGGTCGGCCTGCGTACCGGGCGGGGCACCTCCCGGGCGCGGTCTTCGTCGAGCTCGAGACCGAGCTCGCGCGACCCGAGCACGAGCCGGCCGAGGGGCGCCACCCGCTGCCCGACGAAGCGGCGTTCACCGAGTCGATGCGCCGCTGGGGCATCCGCACGGGCGACGCCGTCGTGGTGTACGACGACCTCGGCAACCAGTCTGCGGCGCGCGCGTGGTGGCTCCTCCGGCACGCCGGTGTGGCCGACGCGCGCCTGCTCGACGGCGGACTCGCGGCCTGGCGCGCGGCCGGGCTCCCGCTCGAGACGGGCGACGCGGTACCGACGCCCGGCGACGCGACCGCCCGCTACGGGCACCTGCCGGTGGTCGACATCGACGGGGCCGAGCGGATGCCGCGGAGCGGCGTGCTCCTCGACGCGCGCGCCGCCGCCCGCTATCGCGGCGAGGTCGAGCCGGTCGATCCGATCGCGGGACACGTGCCCGGCGCGGCATCCGCCCCCACCGCCGGCAACCTCGACGCCGACGGCCGATTCCTCCCGGCCGACGCGCTCCGCGCGCGCTACGAGGCCCTCGGCGTCGTTGCCGGGCGCCCCGTCGCCGCGTACTGCGGATCTGGCGTGACCGCGGCGCACGCCGTCGCCGCGCTGGCGATCGCGGGGTTCGATGCGGCCCTGTACCCCGGCTCGTGGAGCCAGTGGGCGAACACCCCCGGCCGCCCCGTGGAGACCGGCGGGGCGTAGGTCAGCGGATCTGGCGGATGCCCGGGTCGGCGCCCCACGCGGCATCGGCGGTGAGCACGTCCGCGCCGAGGCGGCGGCCGAGCGCGAGGCAGAGGCGATCGGCGAGCGAGAGGCCCGAGCCGGCGCGCCAGCGCGTCGCGGCATGCTCGGCATCCTCCTGCGTGACCGGCTCGACCCTCGTTCCGTAGCTCTCGAGCAGCGCGCGGGCAAGCGCCCAGTCGCCGCCGCGACCGGCCACCTTCTGCGCGACCTCCGACCAGTTCGCCGCGCCGACCGCACAGGTGCCGTCGCCGAGCAACTCGGCCTCGACGACGTCCGCCCCGGGCTCGCCGTGCAGGAACGCGAGCACGGCGGACGCGTCGAGGACGCTCACGCCGTGTCTTCCGCGCGTGCTGAGGCCCGCCGGTCGGCGAGGAGTTCCTCGACGAGGCTCGTCCCGGCGAGCTGCTCGCGCAGCAGCCGCTTCACCTGCTCGCGGGTCGCCAGGACCACGCCCCGATCCGTCTCGATGAGCAGCAGCGGCGTGCCCTGCTCCCAGCCCTGATGGGCGCGCAGCTCGGCGGGGATCACGAACCGGCCGCGATCACCGAGCGTCGAGTAGTGCGTGGTCGTCATGCCGGCACGGTACCACCGTCGAGAGTTGAGTGGTACACGCGGGTGCTCTGTACCACTCCGTCACTCGGGACGGCGGCCCACCCCGACGAGCGTGCCGACGTCGACACGCTCGATCTCGCGCTCGGCGAGCGCCGCGAGGTAGGCGGTGCGCACCTCCTCGACCGTCTCCTCGCCGAGGTCGCCGAAGAGCGCCCGCATGCCCGTGCCGCGGGCGAAGCCCCAGGCGAGTTCGGGCGTGAGCTCGAGCGTGCGCGGCACCGCGTCGGCGCGCACCTGCACCAGGCCGAGCCCGGTCATCCACACCGCGAGGGCGCCCGGCGTCGCGGCCGAGCGCATGACCGGCGAGGCGTCGTCGGGGTCGAGGTCGGCGAGCTCGGGCCGGTGCGGAAGGAGCGCCTCGAACAGCACCTCCGCGAGCGCGTCGATGGCGCCGGGCGCCCACACCGTGAGCCCCACGCGCCCACCGGGCCGTGCGAGTTCGACCAGGTGCCGCGCACCGGCGCGAGGGTCGTCGAAGAAGAACACGCCGAGCACGCACTGCACGAGGTCGTACCCGTCCTCGTCCCACTCCAGCACGTCGCCGACGTGCGGATGCAGCTGCGGCAGGTCTCCCCCCGCGCGCGTGACCAGCCGGTCGATCATCGCCCGGGCGGCATCGACCGCGTCGACGTGCCCCTCCGGGCCCACGAGCTCGGCCGTCGGCAGGGCCGACGCCCCGTCGCCGCAGCACGCGTCGAGCACGCGCTCGCCCGGCATCGGCCTCGTGCGCACGATCGTCGCGGTCGAGACCGGTTCCCACAATTGCGGCCCGAGCACCCCGAAATCGTCCGCCGCCTCGGCGAATGACTCGGCGTACGCAGGCGTCGTCGCCGCTTCCCCCATGTGCCCCATTGTGAACCAGCGGCATCCGATTCAGGAATTTGATAGCGGGACGCGCCAGACTGTACGCACACCCACGACGAATCGAGACGCACCTCCATGCATCGCACCCTGCGCCGTGCCGCACCCATCGCACTGCTCTCCGCCTCCGCCCTGCTGCTCGCCGGCTGCGCGGCGGCCGACGAGACCGAGCCCGACGCCACGACCGAGGCCGGCGGGTGCCTCGAGGTCGCCTCCGGCGCCGAGAGCGATTCCGTCACCGTCTCGGGCGACTTCGGCGTGGAGCCCACGACCGAGTTCGACGTGCCGCTCGACGCCGACGAGCTGCAGCGCACCATCGTCGAGGAGGGCGACGGCGACGCGACCGAGATCGGCGACGCCGTGACCGCCCAGATCAGCGTGTTCTCGGGGAGCACCGGCGACCTCGCGTTCTCGCAGGAGGCCACGCTGACCGTCGCCGACGCGTCGATCTTCCCGGCGTTCCTCGCCGGCATCGACTGCCTGCCGGTCGGCACCCGCACCGTCACCATCGCGCCGAGCGACGAGCTCTTCGGCGACGAGGGCAACGCCGACATCGGCATCGCGGGCGGCGACACGGTCGTCATCGTGACCGACTTGGTCGACCGCATCGAGCCCGCGGTGCCGCAGGACTGGACCGAGGACGTGCCCGACGTGTCGTTCGACGACGCGGGCGTGCCGACCGTAACCCTGCCCGACACCGACCCGTCGGACGACCTGCTCATCGCCGTGCTCGAGGAGGGCGACGGCGCCGAGGTCGGCGAGGGCGACACCGTCACCGTGCAGTACCAGGGCATCAGCTGGGACACCGGCGAGGTCTTCGACCAGAGCTACGGCGGCGACCCGATCAGCTTCAGCACCGCCGGCGTCATCGAGGGCTTCGGCGCCGCGCTCGTCGGCCAGACCGTCGGCACGCAGCTGATCGTCACCATCCCGCCGCGCTACGCCTACGGCGAGGAGGGCGCCGGCCAGGAGCTCTCGGGCCAGACGCTCGTCTTCCTGATCGACATCGAGGACACCGCGCCCGCGGCGGGCTGATCCCGCCCGACGCGACGGAGCCGCCGACCCCGACGGGGTGGGCGGCTCCGCTCGTCTGGCGCCTCGAACCGGGTCTCAGGCCGTCCAGACCCGCAGGTCGACGTGGGCCGAAGCGTGGACGAAGTCGCGATCGGTGGTGAGGACCACGTGGCCGTGGCGGATCGCCAACTGGGCGATGAGCGCGTCGATCGTGCCGAGTTGCACCCCACCGCGACGACAGGTGTTGCGGAGTTCCGCGGCGGCGACATGGTCGTCCCGGTCGGGGTGCAGCATCGGTACGTATGCGAAGCGCTCGATGATCTGCGCGCGTGCCGCCGCTGGGAGGACGCCGTGGAGCAGCTCCTGCAGGATGACGCCGGTCGTCGAGACGATCTCCGCTCCCCTGAGTGCGGCGAGCAGCGCGTCGACCTCGGGGACCCGCTCCGGGCGGTCGCGGCGCAGCGCGAGCGACCAGACGCTCGTGTCGACCAGCAGGGCCATCAGCGGGAGCGCTCGGCCTTGTAGTCGAACTCGAGATCCCATTCGACCGCGCCGATGAGGTCGAGGATGCGCGCCTGTTCGCGGCGTGCGATGAACTCCTCGAGTGCCCGGGTCACGGTGGCCTTCTTCGTGTGCTCGCCGCCCACCCGCAACGCGTGGTCGAGCAGTTCGGGGTCGATCGCCAGGTTCGTCGCCATGTGCATCACCTCGCACACGAGTCTACACATGGTCATGTGTAAGACCGAGCCGGGTGACGTCTCGGCGCGGGCGGAGGCCCGATCTCAGACGATGGCGTCGGCGGATGCCTCGGCCGGCGCCCGAACCGGCTCGGGTCGCGCGAGCCCGCGCACGACGCCGGTGTGCTCGAGGCGCGCGGCGATGAACCGTCCGAGCCAGGTCGCGGCGACCGCGCTCACGACGAGCAGTACGACGAAGACGACCTGCACGGCGGGCGCGAAGTCGATCACGCCGAGGCTGCGCATCGACACGGTCGAGTAGAGCGCGGCGAACGCGCCGGCGCCGACGTAGAAGACCCACGGCTTCCAGTAGCGGTAGAGGCTCACGAGGAACGGGACCTCCAGCGCGATGCCGATCATGAGGCACGTGACCACGGCCGAGAACCCGTAGGGCGTGAACGGCACGTTGACGAGCCCGGCGATGAGCGCGGTGAGCACGCCCACGCCGGGGCGGCGCAGCAGCGCGAGCGCGATCACGAACGGCAGCAGGTAGAGGCCCACGCCCGCCGCGTAGGCGAGCGGCACGACCTTCGCGAGTGCGGCGGCGGCGTTGTTGACGGGGATGAGCAGCAGGCCGCCGGCCGCGCCGATCGCGGCGCAGGTCATCAGCAGGCGGGTCGTGAAGCGCATGGGTCTCCTGGGGTGTGGGGTGGGTCGAACGGAACGAGGTCAGGCGGTGATCTCGGAGCGGCTGGGCGTCAGCGTGCCGAGACCCGACGAGATGCCCCACCAGTACAGGGCGATCGCGACGGCCCAGAATGCGACGACGAACACGGTGTCGCGTGCGCGCCACGGCACGAGGTAGCGCTCCGTGCGGGTGGGGTGCGCGCCGAACGCGCGGGCGTCCATCGCCAGGGCGACGCGCTCGGCGTGGCGGATGGCGCTCGCGAGCAGCGGCACGGCGTAGCCGATCGTGCGTCGCACCGCGGCGACCGGCCCGCGCCCGGCATCCGTGCCCCGCACCCGATGCGCCTGGCGGATCACCTCGAGCTCGTGGCCGAACCGGGGAACGAACCGGAACGCGGCCAGCGCGGTGTAGCCGATGCGGTACGGCACGCGCAGCTGCTGCACCATCGAGCGCACGAGCTCGGGCCCCGACGTCGTGAGGCCCGACAGCAGCGCGAGGGCGAGCAGCGCGGCGATGCGCAGCGACGTGGCGAGGCCGACCAGGTAGGCGGCGAGCGTGAACCGCCAGTCGCCGATCTCGAGCAGCACGACGGATGCCGCGGGCGAGCCCTGGTCGATGCGCGACGCGTCGACCCAGAGGCCGAAGCTCACGCCCATCAGGGCGATCACCACCGGCAGCCCGACCACGAGCGCGGCGGTGAGCCGGCCGCTGAGGCGCGCGCCCACGAGCAGGAGCACCACGACGAGCACGATGAACGCGAGCGGGATCGCGATGCCGCGCGTGAAGATGATGAGCAGCATCACCGGCAGGGGGGCGGCGACCTTCGCGAGCGGGTTGAGGTGGTGCAGGAAGCGCCACGCCGGCGCGGGCGGCTTCGGAGCGAACGGGTCGATGCGCACGCCCTCGCCGCGGCCGCGGCGACCCGCCGAGGCGGTGCCGAGCCCGTCGTCGTGGCCGGGGGCGACCGACGCTGCGGTGCCCGCCGGGTTCGTCGAGGGCGCGCTCATCGGTTCGCCCCGATGCGGTCGGATGCCCCGGAGCCGGCCGTGTCGCCCGTCGCCGGCGTGCCCTGCTGGCCGGCCCCGCCGCGCCGTGCGCTCGCCGCCCGCCCGGGAGCGGCCACCGGCAGCTGCGCGATGCGGCTCACACCGTGCCAGTCGGGGTGGCGGGTCAGCGCGCGGGTCGCGCGCGCGAGCGGCGGGTGCCGCAGCCCGGCCTCGTCGATGAGCGGACCGGCGAGCACGGCGCCCGTCGGACCGTGCCCGAGGATGCGCCCGTCGCGCATGACCGCCACCCGCGTGGCGTAGTCGGCGACGAGCTGCAGGTCGTGGGTGACCACGATGACCGTGGTGCCGACGGCGTTCAGGTCGGCGAGCATGCCGAGCAGCTCGGCGGCGCGCTCCCGGTCCTGGCCGAAGGTGGGCTCGTCGAGGGCGAGCACCGGCGCCCCGGCGATGAGCGCGGTGCCGACCGAGAGGCGGCGCTTCTGCCCGCCCGACAGCAGGAACGGATGCTGCTCGCGGTGCTCCGCGAGTCCGAACCGCTCGAGCATCTCGTCGACGCGCGGCGCGCGCTCCTCCTCGGGCACGCCCTGCACGCGCAGCCCGTGGTCGAGCTCGTCGGCCGCCGTGTGGGCGAGGAACTGGTGCTCGGGGTTCTGGAAGACGAAACCGATGCTGCGGGCGAGCGTGCGCGCATCGGTGCGCGCGGGGTCGAGTCCGAGCACGTCGACGGTGCCCTGCGGCGGCACGACGACGCCGGCGAGGGCCTGCAGCAGCGTGGTCTTGCCCGCGCCGTTGGTGCCGACGATCGCGAGGAACTCGCCGCGCTCGACGTCGAGCGACACGTCGTGCACGACGACGGGGCCGCGCCTGCCGCCCCGGCGCACGTCGAGTCCGCGTGCGCGGATGGCGGGGCCGTCGGACGCCGCGGTGCGGGCGGCGACCTGCGGGCGCGGGTCGCGCGTCGAGGCGCGCACCGGCGCGGCATCCGTCAGCGGTGCGGGAAGCTCGGGCACCGCGTCGAGGGCGGCGGCCAGCTCCGCGGGGGTCAGTGGGAGCGGGTCGATGGGCACGCCCGCGTCGGCGAGGCGGATCGCCGCGAGCGTGGAGACCGGCAGCCACACGCCGTGGTCGAGCAGTTCGCGCGCCCGCCCGGCGAGCACCTCGCGTGCGGGTCCGTCAACGACGACGTGCCCGTCGGCGTCGAGCACGACGACCCGGTCGATCAGGTCGACCGCCTGGTCGAGGTTGTGCTCGACGAGCACGATGGCGTGCCGGTCGTCGCGCGCGAGCTCGCGCAGCACGGCGTAGACCTCGTCGATGCCGGCCGGGTCGAGGTTCGCGGTCGGCTCGTCGAGCACGAGCACGGGGCTCGCCATCGCGAGCGCGCACGCGATCGCGAGGCGCTGCCGGCCCCCGCCCGAGAGGCGGTCGGGGTTCTCGCTGCGCCGCTCCCAGAGCCCGACGCGTCGCAGCGCCCGCTCGCCGCGGGCGAGCACCTCGTCGGCGGGCAGCAGCTGGTTCTCGGGGCCGAAGCACACCTCGTCGAGCAGGGTGCCGGTGACGACCTGGGCGTCCGGGTCCTGGAACACCATCGCGACGTGCGCGCTCAGCGCACCCACCGGGTGCTCGGCGGTGTCGAGCCCGGCGACGCGCACCGTGCCCTCGAGGGTCGCTGGCACCGCGTGCGGCACGAGCCCGTCGAGCGCGAGGGCGAGCGTCGACTTGCCGCATCCGCTCGGCCCCAGGATGAGCACGACCTCGCCCGGCGCGACCTCGAAGGAGACGTCGTCCGGCGTCGCGCGGGCCGCGCCGTCGTGCCGGATGGACACGCGGTCGAGGTGCAGCAGAGGCGTCTGGGTCATGGGCTCGCGGACGGTGAGGGCGGATGCAGCTTAGGCCAGCCTAACCTCACGCGGCCCGGATCCCAACGGCGTGACGTCACCCCGCCGCGGCCGAAGTACACAGGTGTCATTCGGATTCCACTCAGCGGGAATGCACGTTGCCGTCGCAGCGTTGTACGAGTGCTACGCGCGATTTCCCCTGCCCCGCGCGTGGTGAAGGGAGGGCACCATGGGCAAGTCCTATGTCGAGTTCGAAGACGACCACGGCGTCACCCTGCGGTACCGGAAGCACGTGAACGGCCGCGGGTTCGTGGCCGCCGGAGCGAAGGTGGATGCGACGGCGTACGTGCACCCGACGGCATACGTCGACCCGGGAGCGAAGGTCCTGAAGAACGCGTCGATCGGTCCGGGCAGCTGGATCGACCACGACGCGGTCGTCGGCGAGCGGGTCAACATCGGCACGAACGTGCACATCGGCAAGCGCACCGTCGTCGGCCACGGGGTCGACGTGGGCGCGCACGCGAAGGTGGGCGCCGACGTGAAGATCGCGAACGGCGCGCGGATCGACCGCGACGTGGTCGTCCCCGACGGCACCTACGTCGACACGACGTCGTGGGCGCGCGCGCACGGGCTCGCCGCCTGAGCGTCGCGACTCCACCCTGAACGAGGGCCCGGTGACATCGGTCGCCGGGCCTTCGTCGTGCCCGGCGACCACGTCCTACCGGGGCTGCGGCCGCCAGCCGCGTCGGCCCGTCAGCCCGTGACGCTCGGACCGATCGGCGGCAGCACGAAGTCGCCGATGCCCACGACCTCGACCCGCACGGGCGCGCCCTTCGCGACGCCGCGCGGCGTGGGGATCTCGTGCGTGCGCAGGCCGAGGTCGGCGGTGCAGGCGTCGCCGCCGGTGCGGACCACCTCGATCTCGATGATCGACGGGTCGGGCACGCTGATGTCGGTCGGCACGTACGGGCACGACGAGCTGCCCGGGATGGTCAGCGCGATGCGCTCGCCGTCGTCGACCCAGGCGACGCCGGGATCGAACTGCCCGGCCGGGGCGTCCGACGGCGCGGGGGTCGCGATGCCGTCCTCGGCGGGGCCGTCGTAGGTGCGCACGGCGACCGAGTGCGGGTCGCATGCGGTCAGGGCCGCGACGAGCGCGGCAGCGGCAAGCACCGCCGACGCCGGCCTCCCGGCCCGGTGGCGGCTCCCTCGTGCCCGTCGCATGCGCGATCCCCTCGCCTCGCTCGCCTGGGTTCGATCGTACTTGCCCGCGCGCGCCCGCGGGTTACGCGCGCTTTTCAGGAACCCGGGCGGCACTGGTGGCTCGATGCTGCCTCGGCCGGGCCTGCGGCGCACGGATGCTGCGCGGCCGGCCGGCCGACGCAGCATATCGCCGCCGAGCCTCAGGCGCTTCCTGAAAAGTGCCTCACCCCGACGGGAGGACGTCGCGCGCGAGCAGCTCGAGGGTGCGCTCGCGGCCCGGCGAGGCATCCGCCCCCTCGTGCTCGTACGCACCCGCGACGGGCGAGACCATCACCTCGTCGACGCCGTAGCGCTCGGCCAGCCGCCGCACCTCGGCCGCGGCCTCACCGGGCGCCCCGATCACCCAGCGGCGCTCCATCGCCGCGACGACCTGCGCCGTCGCAGCGTCGGGGGTCGCGGCCTCCGCCTGGTCGACCGTCTCGAGCGCCTGCAGCGGCCGCCCGGTCTGGATGCGCGCCATGCCCCGCAGCTGCGGCAGCGCCCGCGCGCGGGCCTCCTCGTGCGTCTGGGCCACCGACGCGTTGAGGGTGAGGAACGTGCGCGGCTCGGGGTGCGCCTCGCTCGGCCGGTACCCGGTGCGGTAGAGCTCGAGCGCCCGCTCGATGCCCTCGCCCGCGAAGTGGTAGGCGAACACGTACGGCAGCCCGAGCTCGGCGGCGAGCCGCGCCGAGAAGTCGCTCGAGCCCAGCAGCCAGATGGCGGGGGCGCCGGATGCACCGGGAGTGGCGTGCACCGCGTACTCGCGTCCGCTCGTGAGCCGCAGTGTCGCGCCGTCCGGCTGCACGAGTGCCGCGATGTCGGCGACGTGGTCGCCGAACCGGTCGACGTCGCTGGTCGTGCCCGACATGCGCAGCAGCTGGGTGATCACGCCGTCGCTGCCGGGCGCGCGGCCGAGCCCCAGGTCGATGCGACCGGGCGCGAGTGCCTCGAGCGCGGCGAACTGCTCGGCGACGACGAGCGGCGAGTGGTTCGGCAGCATGACCCCGCCCGACCCGACGCGGATCCGCTCCGTGCGCGCCGCCGCCGCGGCGATCAGCACCGGTGGCGTCGTCGAGGCGACGGCGGGCATGTTGTGGTGCTCGGCGAACCAGTAGCGCGTGTAGCCGAGCCGGTCGGCGAGCGCCGCCAGCCGCATCGAGGCGGCGACGGCCTGCGCGCTGGTCTGGCCGTCGCGCACGGGCACGAGGTCGAGCACGGAGAGGTGGAGCGGTGCGGTCATCGCACGGGCCAACGTGCCGGGGCGGGCGGCTATTCCGGACGTCGCGGGGTCGCGCCGCGCGCGGGCCCGCCGCATCCGCCTCGCCACGGGGTCGGTGCGGCCCCTGATGCCGCACGGCATGCGCGGGTGTTCGATGAGCGTTGCGTGCGCAGCGGCCGAGCCGCTGCACCTGACATCGGATGCCCCGTGGCGGAACGCACCCCGGCATCGATCCCACGCGCCACCATCGGAAAGGAACCACCCCGTGAACACCCCTGTGTCCGGGCCGTCGACGACGGACCGCGACGCGCAGCGGAGCACCGCCCGCGCCGAGGGCCTCGCCGCCCTCGCCAACCGCCTCGCCGGCACGCTCAGCGTGCCCGGCGACCCCGACTGGGACGCCGCCCGCCAGGCCTGGAGCCTCTCGGCCGACCAGCACCCCGCCGCCGTCGTGCACCCCGTCGACGTCGCCGACGTCGTGCACGCCGTCTCCGCCGCCCGCGAACTCGGGCTGCGGATCGCCCCGCAGTCGACCGGCCACAACGCCGGGCCGCTCGCCGCGCAGGGCCTCGGCGACACGCTCCTCGTGCGCACCTCGGCGCTCGACGAGATCTCGATCGACCCCGCGCGTCGCGTCGCCCGCATCGGCGGCGGCACGACCTGGGAATCGGTCGCCGCGGCGGCAGGCCCGCACGGGCTCATGGCGCTCGCGGGCTCGTCCCACGACGTGGGCGTGGTCGGCTACACCCTCGGCGGGGGCGTGAGCTGGTTCGCCAGGTCGCACGGTCTCGCGGCCAACCACGTCCTCGCCATCGAGCTGGTCACGCCCGACGGAGTGCAGCGGCGCGTGGACGCGGACACGGACCCCGACCTGTTCTGGGCGCTCCGCGGCAGCGGTGGCGGCGGGCTCGGAATCGTGACCGCGCTCGAGTGCCGCCTCTTCCCGATCACCGAGGTGTTCGCCGGCATGATGCTCTGGCCCGCCGAGCGTGCGCACGAGGTCTTCACCGCGTGGCGCGATCTCACGACGACGGTGCCGACCACCGCGTCGACCGCGTGCCGCCTGTTCCACTTCCCCGACATGCCCGAACTGCCGCCGTTCCTCGCCGGCCGCTCGGTCGTCGTGGTCGACGGGGTCGTGCAGGGCACGCCGGAGGAGGGCGCGGCGCTCGTCGCGCCGCTGCGTGCGCTCGAGCCGGAGATGGACACGTTCGGCCCGACGCCCGTGTCCGAGCTGATGCACCTGCACATGGACCCGCCCGGCCCGACGCCCGGCACCGGCGACGGCATCCTCCTCGACGAGCTGCCGGACGCCGCGATCGCCGCGGCCATCGGCGGTCTGGGCGTTCGTGGCGCCTCGCGGCTGATGTTCGTGGAGCTGCGTCACGTCGGCGGGGCGCTCCGCCCGGATGAGGGTGCGTCGGTCGCCGACGGCCCGACCGGCGTGCTCGCCGGCCTGGACGCGGAGTACGTGTGCTTCTCGAGCGGCATGCCGTTCCCCGACGGCCCGGCACCCGTGCGCGCAGCGCTCGACGTGCTCTTCGCCGGCCTCGCGCCGTGGCGGGGCGGCCTCGACTACCTCAACTTCGCCGAGACCGGTCGAGACCCCGAGCGGTTCTGGGGAGCGGATGCCCCCCGGCTCCGAGTCGTGCGGGAACGCGTCGACCCCGACGGCGTGATGCGTCCGGCGCACGCGATCGGCTGAGCCGGCATCCGCCACCCGTCCCGCCGAGTGATCAGCCTGTTGGCTCCGAGAGGAGCTGGAACACCGGCTCGGAGTCGAGCTCGGCGGGGCGGACGCGGTCGGGGTGCGGCTCCTCGATCGGGATGCGGAGGTCGCCGGCCGGCGTGTGCACGAGCACCTCGCCCGCGTGGGCCGACTCGAACCAGTCGTCGACGTGCACCCGGGTGAGCACCCGCACGCGCTGCCCCTCGGCGGGCCGCTCGCGCAGCGCGAGTGCGAGCATTCCGGTCGCCTCCGAACGGCCGGGCTCGGCCTCCAGTGCGAGCTCCCAGCCGTCCGTCGGGCACACGCCCGAGCCCGTCACGTGCACGAGGCGGCGCTCGCCGGTGTAGACGGCGTACGCGGCGAAGTCGGCTGCGTCGTACGTGCAGCGCTTGCGGAAGACGACCATGCACCGGACGCTATGGCCCGGCTCGGGGGGAGCGCATCAGTGCGTTCCCCGAGCTTGCCGCGGCGGGCGAGCCTCCCCACGGCCGCCGTGCGTGCGTAGGCTCGGAGCATGCGATTCGGGATGTTCGTTCCTCAGGGTTGGCGGCACGATCTCGTCGGCATCGAGCCGGCCCGGCAGTGGGAGGTGATGCGGGACCTCGCGGCCTACGCCGACGCAGGCACCTGGGAGTCGATCTGGGTCTACGACCACTTCCACACGGTGCCGGTGCCGAGCACCGAGGCCACCCACGAGGCGTGGTCGCTCATGTCGGCGTTCGCGGCCGTCACCGATCGCGTGCGGCTCGGCCAGATGTGCACCTGCATGGGCTACCGCAACCCGGTGTACCTCGCGAAGGTCGCGGCCACGGTCGACATCGTGTCGGGCGGCCGCACCGAGATGGGCATCGGCGGTGGCTGGTACGAGCACGAGTGGGAGGCGTACGGCTACGGGTTCCCGCCGGTGCGCGACCGGCTCGGGATGCTCCGCGAGGGCGTCGAGCTCATGCGCCAGGCGTGGTCGACGGGCGAGGCCAGCCTCGACGGCGAGTACTACCGGGTGTCGGGTGCGCTGGTGCATCCGCAGCCCCTGCAGCCGGGCGGCATCCCGCTCTGGATCGCGGGCGGCGGCGAGAAGGTGACGCTGCGCATCGCGGCGCGCTACGCGCAGTACACGAACTTCGGCAACGGCGACCCCGACGACTTCAGCCGGCGGAGCGAGCTGCTGCGCGGTCACGCCGAGGCGGTCGGCACCGACTTCGACGCGATCGTGCGCAGCACGAACTACAACACGGTCGTGGGCGAGACCGAGGCGGAGGTCGCCGAGCGGCTCGCGGCGATCGAGGCGCGGGCGGCGTCGGCGATGCCGGCGGACGCGGTCGAGAAGTACATGGCCGCCTACCGCGGCGAGCACGCCTTCGGCACGGGCACGGTCGAGCAGATGGTCGAGCGCCTGCAGGACATGCGCGACCGCGGGCTCGGGTACTCGATCCACTACTTCCCCGAGGCGGCCTACGACCGTTCGGGGCTGGAGCTGTTCGAGCGCGAGGTCATCCCCGCGCTGGCCTGAGCCGGTCGGCTACGCTGCGGGCGCCTCGGCGAGCTCGTCGAGCTTCGCGGCGAGCTCCGCATCGGTCGGCTCGACGACGTGCGTGCCGTCGGGGAAGACGACGACGGGGATCTGCGTGCGGCCGCTGATGGCCTTGGCGCGCTCGGCGCCGTCGAACTCCTCCTCGAGGTCGACGTAGTCGTAGTCGACGTCGAGGCGGTCGAGCAGCGCCTTGGAGCGGCGGCAGTCGCCGCACCATTCGGCGCCGTACATGGTCACGCGGGCAGGCTGAAGCTGTGGTGCAGGGGAAGTCACATCAGGAGACTACGCCGACGAGTTGTGAGGTATTCCCAGCTTCGGCCGCCGCGGGCTCCCGGCCGACGAGCCGGATGAATCCGCTGAGCTGCGTGAGCCCGTCGGGCGTGTACGGCAGGTAGTCGAGCAGGCCGGGCGAGTAGATCAGGTACGCGGCGACCTTCGCGCGCGAGACCGCGACGTTCAGGCGGTTCTTCAGCAGCAGGAAGTCGATGCCGCGGGGCACCTCGGCGGCGCTCGAGGCGGCGAGCGACACGATCGCGACGGCCGCCTCCTGCCCCTGGAACTTGTCGACGGTGCCCACCGGCACGTCGCCGTACCCGGCCTCGTCGAGCGCCTGCCGCACGAGCGCGAGCTGCGCGTTGTACGGCGTCACGACGATCAGGTCGGCCTGCTCGAGCGGTCGCGACTCGGCCGCCGACGGCGCGCCGACGTGCGCCTCGGTGTACGCGCGGCCGAGCAGCGACCCCACGAGCCGCACCACCTCGGCGGCCTCCTGCGGCGACTCGGTGGCGTTGCCCTGGTGCGCGAGGGGCAGCGGATGCAGCCCGGGCTCGACACCCTCGATCGCACGCAGCCCGGCCGAGCCGTGCGAGTGCAGCGCACCCTCGTACGACAGCACCGAGACGGACTCGGCGACCGCCGGGTGCATCCGCCGGCTCTCGGCGAGGAAGACGCCGAACTCGGGCGGCAGCACGTCGTGCCCGTCGGCGACCCACCCGAGCGCCGAGCCGTCGACCGGTTCGGGGTGGATGCCCTGGCTCACCTGCGGCAGCTGCTGCGGGTCGCCGAGCAGCAGCAGGTTGCGCGCCGCGACGCCGACGGCGATGGTCGACGCGAGGGAGAACTGGCCGGCCTCGTCGATGACGAGCAGGTCGAGGCTGCGCCGGCCGAAGCGGCCGAGGTTGGCGAAGTCCCAGGCCGTGCCGCCGACGACGTAGCCGGATGCCTCGTGCGCACGCGTGTACTCCCCCACGCCGTTCTTCGCGATGGGGGTGAACGCCGGGTCGGGGGCATCCGGGTCCTTCGGCGCCTTGGCGACCAGGGCATCGTCGAGCCCCGCCTCGACGATGCGCGCGAGCAGGTGCTCGACCACCGCGTGCGACTGCGCGACGACCCCGATGCGCCAGCGGTGCTCGGCGACGAGGCGCGCGACGACGTGCGAGCCCACGTAGGTCTTGCCCGTGCCGGGCGGCCCCTGCACGGCGAGGTACGAGTCGTCGAGGTCGAGCAGGGCCTCGGTGACGGATGCCACGGGGTCGGCGACGGCCGGCAGCGCGCCGCGCTTCGTGCGCGGCGGCACGCGGCGGAGGATGTCGGCCGCGGGGTTGCGCGGCCAGTCGGGGAGCGTCGCCACGAGGTCGCGCGCCCACTCGGCGATGGCGCCCTTCTGCGCGCCCGCGCTCGGGGGTGCGCTCGGGGCGAGCGCGGTCGGCAGCACCCGCCACGGCTCGGCGTCGTCACGCAGGATCTCCTCGATCACGACGCCGTCGTCGCGCATCTCGAGCACGTTCACGGGGAGTGTCGCGCGCGTGGTCGGGCGTGCGCCGGCCGGGCCGAACGGCGCCGGCGGCTCGTAGAGGGCGAAGGGCTTGGCGCCCGTGGAGAACCGGCTGCCGGGCGCGATGCGGCCGCGCAGCAGCACGTGCCGGCGCGGCTTGCGCTGCCGCGAGTCGTCCTCCATGAACCAGTCGCGCAGCACGATCGAGGCCGCGGGCTCGACGACGAGCACGTCGCGCGTGTCCTCCCACTCCTCGATCGGCTGCTCGAGCCGGAAGAAGTGCGCCCACCAGAAGCTCTTCTGCTCGCGCTCGTGGTAGTCGATCGCGGCGGCGGCGAGTGCGAGGGCGGTGCGCTCGGGGTCGCGATCGCGCGCGAGCGGGTCGCCGGCGCGGGCCAGCAGCTCCGCCGCCAGTGGCGACGACTCGACGCTGGCCTCGGTCACGTCGGGCAGCGGCGCGGGCGCGACGCCCTCCTCTCGGGCGCGCTCGAGCAGCCAGTCGCGCAGGCGCAGCGTGGAGACGCAGTCGTAGCGGTTGTAGTCGGCGAGGTCGTCGAGCACGACCTGCGCGCCCGCCGCGTCGCCGGTGGCGCGCAGTTCGCGCGCCCGCACGTACTCGAGGATCGAGTCGCCGCCCGACTTCACCTCCGCCTCGCGCAGCTCGTCGCCCATGTACAGCGGCTCGAGCTTCTTGATCGAGTACGACCGGCTGCCGACGCGCACGCCGCGCTTCACGATCGGGTAGAGGTCGACGAACACGCCCTCGCGCAGCAGCTGGTCGACGGCGGCCTCGCCGACGCCGTGGCGCGCGGCCATGGCGAGCAGGTGCGTGCGCTCGTAGCTCGCGTAGTGGTAGATGTGCAGGCCCGGGTGGCGTCGCCGACGCTCGGCGACGAACGCGAGGAACGCCTCGAGCGCCCGGCGCTCCTCGGCGAAGGTGTGCGCCCAGATGGGCGTGAACTGCTCGTCGACGTCGACCATGCCGAACAGGTAGTCGATGCCCCACCAGGAGCCCTCGCCCTCGGAGTACAGCGGGTCGCCCTCGAAGTCGAAGAAGAGGTCGCCCGGGTCGGGCTCGGGAATGGCAGCGAGCGCGGACGCGTCACGCACGTGGAACGGCGGGGGTGCGGGCGGGGCGGCGGATGCCTCGGGGCCGGCGTCGGTGGGATCGGGCACCGGCTCAGGGGCATCCGCCTCGGCCTCGAGCTGCAGCCGCGCCTGCTCGCGTAGCCCGTCGAGCACCGAGGGGCCGATGCCGTCGACCTCGCCGTGCGACGCGGCCAGCTCGTCGATGGTGCGGATGCCCGCTGCCGCCAGCCGCGTCCGCTGCCCGACGCGCATGCCCGCGACGAGCAGCACGTCGCGGTGCGCCTGCACCTCGAGGTCGCAGGTGGGGCAGCGGCCGTCGAGCGCGTAGCGCTCGTCGCCCCACGCGACCGGCTCGGTGTCCGCGAGGCGCTCGTCGATCACCTGGCGGAGGCGCGCGAGGCGCAGCCGGTACGCGGGCATGAGGTCGTCGATGCGGTGGCTGGAGACGGTGCCGTCGCCGAGCAGCAGCTCGGCGGTGTCGGCGCGCGGCACGCCGATGCGGTCCAGCTGCTCGGCGTACGCGGCGAGCTGGAGCAGCGCGGTCACCTTGGCGCGGCGGGCGAGCTTGGTGTCCTGCACGAGGTAGCGGCCGTCGGCGTCGCGCACGATGAAGTCGGCGAACCCGATGAACTCGTCGGTCGCGAAGGTCGCCTGGAACACCACGTCGGCACCGCGCGCGAACGCGTCGTTCGTGGCATCCACCGCCGCCTGCACCTGGTCGGCGTCACGGGTGTCGGGGCGCTCGACCTGCACGACGCCGTCGCCGAACTGGGCGACGTACTCGGCCAGCCGGCGCTCCTCGTGCGCATCGCCGAGGCGCGCCGAGCGCTCGAGCATGGCGTCCTCGGGGTCGGGCACGGGTTCGCAGCGGCCGAGCTTCGCGTCGAGCGCGCGCAGGAACGCGAACTCGCACTCGGACGCCTTCTTGAGGTCGCTGGCGCTCGTGACGACCCGGCCGTCTCGTACGAACATGCCGCTCCTCGCCTGCCGGGCTCGGGCGTCCCGACACCCTCACGGTAGCGGCGACGGGCGACAGCGCGGAGCGGTCGACGTGCCGCCCGAGGGTGCGGCCGGCGCGTCAGACGGCGCGGCGCGACACGGTGCCGGTCAGCAGCAGCACTCCCACCCCGTGCTGGCCGGCCTCAGCAGATACGCGCCGCGAACCGTGGTGCCCGTGAAGGTCATTCCGGACAATGCGCTGACCGAAACCAGGAGGGTCCCTCTGCCCTCGAGATCCATTGCGACTGAGATGTCGATCGTCTCGGCGAATGCGGCGCCGGTGCCGGTCACGGTGGCGGGACCGGATGTCAGGTCGATGCCGAGCGCGGGGATGCCGGCACTGATCAGTCCGAGATCCTCGTCGGTGGTCACGGAGATCAGGAACCGCGCGCCCACCGGGATCGGGTCCGTCGCGATCTCCGCGTGGAACTCGGGGATGGTCGAGCAGGAGAAGAGCGGGAATCGGACCGCAACCGCGGGAGCCTCAGCCGACGCGGCGACCGTGGGGACCGTCGCGGCGACGGCGATCGCGGGGACCGACCAGGCGGCCGATCTCGCCAGCGCGCGGCGGGTGAGGCCCGTCGGCTCATCGATTCGTCGGTAGTGCGGGGTGCGGGGTGCGTCTGCTGCGTCGTGCATGCACGGCTCCTGCGCTCGGGACGTCTGGTACCCGTCTACTGGATGCACCGAGGGCGACCGTGCCGCGGCGCTCCGCTCAGACTAGGGGAGCGGATACGGCCGCCGCCAGCGTTGTGGCCGCTTTGGTCCGTTTGCAACGGGTCGCGTCAGGCCGTGCTGCACATGTAGTTGTTGCTGTTGCCGTCGCGGCGCTTCGTGATCGCCGAGGTGAGGTCGCCGGTGAGGGTGAGACCGTTCTGTCCCGCGACCACGATGGAGACGGTGCCCGTGCCGTTCTGGCCGAGCGAGAACGCGACGTCGATGATGCCGTCGAAGTCGGCGCCCGTTCCGGTGATGACGTAGGGGCCGTTGCCCGACCCGGTGTGGGTGAACTGCGGCGTCGCCGAGAACGAGCCGCTGCCGGTGTGCGTGAGGGTGATCTGGATCTGCTCGCCCGCCGCGAAGGTGCCGACGTCGATGCGGAAGGTCCCCGTGTTCCGGGATCCGCAGGCCGCGCTGACGACGACCGGGCGGGTCGGGGCGCCGCTGCCGCCGCTCGCGGCGTACGCGGGGGCGCTGACCGCGACCGCGATCGCCGGCACCGACCACGCTGCGGCCTTCGCCACGGAGCGGCGGGTCAGCCCGGCGGGCGCGGTCGTCCCCGCGTCATCCGTCGAATCGACCATTTCGCTCCCCCTGTTCGGTGCTCCGCAGGTTCCGAACGACACCCACCCCGGGCCTCGAGACGCGCAGCGGATCAACAATAGTTGACAGCCCGCGTCGCGTCACCTGCGGATCGTCGCAGGTGCCAGCGCGCCGCGCGTCAGCCCGAGCATCCCCTCGACCGCGCGCCCGATCATCGAGCCGCGCTCCCCCGGGTCGCCCCAGCGCACGAGCGCCTGGGCGTTCAGCCCGTCGATCATGCCGAGCAGCTGCCAGGCGACGGCGTCGGGGGCATCCGTCTCGAACTCGCGCGCCGCGACGCCGGCCTCGATGAGCGCGCGCAGCACGTCGTGCCAGGCGTCCATCTCGGCGCGGACCGCCGTCGCGAGCGCATCGCTGTGCCGGCCCATCGACCACGCCTCGACCCACACGACGGTCACGTCGTCGCGCTCGGCGTCGAGCAGCGTGTCGAGCAGCGCGGCGAGGCCCGCGGTCGGCGTGGGCTGCTCGGCGAGCATCGCGGCGACCTCCTCGACCTCCTCGGTGACGATGGAGGTGAAGGTGGCGGCGATGAGCGCGTCCATGTTCGGCTGGTAGTGCGAGACGAGGGCGGGGGTGACGTCGATGCGGGCCGCGATGCTGCGCAGCGTGAGCGCCGACAGGCCCTGGTCGAGCGCGAGCGCGCGCGCCGCGGCCTGGATCTGTTCCCCCCGAGCCTCGGGCGACTTCCTGCCGGCGCGCCGGCGAAGCGTACGAGTCATTGCGAGCAGTCTAGGCAGACGGATGCCTCCGGGGGAGTGCGCCGCGCCGGTTGTTGACCATATGATCAATAACGCGTCGGTCGCTCCAGACGCCGACGCCCGCCCCGAGGAGGACCCATGACCTGGCGCATGCCATCCGAGACCGCCCCGCACGAGCGCACGTGGATGGCGTTCCCGCGCCCGAACCTCACCCTCGGCGAATCCGAGGCCGACGGCGACCGCGCCCGCGAGGCGTGGACCGCGGTCGCCCACGCCGTCGCGGAGTTCGAGCCGGTGACGATGGTGGTCGACCCCGTGGCATCCGCTCACGCCCGCAGCATGCTCGGCGGGCACATCGCGCAGGTCGAGGCCCCGCTCGACGACTACTGGATGCGCGACATGGGCCCGACGTTCGTGGTCGGCGACGACGGCGCGCTCGGCGCGGTCGACTGGGTCTTCAACGGCTGGGGCGCGCCGGCTTGGGCGAGCTGGGAGCACGACCGCGAGATCGCGCGCTTCGTCGCCGGGCAGGTCGACGTGCCGGTCGTCTCGTCGCTGCTCGTGAACGAGGGCGGCGGCATCCACGTCGACGGCGAGGGCACCGTGCTCGTGACCGAGACCGTGCAGCTCGACCCGGGTCGCAATCCCTACGCCGACCGCGCCCGCGTCGAGGACGAGCTCGCGCGCACCATCGGCGCGACGAAGGTGATCTGGCTGCCCCGCGGCCTCACGCGCGACTACGACGACTTCGGCACGCGCGGCCACGTCGACATGGTCGCGACGATCCCCTCGCCCGGCCGCCTGCTGCTGCACGCCCAGAACGATCCCGAGCACCCCGACCACGAGGTGACCCGCGAGCTGCGGGCCTTCCTCGAGACCCAGACGGATGCCGCGGGGCGCCGCTTCGACATCATCGACCTGCCCGCACCCGCGACGCTGCGCGACGAGCACGGCTTCGTCGACTACAGCTACGTGAACCACCTCGTCGTGAACGGCGGCGTCATCGCCTGCGGCTACGGGGAGGAGCGGGCGGATGCGGCGGCCGCCGAGATCCTCGCCGAGGCGTACCCCGGGCGGGAGGTCGTCACGGTCGACGCGCGGGAGATCCTGGCGCGCGGCGGGGGCATCCACTGCATCACGCAGCAGCAGCCGGCGGTCGCAGCCGCCGGCTCGGAGGAGGGCGACCGATGATCGAGGTGCACGAGGCGTCCATCGCCGACCTGCGGGCCGCGCTCGAGGACGGCCGCGCGACGAGCGAGCAGCTCGTGCTCGCGTACCTCGCGCGCATCGCGTACTTCGATCGCGGCGGCATCCGGCTGAACGCCGTGGTCGTGCCGAATCCCGACGCGCTGGTGGAGGCGCGCGAGAGCGATGCGCGCCGCGCGCGCGGCGAGGTGCTCGGGCCGCTCGACGGCATCCCGTACACCGCGAAGGACTCGTACGCGGTGCGAGGGCTCACGGTCGCGGCGGGCAGTCCGGCGTTCGCCGACCTCGTGGCGGGCGACGACGCGTTCGCGATCTCGCGGCTGCGCGCGGGCGGGGCGATCTGCCTCGGCCTCACCAACATGCCCCCGATGGCCAACGGCGGCATGCAGCGCGGGGTCTACGGCCGCGCCGAGAGCCCGTACAGCGCCGACTACCTGACGGCCGCGTTCGCGTCGGGCTCGTCGAACGGCTCGGGCACCGCGACCGCCGCCTCGTTCGCCGCGTTCGGGCTCGGCGAGGAGACCTGGTCGTCGGGCCGCGCGCCCGCCTCGAACAACGCGCTCTGCGCCTACACGCCCTCGCGCGGCGTCATCTCGGTGCGCGGCAACTGGCCGCTGGTGCCGACCATGGACGTCGTCGTGCCGCAGACCCGCACCATGGACGACCTGCTCGCGGTGCTCGACGTGATCGTCGCCGACGACCCCGAGACGCGCGGCGACTTCTGGCGCGCGCAGCCGTGGGTCGCGTTGCCCGCGGCATCGTCGGTGCGGCCGGAGTCGTATGCAGCGCTGGCGCCGAACGGGGCGGATGCCGCTGCGCAGGCGCTCGCGGGCCGGCGCGTCGGCGTGCCGCGCATGTACGTGAACGCGGACCCCGAGGCCGGCACCGCCGAGCACCCCGGCATCGGCGGGCCGACGGGCCGCCGCATCGAGACCCGCGCCTCGGTGATCGACCTGTGGGAGGCCGCGCGCCGCGACCTCGAGGCCGCGGGCGCCGAGGTCGTCGAGGTCGACTTCCCGGCCGTGACGAACTACGAGGGCGACCGGCCCGGCGCCCCGACCGTGTTCACGCGAGGGCTCGTGAGCCCCGAGTTCCTCCGGAGCGAGATCGTCGACCTGTCGGCGTGGGCGTGGGACGACTTCCTGCGCGCGAACGGCGACCCGAACCTGCCCGGCCTCGCGGGCGTCGACGGCGCGCGCATCTTCCCGCAGCCCGAGGGAGCGCTGCCCGATCGCTACACCGGGTTCGACGACGACATCGCCGACTACCCCGCGCGCGTGCGCGAGCACCCCGGCCGGGCGCTCACCGATATCCCGCACCTCGAGGAGGGGCTGCGCGGCCTCGAGGAGACCCGGCACGTCGACCTCGAGCAGTGGATGGACGGGCTCGGCATCGACGCGGTCGTCTTCCCGGCGGTGGCCGACGTGGGGCCGGCGGACGCCGACGTCGACGAGGCATCCGCCGACCTCGCCTGGCGCAACGGCACGTGGGTCGCCAACGGCAACCTGGTGCCCCGCCACCTCGGCATCCCCACGGTGACCGTGCCGATGGGCACGATGGCCGACATCGGGATGCCCGTGGGCCTCACGTTCGCCGGGCGCGCCTACGACGACACCGCGCTGCTGGCGCTCGCCGCCGCGTTCGAGGCGACCGGGTCGCGCCGCACGTCGCCGCCGCGGACGCCGCCGCTCGTCGGCCGCTGATCGCGAGGGCGGGCGGACGGTAGTCCGAGGCATCCGTCGCCCTGCCGCCGCCCGCCATCGCCCCGGGCTGCGGCGATACGCTGTGGATTGCACGCGTCGGGACGAGCGGAGAGGGGGCGGCGATGGGCTGGACCGACCTGTTCCGCCGCCGGCCCAAGCGGCGCAAGATGGCGCCGTACCGCGCGCCCGACATCAACCCCGACCAGCCGCTGCGCGAGCACGTGATCGACGACGGCGTGATGGTCGCGCGCTACAGCGCCCGGCTGACGCTGAAGAACCGCATCATCGTCGGCGCGCTGCGCGGCGAGGACGCGTTCGACACGGAGCGCTACCAGCAGGTCGCGCGCGAGGTGCTCGACGATCTCATCGACGAGCTCGACCGGTCGGCCGAGCGGGTGCAGGAGGTGCGCCGCAAGGCGTTCAGCCTGCCCGGCCGGGCGAAGCACGAGCACGACTACCGCTCGCGCGACCTGCACAACCTCGAGCATCGCGAGGAGGTCAACACCGCGGTGGCGGCGCGCATGCGCGTGATCCGCGACAACGCGCAGTCGGTCGAGGTGCTGGTGAAGCTCGCGCGCGACGACGCGTGGTCGGAGATCGGCGGCGAGATCGCGCGGCGGTCGGCCGAGACCTGGCACCGCTACGAGGACGACCCCGACTACGAGCAGGGGCGCGAGCGGCGCATGCGGCTGCTCATGCGCGAGGTCGCGTTCGAGGTGAAGCAGGCGCGCGAGGCCGCCGACGGCGCGCACTACGCCTGAGGTCCCCCTCTCGAATACATGCAACGCCGTGCGACACGCCATCGCGTTGCATGTTCCCGGCGCGGACCGGCCGATCTTGCATGTTCTCGGGAGGGAGCCGTCAGGGAGCGACGGCGGTGCGGGCGGCCACCCGGATGACGACGAACTCGGCGGGCTTCAGGGGCGCGAAGGCGATCAGCACGTTGAGGCGGCCGGCGGCGACGTCGGCGGGCGTCGTCGTGGTGGCATCCGCCCGCACGAAGTAGGCGTCGCGGGCGCTCCGGCCGCGGAACGCGCCGGCCCGGAACAGGTCGTCGAGGAAGCGCTCGACCATGGCGCGCACGCGCGCCTGCAGCGGCGCGTCGTTCGGCTCGAAGACCGTCCAGGCGAGGCCGCGCTCGATGCTCTCCTCGAGGAAGCGCGCCGTGCGGCGCACCGACAGGTACTTCCACTCGGGGTCGGACGAGATCGTGCGGGCGCCCCAGACGAGCACCGCGCCGTCGGGCGCCTCGCGCAGGGCGTTCACCCGCAGCTGCGCGAGCGCGTCGATGCCGTGGTCGCGCATGCGCGTCGCGAGGCCGCCGACGCCCGCCAGGGTGGCATCCGTGCCCGCCGGCGCCTTCCACACGCCGTGGGTCGCGTCGGTGCGCGCGATGAGCCCGGCGATCGCGCCCGACGGCGCGCGCACGGAGTCGGCGCCCAGCAGCGGATCCGCGCCGGAAACGCGGGGCGCGTAGACGGCAGCGTCCGGGCTGTCGGGGAAGCGCTCGAGATCGGCGGCCGTCGCGGTGGCCGGGTCGAGGCCGGCGGGCGCGTCGAGCACGGCGGTCGCGCGGCGACGGGCGGCGAAGTCGACGACGGCCGCGACGACGGGCGCGCCGACCTCGAGTGCCGCGAGCGGGTCGCCGTGCCGGGCCGTGCCCGGGCTGAGGTACGGCGGCACCACCACGAGTCCGAGGTGCTCCGAGATCGCGAGCGAGTGGATGCCGCGGGGCGCCGGCCCGTCCGCGCCGAGCACGTCGTCGTCGGTGACCGTGCCGACGTCGGCGCCGACCCGCACCACCACCGCGCGCCGTCCGCCGTTGCGGAAGAAGTCGCGCACCGAGTAACCGAGATGGCTGCGCGCGGTGAGCCCGCCGAAGGTCCGCACGAACCCGCCCCAGCTCGCGATCGTCACGGGCTCGTCGCGTGGCCCCGCGGTCGCGCCGCCGACGAACCCGGTGAGCGCGGTGTCGACCGGCGTGATCGGCGGCGGTCCGGGCTGCGGCACCTCGCGCACGAACACGCCCGGCGACAGGAACCGATCGGCCATCGCTGCGCCCTCCTCCCGGATGCTCGGCGGGTACGACCGAGTGTACGAGGGGTGGTGTCGAGACCCGTCGAGAAGCTGCGTTCTGGGCCCGCGTTCCGCAGCTCTTGACGGGTCAGGGGAGGCGCTCGCGCAGCAGCGCGAGGCTCACCAGGCCCTGGTCGAGCTGGAACTTCCGGAGGTTCGGGATCTCCGGCACCTCGGGGCCGGTCGAGGCCTCGAGGAAGTAGCCCGTGAGGCCGACGAGCAGGCGGTTCGCGACCCCGTCGTCGAGCCCCGCGAACACCGGATGCCCCCGGAGCAGCGCCTCGACGTCGGCGCCGGGGTCGTACAGGCGCACGTTGACGAGCAGCACCAGCGCGTCGAGCCAGCTCGCGCCGAGCGCGGCCCACGGCCAGTCGACGAGCGCCACCGCGCCCGACGGGGTGACGAGCAGGTTGTCGGCGCGCACGTCGAGGTGCACGAGCCGGTCGCCGCCGACCTCGCCGATCGCGGTCGTCGCGGCCGCGGCGAGGTCGTCGATCCGGGCGGTGACCCACTCGTGGTCGTCGGGCGCCAGCGAGGGCAGTCTCGAGGGGTCGGCGGCGAGGCGCTCCCAGCTGCGCAGGTTGTCGTCGAGCGCGTCCGACGCGGAGCCGAGCAGCGCGCCGAGCTCGGGCGGGGCGGGTGCGGCGGTGAGCTCCGCGAGCGCATCGAGCACGGCCCCGAGTTCGTCGGGCCGCCAGGGGGTGTGCGGATGCCTCCCCTCGACGTCGTCGAACACGACCGCGATCCAGTCGCCGCGATCTACCACCCCGCGCACGGCCGGCACGGGCATGCCGTCGGGCATCGCGCCCGCGATCGTCCCCTCCAGCCGGTGCAACTCGACCGATTGCGCGTTCACCGCGGTCGAGGCGGTCTTCACGAACGCGCGCGTGCCGTCCGCCGTCGTGACGCGGTCGGCGGACCCGGGCGAGAACCCCGCGGGCTGGCTGACGGCGTCGACCACGGGGGAGCCGAGCAGGTCGTCCACCGCGGCGCGCAGGCTCGGCGGCACCTCGCCCCAGGGCATCCGCCTGCCCGACCCGTGCACGGCCATGGCGCAACGGTATCGGCCCCGTCGCCCGGTGCGAGCCGCGGGTGGAGAACTCAGGCCACCTGCACCGTGATGATGTGGTGACCAGTCGCCCCGTCGGGCGCGACCGTCGTGCGCTCCTCGGTCTGCACCTCGCCGTCGGCGCCGGTCGCACGCACCCGCAGCACGCGCGAGCCGGGCTCGGCCTGCCACTCGTGGCGCCACTGCACCCAGGTGTCGTCCGAGATCGCGGTCGCGAGCTCGGCCTGCTCCCACGGGCCGTCGTCGACCTGCACCTCGACGCCCGCGACGCCGGTGTGCTGGTGCCACGCGACGCCCGCGGCGACCTGCGTGCCGGGCGAGACCGTCGAGCCGTATCGCGGCACGTCGATGCGCGAGTGCAGCTTGATCGGGCCGCGCTCCGACCAGCCGCGCGGGGTCCAGTACGCCTGCGCACGATCGAACCTCGTGACCTCCAGCTCGGTCACCCACTTGGTCGCCGACACGTACCCGTAGAGCCCGGGCACTACCATGCGCACCGGGAAGCCGTGCTCGGCGGGCAGCGGCTCGCCGTTCATGCCGACCGCGAGCAGCGACTGCCGGTCGTCGGTCAGCGCCTCGATGGGCGTGCTCGCCGTCCACCCGTCGACCGAGCGCGAGAGCACCATGTCGGCGTCGGCGGACGGGCCCGCCTCGGCGAGCAGGTCGCGGATCGGCGCGCCGAGCCACACCGCGTTGCCGATGAGCGAACCGCCCACCTCGTTCGACACGCACGCGAGCGTCACGGCGTGCTCGACCATCGGCAGGGCGAGGAGCTCGTCCCAGGTGAGCGTGACCTCGCGGTCGACCATGCCGTGGATGCGCAGGCTCCAGTCGGCGGGCTCGAGGTCGGGCACGCGCAGCGCGGTGTCGATGCGGTAGAAGCGGTCGTTCGGCGTGACGACGGGTGCGAGACCGTTGATGCCCAGATCTGCACCGGACGGGATGGGCGGCGCGGGCGTCGCCGGCGTCGGCAGTGAGATCGCCTCGCGCACCGCGGTCACGGCCCGAGAACCGGCCTGCATCGCGTAGCCGCCGAGCGCGGCGAGGGCGCCGATGGCGGCCGCGCCGCCGGCCCAGCCGAGGAAGCGGCGCCGGTCGATGTCGACGGCGCGGTCGGCCTCGTCCGGGGCATCCGCGCGGGTGGGCGGGCGTGCGGGGAGGCGCTTCAGCACGACGGCGAGGGCGGATGCCGCTGCGCCGGCCGCGATCGCCGACGGGATCCAGTCGAGCGGGGTGGCGTTCGCGCGCGATGTCGCGGCGATGAAGCCGACGACGCCGAGCCCGACGAGCACCACGCGGCCGAACGGCGGGCGCCGCCACTCGAGCACGCCGGCGCCGAACGCGAGGCTTGCGAGCACGATGCCGATGCCGACGAGCAGCGCGGTCTTGTTGTTCGTGCCGAACAGTGCGATCGCGGTGTCCTTCGCCCACGGCGGCGCGAGGTCGACCAGCCAGGAGCCGATGACGGTGAACGGGCTGCCGCCCTGCGCGAAGAGCGCGGCCGAGAGCTCGCCGAGGCCCGCGCCGAACAGTGCGGCGGCCACGCCGGCACCGCCGGACAGCAGCCATCCGGGCAGGGGGCGTCGCGGCGAGTCGGCCATGCTCCCCACGCTAGGTCGCGTGCGGGGCGCAGATGGGCCGGATGCCGGAATCGTCAGCGCTTCGTCACATTTCGCGCGTCGCGCGCGGGCGATGTCGGCGGCCGGGCGTAGCGTGCGGCACATGGAGACGAGCCCCGTGACCGAGTCGATCGACCTGCCGCTGACCGGCAGCGACGCGTGCCCCGACTGCGGGTCGGGCAGCACGGTGCAGGTCGTCTACGGGCTCACGGACGACGTGCTCGACGAGGCGATCGCCGACGGCGCCGTCGTGCACGGCGGCTGGTTCCCCACCGACTTCGCGCCGACCCGGCACTGCAAGTCGTGCCACGCGCAGTGGGTCGACACCGACGAGTACCTCGGGGCGCTCGCAGACTGATCGGGCGGATGCCGCGGGCCGGGCGCCTGCTCCGGCGCGGACGCGCGGGCGGGGGGAGCGCCGGCCCAGGGCATCCGCTCAGTCGGTGACCACCGGCTGCCGCGCCGGCTTCGGCGCCCGCGCGGCTCGCGCCCGGCGGCGCAGCCACCACTTGTGCGCCTCGACCACGGCGAGCACCGGCAGCAGCAGCGCCACGCACTCGAGCCACTGCCACCCGGTGAGCGAGACGGTGCCGAGCGCGTTCTGCAGGAACCCGAACTCCGTGGTCACGATGAGCAGCAGCACCGGCCAGACGAGCATCTTCGCGGCAGACGAGATCGGCGGCAGCAGGCCCGACTCGGGCGCGCGGCGCATGAGCAGCGCGCTCAGCACCGTGGCGAGCCCGACGACGATGTAGACCATGGTCATCGAGGCGCTGGGCTCGGTCGGGCTCGGGGCATCCGGCCCCCAGGCGAGCGGCACGAGCGAGACGACGAAGATGGTGACCCCGTAGAGCAGCCACTCGACGAGTGACGCCGGGTTGGTGATGCCCTTGTTCGGATCGCGCGGCGGGCGGTCCATGATGCCGGGCGGCGTCGGGTCGCCGGCGATCGCGAGCACCGCGAACAGCGTGATGAAGAAGTTCAGGAACAGCACCATGCCCGGGAACATCGCGACGCCGTCGTTGATCGCGAACGCGCTCGCGGCGAGGAACAGGAAGATCATCGAGAACAACTGCGACATCTGGAAGCGCAGGTAGGAGACGATCTTGTCGTAGACCACGCGGCCGAGCTCGACCGCGTGCACCAGCGTCGAGAAGTTGTCGTCGGTGAGCACGAGCTTCGCCGCCTGCTTGGTGACCTCCGAGCCCGAGCCCATCGCCACGCCGATGTCGGCCTGCTTGATCGCCGCGGCGTCGTTGACGGCGTCGCCGGTCATGGCGACCACCTCGCCCTGCGACTGCAGCATGCCGACCAGGCGCAGCTTGTCCTGCGGGGTGACGCGGCCGAACACGTGCAGGTGGCCGAGGCGCGAGTTCAGCTGGGCGTCGTTCAGGTTGCGCAGGTCGGCGCCCGAGATGGCGCCCGGGCCGAGGCCGAGCTCGGCGCCGATCGCGCCGGCGGTCACCGCGTGGTCGCCCGTGATCATGCGCACCTCGATGCCGGCGCGCTGGGCGAGCGCGACCGCGTCCTTCGCCTCGGCGCGGAGCGGGTCGACGATGCCGACGATGCCCGCGAGCACCAGGTCGTGCACCATGCCCTGCGGGTCGCGCAGCATGGCCGCCTCGTCGGACTCGTCGAGGATGCGCATCGCGACCGCGAGGGTGCGCAGGCCGGACGCCGACATCTCCTCGAGCGCCGCCGTGGCGGCATCCGCATCGACCGGCACGATCTCGCCCGAGGCGCCCACCATGCTGACGCAGCGGCCGAGCACGATGTCGGGTGCGCCCTTCACGAACTCGACCAGGTGGCGCTCGCCGCCCACCTGCATGCGGTGGAACGTGGCCATGTACTTGTAGTCGGAGTCGAACGGCACCTCGGCGAGCCGCGGGTGGGCTCGGCGCGACTCGTCGGCATCGATGCCGAGCTTCGCGGCGAGCACGACCAACGCGGCCTCGGTCGGGTCGCCGACCACGTCGCCGTCGACGCTGACGGATGCGTCGTTGGGCAGCACGAGCGCCTGCGCGAGCTTGCCCGGGCGCACCTCCACCTCGTCGCCCGCGGGGGTCAGCACCCGCCCGTCGAACGAGTACCCGCCGCCCGTGACCGACAGGTGCGCGCCGCCGAACCACACCGTGCGCACCGTCATCTCGTTCATGGTGAGCGTGCCGGTCTTGTCGGAGCAGATGGCGCTCGTCGCGCCGAGCGTCTCGACGTCGTTCAGGCTCGTGACGATCGCCTGCTGCGCGGCGAGCCGGTTCGCGCCCCAGCCGAGCAGGCTCTGCACGAACGCCGGCAGGCCGGTCGGGATCGCCGAGATCGCCACCGCCGTGCCGAGGAACAGCAGCTCGTCGAGCTCCTGGCCGCGCAGCAGGCCGATCGCGATGATGATCGCGACCGCCGACCACGCGATCACGCCGAGCACCTTCGTGAGCGAGTCGAGCTCGCGCCCGAGCGGCGACTTCCCCGACTCGACGGTCGTGAGCAGGCTCGCGATGCGGCCGACCTCGGTGCGCATGCCCGTCTCGACGACGATGATGCGGGCCGTGCCGCGCGTGATCGACGTGTTCTGGTAGACCATCGACGTGCGGTCGGCGAGGGCCGTGTCGGCGTCGTTCGCGGTCGGGCCCTTCGGGATCGGCAGCGATTCGCCGGTGAGCGCCGCCTCCTGGGTCTCGAGGTTCGCCGCCCGCAGGATGCGCCCGTCGGCCGGCACGAGGTCGCCCGCCTCGAGCTCGACCACGTCGCCGGGCACGATCGCGGTCGCGTCGACCAGCCGCACCACCCCGCCCCGCACCACGCGCGCCTGCGGCACCTGCAGCTTCGACAGCGCGTCGACGCTGCGCTTGGCCTTGAGCTCCTGGCTCGTGCCGCGCCAGACGTTGTAGAGCACCAGGATGCCCACGATGATCGCGGTCGAGACCTGCCCGATGACGAGCGACACGATCGCGACGATCACGAGCATGAGCGTCATGAGCTCGAACAGCTGCTTCAGGGCGATGCGCACCCAGCTCGGCTGCGGGGCGGATGCGAGTGCGTTCTCGCCGTACTCCGCGAGGCGCCCGTTCACCTCGCTCTCGGCCAGGCCGTCGGCCGGGTCGACGCCCAGCCGCGTCGTCACCTCATCGACCGTGAGACTCCACCAGGTCGGACCGGGCACCTCCTCGGTCGCCTCGGTGGTGCTCGTTGCAGCTGAATCGGTCATCCCGCTCCGCCTCCCCGCGTCTCTCGCCAGCCTAGTGAGGCGGCGCGCGGCGCGGACGTGACCGCCCGTCGTGCCGCCCGAAAACATGCAGATTCGGCGGGTCCGCGTCGGGAGCATGCACCGGCGCGGCGTGTCGCGCGGCGTTGCATGTTCTCGGGAGGGAGGGGGCGACGGGGCGAGCGGATGCGGCGGGCAGCGGGCAGCGGGCAGCGGGCAGCGGGCAGCGTCACGCGGCGGGCGGGGGCGAGCGGATGCCGCGGGGCGGCGCCCTACCTCGGCTGCTCGCCGCGCAGCATGAGGCGCGCGCGGGCGAGGATCGTCGCGATCACCACGACGACCACCGCGACGATCGCGGCGACGGCGGCCGGCGTCGAGAGCAGGTTCCCGTCGAGGCGCGCGATCGCGACCCAGGTGAGTCCCCAGCACAGCGACAGCGTCGGCGCGATGCGCCCGCCCCCGCGCACGGCGATCGCGACGCCCACGAGACCCGCGACGGCGAGCACGACGACGGCCCAGGCATCCGCCCCGATGCCCCAGCCGTCGAACCCCGCGGCGACCAGCCCGGCGGTCACGTTCGCGGCCGTCGCGATGGCGACCCAGCCGAGGTAGAGGCCGACCGTGCCGTCGGTGAGGAACGCGTCGAGCGGGTTCGCCGGCCGCCAGCGCAGCAGGGTGAGGAACGCGACCACGAGCACGCCGAGCAGCACGGCGATGACCGGGATGCTGAGCCAGAGCACGTCGAACTGGATCGACAGGATCCACGCGGCGTTCAGCAGCAGCGACGCCGCGACCGGGTAGCCGACCCGGCGGTGGCGCTCGGCGCTGCGCTGCGCGGGCAGGAACTGCCAGACGGCGTAGGCGAGGAGGCCCGCGTAGATGACCGACCAGATCGAGAACGCGCCCGTGCCCGGGGCGATGGGCGTGGCGTCGGCGGCGAGCGCGCCGCCCGCGGCGTCCTGGATCGGGGTGCCGCCGGCGGCGCCGGAGCCGATGAACGAGCCGACGATCGCGAGCACGGCGCTCACGGCGACGGTGAGCTGGCGGGCCAGGTCGTTCGGTGCGGTGGAGCGGGCGGATGCCTCGGGGGCATCCGTCGCCTGCGCTGCCGTCGGGCGGTCGGGCGCGGTCGCGTCGTTCGCGGTGGCGTTCGTCGTCGATCGCGCCGTGGTCTCGTGGGATGCGGACATGTCGCTGCCTCCTGTGCTCACGGTAGGCCTCGCCGCCGGTCGGGGCGGGAGGATGCGCGGCGCGTTCGGCGCCGCTCACCCAGGGTTCAGACGGACGCGCCCGTTCGGATGCACCGTCGTGTCGCGAATACATGCAACGGCGCGGAACACGGGGGCGTGTCTGCATGTATTCGCCGCCACGTGTCAGATCTGCATGTTCTCGCTACACGGCGCGGGGCGGGAGGGCGAGGGGCGACGGGCGAGGGGGGACGGGGCGAGGAGGCGACTGCGAGGGCGACGGCGAGGGCGAGGGCGACGGGTCGGGTCGCCCCGCGGCATCCGTAGACTCGGCGGGTGCAGGTGCAGCAGACCGGGGACGTCACGCGCGACTGGTACACCCGGTTCGCCGTGAACGAGGCGCGCGGGCAGTCGGCGATCTACGAGGCGTGGGCGACGGGCGTCGCCGGCGACGACGAGGTGCTCGACCTGATCCGCGAGCTGCCACGGCCGAAGCAGCAGCCGAACCTCGTCTTCGCGTGCTCGCGCCTGCTCGGCGCGCCCGAGGGGGAGTACGCGCCCTGGCGCGAGTGGCTGCTCGCGAACTGGCCGGCGGTGGCGGATGCCGCGCTGCAGCGCGCCACGCAGACCAACGAGCCGCGCCGCTGCGCACTGCTGCTGCCGCTGCTCGCGGCCATCGAGGGGCCGATCGCGCTGCTCGAGGTGGGGGCGTCCGCCGGGCTCTGCCTGTACCCCGATCGGTACGCGTACCGCTACGACGACGATCCGGTGCTCGGAGAGTCGGACGTGCTGCTCGAGTGCGCGACGACGGGGCCCGTCCCCCTGCCCGACCGGCTGCCCGAGATCGTGTGGCGCGCAGGGCTCGACCTCAACCCGCTCCGCGTCGACGACGCCGACGACATGCGCTGGCTCGAGACGCTCGTCTGGCCCGAGCAGGTCGAACGGCGCGAGCGCATCCGGCGGGCGATCGAGCTGGCGCGGCGCGAACCCGTGCGGCTGGTCGCGGGCGACGGGCGCGAGCGGCTGCGCGAGGTGGCGGCGGATGCCCCGGACGACGCCACGCTCGTGGTCTTCCACGCCGGCACGATCGTGTACCTCGGCCGTGACGAGCGGGCGGCGTTCGCCGACGACGTGTGCTCCCTCGCCGCCGAGCGCGGCCGCACGCACTGGATCTCGATCGAGGGCCAGGGCGTCACGCCGGGCGTGCAGCCCGACGGCACCGGAGGGTCATCGACGTTCGCGCTCGCCCTCGACGGCGACCTGGTCGCCCTCGCCGGCCCGCACGGCCAGTCGCTCGACTGGCTCGCCTGAGCAGCCGGCCCATCCGTGAGTCGTCACGAACTGTCGCTATCCGAGTGCGGATGGCGGCAGTTCGTGACGACTCGGCGGGGGGATCAGGTCAGGGGGCGGACCAGGTCCAGCCCTCCTCGGTGAGCTCGATCAGCACCTTGATGCGGTCGCCGTCGTCGAAGTAGGTCACGCAGTTGTACGAGTCGCCGACCTCGAGCACCGTCGGAGCGTCGCCGCAGTCGGTCTCGGTCGCGCGCCACGGTGCACCCTCGGCCTCCGCGTAGTCGTTCCAGTCGAGCGTGACGAAGTACTCGACCTCGGCCGGGTCGATCTCCCACTCGCCCTCTGCCAGCGCCACGACCTCGCCCCCGTCCGAGCCCTCGTCGACGACTTCCTCGACCGGCTCCTCGACGGGCTCCTCCACGGGCGCCGGGGCCTCCTGCGAGGTCTCGTCGAGTTCCGACAGCGCCGCCTCGATCTCGGCCTGGATGATCGGGTTCGTCAGTGCATAGACGACCGTCATCACCACGCCCGCGATGAGTGCGAGCGCGCCCGTGACGATGGCCGAGATGCCGAGCACCTTCGCGAGGGTGCGGCGCCCGCGCTTCACGGCGAACACGAGGGCGACGATGCCGAGCGCGACCGCGGGGACCGCGCCGAGCAGGCCGACGAGCGGCACGGCGAACGCGCCGGCCAGCGCGACCAGGCCGACGATCGCGGCGATGATCGCGAGGGCGCCGACGCCGCGCTTCGCCTCCGGGCCCGGAGCCGCTTCCGGCTCGCCTGCCGGCGTCTCGCCTGCCGGCGCCGCGCCTTCGGGCGCGTCCGCTGCGGGCGTCTCCACCTCGGGAAGCGTGGCCGTGGCGGTTGCGGCTGTCGCGGGCGGCCCCTCAGGAGCTTCCGGCTGCTCCGCGGCCGGGGTGGTCGGGTCGTCGGTCTGCTCGCTCACGGCGTCCTCTCGGTGGGGTGTCGGTCGAGCGTACGGCGTGGGGAACCCGCCTCCGTTCCCCCTGTGGAGGGCCGCCCCGGCGTACCGACCTGCACCGCGAATGGTCACGAAGTGTCGGAATGCCGGACCGGTTTGCGGCAGTTCGTGACGACTCGATGACCGGCGAGCGGGCGGGCGGATGCCGCTCAGCCCTCGTCGCCCTCCCCCACGATCCCCTCGTGGATGCGCCGCAGGTCCTCCATGAGCGAGCCGATCAGCACCCAGTGCGACGAGCGCGGCGGCGCGAGCGAGAGCGGCGCCGTCAGCACCGGGATCTCGGTGGTCATCGGCTCGGGCTCGCGCTCCGCGGGGCGCACGAGCAGGCGCACGTCGTGCGCGGCGCGCGCGAGCTCCTCGCAGATCGAGCGCACCGAGGGCTCGTCGTGCAGCGACTGGTCGTAGTGGTCGGAGAACGCGCGGGTCATGCCGATGAGCTGCGTCGTGATGGGGCGGAGGCGCTCGACGAGCGCCTCGAGCTGCTCGAGCTCGCGCCGGTGCGACTGGCGGCGGGGGTTCAGCGCGAGCGACTCGCGCGCGTCGTCGAGCGCCTCGTGCGCGGCATCCGTCATCGGCCTGAGCAGGCGGGCCTCGATGATGATGCCCGAGACCTCGCCCGGCGACTGCGGGGTGGCGAGGCCGCGCGCGAGGCGGTCCATGGTCGCGGCGATCTCGAGGCCGAGGTCGACCACGGCGCGGCGGGCCGGCTCGACGAGCACGGGCGGCACGATCAGGGCGTTGACGACGATGCCGATGAACGCGCCGAGCACCGTCTCGAGCACGCGGTCGAGCGCGTACTCCGGGGTCGACTGACCGAGCGCCAGCACGAGCATCGCGCTGATCGCGACCTGGTTCGACGTGCCCGACGTGAGCTTCAGCCCCCACGAGGTGAGGCTCGCGGCGACGATCGCGAGCAGCACGACCCAGGCGTCGGGGCCCAGCAGCAGCCCGAGCACCGACGCCAGGATGACGCCGACGAGCACGCCGACGCTGCGCTCGATGCCCTTGCCGAGCGACTGGTTGACGCTCGGCTGCACGACGAGCAGGGCGGCGATGGCCGCGAAGATCGGGGGCGTGCCCGGGAAGAGCCAGGCGCCGACCAGCCAGGCCGCGATCGTGGCCGCGATCGACTTGGCGACCTGCAGCACGGGCAGTCGCCGCGTCGCTCGGAACCCGCCGGCGAGGCGCATGGCTCCACGGTAGCGCCCGAGGTGCCGCGGGCCGCGGCGACGTCAGGAGTAGATGTGCCCGCCGAGGTACTTGAGCCCCGAGTCGCAGGCGATCGTCACGACGCGGTGCCCGGGGCCGAGCGCGACGGCCTCGTCGATCGCCGCGCACACGTTGAGCCCCGTCGAACCGCCGCCGAACACGCCCTCGGTGCGGGCGAGGGTGCGGCACATCTCGAACGCGCGGTCCTGCTCGATCGCGCGCACCTCGCGCAGCACCGTCCGGTCGAGGAACGGCGGGTCGACCGAGACGGCCACGCCCTCCACCCGGTGCGCGCCCGGGACGCCGGTCGTGAGCAACGCCGACTCGGCGGGCTCGACCGCGACCACGGCAGGGTCGGCACCGGATGCCCGGAGCCCGGCGAGCGTGCCCATGAGCGCACCGCCCGTGCCGACGGCGACGCAGAGCACGTCCGGGCCGCCGGGCAGCTGCTCGGCGATCTCGGCGCCCATCGTCGCGTACCCGCGCGGCACGTCGGGGGAGCCGAACTGGTCGGCGTAGTAGGCGTGCGGCGCCTCGGCGAGGGCGTGGGCGCGCTGCCGCATCCGGTCGATCAGCTCCGTGGTGATGGTGCCGTCGCCGCTCGGCTCGACCAGCACGGTCGCGCCGAACGCCTCCATCGCCTGCCGCTTGCTGTCGGAGAACGCGTCGGAGAAGACCGCGGTGAACCGCAGCCCGAGCACGCCGGCGACGAACGCGAGGGCGGTGCCGGTCGAACCGCCCGTGTACTCGACCACGGTGTCGCCCGGCTCGACGTCGCCGCGCTCGAGCGCGCCGGTCAGCACCGCGACGGCCATGCGGTCCTTGTACGACCCGGTCGGGTTCGCGCCCTCGACCTTCACCCACACCTCGGCGGCGCCGTGGGGCACCAAGTGCTCGAGCCGCACGAGCGGCGTGCGGCCGATCGCCGCGAGCCCGCCCGTGACGCGCCCGCTGCCGCCTGGATCGCCCATGTGCGCACCCCCGTGCGTGCAGGCTATCGCGGGTAGGCTCACGGCATGAGCCCGGAAGCACAGGTGCTGGTGGTCGGCGAGTCGATCATGGACGTCGTCGTCGATGCCGAGGGCACCGAGACGGATGCGCCGGGCGGCTCGCCCGCGAACGTGGCGCTCGGCCTCGCGCGGCTGGGCGTGGGCGCGAGGCTCGCGACGGCGCTGGCGCACGACGCGTTCGGGGAGGCGATCGCGGCGCACCTCGGGGCATCCGGCGTGGTCATCGACGACGCCTCCTGGGGCCTCGAGCGCACCGCGGTCGCGCGGGCGACGATCGCCGCCGACGGGTCGGCGACCTACGACTTCGACATCGCGTGGGAGCTGCCCGGCGCACCCGCGCTCGCCGGCGAGCGAGTGCTGCACACCGGGTCGATCGCCGCGTTCCTCTCCCCCGGCGCCGACCGCGTGCGCGAGGCGGTCGCGGCCGCCGCGGGTCGCGCACTCGTCACGTTCGACCCGAACGTGCGGCCGGCGCTGCTCGGCGAGCCCGACGCGGTGCGCGCCGAGGTCGAGTCGCTCGCTGCCGCGTGCGACGTCGTGAAGCTGAGCGACGAGGATGCCGCGTGGCTCTACCCCGGCCGCGCGATCGACGTCGTGGTGGCGGAGCTGCTCGGCGCTGGGGCCGGGATCGTGGCCGTCACGCTCGGCGGAGACGGCGCGGTGGTCGCGAACTCCGAGGCATCCGCCGTGGTGCCCGCAGTGCCGGTGGAGGTGCGCGACACGGTGGGCGCGGGGGACACGTTCATGGCCGCGCTCATCGCGGGGCTGCTGGCGACGGATGCCGCGCCGGCGACGCTCGACCACGACGCCCTCGCGCGCCTCGGCAAGCGCGCCGCGACGGCCGCGTCGATCACGGTCGGGCGCGTGGGCGCCGACCTGCCGACCGCGCGCGAGCTCGAGCACGCGCTGGATGCCGCGACCGTGCAGGAGTGCCTCGACGCGGCCGCGTGCACCAGCCCCTGGTGACCGCCCCGGGCTACTCCGAGGTCGCCGGCTCGGCGAGTTCCGCCTCGACCTCGACCGGCTTGCGCACGAGTCGAACCAGGAACACGCAGCCCGCGAGCACGACGAGCGTCACCACGAGGCCGAGCCAGGTGAGGTCGGTGGCCGCGAGCACGACGTAGCCGACGATCGCCGAGCCGCCCGCGATGCCGACGAAGGGCAACTGCGTGACGACGTGCGTGATCACGTTCGACCCGGCGCCCGTGGACGACAGGATCGTCGTGTCGGAGATCGGCGAGCTGTGGTCGCCCGCGACCGCGCCCGCCAGCACGGCGCCGAGCATCGGGAGCAGCAGCTCAGGGGCATCCACCGCGTTGACGATCCCGCCCGCGATCGGGAGCAGCAGGCCGAACGAGCCCCACGAGGTGCCGGTCGAGAACGCCATCGCCGCGGCGAGCACGAACACGATCGGGATCAGCCACGCCGGCGACAGGTTCGACGACTCGACGAGCTCGCCGAGGAAGACCCCGGTGCCGAGCGCGTCGATGAGGCCGCCGAGCATCCAGGCGAGGATCAGGATGCCGACCGCGGGCATCATCGACTTGATGCCCTCCCACCAGCCGCGACCGAAGGTGTTCCAGGCGAACTTCGGGTTCGCCGTGGTGTAGCGGAAGTAGTAGTACAGCGCGACGGCCAGGCCGAGCGCGCCGCCGAAGATGAGCGCGGCGCTGGTGTCGGTCGACGCGAGGATGTCGACGACGTTCCACGAGCCGCCGGCGCTCACGCCGGTCCAGACGATGCCGGTGAAGACGCCGACGACGAGCGCGACGAACGGCACGACCAGCGCGCGCTTCGCGCCCGGCTCGTGCACGGGGAGGTCCTCGCTCAGGTGCCCCGGCACGACCTCGCCCTCGGCGTAGGGCCGGCCCTCGGTGATGGCCCGCAGCTCCTCGCGTCGCATCGGGCCGATGTCGGCCTTGAAGACGATGACGAGCCAGACGAGCACCGCCGCGGCGATCGCGTAGTAGTTGGCCGCCGCGGCGCCGAGGAAGGCCTGCACGCTGCTCAGGGTGAGCGCGGACGCGGCGACGATGGGGGTGAGGATGCCCATGATGTACGCGCCCCAGCTCGAGAACGGGGCGAGCACCGCGACCGGGGCCGACGTCGAGTCGACGATGTACGCGAGCTTCGCGCGCGAGATGCGGTGCTCGTCGGTCACCGGGCGGCTGATCTGCCCGACGGCGAGGGCGTTGAAGTAGTCGTCGATGAAGATGACGATGCCGAGGATCGCCGGCAGGAACATGCCGCCCCGGCGGGTCTTGATGCGTTCGACCGCCCAGTCGGCGAACGCCTTCGTGCCGCCCGACATCATGATGAACGCGGCGATGACGCCGAGCGCCAGCGTGAAGACCAGGATGTAGACGTACCAGGTGTTCACGCCGCCGTCGACCCAGAAGATGCCGGCGAACGCCTCCCAGACCAGTCGCAGCGTCTCGAGCGGGTTGAACGCCGCGATGAGCAGCGCGGCCGTGAGCACCCCCGCCCCGAGGCTCAGCATGACCTTCTTGGTGATGATCGCCAGCGCGATCGCGATCACCGGCGGAACCAGCGTCAACCAGGGTGCCGTCTCGAGCATCGGGTCCCCCTCCCGTGTGCTCCGACCCTAGGAGCCGCGCGCGCGGCCCGTCAACGCCCGGCGGACGCGCGGTGGGACCGCCGGAGCGGGACTGCGTACGCAGACTGCGGGAATCCGCGGCGCGTTCCCGCAGTTCGCGTACTCGGTCGCGCCCGCAGTGCCGGCGAAGCGCCTAGAGCGTGCCCTCGTGCCGCGGGTCGAGCGCGAAGACGACCGCGCGGCCGGTCACGACCTCGACGTCGATGCGCACGAAGTTCGGCTTGTCGGTCGGGATCCACGGCTTCAGGGGCGCCGACTCCGCGTCGGCGATCTCGGCCGGCGTCGTGAGCGGCTTGGCGGTGCCTCGCACGACGATGCTCCAGCCGCCGTCCTGGTCGAAGTGGTCGACCTCGAAGGCGACGGCGTGGTTCACCGTCACGTCATCGAACTTCGTGCCGCCCGCCGTGCGGAACAGGATCGAGCTGCCGCTCGCGAAGTAGTTCACGGGGAAGATGTCGGGTCGGCCGTCGACGGCCACCGCGAGCCGGCCCATCTCGTTGTTGCGCAGTCGCACCCAGCACTCCTGCTCGGAGAGTGAGGTCATCAGGGTCGTCGCATCGTCCATGGGGCCATCCTCGCAGGCTGGCTGGCGGTGTCAACGGTGGCGACGGTGGCAGCCGGGTGCGGCGGGGCATCCGCCCTCTATTCAACAGGTGTAGTGTAGATGACGACGATGAGGTCGACACCCTTCGCGATGCCGACCCCCGCCAGCCCGGGGTCGACCGACCCCTGGGATCCGCATTCAGGAAGGTAGACATGGCACGCGTCAGTGGAAAGGTCGCACTCATCAGCGGCGGAGCCCGGGGCATGGGGGCGTCGCACGCCCGCCTGCACGTCGCCGAGGGCGCGAAGGTGGTGATCGGCGACATCCTCGACGAGGACGGCGCGACCCTCGCCGGCGAGCTCGGCGACGCGGCGAGGTACGTGCACCTCGACGTGACCGACTACGCCCAGTGGGAGGCGGCCGTCGCTGCAGCGGTCGAGGCGTTCGGCCGGCTCGACATCGTCGTGAACAACGCGGGCATCGCGAACTTCGGGCCGATCGAGGAGTACACGCTCGACGCGTGGGACCTGATCCTGAGGATCAACCTCACCGGCGTCTTCTACGGCATCAAGGCCGCCATCCCGGCGCTGAAGGAGTCGGGCGCCGGCTCGATCGTCAACGTCTCCTCGACCGCCGGCCTCCAGGGCTACGAGGCGCTGCCCGGCTACAACGCCGCGAAGTACGGCGTGCGCGGCCTCACCAAGAACGCCGCCCTCGACCTCGGCCGGTACAACATCCGCGTGAACTCCGTGCACCCGGGCGTGATCCGCACCCCCATGACCGCCGAGCTCGAGACCCCGCAGAGCCACGTCGCCCTGCACCGCGTGGGCGAGCCGATCGAGCTGTCGAACCTCATCCTCTTCCTCGCGAGCGACGAGTCGAGCTTCTCGACCGGCGCCGAGTTCGTCGCCGACGGCGGCGAGACCGCGGGCCTCGCGCACTACGCCGACTGAGGGCGAGCGGATGCCCCGGGGCCACCGACGCGCTCGCCGCGCGCCGCTCCGGGGCAACCGTCGTCTCGCCCGCCCCGCGGCATCCGCTCGCCTCGCCCTACCGCCGCGCGCGCTCCCGCGCCTCAGGGCGACCACTGCCCAACCGGTGTCACCCCTCCGGCTAGGCTGAGCGGGTGACGACGAGCACGCCGGGTTCCCCGGGCCTCGATCCGCGTGCCGAGCGCACCCGGAAGGCGATGGTGGACGCGCTGAGCCGTTTGCTCGCCACCACGGCGCTCGACGAGATCAGCGTCACCGCGCTCTGCCGCGAAGCCGGCGTGCACCGCACGACGTTCTACGGCCACAACGAGAGCGTGCAGGACTTCGCGATCGAGCAGTACGGATACGAGTTCGACACGATCTCGATCGTCGACGTCGACCCGTCGGAGGGCGACCCGCAGCAGGTGGCCGCGCGGTACGAGGAGTCGCTGCACGCGCTGCTCGAGCACGTCGCGTCCGAGCGCACGGGCTACCGGGGGCTGCTGACCTCCCGCTCGCGCTGGCTCTTCCACTCGGTGCTCGACGTGCGGATCCGCCACCGTGCACTGCTCGCGGTGCAGGTCTGGGCCGAGCGCGGCGTTCCCGGCGCCCCGAGCGACCCGGGCGCGCAGGAGGAGGCCGCCGCGTACATCGCGGGCGGGCTCGTCGGCGCGATGGAGACCTGGGCGCTCGGCGACGACGACGACATCGCCGCGGCGACGGCGCGCTTCACCGCGCTGCTCCCGTCGTGGTGGCCGCACCCCACCGACGACTGACTCCAGACCCGTCGAAATCCCGCGCTTCCAGCGCTGGGAACGCAGGTTTCTGACGGGTCTCGCGAATCGACGAGGTCAGCGGCCGCCGCCGCCACCGCCGCCGCCGCCCCCGCCGGAGAACCCGCCGCCGCCCGAGCCGCCGCCCGAGCTCGACGAGGCCGCGGCCACGCGCGCCGCGGCGGCCGACTGCATCGCGTGCGATCCGGCGACGTTCATCGCGATGAGCGCCGCGTACGGCACGTGCCGGTGGCGGCGCCAGCGGATGCGGTCGTCGTCGACCTCGCGCACGAGCGTGTCGAGCTCGCGCGCCCACGAGTCCTCGATGCCCCACAACTGCGCCCACGGGAGCAGGTCCTCGTAGAGGTGCACGCGCTCGGCGGCATCCGTCGCCGCCGCCCTGCCGCGGTCGGCCTCCGAGGCGATCGGTCGCCGCTCGGCGGTCTCGACGCCCTGGAGCACGCGCATGCGGTCGCGTTCGGCGAGCTGCATGTAATCGCGGAGCCCCAGGAGGTGGTCGCGCAGCGCGGCGCCGAGCTCGGTGAGCACGGCCGGGCGGTTGGCGATCATCAGGCCGAAGATGAACCCGAGCACGCCGACGATGAACCCGCCGATCACCCAGATCGTCGCGACCTCGGTGAACATGCCGATCACGAACACGACCCAGAGCAGCATCGAGCTGATCAGCTCCACGCCCGAGAGCCAGCCCATCGGCCCGCGCGGCGGCTTCACGCGCAGCCCCCGCCGCAGCGCCTCGGCCGGGGCGTCGTCATCGACCGCCACGAGCGCCCGCGCCTCCGAGAGCTCCATCTTCTTGTCGATCTCGCGCCGCGCGCCCGGCTGCATAGTCGGGAACATCGCCATCAGCAGTCGCAGGTCGCGCGGCTCCATCGCCTGCGGCACGTCGAGAAGTTCGGCGTGCAGGTCCTTCGTCTCCCGCCCGCGCCAGTCGGTGCCGCCCGAGACCTCGACGAACTGGATGTGGTCGTTCAGGGCGAGCCGCAGGATCTGCGCCTGCAGCCCCTGGTTCTGCCGCCCGATGATGTTCGCGCCGAGGATCGGGTCGACGCCCTGCGGCGGGCTGTACTCGGGCACGATGATGCCGCGGCCGGGGTGGTCGCGCCAGCGCGCGATGCGCACGACGAGCATCACGATCAGCAGCACGAGCACGAGGCCCGCGAGGATGCCGGGAAGCCACGTGAACCACACACTGTCGCGCGCCCGCTCTGGCACCACGAACGTGCCCTTGTCGAACGCGATCGCCACGGTCACGCCGGAGTACGGCCCGAGGTCGGTCTCGCTGACGTCGAAGGTTCCCGCAGCGGCATCCGACTCGATCTCGCACTGCACGTCACTGCCCTGCACGCCCCGGTAGCAGGCCGCCGCGCCCGTGAGCGCGTCGGTCAGCGCGGGGTCGACGACGAGGTGCATCGCCACCGTGCCGAACGGCTGCGGCCAGCCGGTGCCGTTGACGTCCCAGTAGAACTCGTCGACGCCGGTGTCGCCGAAGGTGCCGACCACGTCGTGCTGGCGGTAGCTGATCACGTAGGTCTGCACGCCCCGCACGAACTCGTCGGTGCCGAGCGCGAGGTCGATGTAGCCGTCGCTGCGGGTGGCCTCGGCGGCGACGGGCGCGCCCGACTCGTCGGTCACGATGATCTGCTCGGTGCGCAGGTCGACGCCGTCGTAGGTGTCGACGAGGCTGCGGATGATGCCGCGGTTCTGGTTGAAGTCCGGGAAGCGAGCGACGATCGTCTCGGTCACGTCGAGCACCGCGTGGCCGTCGGCGTCGCGGCTCAGCGCGTAGTCGGCCGTGAACGAGTCGAACGTGAAGTCCTCGACGCCCGCGGGCGCCTGTCGGACGGGCGCGGCGGCTGCTCCCGATGCGGCGATCGTCGCACCGACGACGATCAACGCCAGCGCGGACGCGACGGTTGCGACGGTTGAGAAGCGGAGGGGCAGTCGGATGCCTCGAAGCTGCATGTCTCGAGTCTGGCAGTTCGCCGCCCGCGCGCATCGGGGTTCTCCCCGGGCGAGGCGGCCGAGTGCGGGCGGCGCGACGCGCGAGCGCGGCATCCGCCAGAATCGAAGCAGTACGAGAACGGGGTGCGAGCATGGCGGACGAGACGGGCGGCGGACCCGCCGCGGGGTGGTACACCGAGCCCGGCACGGGCCGGCAGCGCTGGTGGAGCGGCAGCGAGTGGGGCTCCTACCAGGCCGTGCCGTCGGACTGGACGCCGCCGCGGGAGACGGTCGCCGGCAACGGCTTCGCGATCGCCGCGCTCGTGCTCGGCATCTGGGGCTTCCTCACGACGTGGATCCCGTTCTTCATCGGGCTGATCCTCGGGGCCGTGCCCGACCTCCTCGCGATCATCTTCGGCATCCTCGGCATCGTGCGCGCGAACCGCGTCGGGGGCACCGGCCTGGGAATCGCCATCGCCGGCCTCGTGCTCGGCACGCTCGCGTTCGCGTCGATCTTCACCGGCGCCGGCACGATCTGGTAGCCCGGCTCAGCGGCGCCGGCTTCGTCCCGCCTGCCCGACTCAGCGGCGCCGGCTTCGTCCCGCCGGCCCGACTCAGCGGCGCCGGCTTCGTCCCGCCGGCCCGACTCAGCGGCGCCGGCTTCGTCCCGCCGGCCCGACTCAGCGTCGCCAGCTTCGCCCCGCCGGCCCGCCCAATTCACACGGGCCCGCGTTCGAACACGGGCCGACGCGACGAACACGTGCCGGTGCGATCGGCACGTGCCGAAGCGATGAGGTGGGTGACGTGGGGCGGATGCGGGAGGCGGTCGACCGAGCGGTCAGTCGCGGAGCACGCCGTCGGGGTCGCGGATCTCCACGCGCGCGCGGCCGTCGGGATTCGTGCCCGCCAGGTCGACGACACCGCGGAAGACGCGGGAGGCGCCGCCGCCGACGCGGGTCACGCCGGTGAAGTCGAGCACGAGGCATCCGTCGTCGTTGACCAGGGGCAGCAGGCGCGTCAGCACCTCCTCCATGCCGGCGAAGCGGATGTCGCCGCGCAGCAGTGCGACCGTGGTGCCGTCGTCGGGGTCGAGCGACGCGATCGGCGAGAGCGGCTCGCCGCGCGGGTCGAGCATGTGCAGGCCATAGCGCTCGCTCATGGTGGTGAGCATCTCGACGCCGCGCACGCTGTTGCCGCGCTCGTCGAGGCGCGGGCTGAACGTGCCGACGCCGAACTGCTCGGGCTGCAGCGCCACGATGCCGCCGCCCACGCCGCTCTTCGCGGGGAGGCCGACGCGCAGCAGCCACTCGCCCGACGCGTCGTACATGCCGCAGCTGGTCATCATCGAGGTGGTCCACCGGGCCGCATCGGCGCTGATCACCCGCTCGCGCGTCAGCGGGTTGATGCCGCCGGTCGCGAGGGTCGCGGCCATGACGGCGAGGTCCCGCGTGGTCACCACGAGCGCGCACTGGCGGAAGTAGGCGTCGGTGGCGACGTCGACGGGGGCGGCGAGCGTGCCGGCTGCGTGCGTGAGGTAGGCGAGGGCGCGGTTGCGGTCGCCGGTGGCCGCCTCGGAGGCGTAGACGGATTCGTCCAGCTCGAGCTCGCGCCCGGCGAACCGGCTGAGGCCCTTCCGGATCTCTCGGAACTTCTGCTCGGTCGTCTCGCCGCCCATGAGGGAGGTCGCGACGATGGCACCGGCGTTGATCATGGGGTTGTCGGGGCGGCCGGATGCCTCGAGGCTGATGGCGTTGAACGGCTCGCCGCTCGGTTCGAGGCCCACGTGGCGTGTCAGGGTGTCGAGGCCGAGCGCGTCGAGCGCGAGCGCGAAGACGAACGGCTTCGAGGCCGACTGGATCGTGAACTCGACGCGGCTGTCGCCCGCCTCGTGCACCGAGCCGCGCGTGCTCGCCAGCGCGATCGCGATCGGCTCGGGGTCCACGTCGGCGAGCTCGGGGATGTAGTCGGCGACGGCGCCGTCCGTGTTCGGCCGGGCGGCGTCGAGCACGCCCGCGAGCGTGCGATGCACGGGGTCGGTCAGCCTCGGATCGTGGTGGTCGTCTGCGTCGTATCCGTCGTCGCTGCGCCCGTCGTCGGCCATGCGGTCAGCCTAGGGCCGTGCGCTCGCGCGGGCCATGGGTGAATACTGGGAGCGCATCGGGCCCGGAGCGACGCGCATCGGGCCCGACGGCCCGACAGGGGAGCACCGCCGGAACGAGGGGGACCGGATGTCCGCACCGATCGGCATCGAGGGCGTGCACGCGCTCATGGTGACGCACGTCGACAACGCGGGCATCTCGCGCGTGAAGGTGCTGCCGGGCCGCCGCCTCGACACCGCGGACGAGTCGGGCGTCAGCATCTCGAACAGCGTCGGCATGCTGTTCTCGGTCGACGACCACCTCAACTCCACCCCGGAGATCGATGCGATCGTCGGCGACCTGCGCGGCATCGCCGACCTGACCGCGCTCGCGATGGTCGATGCCGGGGTGGGCCTCGCCTGGGCGCCGGCCGACCTCCGGGCGCTCGACGGCTCGGAGCATCCGACCTGCCAGCGCTCGGCCCTCAAGCGCGTCGTGTCCGCCGCCGAGGACGACGGCCTCGCGTTCCGCATCGGCTTCGAGCTCGAGTTCACGGTGTTCCGCACCCCCGGCGACGATCGCGAGGACCGCGCGACGGTCGCGGCCGACCCGGTCGCCGTCGTGCCCGAGTACGCCAACGACGGCCCCGCCTACGCGACCCGCGCGCTGCTCGACGTGGAGCCGTGGCTGCTCGCCACGATGGCCGCGCTCGATGCCGCGGGCGTGCCGGTCGAGCAGGTGCACCCCGAGTTCGGCGACGGCCAGATCGAGATCGCCCTCGCGCCGCGCGAGCCGCTGCGGGCGGTCGACGAGCTGGTGCTCGCGCGCATCGTGATCCTGCGGACCGCGGCGCAGCACGGGCTGCTCGTGTCGTTCGCGCCGGTGCCCGTCGCGGGCGGGCCGTCGGGTGGATGCCACGTGCACCTGTCCGCCCGGCACGAGGGCCGCGCGCTCATGTTCGACCCCGACGCGCCGCACGGGTTCACGCCCGAGGCGGGCATGATGATCGCCGGCATCCTCGACCGGCTCGAGGAGGGCCTCGCGCTGCACGGCGGCAGCGTGCTCTCGTTCGACCGGCTGCAGCCGAACCATTGGGCGGGCGCCTACCGGTGCTGGGGCCCGGCGAACCGCGAGGCGGCGATCCGAGTGGTGGAGGGGCAGGCGGGCCACGAGGCCGAGCAGCAGAACCTCGAGTTCAAGTGCGCGGATGCGGCCGCCAACCCGTACCTCTCGGTCGCGGCGCTGCTCGCGTCGGCGCTCGACGGCATCGCGCGCCGCGCCGACCTGCCCGAGCCGGTGCTGGTCGACCCGAGCACGCTGACCGACGAGGAGCGCGACGACCGGGGCATCCGTCGCCTGCCCGCCGACCTCGGCGCGGCGCTCGAACTGCTCGACTCCAGCCAGTTCTTCCACGACGTGTTCGGCACCACGCTGCTGGACGCGTACGTGGCGTCGCGACGGCACGAGTGGGTCGCCTACGGCGGGCTCGACACCGCGGCGGTCGCCGAGATCGTGCGCTGGCGGTACTGAGCGCGCGCATCTTGCGCGCGTGGTGAACGCGCGTTTACCATGGTGAACATGCGTTCACCGACGGCGCCGGAGCCGCACGAACTCTCCACGCGGGCACGCATCCGGGCCGCCGCGATCGAGCGGTTCGGGCGCGACGGCTTCGGCGTCGGAGTACGCGCGATCGCGGACGACGCGGGCGTCAGCGCGGCATCCGTCATGAAGGTCTTCGGGTCGAAGGAGGCCCTGCGGGTCGCGTGCGACGCGTACGTGTTCCGCACCGTGCACCAGGCCAAGCACGAGGTGCTCGTCGAACCCGGAGCGCCCGGGGCGTTCCTCGGGCAGCTCGCGCGCATGGATGAGTACCGGCCGCTCGTGGGCTACGTGCTGCGGAGCATCCAGGACGGTGGGCCGCACGCCGCCGAGTTCATCGAGCACATGGTCGCCGACGCGCTCGACTACGTCGCCGACGGGGTCGCCGCGGGCACCATCGTGCCGAGTCGCGATGAGGACGCGCGCGTGCGGTACCTCATGGGCGCCATGTTCGGGGCGCTCATGCTCGAGCGGCTGCGCCCTGGGGCGCCGGCCGACCCGAGCGAGGGCATGCTGCACGCGCTCGGGCGCACCGCGCTGCCCGCGCTCGAGCTCATGACCGAGGGGTTCCTGACCGACCGGGCGCTGCTCGACACGTACCTCGAGTACGTGCCCGACCCACCGGCCGACGCCGACGACGCCACCGGCTGACGCCCCTCCCGTGCACGAAACCACTCCCCGCTCCCTCCCCCACCCGAACTGATCGAAGGCGACCATGACCACGACCTCCGGCTCCACCACGACGCTCCCCCGCACCGACCGCTCCGACGCCCCTGCCATCGAGATCGCCGGCCTCCGGAAGCGCTTCGGCCAGACCACGGCCCTCGACGGCCTCGACCTCACCGTCGAGCGCGGCGAGGTGCTGGGCCTCCTCGGCCCGAACGGCGCGGGCAAGTCCACGACCATCCGCGTCCTGCTCGGCCTGCTGCGCGCCGACGGCGGCGACGTGCGGCTGCTCGGCGGCGACCCCTGGCGCGACGCGGTCGCGCTGCACCGGCGACTCGCGTACGTGCCCGGCGACGTCGAGCTCTGGCCGAACCTCACCGGCGGCGAGGCGATCGACGTGCTCGGGCGCCTGCGCGGCGGCATCCACCGCAGCCGGCGCGACGAGCTGTGCGAGCGCTTCGACCTCGACCCCGGCAAGAAGGGCCGCACCTACTCGAAGGGCAACCGGCAGAAGGTCGCGCTCGTCGCCGCGCTCGCGTCGGACGTCGAGCTGCTGCTGCTCGACGAGCCAACCGCGGGCCTCGACCCGCTGATGGAGGCGGAGTTCCAGGCGTGCATCCGCGAGGCGACGACCGCCGGGCAGACCGTGCTGCTGTCGAGCCACATCCTGGCGCAGGTGGAGGTGCTGGCCGACCGCATCTCGATCATCCGCGAGGGACGCAACGTCGAGACCGGATCGCTCGCCGAGCTGCGCCACCTCACCCGCACGAGCGTCTCGGTCGCCGCGACCGGCGACACCGCGAGCCTCGAGTCGCTGCCGGGCGTGCACCACTTCCGCGTCGACGACGGCTTCGTGCGCTTCGACGTCGACGGCGAGGCGATGCCTGCGCTCGTCGCACGGCTCGGTGCCCTCGAGGTGACCGGTCTCACGGCCACCCCGCCCACGCTCGAGCAGCTGCTGCTGCGGCACTACGGCGACGTGCCCGAGGGGGCGGCGGGGGCGGATGCCCCTGAGTCGACCGAGGGCGCAGGGGCGACGGATGCCCCCGGGTCGACCGGCTCGGCGTCCGCGCCCGCCGCCACCGACGCGGAGACCTCGCGATGAGCACCGCCACGGCTCCGGCGCGGCGCGCGCCCGAGGCATCCGCCCCGCTCGGCCCGCCCCGCCCGCTCGCCGGCACCGGCGCGCTGCTGCGGTTCATGCTGCGACGCGACCGCATCCGCTTCTTCGGCTGGACCCTCGGGCTCACCATGATGCTCGTCTACTTCTCGGGCGTGCTGCGGTTCGTGTTCCCGAACCCGGAGGACCTGCAGACGATCATCGGGTTCACCGCGAGCCCGGTCGGCGCGCTGCTCGGCGGGCCGGGGTTCGGGTACGACGACCTCACCCTCGACCGATTCCTGGTGAGCCAGTACGGGCTGTATCTCATCACGGGCGCCGGGCTCATGGGCATCCTCACCGTCATGCGGCACACCCGCCGCGAGGAGCAGGCGGGGCGCGCCGAGCTGCTGCGCGCGAGCGCCGTCGGCCGGGTCGCGCAGCACACCGCGGCGCTGCTGGTCGCGGTGCTGATGAGCGTCGTCGTCGCCGTGCTGTACGGCGCGGTGCTCACGGCGCAGGGCACGGATGCGGCGGGGGCGTTCACCTTCGGGGCATCCGTCGGCGCAGCCGGCATCGCGTTCGCCGGCCTCGCCGCGACGACCGCGCAACTGACCGCCTTCTCGCGCGCCGGGTCGGGCATCGCCGGCACCGTGCTCGGCCTGTCGTTCCTCGTGCGCGGCCTCGGCGACATGTCGAGCGCGCAGGGCGGCGACCTCGGATGGCTGTCGTGGCTGTCGCCGATCGGGTGGTCGCAGCAGACCGCACCGTACGTGTACGACCGGTGGTGGCCGCTCGCGCTGTCGCTCGCGTTCGCCGCCGTGTGCGCGGGGATCGGGTTCTGGCTCGCCGGCCGCCGCGACCTCGGGTCGGGCCTCATCGCCGCGCGCCGCGGCAGCCCGGCCGCCGCGCCCTGGCTCGCGAGCCCGTTCGCGCTGGCGTTCCGGCTGCAGCGCTCGGCCATCATCGGCTGGACGCTCGCGCTCTTCGCCTCGGCCATCGCGTACGGCAGCTTCTCGCAGCCGCTCGTCGAGGGCTTCGTCGACGCCCCGCCCGAGCTGCTGGCGATCATGGGCGCGGAGGACGACATCCTGTCGGGCTACCTCGGCCTGATGGGCCTCATGATGGCGTTCTTCGCGGTGATCTTCGCGATCCTGTCGGTGCAGTCGCTGCGCGGCGAGGAGCTCGACGGTCGCGGCGAGGGCGTGCTCACGGCGGCGGTCGGGCGCGGCACGTGGATGACGTCGTGGCTCGTGGTCGCGGCGCTCGCCGTGGCGTGGCTGCAGTTCGCGTCGGGCGTCGGCCAGGCGATCGGCGCGTCGACGTCGACCGGCGACTGGTCGATCTTCTGGGACGTCGTGCTCGGCCACGTCGCGCACTCGCCCGCGGTCTGGGTCGTACTCGCGGTCGCCGCCCTGCTCTACGGCTGGCTGCCGCGCCTGCTGGGCGTGGTGTGGGTGCTGTTCGGCTACGCGTTCATCGTCGGGTTCTTCGGTCCGCTCTTCGACCTGCCCGACGTCGCGCTCTGGATCTCGCCGTTCGAGCACATCGGCGAGTACCCGGGCGAGGAGCTGTCGGGGGTCGCGATGCTCGTGCTCGCCGGGGTCGCGGTGGTGGTGGCGGCCATCGGCGTGCTCGGGTTCCGGCGGCGCGACCTGATCAGCGACTGACGGGTGAGACGAGAGCGAGCGGATGCCCCGGGGCATCCGCTCGCTCTGTGTTGTCGCGCTACGCGCCGACCAGCTCGCCGCGCTCGGCGGCGTCGGTCGCGCCCGCGATGGGGCGGCGCAGGATCGCGCCGTCGTCGGTGACGACCAGCTCGGGGTCGGTGACGGGGGCGATGAGGTCGTTCGTCATGGTGCGGTCCTTTCTCGATGCGTGCGGTGGGCTCGGGTGGTGGCGCGCGCAGCCGGCTGCGGCGCGGGGGATTCGGACAGGGGGTGGGCGGCGACGTGCGCAGGGGAACGGCGCACGTCGCGACACGGCGTATGCAGGGGGGTGGCGAGCGCTGGGGGCGCTCGCCGGACACGGCGTATGCAGGCCGGCGTATGCAGGGGTGGGGGAGTCAGAGGAAGCGCACCGGCGCCCGGGCGCGACGGACCTCGATTGGGGGGAAGTGAGATCGGTCGCCTCGACGGCGCGCCGGTGCGCGACCGGCGTCGAACGCGGCAGCGCCGCGCCGCCTGGCAAGGGGGGATGCAGGCGGGGCGCTAGACCGCGGCGACCCGATCTCGGAAGTGGCGCAGCAATGCACCCAAGGCGTCGGTGTGCGACGCGCTGTGGATGTGGATTGCCACGTGATCACTTCCCTCTCTGACCAGGCACCGGGACTGGGGGAGAGTTCCCGTCTGCCTGTGGTCTGACCATACCAAGCGATCCTGAGAGCGGGCTGTCAGTTCGGATGCCGCGTGCGGCATGCGCGTGCCGGAGCGCGCGCCGACTCAGGGGCATCCGCCCCTCGTCTCCGCCGACGGAAGTGCGGGGGTCGGGCTCAGCTGCGGTGGAACAGGTTGGCGATCGCGTGCCAGATGCGCAGGCGGGTGTCGGGCGCGGTGTCGACCGCTCCGGTCGGCTGGTGCACCGGACCGGTCGTGGCGATCGCGCCGCCCCAGGCGCCGTTGGTCCACGGTGAGGTGCCGCGGTGCGTGGGCTCGAACAGGCTGGTCTCTGCGCTCATGACGTCCTCCTCGACGCTGTCCCGTGATGCGCGGGTAACTTCCATTGTCTCGCGGTTCGGGCGCCTCGGGGTCAGGACTCGCCCTTCGCGAGGCCCGGGCGCGCACCGAGCCGGTCGCTGCGCCACCGCCGCGCCGCCCCGTACCGTGGAACGGTGAGCTCGAACGGCCGGCCCGACGCGCAGCCCACGCCGGCGCGCGTCGGCGCCCGCGCGATCGTAGCCACCACCGGACTCACGCTCGCGACGCTCGGCGCGGTGCTGCCCCAGACGATGAGCGCACCGGTCATCGGGCTCACCGCGGAGGACTACGGCACCACGGCCGCCGAGGCGAGCTGGGCGCTCACGGTCGTGCTGGTCGTCGCGGTCGCGTCGACGCCGGTCATCGGCCGGCTCGGCGACGCGTTCGGGGCGCGGCTGCTGCTCGTGCTGCTGCTGCCGGTGGTCGCGGTCGGCCTCGTGATCGCCGCGCTCGCGCCGACCATCGGCTGGCTGATCGCGGGCCGGGCCGTGCAGGGTCTCGCGGGCGGCGTGCTGCCGCTCGCGATCACGATCGTCTCGCACCTCTTCCCCGGGCGGCATCGCGCCGCCGCGGTCGGCCTCGTGACCGCGACCTTCGCGACCGGCACGGGCTTCGGCGTCGTCGTCTCGGGCCTGCTCGTGGACCACATCGGCGTGCGCGCGCTGTCGTGGGTGCCGCTCGCCCTCATCGCCGCGGCCGAGGTGCTCGTCATCGCGGCGCTCCCGCACATCCCCACCCGGCACGGCGTGCACATCGACGTGCGCTCGGCCCTGTTCATGTCGGCCGGCCTCGCCGCGCTCCTCCTCGCCCTGACCGAGGCGCCGCAGTGGCCGCTCCCCTGGCTCTCGATGAGCGGATGCCTCCTCGCCGGCGCCGCCCTCCTCGTGCTGTGGATGCGGCGCGAGCACCGCAGCCCCGACCCGATGGTCGATCCGCGCACGCTCGCCCGCCGCGGAGTGTGGGCGACGCACCTCACGGCGCTGCTGCTCGGCGCGACGCTGCTCGGCTGCTTCGTGCTGCTGCCCGCGTTCGCCGAGGCGCCCGCGGACGCCGACCCGACGACGGAGACCGGCCTCGGGGCGAGCGTGACGGTCGCCGCGCTCCTCCTGCTGCCGGCGTCGCTCGCGATGCTCGCGGTCGGCCCGCTCGCGGGCATCCTGCGGCGACGGTTCGACACCCGCGCGCCCGTGCTGCTCGGGGCGGCGACGGCCGCGCTCGGCGGGATCGTCATCTTCGCGGCGACGCGCGACTTCGCCGGGCTGCTCGTGGGCACCGTGCTGCTCGGCGCGGGCATCGCGGTGAGCTCCGCGGGCATGGTGAACGTGCTGATCGACGTCGTGCCCGACGACGAGGTCGGCGTCACGACCGGCGTCAACGTGGTCGCCCGCCAGATGGGCGGCGCGCTCGGTGCCGCCGGCGTGGCCGCCGCACTCGCGGTGCGCGGCTTCCCGCCCGACGCGGCCGCCTTCGGCACCGCGTTCGCGCTCGTCGCCGCGCTCGCCGTCGCCGGCGCCGCCGCGTCCCTCCTCATCCCCCGCCGCCGCGCCCGCTGAACGTCGCGCCCGCCGCACGCCGCCGCGCCCGCCGCGCGCGCCCGCCGCACGCCGCCGCGCCCGCCGCGCGCGCCAGCCGCGGCGCCGCCCCGCGGCATCCGCTCGCCTCGTCCTTCCCCCAGCGCGTAGCGAACACATGCAGATCTGCACGTTGGCGGCGAAAGCATGCACTCGTGCGGCGTGTCGCGCGGCGTTGCATGTTTTCGCTACAGACGCGTGCGCCTGACGGCGGTTCCGGCGCCGCCCGCGGCATCCGCTCGCCCCGTCCTGCCCCCAGCGCGCCTTCCCGCGGCATCCGCCCCTCCCGAAAACATGCAGAAACGCGCGTTCCGCATCGAGAACATGCATCGCCGCGGCGTGTCGCTCGCGATTGCATGTTTTCGGGAGGGGTCGCCGGGTGCATGGCTCGGCTACGCCGGATCGTGCGGACGTGCGTCAACCAGAGGCGCCGCCCCGCGGCATCCGCTCGCCCTACTTCTTGCCGCGCTCGCGCTGCTCGACCTCGCGCGCGTAGTCGGGCACCGAGTTCGTCCAGGTGCGCGGCGGCCGCTCGTATCCCGTCGACGGCGGCCGCTCCGGAATCTCGATCTTGCGCCCGGGCACCTGCTCCCACGGCACCTTCTGCAGGATGTGCGCCATCACGTTGATGCGCGAGCGCCGCTTGTCGTCGCTCTCGATCTCGTACCAGGGCGCCTCGGCGATGTCGGTGTGGAGGAACATGCGGTCCTTCGCGCGCGAGTAGTCCTCCCACTTGGTGATCGAGGCGAGGTCGGTGACGCTGAGCTTCCACCGCCGCATCGGGTCGTCGAGCCGCGAGCGGAACCGCTCCTCCTGCACCGTGTCGGACACGCTGAACCAGTACTTCAGCAGGATGATGCCGTCCTCCACGAGCATCCGCTCGAAGATCGGCGCCTGGTGCAGGAAGCGCTGGTACTCCTCGTTCGTGCAGTAGCCCATGACGCGCTCGACGCCGGCGCGGTTGTACCAGGACCGGTCCATCAGCACGATCTCGCCGGCCGCCGGCAGGTGCGGCACGTACCGCTGGAAGTACCAGCGCGTCTTGTCGCGCTCGCTCGGCGCGGGCAGCGCGACGATGCGCGCCTGCCGCGGGTTGAGGTACTCCGACACGCGCTTGATCGCCGAGCCCTTGCCGGCCGCGTCGCGCCCCTCGAAGATCACGACGACGCGCGCCCCCGACTGCTGCACCCACTTCTGCATCTCGACGAGCTGCGCCTGCAGGCTCTTGAGCTCGCGCTTGTACAGCGACTTCGGCATCCGCTTGGTCATGTCCTGACCTCCCCGTGCCCGAAAGCCTAGGGGGCGGATCCGGCGGGGCGCAGCCCTCCACAGCCGTGGCGCGGCCGTGGCGCGGCCGTCATGCGAGCGACGCGACGAAGCGCCGCATCCGCTCGGCCATCTCCTGCGGCACCTCCGCGACGGTGAAGTGCCCGCCCTGTTCGAGCCGGTCGAACCAGCGGAGGTCGCGATAGAACGACCGCGCGACCGACTCGGGGTTGCCCGCCTCGTGCCGCTGGATCCACACGGCCGCGGGCACGTCGACCGGCGGGATGGGCCCCGGCTCGTCGCCCCGATCGAAGTAGGGGCGGAACGACGACGCGATCGTCCGGGTCGCCCAGTAGATCGTCGCCTCGGTGAGGATGCGATCGCGCGAGATGCGCCGCTCGACGGCGCGCGGCTCGCCGGGCGGGGTGTCGCTCCACTCGACGAGCTTCTCGGTGATCCAGGCGAGCAGGCCGGCGGGCGAGTCGTCGAGCGCGACCGCGAGGGTGTCGGGGCGGGTCGCCTGCACGTGGGCGTAGGCGCCGTCGGGGCCGCCGCGCGCGTCGAGCTCGTCGAAGAACGCGAGGTCGTCGGGGTCGGTCAGCGCGGCGCGCTCCTCGGGGGTGGGGAAGTGCGCGTGCGTGGCGACGATGCCGGCGACGTGGTCGGGGTACGACGCGGCGATCAGGTCGCTGACGTTCGCCGTCACGTCCTCGCCGTACGTGACGTACCGGTCGTAGCCGAGCACGTCGGTCATGAGCGCGTGCATGGTGGCCGCGAGCCGCGCCTCGGTGAGGGGGCCGTCGGCGGAGGGCGTCGAGAACGCGAAGCCGGGCAGGCTCGCCACCACCACGTGCATGTCGGGCAGAAGGTCGGCGAAGTCGAGCTGAAGCGCGAAGGTGTGCGGCCAGCCGTGCATGACGAGCAGGGCGGGTGCGCCCGGCAGCGCGGAGCGGAGGTGCGCGAAGTGCACGGTCGCTCCGTCGATCGGGGCGGTGAACTGCGGATGCCCGTTCAGCCACGCCTCCCGCGCCCGCCAGTCCCACCGCAGCCAGGTGTCGACGAGGTCGCGCAGGTAGTCGGCGTCCATGCCCGACTCCGGCCGTCGCGGCGAGTCCGGGAGCAGGCGGGTGCGCGCGAGCCGTGCTCGCAGATCGTCGAGGACCTCGTCGGCGACGTGGATCTCGAAGGGCTCCACCGTCATGCCGCGAGCGTACGGCCGGCCACCGACAGGAAGGCGCGTCAGGTACGGGCGCTGCCATCTCGCCCATCGTGTTCGCTGGCTGGTCCGCCGAGCTACGTGTCGCGTCGATCGCGGTCGAGGACCGCGCGCATCTCGGGGAAGGCACGTGACACCGTGGTCCACAGCAGCCCGGCGTCGATGCGGTCGTAGTGATGCACGACGTAGTCCCGGTTCTGCGCGGCCTGCGACCAGACGGGATCGTCGAAGCGTGTCGGATCCGCACGGACGAGACGCTTCGCGAGGTCCCCGACACGGTTCGAGAGCGCTTCGAAGGCCAGGGGGAGGGCCAGATCGTCGTCGAATGCCTCGCGTCCACGCGCGACGAGCGCGGCGGCCCGCTGGAGCGTCGACTCGAGGGCATCGAGCCAGCGGTCGATGCGGTCGTCCGCACTCACAACGCCTGGGCTTCGTCGAGGATGCCACGGTCGCGGATGGGGTCCAGTGCGCCTCGCGACACGACATCGACGGTGCGCTCGAGCAACGACGCCACGTCGACCTCGAACTGGGCGAGATCGAACAGCGAGGCGTCGTCGTTCGGAACGACGAGGAGGTCGACATCGCTGTCCGGGCGGTCGTCACCCCGCGCCGCCGACCCGAACACCTCGACCGACCGGATCCGGTTCGCGCGAGCCAGCCGCTCGATGAGCGAACGCCGGTGATGCAGCAGTTCGCGAAGCGGCGTGCCGGGCCGCCCCTCGGTCGTTGCGCTGTCGCCCGGTGCGGGTACGACCGAGGAATAGGGAACGAGCACCGCCTCGGGCTTCCGGTGCGAGCCGATGACGACCGGCGCGGCCGCGCTGCCCTGCGCACGGAACTCACGCAGCACCGCTGAGAGCTTCGCGCGTGCCTCGGCGACCGGTACGACGGTCTGTGCGGGGTCGGACGGGGACGTGCTCATGGTCCGATGGTAGCAAGAATGTACATATTCATGTACAGAAGGTGCCATCGCGCGTGGCCACTGGAACAGCGGCCCCGCGGCATCCGCCCGCTCTGGCCGCCGTCGGCGGGCGGCGGTAGCCTCGGCGTGTGGACCTCCACCGAGCGGATGCCGCCGCCGAGGCGGGCACCGCGACCCCCAGCGACGACCGGGCGCACATCGACGCGATCCGGCGGTCGCCGCTGGTCCGGCGCATCCGCGAGTCGGTCATCGGCGACGACCAGGTCGTGCCGGGGCCGTACGGGCCACGCCGCGTGACCTACGCCGACTACACGGCGTCGGGGCGGGCGCTCACGTTCATCGAGGACTTCGTGCGCGACGAGGTGCTGCCGCGGTACGCGAACACGCACACCGAGTCGAGCGGCACGGGGCTGCAGACCACGCGGCTGCGCGAGGACGCCCGCGCGACGATCCGCGACGCGGTCGGCGGCGACGACGACACGGTCGTGATCTTCACCGGCGCCGGGGCGACCGGCGCGATCGACAAGCTCGTCGGGATGCTCGGCCTGCGCGTGGCATCCGCCCTCGACGACCGCTACCACCTCACCGCCGCGATTCCCGCTGAGGAGCGCCCCGTCGTCTTCATCGGCCCGTTCGAACACCACTCGAACGAGTTGCCGTGGCGCGAGTCGATCGCCGACGTCGTGACCATCCCCCAAGACGCCGACGGCCACATCGACCCGGCCGCGCTCGAACGCGAGCTGGAGCGGTACGCCGACCGCCCGCTCAAGATCGGCTCGTTCTCGGCGGCGAGCAACGTGACCGGCATCGTGAGCGACACCCCGGGCATCTCGGCGCTGCTGCACCGGCACGGCGCGCTGTCGTTCTGGGACTTCGCGGCGGCAGCGCCGTACGTCGACATCGAGATGTACCAGGGCGCGCCCGCCGACGCCCTCGCCACCGGCGAGTACAAGGACGCGATCTTCCTCAGCCCGCACAAGTTCATCGGCGGGCCGTCGACCCCGGGCGTGCTGGTCGTGCGCCGCGAGCTCGCGACCAACCGGGTGCCCGACGTGCCCGGCGGCGGCACGGTCGCCTTCGTCAACCCGACCGAGCACGAGTACCTCGCCGACGTCGCCCACCGCGAGGAGGGCGGTACACCGGCGATCGTCGAGTCGATCCGCGCCGGGCTCGTGTTCGGGCTGAAGCACGCGGTCGGCGTGCCCGCGATCCGCGCCCTCGAGGACGACTTCCTCCAGCGTGCGATCACCGCCTGGCACGGCGAGCCGGCCATCGAGGTGCTCGGCAACCTCGACGCCGAGCGCCTGTCGATCGTCTCGTTCGTGGTGCGCGCCCCGAGCGGCCGCTACCTGCACCACAACTTCGTCGTCGCACTGCTGAACGACCTGTTCGGCATCCAGTCGCGCGGCGGATGCTCCTGTGCTGGCCCGTACGGCCACGAGCTGCTCGGCATCGACATCGAGCGCTCGCACGAGTTCGAGCGCGAGATCGCCCGCGGCTGCGAGGGCATCAAGCCCGGCTGGGTGCGCATCAACTTCAACTACTTCATCTCCGAGGCCGTGTTCGACTACCTCGTCGAGGCCGTGCGCCTCGTCGCCCGCGATGGCTGGCGGATGCTCCCCGACTACACCTTCGACCCCGAGTCGGGCCTCTGGCGCCACCGGCGCGGCCCCGCCGAGCCGCCGCTGCGCCTGCGCGAGGTGTCGTACGACGCCGAGGGGCGGCTGACGTATCCGCACCACGACGACCGGGCGCCGGAGTCGGCGCTCGCCGGGTACCTCGCCGAGGCACGCGAGCGGTTCGCGGTCGCGGGTGGCGGGGCCGGCCCGCCTGCAGGTGGGGTGACGGATGCCGCCGCGCCGACGCATCCGTTCGAGCAAGTGCAGGTGACGGATGCCGCTGCCCAGCCGCATCCGCCCACCGATGCCGACCGGGCCGACGCCTCACCGGCGACGCTCTCCGCCGACTTCGAGCACCTCCGCTGGTTCGACCTCCCCGCGGTCTGCCTCACGAAGTAGCCGTCGCTGCGCGCCGGTCCGTCGGTCGGTCCGTCGATGCCCTCCCGAAAACATGCAGATCTGCGCGTTCCGCGTCGAGAACATGCACTCGCGAGGCGTGTCGCACGGAACTGCATGTTTTCGGGAGGGGCGAGGGGGTCGGGAGGGGCGAGGGCCGCCGAGACGAGGCCGAAGAGGGGGCGGATGCCCCTGAGCTGCGTCGCCCAGAGGCATCCGCCCGCCCCTCACACCATGGACAGCTCGCGCTTCGCCGCCTCGAGCCGGCCGAGCCGCTGCCACGTGTCGACGACCGTGTCGGGGTTGAGCGAGATCGACGAGATGCCCTGGGCCATGAGCCACTCGGCGAAGTCGGGATGGTCGCTCGGGCCCTGGCCGCAGATGCCGACGTACTTGCCGCGCGAGACGCACGCCTCGATCGCCATGCTCAGCAGCTTCAGTACCGCGGGGTCGCGCTCGTCGAAGACGCGCGACATCTCGGCCGAGTCGCGGTCGACGCCGAGGGTGAGCTGGGTGAGGTCGTTCGAGCCGATCGAGAAGCCGTCGAAGTGGTTGAGGAACTCGTGGGCGAGCACCGCGTTGCTCGGCACCTCGCACATCATGACGACCTGGAGGCCGTTCTCGCCGCGGACCAGTCCGTTCTCCGCGAGGGCGGCGATGACGCCCTCGGCCTCGGCGATGGTGCGCACGAACGGGATCATCAGCTTGATGTTCGTCAGCCCCATCTCGTCGCGGGCGAACTTCAGGGCCTCGCACTCGAGGTCGAAGCACTCGCGGAAGCTCGGCGCGACGTAGCGAGAGGCGCCGCGGAAGCCGATCATCGGGTTCTCCTCGTCGGGCTCGTAGCGCTCGCCGCCGATGAGGTTCGCGTACTCGTTCGACTTGAAGTCCGACATGCGCACGATCACCGGGTTCGGCGCGAACGCGGCCGCGAGCGTCGAGACGCCCTCGGCGATGCGCTTGACGAAGAAGTCGCGCGCGCCCGAGTAGGGGGCGATGCGCTGGCGGATCTCCTTCGCGACCTCCGGCGCCTGGTCGTCGACGTCGAGCAGCGCCCGCGGGTGGATGCCGATCTGCCGGTTGATGATGAACTCGAGGCGCGCGAGGCCGATGCCGTCGTTCGGCGTCTGGGCGAAGTTGAACGCCTGCTCCGGGGTGCCGACGTTCATCATCACCGCGGTCGGGATCTCCGGCAGGTCGCCCATGTCGCTGTACTCGACCTGGAAGTCGAGCACGCCGTCGTACACGTACCCGGTCTCGCCCTCGCCGCACGAGACGGTGACCTGCTGGCCGTCGACGAGCAACTGGGTGGCATTGCCGGTGCCGACGACCGCCGGCACGCCGAGCTCGCGGGCGATGATCGCCGCGTGGCAGGTGCGCCCGCCGCGGTTGGTGACGATGGCGGATGCCGTCTTCATGACCGGCTCCCAATCGGGATCGGTCATGTCGGCGACCAGCACGTCGCCCGGCTGGAACTCGTGCATCTGCTCGACCGAGGTGAGCACGCGCGCCGCGCCGGTGCCGATCTTGTGGCCGATCGCCCGCCCCTCGGCGACGACCGGGCCGCGCTCGGTCAGGCTGAACCGCTCGGTGCGGCCGGTGCGGCGGGCGACCACGGTCTCGGGGCGCGCCTGCACGATGTAGAGCTTCCCATCGACGCCGTCCTTCGCCCACTCGATGTCCATGGGGCGGCCGTAGTGCTGCTCGATCGACACGGCGTAGCGGGCGAGCTGCTCGATCTCGGCGTCGGTGAGGCTGAAGCGGCGCGCCTCGGGCTTGGTCACCGGCACGAAGTCGACCGTGCGGCCGACGTGCTGCGACTTCGTGTAGACCATCTTCGTGGCCTTCTCGCCGACGGTGCGCTTCAAGATGGCGGGGCGGCCGGCGTTCAGCGCCGGCTTGTAGACGACGAACTCGTCGGGGTTCACCGCACCCTGCACGACGCCCTCGCCGAGTCCATAGGCCGACGTGATGAGCACCGCGTTCTGGAAGCCCGACTCGGTGTCGATGGTGAACATGACGCCCGACGAGGCGAGGTCGCTGCGCACCATCCGCTGGATGCCGACCGACAGGGCGACGTCGAGGTGCGCGAAGCCGTGGTGCACGCGGTACGAGATCGCGCGGTCGTTGTAGAGGGAGGCGAACACCTCGTGCACGGCGCGGAGGATCTGGTCGATGCCGCGGATGTTGAGGAACGTCTCCTGCTGGCCCGCGAAGGAGGCGTCGGGGAGGTCCTCGGCGGTGGCGCTCGAGCGCACGGCCCAGGACACGGGGTCGTCGGGGTCCTCGCCCTCGGTGAGTTGCGCGTAGGCGTCGCGGATCTCCTGCTCGAGTTCGGCGGGCAGCGGCGTCTCGATGATGTCGGTGCGGATGCTGCGGCCGGCGCGCGCCAGCGCCAGCGTGTCGGAGCTGTCGAGCTCGAGCAGCGTGGCGGCGATGCGGTCCTCGAGGCCGGTCTGGCCGAGGAAGGCGCGGAAGGCGTCGGCCGTCGTGGCGAAGCCGCCGGGCACGTTGACGCCCGCGGCGCCGAGGTTGTGGATCAGCTCGCCGAGTGAGGCGTTCTTGCCGCCCACCCGTCCGATGTCGTCCATTCCGAGTTCGGAGAGCCAGAGGATGTTGGCCACGGTGGGTGTCCCTTCATGAGGTGGCAGGCACCGGGGGTGTCCGGTCAGTCGAGATTGGCTCATCTCGGGGTGGTTTCGGTGACGGATGCCCCTGAAAGAATCGCCGTTCTTGACTGTGAACCGTTGAAATCACTCTCTTGCCGCGCGCCGAGTACTGAGAACCGCTCGATGTTTCGTGCGCATGTCGGCTGGCTGGGCGTTCGCCGGGCTCGCCCGGCCGTTCCCGCCCGGCGGCGCCCGCTCCAGGTCCCACCGGGCGTCGCCCGCTCCAGGTCCCACCCGAAAACATGCAGATCTGCGCGTTCCGCCGCGAAAGCATGCAGACACGCCGCGTTTCGCACGCGGTTGCATGTTTCTGGGAGAAGCGCGGCGCGGGTCCGGCCGCCGCCGCGATCGTCGTCGCTCGCCGGCCCTCTCCCGAAAACATGCAGATCTGCGCGTTCCGCTGCGAAAGCATGCAGACACGCCGCGTTTCGCACGCGATTGCATGTTCTCGGGAGAGGGCGCTGGTCGGGAACGGTGGCGGTGGGCGATGTGTGTGGGCGCAGGCACGACACCGGGTGGAGGCGGGCGGTGTCGGGCGCGGGAGCGCGAGCGGGAGGAGGCGCGCCCTACGCCAGCAGCGGCTCCAGCCGCGAGGCGGTCTCGCGCAGCACCGCGAGCAGGGGTTCGGGCGAGGCAGCGCGGGCGGGCGTGGTCGCGAGCGCGATGCCGGCGACGAGCGCGCCCCGGTCGTCGCGGATCGGCACGGCCAGGCACGCGCGCCCGGGCACGATCGGCGACGACATCGACACGAAGGCAGCGGATGCATCGAGCAGCAGCCCGCCCAGCGCCGAGACGTGGGGGTCGCGCGAGATGCGCACCTCGTCGCTCAGGGCGAAGTCGGGGTCGGCGTCGACGATCTGCAGGATCCCGCCGTCGTAGCGCACGAGGTGCACGCCCGCGCGCACCCGTCCGCGGAGGTCGTCGACCACCTGGCGCACCGCGCGCGGCGGCGGCGCGGTCGGCACGAGCGTCGCGAGCTGCGTCACCTTGCTGCCGAGCGCGAACCCCGACAGGTCGGGCAGCCGCACGAGGTACTCCTCCTGCACGAGCAGGTTGAGCAGGCGGTACGCGGTCGCCCGCGGCATCCCGAGGCTCGTCGAGACCTGCTGCGCGGTGACGCCGGGCCCGAGCCGCGCGACCTCCTCGAGCACGTGCAGCGCGTGCTGGATCGCCTTCGGCTGCCGGGCCCGCAGTTCGACCCCGCTCGCGGGCGGTGGCGGGTGAGCGGATGCCTCAGGCGAGCCGCCTCCTGAAAACTGCCCGCCCGTTCCTGAAAAGTGCCCGTCTCGCGGCGGGTGAGCGGATGCCTCCGGCGAGCCGCCTCCTGAAAACTGCCCGCCGGTTCCAGAAAAGTGCCCGTCCCGCGGCGGGTGAGCGGATGCCTCCGGCTGCCCGCCTCCTGAATACTGCGCGCCCGTTCCTGAAAAGCGCCCGTCGGCGGGCTGCGCGAGCCCACGGGCATCCGCTCGCTCGTCAGGGCTCGCCACGGCGCCCGCCCCACACGTCGGCGATCGTCGGCACGTCGTAGACGCCCCGGATGCGCGGGTGCCGGAACGCGAACACCGTCCGCACGGCGGCGAGCACGATGGTCACGCCGAGGATCCCGACCATCAGCCACACCGCACCCGACCGCGCGCCGGTCGCCTCGACCACGAGGTACGCGACGAGGATCGCGGCGACCCCGACGGCCCCCGAAACTGCGACCAGCGTCGAGCGCCAGCCCGACTCGCCGATGCGCCAGAGGAACACCGGCGAGGCGACGCTCACGAGGAAGTAGGCGACGAGGTATCCGGTCGCAGCCCCCAGCAGCAGCCACTGCATGGTCGGCCAGAGCGCCGCGCCGAGCAGCACGGAGACGACCGGCACCGCGACCACGATCGACATACCGAGGGCGACCGAGACGATCGGCGTGCCGGAGCGACGACGGGTGCGGCCGAGGGCACGCGGCAGGAGCCCCTCGCGGGCGAGGGCGAAGAGCACGCGGGTCATCGCGGTCGCCGACGCGATGAGGCAGGCGAAGAGCGAGGCGGCGATCGCGACCTCGAGCACGGCGCCGAGCCACGGCACGCCGAGCGAGGCGGTGACACCGTCGATGGGGAAGTACCCGCCGCCGCCGCGGAGATCGGCCGCGTCGATGCCGGTCAGCTGCGCGTATCCGGTGAGGAGGTACAGGCCGGTCGAGACGAACACGGTCCAGACGATCGCTCGCGGAATCGCGAGCAGGGGCCGCTTCGCCTCGCCGCCGAGGGTCGACGCCGACTCGAACCCGACGAACGCGGTCATCGCGATCGCGGTCGTGACGAGCAGCTCCGGCCCGGAGATCGCCGTCGGGTCGAACACCGCGAAGGTGCGGTTCGCCATCATCGGGGCATCCGTCGCCCACAGCACGCCGAGCAGCGCCACGGTGAGCACCGCGAGCAGGCCGACCGAGACGACCTCGACGATGAGCGTCACGCGGGCCGAGCGACGGATGCCGCGGACGAGGATGAACAGCGCGCCCGCGCCGAACACCAGCATCAGCGCGACGGCCAGCACGGGGGGCGCGGCGAACGACGGCCAGGTGAAGTCCACCAGCGACAGGGTCGTGTAGACGGTGCCGACGAGGGCGAACATGGCGACGAACCCGTAGCCGATGAGCTGCGCGACGCCGCCCACGAGCGCCGACGTCGAGCCGAGGCCGCGGGCGATGTACGCCGAGACGCCGCCGGGCGCGGCCATGCGCCGGCTGAACTGGGTGATGGCGGATGCCACGAGCAGCGTCACGCCCGCGGCGAGCAGCGTCGGCAGCAGCGACGCGGTTCCGGTGACCGAGGCGATGATCGCCGGGGTCGTGAGCGCGGCGCCGGTCGGCGCGACCGCCGAGACGGACTGGGCGAAGACCTCGACGGCGCCGACGCTGCGGCGGTCGAGGCCGGCGACGGGCGACTCGGCGTCGAGTCCGCGGACCGGTTCGGGGTTCGCGATCGCGCGTTCCAGGGCGGACATCGGCGGGCTCCTCGGGTGGTGCGGGCGGTGCAGTGGTGCGGCGGCGGTGCGGGCGACACGGATGCCTCGGGCAGGCGCCCGCGCGATCCCGCGCCGCGCCCGCGACCCTACCCCGCCCCCGTTTCCCGCGAGCACCCCTCGTGTTTCGGCCCCGTGTCGCCTGAATGAGACACCGCCCCGCGCCCGGTCCCAATTGGCGCCGACGAACTTTCACCCGCATCCGACACCCCTGCAACACACGAACGCGAGGCTGGCCTCCAGCCCTGCACCACTCCGCCCCCGTCGAAAGGGACTCCCCATGACCACCCAGGAAGGCTCGGCCCCCACGACCGAGACCACCGCGCCGAAGAAGCTGAGCGGATCGCTCGGCGTCGTCGCCATCGTCTTCATGGTCGTCGCCGCCGCGTCGCCGCTCACCGTCGTCGGCGGCTCGGTGCCGCTCGGCATCGCGTTCGGCAACGGCGTCGGCTTCCCGTCGCTGTTCGTGTTCTCCGGCATCGTGATGCTGCTGTTCTCGGTCGGCTTCGTCGCCATGACCCGGCACGTGCCGAAGCCCGGCGCGTTCTTCACCTACTCGGGGTACGGCCTCGGCCGCCCGATGGGCCTCGCCACCGCGTACCTCGCCTGGCTCACGTACACGACCGTGCAGGTCGCGGTGCACGCGTACGTCGGCACCATCATCGGCGCGTCGGTCGCCGGCCTCGGCGGCCCGGACATCCCGTGGTGGGTGTGGGCGCTCGCCGTCGTCGCGATCGTCGGCGTGCTCGGCTACCGTCACATCGACCTGAGCTCGAAGGTGCTCGGCGTGCTGCTCGTGCTCGAGGTCGGCATCGCGCTCGTCATGTCGCTCGCGGTCACGTTCACCGGCGGCGCCGAGGGCCTGTCGCTCGACACCTTCGCCCCGGCCGAGATCATCTCGGGCTCGCCCGGCGTCGGCCTCATGTTCGCGATCGCCGCGTTCATCGGCTTCGAGGCGACCGCGGTGTTCCGCGACGAGGCCCGCGAGCCGGGCCGCACGATCCCGCGCGCCACCTACGCTGCGGTCATCGCGATCACCCTGTTCTACGCCTTCGTCAGCTGGGCCGTCGTGATGGCGTGGGGCCCGTCGGAGGTCGTCGCCGCCGCGCAGGCCGACCCGGAGGGCCTCGTCATCGCGACCGCCGCCGCCTACCTCGGCCCGGTCGGCGAGATCGCGATCAACGTGCTGATCATCACCGGCATGTTCGCCTGCGTGCTCTCGTTCCACAACGTCGTCACCCGCTACCAGCTGTCGATGTCGAACGCGGGCGTGCTGCCCTCGAGCCTCGCGAACGTGCACCACAAGCACCTCTCGCCGCACACGTCGTCGCTCGTGCAGACCGGCACCGCCGCGGCACTGATCGCGCTGTTCGCGATCCTCGGCATGGACCCGGTCGCGCAGGTCTTCACCTGGCTCGCCGGCATCGCGACGCTCGGCATCATCATCCTGATGTCGATCACGTCGGTCGCAGTCATCGCGTACTTCCTCCGTACGAAGAAGGACACCCGCGTCTGGAACACGATCATCGCCCCGGTGCTCGGCCTCGTCGGGCTCCTCTTCTCGGCCGGTGTGATCGTGGTCGGCTACCCGATGCTCGTGGGCGACTACGACGCGGCCGGCAACCCGATCTTCGGCGTCACGACCTGGATCTGCCTCGGCATCATCGTCGCCTTCCCGGTCTTCGGCTACCTGCAGGCGGTCTACCTGCGGAAGTCGAAGCCCGCCGTCTACCAGCGCATCACCGAGGCGATCGGCGCCGAGTAACAGCAGAGCGGATGCCCCGGGCGGGCAGCGGCGCTCAGCCCACGCCCGCCCGCGGCATCCGCCCCTCGTCCTCTCCCGAAAACATGCAGGATCGCCGCATCCGCACCGAACACATGCACCACCGAGGCGTGTCGCCCGCGATTGCATGTGTTCGGGAGGGGTGGCACACGGATGCCGCGGGGTCCGTTCCTCACACCCGGACCCCGCGGCACCCGCCCACGCAGCAGACTTCACGAACCACCGCCCCCGAAGGAGCACCCCATGACCATCACCGAACACGGACTCCACGGCCACGCGCACGCCTCGGCGGACGCCGGCACGCCGCATCCGCTCGCCGACCTGAGCGCAGCCGAGATCACCCGCGTGCGCGAGCTGCTGATCGCCGAGCTCGCCCTCGCCGCCTCGACCCGCTTCGCCTACGTCGGCCTCGAGGAGCCGCACAAGCGCGAGGTGCTCGCGTGGGAGGCCGGCGGGCCGCTGCCCGAGCGTCGCGCCCGCGTGATGCTGCTCGACCTGGCCGACGGCAAGTCGACCGACCTGCTCGTGTCGCTCACGAACGGCACGATTCTGCAGACGGTCGTGCTCGACGGGTCGGAGGGGCAGCTGCCCATCCTCGTCGAGGAGTTCGAGATGGTGGGCGACATCGTGGCGGAGGATCCGCGCTGGCACGAGGCGCTCGCCGCGCGCGGCACGAGCCACGACCAGGTGGTGTGCGTGCCGCTGTCGGCGGGGCACTACGGGTACGAGGAGGAGGAGGGCACGCGGATGCTGCGCGTCTTCGCCTTCCGCATGGACCACCCGAAGGACCACCCGTGGGCGCACCCGGTCGACGGGCTGGCCGCGTACATCGACGTGATCAACCGCAAGATCACGCGCCTGATCGACACCGAGCCGTACCCGGTGCCCGCCGAGCACGGCAACTTCGACGACCCCGAGCTGCAGGGCCCGCCGATGGAGTCGCTGAAGCCGATCGTCATCACGCAGCCCGAGGGCCCGAGCTTCGACGTCGACGGCGACGAGGTGTCGTGGGCGAACTGGAAGTTCCAGATCGGGTTCGACCCGCGCGAGGGGCTCATCCTGCGGCGCCTGCGCATCATCGACGGCGAGGAGGAGCGTCCGGTGATCTACCGGGCGAGCGTGTCGGAGATGCTCGTGCCCTACGGCGACCCGCAGGCCACGCGCTTCTGGCAGAACTACTTCGACACGGGGGAGTACCTGTTCGGGCGATTCACGAACTCGCTGCAGCTCGGCTGCGACTGCCTCGGCGAGATCACGTACTTCGATGCGACGTTCGCGGATGAGCTCGGCAACCCGACGACCATCCAGAACGGCATCTGCATGCACGAGGAGGACTACGGCACGCTGTGGAAGCACAGCGACATGTTCACCGAGTCCGACGAGGTGCGCCGCGCTCGCCGCCTGGTGATCAGCTTCTTCACCACGGTCGGCAACTACGACTACGGCTTCTACTGGTACCTCTACCTCGACGGCACCATCGAGTGCGAGGCGAAGCTCACGGGCATCCTCTTCACCTCTGCCTACCCGGAGGAGGGCTACCCGTACGCCACGCAGGTCGCTCCGGGCCTCGGCGGGCCGAACCACCAGCACCTGTTCAACTTCCGCCTCGACATGATGGTCGACGGCCTGGCGAATGCGGTCGACGAGGTCGACGCGGTGCGGGTGCCGATCGGCCCGGGCAACGAGCACGGCAACGGATTCACCTTCTCGCGCACTCGGTTGCAGACTGAAGCGGATGCCGCGCGCGACGCGGACGGCTCGGTCGGACGCGCCTGGCACATCGTCAACACCGAGAAGACGAACCGCCTCGGCCAGCCCACCGGATACGTGCTGCACCCGACGCCCACGCCGACGCTGCTCGCCGACCCGTCGTCGTCGATCGCCTCGCGCGCCGAGTTCGCGACGAAGCACCTGTTCGTCACGCAGTACGACCCGGCCGAGAAGTACGCCGCGGGCGACTACGTGCACCAGAACCCGGGCGGTGACGGCCTCACCAAGTACCGCGCGGGCGACCGCTCGATCGACGGCGAGGACATCGTGCTCTGGCACACCTTCGGCCCGACGCACTTCCCGCGCCCGGAGGACTGGCCCGTCATGCCCGTCGACCACGCCAAGTTCACGCTGAAGCCGTACGGCTTCTTCGACCGCAACCCGGTGCTGAACGTGCCGGCGACGACCGCGCACGGCACGGGATCGCACGCGACCGGTTCGCACGCGGGGTGCGCGCACTGCGCGGGCGACGCGGGCGCGGCGTGCAGCTGCGGGCACTGACCCCGGTCTCGCTGGGTCTGGCGCTCCTCAGGAACGGTATTCAGGAACGGATGCCCCGATGACCGAGCTGCTCCACGCCGGCATGGTGATCCCCGCCTCGATCGGCGTCTGCTGCTCCGTCGGCACCGGCGCCTGGTCGACCCCCGCTGCGGGGTCGTCCGGGCGCCGGCGTGCTGTGCTTGTGGCCGTGCCGGGGCGCGTGCTCGCCGTGCTGGCGTCGCTGCTCATGCTGGGCGCGATGGTCGACATGGCGTTCTTCGCCGGGGCCGTGCCTGGGTGGGCCGGGCGGTCGGTGGTGTGGGCGGCTTCGATGGTGGTCGTGGCGATCGCGGTGGTGGCGGTGGCTCGCGCTTCCGTGGGTGTCACGCAGGTCGACCTGCACCGCGCGCTCGGCCTCGTGGTGACGGCCGCGCTGGTCGTGGCGCTGCACGCCGGCGCCGCTGGTTCCGGGGCCGCTGCCTCGGGCGCCCACGCGGGCCACGAGGCCACGTCCTTCGCACCGGTCATCGTGGCTGGCGCGGTCGCCTTCGCGGCCTACAGCGCGTTGCACGCCGTGCGTGCGCACCGCCTCGGCGCTCGAGTCCGAGCGCTCGACGCAGTGGCCATGTCCGCCATGACGCTCGCAATGCTCATCGTGTCGATCCCGGCGAGCTGATCGCGCGTTCCCCGACGACGGGTCAGGAGAGCAGGCGTTCCACCGCAGCGCGCAGAAGCGGGATGTCCTGTCGAGCAGTCGTCAGCACGATTGCGTGCGAGGTGTCGAAGTAGCGGTGCGCCAGTTGGTCGCGCATTCGCGCGATCTCCGCCCATGGGATGTCAGGCTCCGCACCAGTGACTGACGGGTCGAGGTCCTTGATGGCCTCGCCGATCTCGACGAGACGCATTCGCATCGCGTCGAACACCAGTCCGTCGTCGCTGGGGAGCACGAGGTACTGCTCGATCGCCGAGCAGGCGACGAGGATGTCCTGCAGGCGCTCCCTCGACGACCGGCTCACACGGGGGTCGCTTCGCGAAGCACGTCGGCGGCGATGTCGACCTTCAGGCTGTCAGCCGGCACGATGTCGACCGGCGCGTCGAGGATGCCTTCGGCGGTGCTCCGCATCCGGCCGAGGTCGAACAATCCGACCGCTTCGGTCAGATCGACGAGCAGGTCGATGTCGCTGGTCGCGGTCTCGTCCCCGCGGGCCACACTCCCGAACACGCGGACGTTCGACGCCCCGAGCCGCTCGAGTGCTGCCAGGAGTTCCTCCCGATTCGCGTTGAGGCGCGCCCGCAACGGGCCAAGTCTGGTCGCTGTACCCGTCCCGCTCGTGAGGCGTTCCGCGGTGGCGTTCACGCCCGCCTCGAGTTCGGTCCGGTGCGTCTCGATGAATTCTCGGACCGCTGCCGACACGACATCCTTCTTCGTTCGCCCGAGTACATGCGCAGCGTCCGACACGAGCCGGTCGATCGCCGGATCGATCTTGATCGGGGTGAACGTCGTCATGGAAGCCTCCGATGCCAGAGTACCATCTGGTACCGATCGAACGACTAGGCGGTGCCAACGAGTGTGCCGAGCGCGAGGCCCACCGCAACCACGAGCGCAGCGACCGCAGCCGCCATCACCACCCCGCCCCACGCCATCCGGCGTCGCCGCGCACGCCCAACCTCCCGGCGCAGCCGCTCGAACGCGTCGTGATCCGCCTCCACGACCCCGCCGCTCTGTCCCCACGTCGACGGCAGGGCAGCGGATGCCACGAGCCGCCCCACCTCCTCAGGCGCGAGCACCCCGGGCCGCCGCCGCAGCCACCGCACCAGCACATCCGCCGGCAGCACGACCACCCGCGGCGGACGCTCGCGCACGGTCAGCCGCCGGGCGCCGACGATCGCGAGCACAGGCGTCGCTTCCAGGGGCATCCGTGTCGCCGTCGACAGCAGTTTCGCGGTGCGGTTCGCCTCGTGCTCGGCATTGCGCAGGTGGTCGGTGCGCTGCCCGTTGACGAGGATGCGGCGCGCGCCCACCCACACCGACGCGCCGCGGTGGTGCTTCGTGTTGATCGTGAACACCCCGCCCGGCCCGATCGCGACGTGGTCGAGGTCGCTGCCCGCAGTGCCGACCGGCACCGAGTGCAGCACGTGCCACCCGTCGCCGAGCCGCTCCAGCCGCCGCGCGACCTCGAGCTCGCCGAGCGCTCCGACGTACCAGGGCTCCGCCGCCCGCCCGACTGGCGAGACCCCGAAGAACCGCTGCACCGCCGTGTTCGGCGGCACGCTCGCCTGCTCGCGCAGGCATTCGGCGATGACGGATGCCGCGGGGCGGCGCTGCGCGAGCTCACCCACATCCACGAGTTCGCTCACAGAGGGCTCGCGTCACCGAGCGCGTCATGGTGACGCTGACTCCCACGGCGCGAGGAAGCGCGCCGGTCGCAGCTGACATTCCGCGGGGCCGTCCGACGTGAGCCGTGGACTCCATGTCGATTCTCAAACTGTTGCCCGGCAGCGTTTCGGTGCTCGGAAAGAGTCGCCGAGGTTCCTCCAACAGACGCGCAACGATGTCACGTGTCGGGCGACACATCAGCATTCACCGACTGGGGCGGATCGAGCCAGTAGTCGATCGCGACGTTCAGCTCTCGCCGGACATCCACCAGAGAAAGGTCGGTCCTCAGAGTGGTGAGCTGACCAGACTCGCCACGTGACAAGTGCCCCGTGTCCCGCCGATCGGCGGGGAAGATAAGTACTCCGTTGAACCCACTGGCATCGAAAGCATTACGGAAATTCTCCGCATAGCCGAGCATCTTGTACTGCTCCTCACTAGGAGTGCGGTCCCCCGTTTGATAGCGCCACTTTGCATCGATAAGCATGGGGGACAAGTCTCCCGACGTGAGCGTCAGGTCGGGAATCCCTCGAAGCCTCTTGCCCGTGTCGTGGGCCCACTCCCCTTGCCCAAGAGGAAGCTGCGTCTGAAAGTAAACGGCCACTTCCCGATCGCTGCGGCGAACTGTCGCGACCGGTCGGGGCGATCCTCGGGTGTTCAGACTCCAGTCCGTTGGACCAACCCAACCAGCGTGTGTCAGCGTTTCCCGAACCATCTGAAGGGACCACACCTCGAACACCTTCTCCCAGTAGGTGTTGCTGGCCGGCAGCATCAAGTCGACCAAGGTGCTCGTGTCACTTGTTAGGCCCGGTGATAGTGCTACCCATTCATCGAACCATCTGAGGATTCCTTGGTAGGCCACGTCGTTGGCGGTCAGTCGCCGCGCTACGCGATACCGCGTACTGCTGATGTCCCTCGCTCGAACGCCTGCCACATTCACATCCCGAAACGCAGCGTACCCAGACAAGCGTTCTAGCTTCGCGCTATGCGTTCCGCTTAGTGCGGCCTCCGCGGTCGAACGCGGAAATGGATGCGCGCGCAGTACGCGACAGACCGAGCGAATCAGGCCAAGCGTGAGGCGATTCTCGGGTGTGTCGTGCACTACTCGACTGACCAGGACCGGGAAAGATCGACGCGTGTTGCCCTCGAGCCTCCTTCTCGTATACAGCGGAACATGCAATGCGCCGACCAGTTCGCGCTCCTCACGAACCTCACGTCTTCTGGTTCGCGAGGGCAGCTTGGCCACCGCCTCCACGGCGCTGATCAGCGCGGGTGTCGCCGCTAGAAGACGTCGAAACGTGAACTCGACGTGGTAAGCGCGGAGCCCATCAACCGTCTCGACGCGATGCGCCGGCGCAGACATCGCACCCAGTTCAACGGACTGGTCAGATGGCTTAGTCGCCAGTAGGGGCAAACACTGCTCCAGGACGGTCGCCTTGAGCTGCTCGAGGCTCATGCGATGTACGACAGGCCCGCTGTCTCAACTCTTCGGAGCTCGCGTGCGAAGAGCGGGAACGCAGAACTCACCTCTGTAGCAAAGACAGCCAATTTCTCTGGTTGTTCGAAGTCAGTCTCGAACAGGGGGGCGATCTTCACTGAGGCCGCCCAGTCGAGACTTGCGTGCCACGAACTGCTGGGATTGTTTGATCGGTAGATCGCGGCGAGCCTACATGCCTCCAGGATCGGGGCAGTACCCACCGGCACGTAGGGGAACTTGCTCTCGGTGTTGGCGTACCGGGCCTTGGCCAACTCGCCAAATAGCTTCCCGAGGGCGTCGTCCAGAGCGGCGACATCCTCTCCCTCGGGTTTGACCAAGGATCGCGCTGCAAGATACTCCCGCGATGCAAGCGAGTCTCCGTGCCGCCAGGTCTCGGTTTCCGCGAGCGGTGGAGGTACGTCAAGGGTAATGAAGGTGAACCGGCGCCGGATGCCCATGCTTAGCGAGTTAACGAACTGCTTGTCTACCGAGTTCATTGTTGCGAGGATGCGAAAGCGCGCGGGCACGGTGAGCAGAGGGCTAGCCGGCTCGTACCTGAGCGGCATGGAACCATTGTCGATGCCGCCGCCTCCCAGCACAGTGAATAGCTCTCCGAATGCACGGTCTGGCTCGCAGCGATTCAACTCGTCCAAGATCAGCCAACGAGCCTGATGCGGGTTCACCTGCTCGTCATCGAGATTCCGCGCGACGAATCCGGCGCAATCGATTGCCGCACGAGTGAAATGACCGTGCCGGGGCACCAGCCTCTCTGCGCCACTCGCATCGACAACGAGCTCATGCCCGCCGACTGTGTCATACGTGGTCCAGTCCTCGCGCGCGGTCGCAACCGTCGCCTGAGCGCCGAATGCGGTCGCCAATGCACTAGCAAGCGATGTCTTCCCAGTTCCCGGGGGGCCTTGGAGGACGAGGTTTCCGGCAATGATCGCCGCCACGCACTGCATGAGGGTGGCATCCGATACGACCAGGTCCTGGGCGGCAGCCCTAATGCGCTCCACGATGTCTGAGGGAGTTTCGATGGGGTAAGGCGCGACTTCGGCTGTACGATCGATCGCGGACCAGAACTCGTCTGGAGGAATCGTACCTTGGCTAACGAGTCCCGCGTCGCTAAGGTCAGGCATCACTCACCTCATCTGAAAAGTACGGAATGACATACTCCAGGTCGATGAGCGGCTTCGACCTCGCAAGCGAGAGATCCACACCGCCGGAGTCGTTTCGAATCTTGTCGCGCACTCGGTACGTCCACTCTCGGTCGTGGCTGAGAACAAGCCGCTGATTGCGGCTCAGGCGGCAAAGCAAGGACAGGTCCCCTCGCACGCCGCCATGAGTTCGCTCGTAGTGAACCTGCTCAGTCAGGACGCTCACGCTCTCGTCGCCGAACAGCACCTCTGGTAGCTCAGCTGCGAGTGCAGAACGCGCTTGCCCGATCGGCGGCACCGCAGCTCCGAGGTACTCGAAGTAATCAACTTCATCGGTGAATCCTGGGACGGAAGCAAGCCGATCGATGAACTGCCCAGTCGGTGCGCAATCGTCGGACGGATTCAGTGCCGCCCGGGTGCCTGTTACTAGTCTTAGCATCTCGCGGTAGCTTGCTCGGACAACGTCCCTTCTGGAAGGCTCACCACTATAGGGCGAGACCTCGCGTTCTGATGCAAGAGTGAGTCCGGCAAGGCCTACATGGTTCAGGATCTGATTCATGGAGTTGTACGCAGCGCCCTTGATGTCGGGAAGCTCTCGCAACGCCGGGTACGATTCTGGCTTCACCCGGCTTGAAGACACTAGCTCCACGGCAGTGCGGGCCCCATGGGTGGTCGTAACCGCAGAAATGACCTGCAAGAGCTCAGCGAACCAGAGGTAGTCATCCAGCTCGCAGAGCGCAGTCATCAGGAAGCCATAGATGGGGAAACCCACCTCTTCGTTGGCAGTGCGCCTCGATCTTGGCGGACCCGCAAGCGGGAATCTTGCTAGCAGGCTCAAACCAACCCACGCAAAGGTCTCTTCGTCGCCCGAGAGCCCCGCTTCAATTAGCTGTCGACCCCCGGGCGTAATGTTTATGAGATCAGAGCCAGACTCGACGTATAGCAGCCCGAACTCCTCGAACGAGGACTTCCGGCTCTCCACCGCGTGCGGCGTCATCCGGTTGGTCGCGGATTCACCCCATTGTGCCTTCACCTTGTTGTACGACTGGTTCTCCTCGAACGAGAGAAGGAGGTCCCACGTCAGCTTGGGCTTGGGTCCGTCGAAAGGGTTCGGATAGCCATAGCTGGCTACTCTCCAGTAGTTCAATGTGCAACCTCCCCCGGCGCCAAGTATGTATCGGGTGTCCCGAGTTTGGACGCGTCAAGCATCGCCGCGTGGCCCGCTCTGAAAACTAGCACTCGGTCGAACAGAATGATTCCTCCTCGCCCCGCGCGAGGGAACTTCATGTAGTGACGTCGTACCCGATAAGCAAACGAATACTCAAGACCAAGATCGTGTGCCGCTGCCAAATCACACAGCGCGCTATGCAAGGGAATCCGACCAGTCGAAGTCGATGAGTTGCCAACCACCATCACGTATCGAGCGCCATCCCGGAGTGCAGCGCGCATGGATGCGAAATGCTGATCCATGGTAACGAAATATTCGATAGCGGCGGGCAGCCTGTGCGCCGGCAACTGGTCAAAGTCGATCGAGCTGACGGATGCGGGAGGGTTGTTGTTCGACGCTCTTACCTTGGCGCCAACTTGGCCCGCTCGGAGGCTATTGAATGCTGCACGTGACGGGATCCCGATTTCTTCGGCCAGCCAGAAGTGCTCGAGCATCAAGTTGTAAGGGTAGTCGACCGAATCCATGTACGGCGGACTGGTAATGGCGAGATCAAACGTGCCAGCATGCGTCGGAACTCTGAGGGCGTCACCGTCCTCCGGCACTGCGGCGAGCCCATTTGACCACGAAGCACTCTCTGCGTCCCTGAGGGCGCTCCTTGCACGGCGGACTGCAATGGCCCAGCCGTCTTGAACGGAGATAGGCGTCTTGGGGTTCGTGCCCGAGACGTAAGTCTTCTGCGACTGGTCGTCGGCTCTTGAAGTCGCCCGGAGTATCGAGCTGAACATCACAAGAAGAAATCGTCGTTCTTCAAGCGTTGCGTCCACTGCCAATATGCCTTGCTTGAGGCGTGACAACGCCGCCCAGTTCTCTCGGTCATACCAGTGCTCGAAGTTGGATACGCCTGATATTGGCGTGACCAATCGAGCGCTGGCAAACGAAGCCTTCAATTCCACTTCCCGGAGCAATTCTGAAAGCCTCGATAGTCCAGGCAGCGAGGTCTTCGCTCCGATGATGAGGCGAGAGAGTGGATTGAGCTCTAGCGACATGGACCGAATTCCAGCCGCAGATGCTTCAACTGCGGTTGTACCTGATCCGGCAAAAGGATCCAAGATCAGCGAGTCGGCATTGCCATACTGTGCGATGGCCCACCTCGGAAGCTGCGGAATGTACTTGGCGGGAAAACGGTGCAGACCGTGTGTGAGGCCGTTCGTCCGGTTCGTCAACGAGAGGGTGACGATCCCGCCGTCCTCACCTGGGTTGGGGTCAGGAAACTCGATGACCGTTTCGAGCGCGGGGTCGAGTGCTAGCGTCACCAGAGTTCCACCACGCTCTCCCGCATGTACTGAGAGAGCCCATCGAGGCGGAGCCTCTGCTGCGGGGCGACCGCTAGCGGTCGAACCACCGAAACGCGAACGTTGGAGAAGCCCACTCGTCGGCCAATCTCAGCGATGAGGGCGTCGGAGGGGACAATGACGCCTGCATATGCAGAGTTGCCTACTACCACGAATACCCTGCCACCCCTTGCCAAGAGACGCCGGCACTGTTCCAAGACCTTGCGCATGTCGTCGAAGTATCCAGCTAGGAGCCCAGGGACGCGAGTTCGCATTGCGTAGGAACTCTCGTCCATCAGCGCGATCAGACCGCTGAGTTCTTCGAGACTTGCGGATGGTTGAGTGAGGTCCGAGGCGAGGTGCGACCGCATTGAAGACTTTCTGAGCTTTCTTAGCTCCTCGTATGTCGAGACGAACCCACCGAACCACAACTCGACCTTGAGTGCTTCGAAGTAGTCGAAGCGGTTCGCATATGGCGGTGAGAACAGAATCGAGTCCATCTCCCCATGCAAGTTAGGAAGGACCTCGGCCGCGTTGCCAGTCTCGATGCGCTGCGGTGACCACGCTCCGCGATCGATTCGTCCTTCGTCCTCGAGCATGTCCTGTAGACGACGCGTGTACGTCTGTACTGCGAATGCGCGTTGATCATCTCCGAAACGGGCGCGCTGCCACTCACCTTCTGGTCTACGAACATACGAGATCGGGGCGCGCTTCATGTTGCGGTACTTGATGCCGTTGCCCTCTTTGAAGTAGCTGCCGACGGATTCAAGCGACGAAATCCACGCGAGCAAGAGATACCGATGCACCGCGTCGTCATCTACGTGGTCTTCGATTGTCCGACGAAGCTGCATCATCGCCGTCATGATGGTCGGCTCGAAGAGCTTGTGGGCGATGTTGAGCGCCGGTATTGGCCACTCTTCAGTGGCGAACCGCCCGCTTTGGATCAGTTCGATGTGCGCTCCGACCATGGCGATCTGTTCACGCGACAGTGGCGCAAGCTTGACACCCGCGACGAACGTGGCGAGGGGGTTGACATCGATGCCGGCGGAAGAGAGCCCTCGCTCAGCGGCGCCAACCATGACGGATCCGCTCCCAGCGAAAGGGTCAAGAATCCGATCGCCAAGACCGAGTACGTCGATCAGTTTAGGTGAGAATCCCTCCCTGTAGCGGTACCAGCGATGAACAGGAGCCGTGTTGTTCTGCTTCCAGTGGACGAGCGACGCGAGATCGGGCCGCATCGCAAACTCGACGCGTGAATCGAGTTCTCGCAACATCGATTCCTGGGTACGAAGGAGAGTGCTGGTCATAGGCCCGTCGCTAGCGTGTTGGTCTCGTTCGAACATCAAATCACGCGTCTCAGACATCGGCTGCCCGCACCGCCGCGGCTGCCTGGAGCCGCGAACCAGCGCTGGGTGTGGAGGGCGTGGGCGGCTCCCAGTGGTGCATGACCTAGGTGTAGTGCCCAGGCAGGTTGTTGGAGATCCGGCTGATGGGTGGGAGCTTCCCGATGGCGGTGTGGGGCCTGTGGTGATTGTAGAAGTGCAGCCAGGCGGGGAGCGCGGCGGCGGGCTGACTCGGAGTTGTAGTGCTTCGAGTAGGCCCATCCGTCGGCCATTGTCCGGTGGAAGCGTTCGATCTTGCCGTTGGTCTGCGGGCGGCGGGGGCGGGTGAACTTCGGCGTGATCGAGAGGTCGTGGCAGGCGTGCCGCCATGCGTGTGAGCGGTAGGCGGAGCCGTTGTCCGACAGCACGCGTTCGACGGTGACGCCGCGGTCGGCGAACCAGGACGTCGCACGGCGGAGGACGCCGATGGCGGTGGCGGCGCGTTCATCGTCGTGGATCTCGGCGTACGCGACGCGGGAGTGATCGTCGATGACGGTGTGGACGAATGCGTGACCGGTGATGTGGTCGCCAGCAATGCCACGGCGCCCGGTCTGCTTTGCCGTGGCCGATCGGTTCCGGTAGCCCTGCGCCCGCCCCACGAACCGCCAGCCGCCGCCGTCGGGGATGTTGCCGAGCTTCTTCACGTCGACATGGATCAGCGCGCCCGGCGTTTCGTGCTCGTAGCGTCGAGCCGGCTCACCGGTTCGCACATCGACATGGGACAGACGATTCAATCGGCAGCGGACGAGGACTGCGTGCACGGTCGACGCACTCAGCCCCAGTCGACCAGCGATCTGCACCGGGCCGAGCCGCTTCCTGATCCGCAGATGGACGATCTTCTTCACGATCGGCTGCGGCTTCCTGTTCGGGTGCGAGTGCGGCCGACTGGACCGGTCAGCCATGCCAGCAGGGCCGAGCTCGACATATCGGCGCGCCCACTTCGCAGCGGTGGGATACGACACCCGGAAGTACGCGGCCGCAGCCGCGATCGACCAGCCGTCGTCAACGATCCGAGTTGCCAGCCGGAGTCTATGGCGCGGCGTCAACGCCGCATTAGCGTGGGACACGAGAACCTCCCGGTTCAGAGCGGTAGTGGTAGCAGCTCCACTCTGCCGGGAGGTTCTCGTCACATCACGGCATCCAGGTCAAACAACGTCCCTGGGCACTACACCTAGGGCGCGGCCAATCGTGTAGCTGGGGGTAGGAGGGTTTGGACCCGCCGTTCCGTTGACCGCGGGCGAGGGAGGGGAGCCGTCGTTGTGAGTGGTTAACTATCAGTGTGTGCGACGCCAGTATTTCCCAAGTGGTGGAGTCCGTGGTTGCCCCTTGCCAATGACCAGACGGGACTTAGTCAGCGTGGTAGCACGTGGTACCCATTAGCAGAACTCGCACTCGCCGCTGACCGGGAGCACCATCGTGCAGGTCGGGCAGATCGACTCGACGCGCTCGGGGACGACGACGCGCGGGGTGCGAGGCGCACGAGTGGTGCCCGCCACGCGGGACGAGCCGGCGGCACGAGCTCGAGCCACAGTGAGCGCCGTCAGCTCCGCCTCGCCCTTCGAGGTGCGCCACGATATGTAGTCGCTGTGGATGAAGGCCGTCGCGTTGCCCTTGCGGGGGACGGCGGCAATGTATGCCCCGGACGCGGGCACGTAGAACTCGGCGTCGTCGCGGCGGGAGAGGAAGCGGCGGGCGGCGTCGACGTTGCCCAGCGGGAGAGGCCGCGCCTCGAGCGCCTCGTCGAAGGTGAGGAAGGTCTGGCGGGCCTTGCGGTCGTCGATGCCCTCGATCATGTAGCCGAGTTCGGCCAGGCGGCCGGCGGCGCCGGTGCGGCCGCCGCTGAAGACGTCGGGGCCGGGCTTCACGCCGAATTGGTTGTGGAAGGCCACACCGAAGATCGCCTTCGAGTCGTAGCGGCCCGACTCGGTCACCAGGAAGTAGTCGCGGTCCTCGTCGAACCCGTGCGCCTGCAGAAACGTGGCGCGCCCGAGACGGTCGAACTCCTCGAGCGCGCGGTCGACGGCGGAACGATCGGTGAGGTGGGTGTACGAGAACACCCGAGGGACGATACCCGAGCAAGCTGAGCGACACCGAGGCCGGGCAGGAAGCGACAGCCCCGAGGTGCGCAGAACGGATGCCGGTGCCGGGCGCCGGCTGCACGCGCCGACGCCCGCACGAGGCATCCGCTGCCCTACTCCTCTTCGAGCTCGTCGCCCGAGCGGTCGAACACCACGATCTCGCCGAGGCGCACACACTGCCGTCCGTCCCGCCTGCCCTCCCGGAAGCATGCAGATTCGACCGTTCCTCCGCGAAAGCATGCAGACACGCCGCCGTTCCGGCGGCGTTGCATGTTTCCAGGCGCTCGGCGGGCCCGAGCGCATGTGCTACGTAGGTGCTACACTCGCGCCATGCGGACGATCAGCCAGCGTGAACTGCGCAACGACTCGGGCGCGATCATGCGCGCGCTCGCCGCAGGGGAATCGTTCCAGGTGACGAGTCGCGGTGAGCCGGTCGGCGTGCTCACTCCGGCGGATCGCACGCCGCTCGACGAACTCACGCTGCATCGGGCAGGCGGTCCGATGCGGTTCCCGGTCGGAGTGACGCGCGACGAGTCGGCGCTCGAGGCGCTCATCGCACTCCGCGGCGACCGATGATCGTCGCGGTCGACACGTCCGCGCTCGCGAAGCTGCTCGTCGAGGAGGCGGAGTCGGCGACGCTCCGTGAGCACCTCGCCCAGCGTGATGCCGCTGGCGACACGATCGCCATCTCGACGATCGCCGTGACCGAGCTGCGCCGGCTCGCGATCCGGCTCGACATCGAACCAGACCACGTCGAGCCCGTGCTCCGCCCGTTCCGTGTCATCCGGCTGACCGAGGGCATCCTGCAGCTCGCCGGCCGGCTGGCGCACCGCCACCTCGGCACCCTCGACGCGATCCACATCGCCACCGCGCTCTCGATCGAAGCGCAGGCGCTCATCACGTTCGACACCCGCCAGACGGATGCCGCGCGGCTCGAGGGGCTCGCAGTCGAGGCGCCCGGCGTGGCCTGACCTGTTCGCAGGCGGTTCGCGTAGCGAGAACATGCAGATCTGACACTTGGCGGCGAGAACATGCAGACTCGCCGCGGTCCCGCCGGCGTTGCATGTTCTCGCTACGCACGGCCATTGGTCTCACGCACGTCGGCGAAATCATCGCGTAACACCGCCCGCCTAGCCTGAGCCACATGACGGCTCCGACTCGCACCATCGTGGTGGAGCCGGCCAGGAGCCGGTTCCCCGACGACTCGATCGAGTCGGGCATGCTCCGGGCGCTCGGTGCGCAGCTCCGGCAGGAGCTCACGCCGGCGAGCATCACCGTCGACGAGCAGACCCGGTTCGAGGTCGAGGGCGCGGCCCGCGACGGCAGCGTGTTCGTGCAGCTCGTCGGCAACACCGGGGAGTTCAAGTCGGCCCACCGCAATCGCGTGACCGCCAACCTCTTCAAGCTCGCGTGGGTGAAGCAGGCGCTCTTCCCCGAGGCGCGGCTCGCGCTCTGCATCACGCCGACGGTCGCGAAGGCGTTCGTGCCGAACGGGTGGACCACGGTCGCCACCCGCGACCTCGGCGTCGAGGTGCTGCTGTACGACGTGGACAGCCAGACCCTCTCGACACTCCACGACGGAGACACCAGTGCCAGCCCGGGCACCACGCCGGCACACCGCCCATGAGTTCATGAGCACGAAACACAGCCGCGAGATTCGCGAAACAGCACCCGCCTACAGTCGTACCCAGTTGGACCTCCGCAGGGCACATCGCACCGGCACTCGCCGCACCGATTCGCCCTGCACGCTCTCCACACACACCAGACCCATGGATTGAGTCGTGGAGGCTCCAATGCGTTCGATCGTCGTACTCTCCGGCAACCCCAGAGCCGGATCCAAGACCACGGCAACGGCCACCGCCCTGGCCGACGCCATCGCCGAGGCCGCCGGCACCACCCCCGAGACCACCGTCATCGAGCTCGCCGAGCTAGGCGGCAAGGTGCTCGAGTGGGGCGACACGGATGCCGCGGCCCAGCGCGAGCTCGTGGCATCCGCCGACCTCGTGGTCGTCGCCACTCCTTCCTACAAGGGCAGCTACACGGGCCTGCTCAAGGGCTTCATCGACGGCTACGGCCCGACCTCGCTCGCGGGCGTCGCCGCGATCCCGGTCACGGTCGCCGGCTCGCCGGCCCACGCGCACGTCACCGGCGAGTTCCACCTCACCCCGCTGCTGCACGAGGTCGGCGCGTCCACGCCGCTCGGCGCGCTCGGCATGCTCGAGGCGCACGCCGCCGACCCCGAGGCCCGCGATCAGGCGATCGCGCAGTGGGTGGGCGAGCGGATGCCCCTGATCCACGCCCTCGCGGCAGCCACGACCGCGACCGGGGGCACGCCCGCCGACGAGGCATCCGCCCCCGCGACCGCCACGACCCCCGCGGCCCCCGCCGCCGAGGAGGTGCACGCATGACCATGACGGCCCCCGACCCGCTCCGCCGCGCACTCGGCCACATGGCCACCCCGGTCACCCTCGTGACCACCGTGCACGACGGCCGCCGCTACGGCTTCACCGCGAACAGCTTCACCTCGGTCTCGAGCAACCCGCCGCTCGTCACCGTCTTCCTCGCCGACACGGCCGACTGCTACGGCGCCTTCGCGGCGACCGAGCAGGTGGCGGTGAACATCCTCGCCGAGGGGCAGGGCGACCTCGCGAAGCACTTCGCCACCAAGGGCGCCGACAAGTTCGCCGCGGTCGACCTGCACCCCGACCACGTCGACGTGCCGGTCGTCGCCGACGCGATGGCGACCATCCTCGGCCGGGTCGAGCTGCGCCAGACCGCGGGCGACCACCTCATGCTGCTCATCGCCGTCGACGACGTGATCCACAGCGACCGCGAACCCCTCGTCTACCACAACCGCACCTTCAGGAGGCTGGTCTAGATGGCCCCGCACGATCTCTCCGCACCCGCGATCCGCATCGACGGGGCCCGCAAGGTCTACGGCACCGGCAGCACCCGCATGGTCGCCCTGCACGACGTCGAGCTCGACATCCCCGCGGGCCGGTTCGTGAGCGTCATCGGGCCGAGCGGATGCGGCAAGTCGACGCTGCTCCGTCTCATCGCGAACCTCGAGGCGACGGATGCCGGCAGCGTCGAGGTGTTCGGCGAGTCGCCGGCCGCGGCGTGCGACGGCAAGCACATCGGCTTCGTGCCGCAGACCCCGGCGCTGCTGCCGTGGCTGAACGTGCTGCACAACGTGACACTGCCGCACCGCGTGAACCGTCGCGCATCGCGCAAGCGCAAGGCAGGGGCATCCGCCGCCCGCCCCATGCCCGACATGGAGCAGCTGCTGCGCGACGTCGGCCTCGGCGACGCCATGCACAAGCTGCCGCCCGAGCTCTCCGGCGGCATGCAGCAGCGCGTCGCGATCGTGCGCGCGCTCGGCCTCCAGCCCGACGTGCTGCTCATGGACGAGCCGTTCTCGGCGCTCGACGAGTTCACGCGCGAGTCGCTGCAGGGGCAGCTGCTCGACCTGTGGGACCACACCACCGCGACCGTCGTGTTCGTCACGCACTCGGTCACCGAGGCCGTGCGCCTCAGCGACCAGGTCGTCGTCATGGCGCCCCGGCCCGGACGCATCGTCGACGTGATCGACGTCGACCTGCCCCGCCCCCGCAGCGCCGAGCTGCTCACGAGCGACGAGTTCCACCACTACGAAGACCTGATCCGCGAGCGCCTCCAGTCGGCCTGGCACTCGCCCGACCTGCCGAACGCCGCCTAGGAGCAGAGGATGACCACCATCGACACCTCCACGCCCCGCATGGACGACGAGCCCACGCCGACGGATGCCACTGTGCAGTCCGAGAGCGCCGAGCAGTCCGAGAACACCGCGATGACGGATGCCACGAGCCCGGCCGCGCCCGAGACGACCGCCGCTTCCGAGGCATCCGCCCGCCGTCTCCCGAAGTTCCTCCGCCCGAGCCGCTGGGTGCCGATCACGCTCATGGTGCTCGTGCTCGGCGTGCTCTGGCAGGTCGGATCCGAGAACATGCCGTACCTGCTGCCCCCGCTGCAGGACGTCTGGCGCAGCCTCAGCGGCAACCCGCTCTTCTACATCGAGAACGCGTGGATCACGCTGCAGGAGGCGCTGATCGGCCTGGTCATCGCGTTCGTCTGCTCGTCGGCGCTCGCGATCGCGATCAGCGAGGTGCCGCTCATCCGCCGAGCCGTCATGCCGGTCGCGGTCGTGCTGAACGTCACCCCGCTCGTGGCGATCGCGCCGGCCCTCGTCGTGGCGTTCGGGTTCGGGCCCGAGCCGAAGCTCATCGTGACCGCGCTGATCTGCTTCTTCCCGATCCTCATCAACGTGGCCGTGGGCCTCCGCTCCGTGCCGACGCCGGTGCTGCACTTCTACCGCACGGTCAACGCCTCCCGGGCCGAGCTGCTCTGGTACGTGCGCGTGCCGAGCGCGCTGCCGTTCCTGTTCGCCGCCCTCAAGATCGTCTTCCCGCTGTCGATCGTCGGCGCGGTCGTCGCCGAGATGTTCGCCCCGGGCGCGGCCGAGGGCCTCGGCACCACCATCAGCCTGGCCAGCTCGAACAACCAGCTCCAGGTCATCTACGCCTCGATCGCGATCCTCGCCCTGATGGGCGCGACCCTGCTCGCGATCGTCACCGCCGTCGAGCGGCGCGTGCTGCATTGGCACGACACGCACCGCCACGAACCGGAGTAGGCCGGCCGCGCCGGCCCACCCGGGCACCACCCACCGCACCATTCCGCACCACACTCCCTGCACCGCACCACCGCGTCGTCGCGTCCCGTGGCCGAACGCGCCCTTCGCGCACCCCGCGCACGTCCCCCGAAGGAGAACCACATGTCCCGCCGAACCCTGACCCGCTCGGGCATCGCGCTCGCCGGCGCCACCGCGGCGATCGTCGCGCTCGCCGGCTGCGCCACTGAGGAGACCGCAGCCGACGACACCACCGAGGCCGCTTCGACCGCCATCTCGGCCGAGCGCTGCGCCGAGAACGAGGCCGCCGGCGGCATCACGTTCCTCACCGGCTACCAGTACCAGGCGTCCGCGTCGATCCTCGACGTGGTCGCCGCCGAGGAGCTCGGCTACTTCGAGGACCTCTGCCTCGACGTCGAGATCCAGCCGGGCACCGGCGACACGGGTACGAACACGCAGCTCGTGGCATCCGACCAGGTGCAGTTCACCTCGGTCAGCCAGCAGAACCTGCTGCAGGCCTACGACACCGGCATCGAGCTCGTCGGCATCTCGTCGTACTCGAACGTCGGCCTCGAGATCCTCATGACGATGCCCGACATCGAGGAGCTCTCCGACCTCGACGGCACCATCCTCGGCCACAAGGGCGGCCTGCCGCCGGCCGTGCAGGCCATGCTCGACGAGTCGGGCGCCGACGTCGACAGCATGCAGCAGGTCGTGGTCGGCTACGACCCGTCGATCCTGCCGCGCGGCCAGGTCGACTCGCTCACCGGCTTCATCTCGAACGAGCCGAACCTGCTCGCCGCCGCCGGCGAGGACGTCACCGTGTGGCGCCCCTATGACTACGGCGTGCCGTCGTCGCTCGGTGCGTTCGCCGCCAACCCCGAGTTCGCCGCCGAGCACCCGACCGTGGTCGAGGACTTCCTGCGCGCGGTGTTCCACGCGTTCGAGTACTGCGAGGACAACGCCGAGGAGTGCGTCGGGTACACCGCCGAGCTCTCGGGTGAGGGCTACGACGTCGACCACAACGTCAACATCTGGAACACCGAGTCGGCCATCGTGCGCGACGCGCAGCCCGAGGGCACGAACCTCGGCGCGATCGACACCGACAACGTGGTGGCGATCGTCGACATGCTGAACGACTACTCGCTGCTCGCGAACGACCTCCCCGAGGACGTCGCACTCGGCCTCTTCGACACCTCGTTCGTCGACGCGATCTTCGCCGACGGCGAGCTGGTCTGGCCGGCGCCGTAAGGCGCAGGTGAGCGGATGCCCCGGGCCGGCCACGACCCGAACGGCACCGGATGCAGTCGCCGGGCGTGCGGCCCGGGGCATCCGCCACCACCCCCTCAACTGACACGACGACACAGGAGCCATCACGATGGGTGAGCACAAGGACTACGGCGTCTTCCTGCCGAACGCGGCCGGCGGCTGGATGATCTCGAGCACGGCGCCGTACCCGCCCGCGAGCTACGACTACAACCGCCAGGTGGCGCGCCTCGCCGAGGACGCCGGGCTCGACTTCATCATGGCGATGGCGAAGTGGCGCGGCTTCGGCGGCAGCACCGACCACTGGGGCGAGACGCTCGAGTCGATGACGATGATGGCCGGCCTCGCCGAGGCGACCTCGCGCGTGAAGATCTGGGCGACCGTGCACGCCAACATGCAGAACCCCGCGTTCGCGGCGAAGGTGTTCACCACGCTGCAGCAGATCAGCGGTGGCCGCGCGGGCATGAACATCGTCAACGGCGCGTACGCCGACGAGTTCCAGCAGATGGGCATCTGGGACGACACGATGAGCCACGACGACCGCTACGCCATGACCGAGGAGTGGACCCAGGCCGTGCTGCGCCTGTGGTCGGAGCCGTCGGTCACGATGAACGGGCAGTTCTTCACGCTCACCGACTGCGAGTCGCGGCCGCTGCCCGACCCGCGGCCCACGATCATCTCCGCCGGCCGCTCCGATCGCGGCCGCGCGTTCCAGGCGCAGTACTCCGACGGCGCCTTCCTCGGCTCGGAGACCCTCGAGGGCATGCGCGACCTCTCGCGCGACGTGCACGAGCGCGCCGCCGCCAACGGCCGCACCGTGCGCACCTACTCGATGATGACCATCGTGCAGGGCGACACCGACGCCGAGGCCGAGGCCACCGCCGAGCGCTACGGCGAGGGCCTCGACCGCGAGGCGCTGTCGAACATGCGCCGCTCGTGGGGGTGGGACGCCCAGCGCGCCCTCTCTTGGGCCGAGGGCGCGAAGGGCGAGGAGGCGTTCCAGACGCCGTACGTCACCGGGTCGGCCGAGACGCTGTCGGAGAAGGTCCTCGACATCCTCGACCGCGCCGAGCTCGACGGGCTCATGCTGATCTTCCCCGACTACCTCGAGGGGCTGCCGCGCTTCGGCGAGACGGTGCTGCCGGCGCTGCGGGCGGCCGAAAGTGCTGGGGCGGATGCCGCTGGGACGACCGAGCCCGTGGGAGCCGAGGTCGCATCGTGACCGACCTGCTCCACCGCCAGCTCGGGGCCCTGCGCCCCGAAGCCGCCGCCCTGCTCGTGATCGACGTGCAGCGCTCGTTCGGCGACCCGGCGTTCCTCGGGGGCTACGGGCTCGACGAGGCAGCGTCGGCGCACGTGGCGGCGGCCGTGTCGCGGTGCGCCGAGCTCGTGTCGCTCGCCCGGTCGGCGGGCGTGCCCGTGTACTGGATCGAGCTCGCGACCCCGGTTGACGAGCCGTGGCAGGCGAGCAAGTGGCTGCGCTCGGGATCGTTGTCCGGGCCGGTGGGCGACGACGAGCCGTGCGTGGTCGGCACCCCCGGTGCCGAGTGGTACGGCGTCGTGCCCGCCGAGGGCGAGCCGCACTTCGCCAAGCGCGGCTACAGCGGGTTCCTCGGCACGGGCCTCGCCGAGCGGCTCACCACCGATGGCGTCGAGTGGGTGGCCGTCGCCGGCCTCACCACCGAATGCTGCGTCGCCGCGACCGCGACGGATGCGATCCAGCTCGGCTGGCCGGTCGTGCTCGCCGAGGACGCGACCGCCGCGTACTCGCTCGAACTGCACGCGGCCGCCGTGGAGTCGCTCGCGCTGAACGTCGCCGTGATCGGCGATGTGGCCACCGTGGCCGACGTGTGGGCGCGCGGTTCCGTGCCGTCGTCCGACTCGGAGGCATCCGTCACCGCACCCGCAGGCGAGGTCGTCGCATGAGCGGCGGGATGCACGTCGCGTTCGACCTGTCGTTCACGCACACCGAGGGTCGTTGGGCCCGGCCGGGGTCGTGGGTCGGGCGGACCTTCCCCGACGTGCGGATGTTCCAGGAGATCGCCGTCACCGCCGAGCGCGCGGGCATGCACCTGCTGTTCTTCGGCGACGGCAGCGGGATTCCCGACACGTGGGGCGGCTCGATCGCGCCGGCCGTGGAGTGGGGCGTGCAGTGGCCGCGGCAGGACATGAGCCCGTTCATCGCGGCGATGGCCGGCGCGACCCGCGACATCGGGTTCGGGCTGACGTATTCCTCGACGTTCATGCACCCGTTCTACGTGGCGCGGCTGCTGAACTCGCTCGACCACGTGACCGGCGGGCGCATCGCGTTCAACGTCGTCGCGTCGAGCCGCAGCGCCGACGCAGCGAACTACGGCTTCGACCAGCTGCTCGAGCACGGCCTGCGTTACGAGCGCATGGAGGAGTTCATCGACGTCTGCCGCGCGCTGTGGGACTCGGTGCCGCCGGAGGCGATCCTGATGGACCGCGCGACCGGGCGGTTCGCCGACCCCGCGCTGGTGTCGGCGATCGACCACGACGGTGCGTTCTTCAAGGTGAAGGGGCCGCTCAGTTCCATGCCGAGTCCGCAGGGGCACCCGGTGCTCGTGCAGGCCGGCAACTCGGCGCGCGGCATCGCGACCTCGGCGAAGTTCGCCGACGTGATCTTCGGGTTCGGCGGGCCGCTCTCGGCGCAGCAGCGACACCGGACGATGCTCGACGAGGCGCTCGTGTCTGAGGGGCGCGACCCCGCGGGTGTCGGCATCCTCTGGGCCACGCAGGTCATCGTGGGGCGCACCCACGACGAGGCGCTCGCGCGGCGCGACGAGGTGCTCGAGTACTGGAGCGAGGACGCCGTCGGCGCCTACCTCTCGCACAACGCCGGGTACGACTTCTCGGGGCTGCCCGCGACGATCGTGCTCGGGGAGCTGGCGTCCTCGGTTGCGGCCGCGCATGCCACGCCCGGTGGGCTCGTCGGCAAGCTCGTCGACGAGTACGGCGCCGACCACGCGATGAGCCGCGCGGAGTTCTTCGAGCACGGTTGGCAGCACGCCACCGGACTCGACAACACCGTGCTCGGCACGCCCGAGTCGATCGCGGATGCGCTCGAGGAGAACTTCGCGGCGACCGGCTCCCGTGGCGGCTACATGTTCACGACGCCGCTCCCGACGCCGTCGGGCCTCGCCGACATCGCCGAGTTGCTCGTGCCCGAGCTCGCCCGCCGCGGGACGCTCGCGCCGCGCACGTCGGGCGCGCTGCTGCGCGAGAACCTGGCGGCGTGATGCGTCGGGGATCGGCGAGTGCCGAGCGCGCGGAGCTCGCCGATCCCGACCACGACACCGGGCCGGGCATGGGCCAGGCGCTCCTGATCTGCGCGCTGATCGGCACCGCCCAGATGACCTGGGGCGTGGTCGTGCCCGTGCTGCCGCTCTTCGTCGACGACCTGCACGTGCCGATCGTGCTGCTCGGTCCGATCATCGCCGCCTTCGCGATCGGTCGCGTGATCGCGAACGTGCCCGCCGGGCTGGCGCTGCGCCGCCTGCCCGCGCGGCCGATGGTGCTGACGGTGCTGGTGCTGCTCGCGGCCGTGACCGCGGTGACCGGGTTCGTCGGCGATGCCTCGTGGCTCATCGGCCTGCGGCTCGTGGCCGGCCTGCTCGGCGGCGCGGCGATCACGCTCGGATTCGCGGTGCTCTTCGCCGGGGCGCCCGCCGCGCGGCGAGGTCGCGTGATCGCGATGGCAACCATCGTGCAGATGGGCGCCGCCGCCGTCGGATCGATGCTCGGCGGCGTCGCCGTAACGCTCGGCGGCGTGCCCGCCGCGTTCCTCGCCGCGGCGGTCCCCGTACTCGTCGCGGTCGGCATCGACCTCGTGCGGCCGGCGCGCGGCTACTGGTCGGCGCTCGCCGATGCGCCCGCCCGGTCCCCGCGAGCGAAGGCGCGCGACGACGCGTCGCCCCGCGAGGCCCGTGCCGCGGTCGACGAACGCGAGCCCGCGGCATCCGTCGATGCGTCGGCCGCCGACGCACGCGCCGGCGTCGTCGAACGCGAGCCCGCGGCATCCGTCGACCCCTCAGTCTCCGAGGCATCCGCCATCGTCACCGAACGCGAGCCCGAGGCATCCGCCGCCCCGCCGCCCTCGCGCCCGGCCGACACGCGCCGGGTGCTCGTCGCGCTCGCCATCGTGTCGTTCGCGCTGTTCTTCGCGCGGTTCGCGGGGGAGCAGGGGCTGATCCCGGTGCTGGCGTACGAAGTGGGCGGCCTGACCCCGATGACGCTCGGCATCGCGTTCGCGCTCGGGACCGTCGCGAGCGCGGGCGCGCTGCCGCTCGTCGGGCGCTGGGTCGACGCAGGCGCGAAGGTGCCGGTGGTGGTCGTCTCCGCGCTCGGCGCGGGCGGCGTGATGCTCCTCTTCGGCGTGCTCGGATCACCGTGGTGGTTCGGTGCGGCGATCATCGCCTACGCCGTCGCGACGAGCCTCGCGAACGTGGTGCCGAGCGTCGTGACGGCCGAGGTGTTCCCCGGCCGCTCGTCGGGCGCCGCCGTCGGCGTCACCCGCACCGCCGGCGACATCGGTGCCGCCGTCGGCCCGCTCGCGGTCTTCGCGCTCGCCGAACTCGCCGGTGCCTGGGCCGGTCTCACGCTGCTCGCCGTGGTGCCGATCGCCGCGATGGGCTGGTTCCTCGTGGTGCTGCGCCGTCGCTGAGCCTGGCACCAGGCCCGCCCGCCCGCACGGGCGCCCGCGTCGCCGTGTCCACGTCGTCCCCCGCGCGCGCGTCAGCCGCCTCGCCCCTCCCGAAAACATGCAGATCTGTCAGATCCGCCGCGAGAACATGCAGACACGCCGCGGTTGCGCCGACGTTGCATGTTTTCGGGCGGGCGCGCGCGGTGAATGTGCCCGCCCCTGGCCTGGTGTAGCGAAAACATGCAGATCTGACCGATGGCGGCGAAAACATGCAGACACGCCGCGGTTCCGCCCGCGTTGCATGTGTTCGCTACAGCGACCGCCGAGAACCGGCGGTACGTACGCGGACGCCGCGCGCTAGCGGTGCACGTGCGCCGGCTCGCCGGTGAGGTGCGTGATGTCGCGCTCGGTCGTGTGCAGCAGCCGCTCGGAGAGGTTGCGCAACGCGCGGGCGACGGCGAGCTCGTCGCCGATGGCCGGCACGTTCGGGTCGTGCGGATTTCGGTCGGCCTTGCCGACGCCGGTCACGTCCTGCCCCGACGGGGTGACGACGCTGGCGCGCGCGGTCGTGGTGTCCTCTTCTTCGTCGATCTCGACGGTGACGTCCCAGTGCTTCGTCGCATACATGGAACTCACCACCTTCCTGTGGTTCCGTCTCCAGCGTAGCCACGGGGCCGCACCCCGGCCAGAGTCCGATGCACCGGAATGGGGGCCAGCACTGACGCGGGCCGACCAGCACGGTGGAAACGTGAGCCATGCGGTGCCGGTGCCGTTCGCGCGGTGCCGAGACCGCGCCCGCGCCGGCGGGGAATCCGGCCGAGTCAGGCCCGACAGCCCGGCACGCTGCCGAGTCGGATACACCGACACCACGAGCACCACCAGGCACGACCACGACCACGACCTCGCCCGACGCACGACGCCGTGACGCACGACACCGCAGGGCAGCGAAGCCCGGCGGCACGAGCGCAGCTTCGGCCGGGGCCACGGGGGAGCGCACCATGCCGCCCATCGATCCGGACCTCGTCGCGGCGTTCGGCCGCATCTTCCGCCCCGCTACCGCGATGACGGTGCGCGTGGACTTCCTCGAACGGCTCGGCGCGATCTTCGGCGGCCGACCGCCCGGCCAGAGCCTGCCGTCGGTGCGCCTGTTCCGCCCGCGCGACCTCATCGACGTCGAGTTCCGCTTCGTCAACCTCGAGCTGCGCGGCACCGGCACGCGCCGCGTCGTCGCACGCGAGATCGCCGGCCGCCCCGCCCAGCTCATCGCGATCTTCGGCCCGCAGCACCTGCTCGAGCAGGCGTTCTTCGACGCGGCCGGGCCGGAGGGCGACTTCGTCTCGCAGAACGCGGAGACCGGCGGCACCCCACCAGCCGGCGGCTCAGAGATGCCGAAGTACCCGGTGCAGGCGATCCTCTCCCGCCCGAGCCGCCTCGCCTTCCGCGTCACCGAGGAGGAGATCCCGTTCACCGAGACCGGCCTGCTCGCCGCAATGCGCCTGCTGCCGCTGAGCGTCGCCCCGCACGCGGTCTCGTTCACCCCGTTCCGCCGCTTCCCCGACCTCGTCACCGACGTCGGCGCGGTGCTCGAGGCCACGACGCGCGCCTCGAGCTTCCTCGAGGAGGCGGCGCGTCGCGCGGTGCTGCGCGAGCGCCTCGCGGCCCGGCCCGACGCCGCGGCATCCGTCGAGCTCGCGAACCTGGAGCTGGCTCCGGATGCCTCGGCCAGCGCCCTTGCGACCGCCGCGGCCGCCGCCCGCCTGCACCGGACCGTCGGCCTCATCGAGGCGCGCTTCGGCCCGGCGAGCGCGGTCGGCGCCGTGGCCTCCGGCGCGGGCGCGATCATCGACCTCTCGCCCGCGCTGGCGCTCGACCTGCGCCCGTCCGTGCCGCGCGAACCGACCTCGACCGAGACCGCGATCGAGCTGCCGTGGCGCCTCCAGCTGAGCCCGCACGCCACGGGCGGGTTCATGCACTCGATCGACGACGTCACCCACGACGGCCGCGTCGAGCTGTGGCACACCCGGCTCGGCACGCGCGACGCCGAGGCCGGGCAGGTGTTCCCGATCGCCGCTGCCACGACCTCGCCCGTCGACGAGGAGGACCCCGACACCCGCCAGGTGCGGGCCATCTGGACCCGCGACTTCAGGCCGGGCAAGAGCGCCGCCGACGAGGTGAACGCGTTCCCCCAGGAGGACTTCGGCGACCTCGGCACGCTGCCGCCGTTCCGCGCGAGCCTCTCCGTGAAGGACCGGATGCAGCTCGTGCACCGCACCTCCAACCACCGCTGGTCGGGCGAGGGCAACCACGTGCGGCCGGCGCAGGTCGAGCACCTCATGCTGACCGGGCTGGGCGGATGGCTCGCCAGCGAGGCCGACTTCGGCGACGAGGCGCCGGGCCTGAACCTGCAGGAGTGGCGGCACCGCGCGACGATGGCGCGGGACCACTACGTGAAGGTCGTCTACGCGGGCATTCTCGCCCCGTTCGGCCATCGCGCATCGCTCGTGAAGATCACCGAGCGCAGGGTCGCGGGCGATGGTCGGGCCACCCTCTACCAGCGGCTGTTCATCATCGTGCGCCAGCCCGAGCGGGCGTACCTGCACACGGGCGTCGCCGACTTCGACAACGTCATGCCGTTCCGATGGGTGCGCATCATCACGAGATCCACGCCGCCGCTCGCGCTGCCGCACTCGCTGATCACCACCTCGGGCCAGGTGTTCGTGCCCGAGATCGCGACCGCCGACGTCGGGCAGGGCGGTGCGGCGCCCTCGGGCAGCACGCCCTTCGTCTTCAAGTTCCTCGCGAACGACGTCGACAACCACCTGGTGGAGTTCGAGGGACCGCTCGTCTTCCTCGAGACGACCGCCGTCGATTCGAAGGCGGACGACCCCGTCGGTGCGGTGGACGCGGCGAACTCCGTCGCGCACGCGTACGGCATGGGCGGGCAGCTCGTCGCGTACGCCGAGCCCGACGAGGACAACGACCCGGGCGACACCGCGCTGCCCACCACGACGCTCACGTTCGACGCCACCGTGCACGGCGGCAAGCCGAACTACGTCGTGCCGCACCTGCGCGTCGCGATGGCCCCGGTGCCCGCGATGGCCGCGTTCACCGGGCAGTCCGGGCCTGTGCCGCTGCGCATCGCCGACGCCTACCGCGGCAGCCGCTTCGCGGCGGGAAACGCGGGCGGGCTGTTCCTCGAGCTCGCCGACGCGGCCGGCGCGCCGCTGCCGACCGCGCCGCCGACCATGGACTTCGGCTCGCAGTCCGACAGGTCGGGCGCGTTCCTCAGCCCGTCGATCGGCGTGAAGGCGCTCGCCCGCAAGGTCGGCCCGGTCGGCGGCGACCTCGCCACGCTCGCGGCGAACCCGGCGAACTTCGACCTGGGAGCGATGTTCCCGGCGAGCGCGGCGAAGCTGTTCGGCGTCATCAACCTGCAGGACCTCCTGCCCGCAGCGAACGGCGTGCTGCCGAAGTTCGTCACCCAGGTGCTCGACGCCGCCGCGACCGCGCAGCAGACGGTCGCCCGCGCCCAGGCGTTCGTCACCGCGAAGGCGGCCGAGCTCGCGGCGCTCGGCGCGAACGTGCAGAACGCCGCCACGGCACTCGCGACGAAGGCGCAGGCGTTCACCGACGCGATCGGCCAGCTCGCGGCGGACCCGGATGCCGCGCCGAACCTCGACCAGGTGATCGCCGACATCGGCGCAGCCGCCGGCACGATCGCCACGGCGCTCGACGACGCCGGCCCGAACCTCCCGCTGGCCAGGCCCGAGGTCGAGCAGGCGGCATCCGTCATGCATCTCCTCGCCGACGTCGCGGGCACCGCCGGCACCGTCGTGACCGCGCTCCGCAACCTCTACAAGGGCCTCGCCGTGCCCGAACAGGTGTCGGCGCGGCTGGAGTGGTCGACCGAGCTCGGCCAGTGGCCGGCGAACGCGGCGAAGCCGATCTTCGAGCCCAAGGACGATCGGATGCTCCGCCTCGTCGCCGAGGTGCAGGCACCGCTCGATGCGTCGAAGTCGCCCGGCGCGCTCGTCTCGTGTTCGCTCCCGCCGTTCGACCTGCGGCTGGTGGGGGACGCCGAGTTCATCATCATCCGCGTCGCGGTCATGGCGTTCTCGGTGCGGGGCGGGAAGAAGCCCGACGTCGACGTGCAGCTCGACGATAAGAAGGGCATCGAGTTCGTCGGACCGCTCGCCTTCATCGAGGCGATCAAGAAGGTCATCCCGTTCGACGGGTTCAGCGACCCGCCGTACCTCGACGTGTCGACGAGCGGCATCACCGCGGGCTTCGACCTCGCCATCCCCGACCTCGCCGTGGGCGTGTTCGCGCTGACCAACATCAACGTCGGCGCCCGGCTCTCGGTGCCGTTCATCGGCGAGTCGCTCGAGTTCCGGTTCAACTTCGCCACCCGCGACGACCCGTTCCGGCTGCAGGTGTCGCTGTTCGCGGGCGGCGGGTTCTTCGCGCTCACGGTCGCGCCCGACGGCATGCGCGTGGTCGAGGCGGCGCTCGAGTTCGGCGCCGCGGTGTCGATGAACTTCGGCGTCGCGTCGGGGAGCATCTCGGTGATGGCGGGCATCTACTTCCGCCTCGAGCAGCAGGGCGACGACCAGCTCGTGCAGCTCTCCGGGTACTTCCGGGCCCGCGGCGAGGTCGACGTGCTCGGCCTCATCTCGGCGTGCATCGAGCTCTACCTCGAACTCAGCTACCGCAACCAGAACGGCAACGAGAAGGCCGTCGGCAAGGCGTCGATCAGCATCGAGGTGTCGGTCTGCTTCGTGTCGTTCTCGGTGTCGGTGAGCTGCGAGAAGCAGTTCGCCGGGTCGAAGGGCGACCCGACGTTCGTCGACATGATGGGCCCGTTCCAGGCGCTCGGCGTGCCGAAGGATCCATGGGCCGACTACTGCGCGGCGTTCGCGCCCGAGGCCCCGTAGGAGGACGTGATGAACGAGAACGCGATCTTCACCGCGATCCCCGCGGGGCGCATCGACGGGGAGCGGCTCCTCGTGACGATCTTCGTCACGCCCAAGCTCTCGACCGGCGCGGGCCCGGGCGTGCTGCTGCCGCTCACCGACTTCCCGGCGTTCGCCGACTGGCCGAGCACGGTACGCGAGGCCGTCTGGCAGCTCGAGGTCTCCGGGGTCGGCACGGTCGAGGGGTTCCCGCTCGACACCCCCGTCGAGCCCGACTCGAACGCGTGGGCGGAGGTGCTCGGCGGGACCAGCGTGGGCGAGGCGGAGTTCCAGCACTTCGAGCAGGCGACGGTGCACTCGTACCCGGTCGGGCAGGTGGCATCCGGCATCACGACGCTCTTCACGGACGTCGTCACGATGCACTCCGCCGAGCACCCGACCATCGCCGGCCTGCGCGGCATCCTGCACGAGTTCGACCCGCAGGAGCGCCTCGGCGGGCTCGAACGCGAGCTCGGCCGTCGCGGCGCGATCAAGCAGATGCTCTCCGATCTGCGCGGCCAGCAGGGCGGACCGGGCGCACCGGCGCGTGCCGTCGACTTCGAGGCGCTGAAGGGCGCAGCGGATGCCCCTGCCGTGGCGCTCGCCGCAGCCACCGCGTTCTACGACCGCACCGACGACCCGTGGAGCGAGCAGGCCATCACCGCCGACATGCCGAAGCCCGTGCCGCCCGAGTTCCACTCGTTCGTGTCGCGCTGCGCCGACTATCCGGAACTCCTGCGGCACCTCGGGCTGGCGCTCGACGTGTGGATCAAGGACGACCAGGCGATCACCGCGCACGGCGACATCCAGGTGGTCGACGCGGGCGGCGTCTCGCCGCTCGACCAGCTCGTGCACCCGCCGGCAGCACGGCCGAAGACCTTCTTCCACCGCACCGACGACGTCTGGGCGCCCGCGTCGCGCACCGAGAACCAGGACATCATCGACGGCAGCCTCGCGATCGACCTCGACGACCGCTTCGACCTCGAGCAGGTCGACCCCGACGGCGCCGCGATGAAGGTGTCCGAACTGCTGCGCACCCTGCAGCGGCAGGACGAGGCGCGGAAGGCGCCCGCCGAGCGCTCGATGACGCCCGACGACGCGACCCTGCCGGCGCTGCGGTCGACCGGCGTGGTGTTCGCGCGTCGCAACCGCGCTGCCGAGCTGGTCGGGCAGTTCGATCGGTCGGCCGCGCACGAGCAGGCGCGCACCTCGGGCGACCCGGCGGACCTCGACGTCGCCGACGTCACCCGCGGCTGGCGCATCGACGTGCAGGACCTCGACGGCGGTGCGAAGGAGTGGTTCTCGCTGCACGAGCGGCGCGGCGAGTACCGGCTCGTGCAGCCGGCCCCGGGGGAGAACCAGCCCGTGCCGCCGCCCGTCGCGCTGTCGGTGCAGCCCGAGCCCGACGAGGGCTACCTGAAGGGCGCGACGACCTCGAGCGACGACCCCGACCCGGCCGCCGACCAGTACCTGCACGAGACGCTCGCCGGGTGGGACGGCTGGTCGCTCGCGGTGAAGCGGCCCGGGCGGCCGCAGCGTGAGGTCGACTCCGTCCCCGAGGACGCGGACCGCGAGGTGAAGGACTCGGGCTTCCCGCTCGCCGCCGAGTTCGGGGTCGTCCAGGGCTCGCTGCCGCGCCTCCGGTTCGGCCGGCACTACCGCTTCCGCATCCGCGCGGTCGACCTCGCGGGCGGGTCGATCCCCGACGAGCAGCTCGACCAGGCGCACGAGCGCGAGCTGCCCGGCACGTACCAGCGCTGGGAGCCCGTGCCCTCGCCCGCGGTGGTGCCGCTCACGCAGTTCACCGAAGGCGAGTCGCTCATGCGGATGGTGATCCGCTCGACGCGTGACGTGCCCGTCGCGACGTACGTCGGGCTGCCGCGCGTGGAGGGCCTGGCCGGGCACGAGCCGAGTGGCCGCGAGGGCATTGTCTACCGCATCGAGAACGAACGGCACCTCGCGCCGCCGCTCGGCAGCATGCAGCTCGCCGAGACGCACGGCGAGTTCGACGCCGCGCTCGACGGCGGGGCGGCCGACGTCGCGGCGCAGTTCGCCATCGCAGCCAAGGAGTCGGGCAACTACCTGACGCTCGCGGGTGCCGCGGTCGTGAACCACCTCGGTGCGCCGCCCACGGTGCTCACCGGCGAGCGAGGCCAGGTGCTCGCCGAGGGCGAGTACGTCGTGCACGACACGCCCGCGCTCGACCTGCCGTACCTGCCCGACCCGCTCTCGCGCGGGCTCTCGCTCACCACGCTGCCGGGCGAGCCGGGCGGCAGCACGAGGACCGAGCCCTGGCCGACCGGCGGCCCCGGCTGGCACGAGCGCCTGCCCATCCGCATCCGCATCGAGGAGGGCACCGGCGCCGCGCAGTTCGACGCCGCGAAGCGCCTGCTCACGGTGCGCCTGCCGAAGGCCACCCTCGCGGTCGTGCGCCTCGCCTCGGTGCTCGAGAAGGAGGACCTGCGACTGCTGCGCGTCTGGAACCTGCTCGACGAGTCGCTGGCGCCGGCGCCCGACTCGCGCGTGATCGAGGCGGTCGAGGGTCGCAACTGGATGCTCACGCCCTGGTCGGAGCTCACCGTCGTGCACGCGGTCGAGAAGCCGCTCGAGGACCCGTCGATCGTGCTCGACGGCCGGCCGCTGCGGGCGCTCGCCGAGACCTTCTCGCGGCTGCCGGGCGCCGTGCACAACCACGCGGCCAGCACCGGGCGCATCGACATCGACGCGACCTGGGTCGACCCCGTCGACGACGTGATGCAGGACAAGTGGGTCGAGCACGACAAGGGCGCGCACGTGGGCGACTTCGAGCTCGAGGCATCCGAGCAGCAGGCCCGCATCGATCGGGATGCCGCCCCGGCGACCACGACCGTCGGTCCGACCCACCTCGTGCGGCACGAGTTCGGCGACACGAAGCACCGCTGGGTCGACTACCGCGCGACCGCGACCACGCGGTTCCGCGAGTACTTCCCGCCCGAGATCACGGGCGACCCGGCACTGGTGACCGCGACCGGGCCGGTGCTCGCGCAGGTCGACGTGCCGTCGAGCGCGCGGCCCGACGCGCCGCTCGTGAAGTACATCGTGCCGACGTGGGAGTGGCACGAGGAGCACCTCGGCGTGCGCGGGGCGTCCATGGCGGTGCGGCGTGTGCGCACGGGCGGCGGGCTGCGCGTCTACCTCGGGCGGCCGTGGTTCTCGAGCGGGCCCGACGAGCTGCTCGGCGTCGTGCTGCGCACGCAGCCGTGGGTCACCTGGCGCGACGACCTGGTGCGAGAGATCGTCGGCAGTGAGCTGCTGCACACCGTCGCCGACGAGTGGGCGGGTCGTGCGCTGCGCGCCGAGGGGGAGCGACCGGTGGGGCCGCAGTCGGCGTCGGCGTCGCTCGTCGCGCACGCCGCCGCGCGGGGCCGCCGGGAGTTCGTCGACCCGGTGGCCGGGCTTCGGATCCGCACGCGCGAGGAGCGGTTCCTCGCCGACGCGGCGCGCGAGGTGGCGTCGCGACGGGCGGCCGACCCGCGGTTCGTCGCCACCGGCGTCGCCGACGCGACCGCTGCGCTGATCGAGGACCACTTCGGGCTCTTCGCCGGCACCGGCCCCGAGGGGCGGCGCTTCACCACCGCCTGGGGCGCCGACCCGGTCTTCACGGGCGGCCCGATGGGCTCGGGTCCGTTCATCCACCAGTTCGCGCTGCGCACCGCGGTCGGCAGCGTGCGGCTCGCCGAGGTGAACGACCACGTCACGGTCGTCGGCCACCAGCCCGAGTACGACGAGGGCCGCGGCCTCTGGTACTGCGACCTGCAGGTCGATGCGGGCGACGCCTACACGCCGTTCGTCCAGCTCGCGCTCGCGCGGTACCAGCAGCATTCGGTGCCGAGCGTCGAGCTCTCGACCGTCGTGAAGGCCGACTTCGTGCAGCTCGTGCCGCGCCGCGAGTCGACCTACGTCGTCACCGCGAAGCGCGACGCGGTCGCGGTGACCCTCGCGGGGCCGCTCGGCATCCCGCAGCACGCGGCGACGCTGCCGAACCCGGAGACGCGTGTCGCGGCCTCCCGCCGCGTCGAGGCGTGGATCGAGCGCCTCCCAGCGGGCGCGACCGGAGACCTCGACTGGGAGCTCGTCGGCGACACCTTCGGACTCGACGTGGTGCTCACGCTCGCACAGGCGCGCGGCGCGTCGCTCGGCAACGTGCAGTGGGCGGGCGTGGTGCCGCTGCCCGACACGCAGCCCGGCGATCGACTGCGCGTGCGCCTGGCCGAGTACGAGGTGCACCGTGGCGACCCGCTCGGCCTCCCGCTGTTCGCGTCGGGCAAGGTGCGCGACCTCCGCCTCGTCTACGCCGACGAGCTTCCGCTGACGTAGGGCGGATGCCCGGGGGCATCCGCTCGCCCTGCCCGCGGCCGCCCGCCCTCGCGCCGCCCGCCTTCGCGCCGCGCGCCTCGCCCGCCCTCACGCTGGCCTGCGCGTCCGCCCGCCCGTCCTCCCTCCCGAGAACATGCAGCTCTGACCGATCCGCCGCGAAAGCATGCAGACACGCCGCGTTCTCGGCGCGATTGCATGTTCTCGCGCGCGGGAGCGGGAGCGGGAGCGGGAGCGGGAGGCGGGAGGGACCCGACCCGACGGAGGGCGGCGGATGCCGCGAGGCATCCGCCGCCCTCAGCCGCAGGTGCGACGGGTCAGAGGCCGAAGTACGACAGGATGTCGCCGACCACCTCGTTGCGGGCCTCGTCGGTCGCGAGCTGCTCGAGGCCGAAGCCGAAGAGCAGCGAGTGGTCGGTCGCGACCACCGCGCCGATCGGCGCGAAGCCCATGCTGCGCTCCCAGTCGCCGAAGTTGCCCGGGCTGCCGGCCGGTGCGCCGGGCACCGACCACGCGCCGAGGCCGGTCTCGAAGCCCTCGGCCTCGGTGACCGTGTCGACGCCCGTGACGAGCTTCGTGTCGTCGAGCACGACACCGAGCCCGCCGAACGCCGGGTCGGTCACGTAGCTCACGACCAGCTCGATCTCGGAGCCGGCGTAGGCCGACAGGTCGAACGACACGTCCACGAACCCGTCGGTCACGCCGGTCATCGCGTTCCAGTCGCCCGTGTCGCCGTTCGGCAGGCACGGGATCCCGAGCGTCACGTAGTGCTCGAGGAACGGATGCTCGTCGAGCAGGAACCCGGCGAAGCACTCGGCCGGCGTCGCGGTCGACGTGTTGCCGTTCGCGTCGGGCAGCGTCGTCCAGTCGTCGGCGCCGACGGTGTGCACCTCGACGATGACGTTGTCGTAGCTGTTCTCGACGTTGAACCCGATCTGCGCCTCGAACCGCGGCGCGTCGCCCGGCGCGAGCGCGGTCAGGTCGAACGTGCGGGCCAGTCGCTGGTAGCCGTCGTCGACGTGCGCCGCGAGCGCCAGGTAGTCGCCCTCGACCGGTGCGTACGGGTCGGCGTAGGTCGCGACCGCCTCGCTGGCGAAGTCGGGGAAGTCGCTCACCGGCAGCACGTCGCTCGTCGCGACGAACTGGCCGGCCTCGTCGATCGGGTTGTCGGCCACGGCCGGTCCGCCGAACGCCACGTCGAGTCCCTCGAACGGCGGGGCGATGCCCGTCGCGCCCTCCTGCGCCCCGGCGTCGAACCGGGCGTACCCGCCCAGCCAGTACTGCGCGAAGTCGTCGGCGAGGATGAGGCAGTCGCCGAAGAAGTCGCTCTCGACGACGCAGTCCGCGGAGGGATCCCCGTTCAGGCCGTAGTAGATGCCGCCGAGGCCGATGTCGTTGATGAAGCCGTACCACTGCGCGGTCTCACCGGCCGTGGCGAGCTTCCCGCCCTCGTTCAGCCAGTCGCGCACGGCGAGCGTCAGGTACTGCTGGCGCTCGGCGACCGAGGAGTCGGGCAGCGGCCCGAACGGCGTGGAGGTGATGAAGTCCTCCAGGTCCTGCGTGAGCCGGTTGTCGCCGGTGTACCAGATCGCCGCGTCGAAGTGCGAGAGCACGCCGAGCGGGTGCGGCACGCCCTGCGCGTCGACATCCCAGGTGGCGGATGCCACGCCGTTGGCGGCGAGCGCGTCCGCGTGCGCATCGGCGTACTTCGGTGCGGTGACGCCGGTGTACGTCGGGTTCACGCCGGTGTAGTCCTCGTTGGCGAGCACGAGCACCGGGGCATCCGAGTCCTCCTCGAGCACATAGGTGAAGTGCTCGGATTCGACCGGTCCGGCGTTGCCGGCACCGACGTCCGCGGCGGTCGCGGTGCCGGTGAACCACACCTCGACCTCGTCGCCCGGGCTCGCGCCCGACACGACGCCGCGGTACTCGGCGTAGTAGTCGGCGTTCTCGAAGCCGTAGCGCTCGCCGCCGGTCCACTCGGCGACCTTCTGGTCGACCGGCTCACCGCCGTTGATCGAGAACCACATCTTCTTCGCCTTCAGCGCCCGCTTCGCGGTCACCGCGACGGTCTGCGGGTCGCCGTACGAGACGTCGAAGGAGTCGACCACGAAGTCGGCCGCGTCGAGGCCGACGACCGACACCGGGTCGTCCGGGTCGAGGGCCGACTCGGCCACCGCGAGCGCGAACGGGAGGTTCTTCTCGAACTCCTCCTGGATGAGCTCCTCGTCGTCGGGGAAGTTGAACCCGCTCTGGCAGGCGCTCGCCTCCCACTCGTCGTCGGGGTAGGCGTCGGACACCGTCTGGCAGGTCGACAGCTCGGGCGTGAAGCCGAGCGTGCCGAACGCCGCCTGCAGGTGGGTGTCGGTGTCGCCGTTGGTCGTGTACAGCTCCGCGGAGATGTCGGGGTCGTAGCCCTCGACCGCGGGGTTCGCGTCGTCCCCGACCATCGCCTCGTAGATCACGTCGTCGGGCGACGGCGTCGAGACCTGCCAGCCGATGCCGTAGAGCAGCAGTTCGGCGGCCGAGTGGTAGTTGATGAAGAACTCGGGCGTGAGCTCCTCGAAGAGCCCGATGAGCGCCTGGGTCTCGGGTTCGGAGGCCGGCTCGGGCCCACGGTACGTCTCGCTCGACGGGTTGGGCGAGGAGCCCTCGTTGTCGTAGCCCCAGCGCGTCGGGTAGTTGCGGTTGAGGTCCACACCGTCGCCGCCCTGAATGCCGTCCACGCCGTTGATCTCGCGCAGGTTCTTGCGCCAGAGCCGGTTCGCCGGGTCCTCGTGGGTGAAGTCGTAGCCGTCGGGGTTCGCGACCGGGATGAACCACATCTCGGTCGTGTCGACCAGCTCGGTGATGCGGGCATCCGTGCCGTACCCGCTCACGACCTCGTCGAGCAGGCGCCGCACCATCTCGGGCGTGATCCACTCGCGTGCGTGCTGGGCGGCGGCGAACACGGTGGTCGGCCGGTCGCCGGGCTTCGCCTTGGCCGGGTTCTTCGTGACCCGCACGGCGGCGATGTCGGTGCCGTTCACCGTCTGCCCGAACACGACGTACTCGGCGATGCCGGGGTGGTCGGATGCCTGCTGCTGCAGCTCCTCCTGGATGCCGCCCGCGCCGCCGTAGGTGCGGAAGACGCCGGTCGGCTCCGAGAAGAGGCGGAGCCGCTGCTGCGGCGCCGCCACCTCCTTGGCCTCGAGCTCGATGCCCTTCGCCGCGAGCTCCTCGGCCTGGCTCGTGCCGAGGATCACCTCGACGTCGACGCCGTCCTCGGTGGGCGTCGCGGCCACGTCGTGCCGGTCGACGCCGAGCGCGATGATCGCGGCGAGCCCCTTCTCGTCGACCGTGCCCTCGTAGACGGCGGGCAGGTCGTCGCCCGGCGGGGCCGCGACGCTCGGTGCCGCGCTCACCCCCGTGATGACCAGTGCGGTTGCGATCACGACGGCGATGCGGCGGAACATGGAACCCCCCTCGGTTCTGGCATGAACGATCGCCATGTTTCCGGCTGTGATGAGGAAACGTCAAGGGTTCGCCGACTCGCGCACGATTGTGTGCGCGCCGCCCACGCGCGCGGGCGGATCCGTGCGCGGCATGGCAAGAATGTGCGCGGCCGACCATGCTGAGCGCCATGCCGGGCGAGCCGCCGCCCCGCCGCATCCGTCGCCGCTCCGGAGGCTCGGATCCGGTTCTGCACGCGTTCCAGCGAATCTCCGAAGTTTTTCTGTCGGTGTGTTGACGGAAAAATTCGGCCCTGAGAATCTTGCACGCATGTCGACGACGACCGGAGTCCACGCCCTGGTGAGGCGGACCCACGAGGAGCGGGTGCTCGCCGCCCTCCGCACCCACGGAGCCCTGAGCCGGGGCGAGCTCGCCCGGCGCGTCGGGCTCAGCCGCACGACCCTCTCCGAGATCACCGCCCAGCTCCTGCAGCGCGGCGCCATCATCGTGGCGGACACCGACGCCGCCACCCGCGCCGGCAGCGGCCGCCCCGCCGAGCGCCTCGCGCTCGACCCGGGCTCCGGCCAGTTCCTCGGCGTCGACTTCGGGCACCGGCGCGTGCACGTGGCCGTCGCGGACGCCTCCCACGAGGTCGTCGCGCAGGGCGTCGAGCGCTACCCCGACGACACCCCGTGGGCCGACCGGCTGGCGATCGCCTTCGCGCTGATCGACCGCATCAGCCGCGAGACCGGGGTGCACTACGGGGCGCTCCAGTCGGTCGGCATCGGCGTGCCCGGTCCGTACACGGGCGCCGGCGCCGGCGGCCCGGCGGTGAACTGGAAGGCACGGCTCGCCCCCGAGGGCGTCGACACCGCATTCACCGAGCGCTTCGACGCGCCCGTGATCGTCGACAACAACACCCGGCTCGCGGCGCTCGCCGAGGCGATCAACCGTCCCGACGCCGTCGACAACCTCATCTACCTGCGCCTCTCCGACGGCGTCGGCGGCGGCCTCGTCGTCTCGGGCCGCCTCGTCACCGGGTCCCGCGGGTTCGCAGGCGAGCTCGGCCACGTCACCGCGAACCCGTCGGGCGCCCCGTGCCGATGCGGCAAGCGCGGATGCCTCGAGACCATCGCCTCGGTGCCCGCCATCCTCCGCGCCTGCGCCGCGACCGGCGCCGACATCGAGACCCTCGACGACCTGGCCGAGGCCGTCGCCAAGGGCGACCCCGCCGTCGACGCGGTGCTCCGCGAGATCGGCTCCGCCGTCGGGCGCGTGCTCGGGGCGGCGGCGATGACCCTGAACCCGCGGGAGGTCGTGCTCGGCGGCGAGATCGTGCGCATCGCGCCCGTGCTCCTCGAGCAGGCCGCCGCCACGCTGCGCTACGAGCTCTACTCGATCCCCTCCGACCAGCCGCACATCGTGCGCGCCGCGCAGCTGACCGACAGCGACGGCGCGCTCGGCGCGATCGCGGCCATCTTCCACCAGTCCCCACTGCTCGCGGGATACCCCGACCCCGCGGCATCCGCTGAGACCGCACCGCAGCGAAGGAGTGCACAGTGAACCAGACACCGACCAGAGCGAGCGAGGTCGCGCCATGGCGCGGGTGAGCAGCGTGGACGAGACGCCGAAGACCGAGACGGATGCCGCGGGGCAGCGGCCCTCCACCGGCACCGAGGACACCGCGGTCGTCGTCGAGGGCCTGCGCACGAGCGCGATCACCTCGGCGGGCGACGAGGGCGCCCCCGCGCGCGCCCCGCGACGCGGCGGCCTCTCCAAGCGGGCCCGGCTGCTGCTCCTGAACGCCGTCTCCATCGTCGGCGGCATCGGCATCTGGTGGGTGCTCGCGCTCAACGGGTTCCAGCTGCCGACCCCGCCGGAGGTCGTGGAGAAGGCGATCCAGCTCTGGAACGCCGGCATCCTCCAGGAGGACATCGTCGCGAGCCTCAGCCGCGTGCTCGCGGGCTTCCTGCTCGGCTCTGCGGCGGCGATCCCGGTCGGCTTCCTCATGGGCTGGTACACCACCGCGCGGGGCCTGTTCGAGCCGTGGATCCAGTTCTTCCGCACCATCCCGCCGCTCGCGCTGCTGCCGCTCGTGCTCGTGCTGCTCGGCATCGGCGAGATCCCGAAGATCGTGGTCATCTTCCTGGCCGCGTTCCTCGCCTGCGTGATCTCGACGTACCAGGGCGTCGTGAGCGTGGACAAGACGCTCATCAACGCGGCGCGCGTGCTCGGCGCGAAGGACGGCACGATCTTCGTCCGCGTCGTCGTGCCGGCCTCGACCCCGTTCATCCTGGTCGGCATGCGCGTGGGCCTCGGGTCCGCGTGGGCCACCCTCGTCGCTGCCGAGCTGCTCGCCGCGCAGGCGGGCCTCGGGCGACGGATGCAGGAGGCGCAGATCTACTACGACCTGGCGACCATCTTCGTGGGCATCGCCCTGATCGGGATCCTCGGACTCGTGATGGACCGCCTGCTGCTGTTCGCCGAGACCAAGCTGACCGGATGGCAGGAACGCCGATGACCACCACGACCCCGACCACCACCGCGAAGATCTCGGTCCGCGAGGTCTCGAAGACCTTCCCGCTGAAGGGCGAGGAGTTCGTCGCCCTCGACCGCGTCTCGATCGACATCGCCGACAACGAGTTCGTCACCGTCGTCGGGCCCTCCGGCTGCGGCAAGTCCACGCTCATGAACGTGCTCGCCGGGCTCGAGACGCCGACCGGCGGCGAGGCGCTCGTCGACGGGAAGTCGGTCTCGGGCCCCGGCCCCGAGCGCGGCGTCATCTTCCAGCAGTACGCGCTGTTCCCGTGGCTGACGGTGCGCAAGAACGTCGAGTTCGGCCTGAAGGTCGCGGGCGTCCCGAAGGCGCAGCGGCGCGAACGCGCCGAGCACTTCATCGAGATGGTCGGTCTGCAGCAGTTCGCCGATGCCCTGCCGAAGATGCTCTCCGGCGGCATGAAGCAGCGCTGCGCGATCGCCCGCGCCTACGCGGTGAACCCCTCGATCCTGCTCATGGACGAGCCGTTCGGCGCGCTCGACGCGCTCACCCGCGTGCGGCTGCAGGAGCAGCTGCTCGAGACGTGGAGCCAGGAGAAGCGCACCGTGATGTTCATCACCCACGACGTCGACGAGGCCGTGTTCCTCGCCAACCGCGTGATCGTGATGGCCGCCCGCCCGGGCCGGATCTTCGACGTGATCGACGTCGACCTGCCGTACCCGCGCACCGAGGACATGCGCCTCAGCCCCGAGTTCGCCGACCTGCGCAACCGCGTCTGGCACTCCGTCTACCACCAGAACCCCGGCAGCGATGCCGGAACCGCGTCGTCCGCACCGCGGACGGCCTGACCCCCAAGAGGAGCACACCACCACCATGAAGAACCGCAGCACGCTCGCCGGCATCGTCGCCGCAGGCGCCGCCGTCGCACTCGCCCTGACCGGGTGCGCGTCGAACGCCTCCGGCGGCTCGGACGCCGCCGGCGACGACACCATCCAGGTCAACTTCGGCTACATCCCCGACTTCAACGGCACGAGCCTCCTGGCCATCGCCGAGGACCAGGGCTACTGGGAGAAGTACGGCCTCGAGGTCGAGACCCCGTCGTTCACCAACGGCCCGCTCCAGATCCAGGCGCTCGGCACGGGCGACCTCGACTTCGGCTACATCGGGCCGGGCGCGTTCTGGCTGCCCGCCTCGGGTGAGGCGAAGATCATCGCGATGAACACGCTCGGCCAGTCCGACCGTGTCGTCGCCCAGCCCGGCATCGACTCGATCGAGGACCTGCGCGGCAAGACCGTCGCCGTGCCCGAGGGCACGTCGGGCGACATGATCCTCACGCTCGCGCTCGACGAGGCGGGCATGACCAAGGACGACGTGGAGCTCGTGCCGATGGAGCCGTCGGCGATCGTCGCGGCGCTGGCCTCGGGCCAGGTCGACGGCGCCGGCCTCTGGTACCCCGCGCTCGCCACCGTGAAGCAGCAGGTGCCCGACCTCGTGGAGCTCGCCCAGAACTCGGACTTCGAGGACACCGTGGCGTTCCCGACCGCGTTCGTGGCCGGCAACGACGTCGTCGAGAACGAGCCCGAGAAGGTCGAGCGCGTGCTCAAGGCGCTGCGCGACGCGATCACCTACCGCTACGACAACCTCGACGACGCGATCGCCCTGACCGCCGCGTACAACGCGCTCGACGAGGAGGACGTGGCGGCCGACGCCTCGAACAACAAGGTGCTCTCGCTCGACGAGCTCGACACCCTGACCGAGGACGGCACCGTCGACTCGTGGCTGAACGGCATGGTCGACTACTTCCTCGGCTCCGGCAAGCTCGAGGACCCGGTGGACCCGGCGGACTTCTACACCGGCGACCTCTTCCTGCAGGCGGGCGAGTAGTCCACTATGCCGAGCAACATCCTCTTCCTCATGACCGACCAGCACCGGGCGGACACGCTCGGGGCGTACGGGAACGCGCTGGCCGCGACCCCGGTGCTCGACGAGCTGGCCCGCACGGGCACGCGCTTCGACCGCTGGTACACGCCCACCGCGATCTGCACGCCGGCTCGCGCGAGCCTGCTGACCGGCCAGGCCCCCTTCCGGCACCGCGTGCTCGCCAACCACGAGCGCAACGTCGGCTACCTGGAGGATCTCGACGAGGGCACCTTCACCTTCGTCGAGGCCCTCCGGGCCGAGGGGTACAACACGGGACTCGTCGGCAAGTGGCACGCCGGCACCGAGAAGCAGGCCGCCGACTTCGGCTTCGACGGCCCCGACCTTCCCGGATGGCACAATCCCGTGGAGAACGAGGACTATCTCGGCTACCTGCGCGAGCGCGACCTCCCGCCGTATGCGATCAGCGACCGCATCCGCGGCACCCTGCCGAACGGTGGGCCGGGCAACCTGCTGGCTGCCCGGCTCCACCAGCCGGTGGAGGCCACGTTCGAGCACTACCTCGCCACGCGCACCATCGAACTGCTCGAGCGCTACGCCGCCGACGGCGAGCGCGACGGCACGCCCTTCTTCCTCGAGCTGAACTTCTTCGGGCCGCACCTGCCGTACATCGTGCCCGACGAGTACTTCGACATGTTCGATCCGGCCGACATCGAGCTGCCGAAGTCGATCTCGGAGACGTTCGAGGGCAAGCCGCCGGTGCAGCGCAACTACAGCGCGCACTGGACCTTCGACACCATGCCGATCGAGGTGACGCGCAAGCTCATCGCGGTGTACTGGGGCTACGTGGCCCTCATCGACATGGAGATCGGCCGGGTCATGGAGGCGCTCGAGCGCCTCGGGCTGGTCGATGACACCGCCGTGTTCTTCACCTGCGACCACGGCGAGTTCACCGGCGCCCACCGGCTGCACGACAAGGGGCCGGCGATGTACGAGGACATCTACCGCACCCCGGGCATCCTCCGGATCCCGGGTGGGCCGGCCGGGCAGGTCAGGACCGAGTTCGTGAGCCTGCTCGACTGCACCGCCACCATCCTCGACCTCGCCGGCCTCGACCCCTCGCCCGCGGTCGACTCGCGCAGCCTCGTGCCGCTCGCGGCGGGGGAGCAGGTCGAGTGGGACGCCGACATCGTGTGCGAGTTCCACGGGCACCACTTCCCGTACCCGCAGCGGATGCTCCGCGAGGACCGCTACAAGCTGGTCGTGAACCCCGACTCGGTCAACGAGCTCTACGACCTCGAGCGCGACCCCGACGAGCTGCAGAACGTGTACGAGCACCCCGAGCTGGCGGGCGTGCGCGGGCGGATGATGCAGCGGCTCTACACCGTGCTGCGCGACCGCGGCGACAAGTTCTACCACTGGATGACCACGATGTACGACGTGGGCGAGGTCGACTACGACCCGACGCAGAGCGGGCTGGACGAGACCACGTACCAGGCGGACGAACGCGCCGCCGCGGCATCCGTCGAGCTCGTGGCATCCGACCCCGAGCCGGAACGGCGCACCGCATGAGCGCCGCCCGTCGCCCGAACATCGTCATGATCCTCACCGACGACCACGGCTCGCAGGCGATCGGCGCCTACGGGTCGCAGGTGAACGCGACCCCGCGCATCGACGAGATCGCGCGCGAGGGCTGGCGGTTCGACAGCTGCTTCGCCACCAACGCGCTGTGCTCGCCGAGCCGTGCGTCGATCCTCACCGGCACCTACAGCCACGTGAACGGCGTCTCGACGCTCGTGACCCCGATCGACGCGAGCCAGCCGACGTTCGTGTCGCAGCTGAAGGCCGCGGGCTACCGCACCGCGATGGTCGGCAAGTGGCACATGGGCGAGGGCGAGGGGAACACCCCCGAGGCGTTCGACTACTGGGACATCCTCATCGGCCACGACGGGCAGGGCGAGTACTGGGACCCGCTGTTCCTGTCGGCCGAGGGCGAGCGCATCGCCGAGGGGTATGCGACGGATGTCATCACCGACCTCGCCCTCGACTGGGTCGAGCGACTGCCCGGCGACGACCCCTGGTGCGTGCTGATCTACCACAAGGCACCGCACCGGCCGTGGGAGCCGAAGCCCGAGGACGCCGAGCGGTTCCGCGACACGCTGCCCGTGCCCGAGACGTTCTGGGACGACTTCGACACCCGGTCGTCGTCGGCCAGGCGGGCGCTCATGCGCCTCGCCGAGAACCTGAACGAGGAGGACCTCAAGGTCGCGCCGCCCGAGGGGCTGTCGTACGAGGAGACCGCGCTGTGGAAGTACCAGCGCTTCATGGAGGACTACCTGGCCTGCGTGGCATCCGTCGACGACAACGTGGGCCGCGTGATCGACTGGCTGCGCGAGCGTGGCGAGTTCGACGACACGCTGCTCATGTACGCGAGCGATCAGGGGTTCTTCCTCGGCGAGCACGGCTGGTTCGACAAGCGCTTCATGTACGAGGAGTCGCTGCGCATGCCGCTCGTCGTGAGCTACCCGCGGCGCCTGCCGGCCGGTCGCGTCCACGAGGGCATCGTCACCAACGTCGACTTCGCGCAGACCGTGCTCGATGCGGCGGATGCCCCGCATCACGAGCGCATGCAGGGCCGCAGCTTCTGGGGCGACCTCGTGGGCGAGCCGACCTCGCCGCCCGCCTCCGGCATGTACTACCGGTACTGGGAGCACGACGACGCGTTCCACCACGCGCCCGCGCACTACGGCTACCGCACCGACCGGTACAAGCTCATCTACTACTACAACGACGGGCTCGGCATTCCGGGCACCGGTCCGTTCACCTACCCGCCGGAGTGGGAGCTGTACGACCTCGAGGCCGACCCGACCGAGGTGCGGAACGTGGCGCACGACCCCGCGTACCGCGCGGTGCGCGAGGAGCTCGCGGCGGCCATGTGGCGCGAGCAGGAGCGGCTCGGGGACGCACCGCACCCGAGCCAGCCCCGGCCCGCGGGCGTCGAGGCGGGCGCGATCGCGGGCTGAGGCGGGCGCGCCGGGGACAAGTTCTGCATCGGTGCGGATGACGCCCTACCATCGGACGTACGCGGGTTCCCGCCCGCGGCAGCATCCGCACCGTTACCCGAGATCACGCACCCAGCCCGAACCTCGTACGACGCACGCAGCGCACCCTGGAGCCCGGTTGACCATGCCCGCCGAAGAGGAGCCCATCGCGCTCTTCCGCACGCCCAACGGGAGGGGCGGCCAGGTCGCGCGCAACGGCAGCGGCGACCGCAACGGGCAGGGCGACGCGCGGGTCGTGGGCCTGCACGGCCGACGCGTCGAGGCCGTCGAGCGGGCCGACGACGGCCCCACCTACTACCTCTGCTCGGCCGAGCCCGGCGGCGACTTCGCGTCGATCGTCGTGGTGACGGGCAGCGGTGACCGGCGCCGCTACTTCACGACCCGCGACGGGTCGCGGATGACCGAGATCGACGGCGCCGCGTTCGCGTTCCTGCGTGACGGCGAGACGACCTCGATGCTCGAGATCGACGAGCGGGAGCTCGGCCTGATCGAGGCGGAGCTGCGGTTCGGACGGCCCGTGCACGGGCGCGACCTGATCGCCGAGGCATCCGAGCGGGCCGCCGGCGCATCCGAGCAGCGAGCGGATGCCTCCGCGCCGTCGCCCGCCGACGTGCCGACCGTTCCCATCGCGACGGTGTCGCGCTCGCGCCCGGGGTCGGACATCGCGCCGCCGGTGTCGGTTCCGCCTCCGCCGCCCGCTCCGGTCGCGCCGGTCGCCGCCCCGGTCGCGCCGCAACCCGAGCCCGAGCCCGAGCCCGCCGCATCCGAGCCGCCCGTATCCGAGCCGCCGCAGCGCGAGCGCGCGCACGCGGCACCGGAGCACGTGGCGGCACCCGCGCCGGCACGCACGGCGGAGCCCCCGGTCGCGGCCGAGCCCGTGGCATCCGCCCCGCCCTCGCCCGAGACCGAGACCCCCGCGCCGACGGAGCACCATCACCACGCCGCGCCGACCACGTCGCTGACGCCCGTGGAGGCGATCGCGCAGGTGCAGCTCGCCAAGGGCATCGCGTTCGTCGCGCACCGCGAGCGGCTCGATCGCAGCGGCACGCCGTTCATCGACCACCCGGGTCGCGTCGCCGAGCGCTTCGACCCGATCCTCGAGCCGATCGAGTCGGCGGCGGCCTGGATGCACGACGTGCTCGAGGACACCCCGATCACCGCGCGCGAGCTGTTCGAGGCCGGCGTGCTGCCCGAGATCATCGAGGTCGTGCAGCTGCTCACCCGCTCGCCCGACGTGCCGCCCGACGACTACTACGCGAAGATCCGCAGGCACCCGGTCGCGCGCCGCGTGAAGCTCGCCGACATCGACGACAACACCGCCGCGTGGCGCACCCGGCGCCTCGACTTCGACATGCAGACGCGCATGGCGCGCAAGTACCACCACGCGCGCGAGGCGCTCGGCGCCGAGTAGGGCGCGGCCGGGCCGCTAGACCGCGAAGCCGGGCGTGCGGCGGATGCCCGGGATGCCGAGCCAGCGCTCGACGGTGCGGCGCGCGGTCGTGCCAGCGGGCAGCACCGGGGTGCGCGCGGGGCGCTCGGGCGCTGCGCGGTGGCGGCCGCGCTCGGTGTAGGTGCGCCCGCCGCGGGAGGCGGCGACGTGGTCGCGCGCGGAGACCGGCACGGTCTCGGGGTGGTGCCCGGTCGGGAGGTCCGTAGCGAGTCCGCGCTCGGGGCCCGCGTCGATGCTGCGGCTGGGGCGGCGGTCGCCGGTGATCGGGTGAACGGATGCTGCTGCGGACATCGTGGTGCTCCCTCGTGGTGTGCCTCGGCACCAGTCTTCGCGCATCGCGCGGACGGCGCGTCGGGAGCAGCCCGGGACGGCGGTGGGCGCCAGCACTGAGTCGGCCGGGTGGCATCCGCTCGGCTGCTCGCGCAAGACTGTCCCATGGCCAGGAACTGGACCCCGCTCGCCCTCGTCTACCTCGCGCTCTCGGTCGTCGGCCTCGTCGGCACGTGGACGTTCAACGCGCTCGCGATCGTGCAGCTGCGCGACTTCTTCGGAGACTGGTTCGGCTCGGGCCCGGCGGTCTCCTCGCTGACGGTCGACCTGCTCGTGGTGGCCGTCGCGGGCAGCGTGCTGATCTTCGTCGAGGCGCGCCGCCTCGGCATGCGGTTCGCCTGGCTCTACGTCGTGGGGTCGGCGCTCACGGCGTTCGCGTTCACGTTCCCGCTGTTCCTCGCGATGCGCGAGCGGCGGCTCGCGGAGCGGCGCATCGCGGAGGCGGACGCGTGAGCGACGACCTCGCGCTGCGCACCGCCACCGAGCTCGTCGCGGCCTACCGCGCGCACGAGTTCGACCCGGTCGACGTGCTCGACGCCGTGCTCGCCCGCGTCGAGCGGCTGGAGCCGCGCCTCAACGCGTTCTACCGGCTCGAGCCAGAGCACGCCCGCGCGGCGGCGATCGCGAGCGCGGGGCGCTGGGCGGCGGATGCCCCGTTCGGTCCGCTCGACGGCGTGCCGGTGACGATCAAGGAGAACGTCGCGACGGTCGGCACGGGGCTGCCGTCGGGCACCGCCGCCGGCGCCGACGCGCCGCCCGCGGTCGTCGACGGCCCGATCGCGCGCCTGCTCGGCGACGGCGGCGCGGTGCGCGTCGGCAAGACGGTCATGCCCGACTTCGGCATGCTGTCGTCGGGCGTCTCGAGCCTGCACGGCATCACGCGGAGCCCGTGGAACCCGGCCTGGACGGTCGGCGGCTCGAGCGGGGGTGCGGGCGCCGCGGCGGCGGCATCCCTCGGCCCCATCCACTCGGGCAGCGACATCGGCGGCTCGGTTCGGCTGCCCGCCGGGTGGCTCGGGCTCGTCGGGCACAAGCCGACGCACGGGCTCGTGCCGGTCGACCCGCCCTACCTGTGGCGCTGCATCGGGCCGCTCGCGCGCACGGTCGACGACGCGTCGCTGTTCCTCGAGGTCGCCACGGGCCGGGACGCGCGCGACCACACGCAGGTGCCCGTGCGGCTCGACTGGGCGCGCGTGCGTGCCGAGCCGCGCGACGACGTGCGCGGGCTGCGCGTCGCGTGGCACCTCGACGCCGGGTGGGGCGCCGAGGTCGACCCGGAGGTCGCCGACGTCGTGCGCGGGGTCGCCGGGCACTTCGCCGCCGCGGGCGCCGAGGTGACCGAGATCGCACCGTTCGCGACCCCGGAGATGCTCGACGGACTCGACCTGTTCCTGCGCGCACGCTCGCTGCTCGACCTCGAGCGGATGCCCCCCGAGCGGCGCGCGACCGTGCTGCCGTTCATCACCGAGTGGACCGAGGGTGCACGTGGGGCGGACGGCCTCGCGGTGCTCGACGCGTTCGGGCAGGTGCAGGCGCTGCGGGCCGCGACGGTCGCCGCGACGCTGCCGTTCGACGTGGTCGTCTCGCCGGTCTCACCGGGTGCGGCGTTCCCGGCCGAGTGGCCCATGCCCTCGAACGACCCTGCGACGTCGCTGCACCACATCGGCTTCACGGCGCCGTACAACGTCTCCGACCAGCCCGCGGTCTCGATCAATGCGGGCTTCACCGCCGACGGGCGTCCGGTCGGCGTGCAACTCGCCGGCCGCCGCTTCGACGACGTCGAGCTGCTGCGCGTCGCGCGCTGGTTCGAGGCCGCCCGCGGGGCCGCGGCGACCCCCGACTGGGCATCGATCGCCTGAGCCCCACGGCGGCCCCGCGGCATCCCGTCCGCTCCGCTTCGGCCCGTCGAACTCGCATCGGCACGTCGTCTACGGCGTGCCGGCGGGATTTCGACGTGCCGGTGTGGTCGGCACGTGCCGGTGCGCTCCGAGGTGGTGTCGGCAGGAGCGGATGCAGCGGGTCAGCGGCGAACGGGGTCCGCACCCGCGTCGCGGACCAGGTCGGCCCGCGTCGCCGCGCCCTCCCAGTCGCCCGGGTGCGTGCACGCCGCGGCACCCGTGCGCACCGCGGTCTGGAGCCGCCGCGCGAGGGGAAGTCCCGCGACCCGCTCGGCCAGGTACCCGGCGACGAACGCGTCCCCGGCGCCCACGGTGTCGACCACCTCGACCTGCACCGCCGCGCGCTGCACCACTTCGGGAGCGCGCTCCGGCGCGGTGGCGCGCGCGAGTGCCCCCTCGGCACCGAGCTTGATCACGACCTCGGCAGGGCCGAGCGCCGATACCCGCTCGGCGAGCTCCTCGGGCGAGCCCGGCCCGACCAGCAGTGCCGCCTCGTCGTCGCCCGCGAACACCACGGAGGCCTGCGCGGCGAGTGCGCGGTACCGCTCGGCGGCGGCATCCGCGTCGGTCCACAGGCTCGACCGGTGGTTCACGTCGAACGAGACCGGCACGCCCGCGGCGACGGCCCGGGCGACCAGCGCGTCCACGGCGTCAGACGCGCTCGCGGAGAGCGCGGGCGTGATGCCCGTGACGTGCACCAGCGCGTACTCCGAGACGTCGACGGCGTCGAGGTCGGATGCCTCGAGGCGGCTGCCCGCACTGCCCGCGCGGTAGTACGCGACATCGGTGCGCCCGGCGGCGGGCGTCGACTTGACCAGCAGTCCTGTCGGCGCACCGGCGTCGACCGGTGCGACCACGTCGACGCCCTCGGCGCGCAGCTCGCGCACGACGCGGCGGCCCAGGTCGTCGGCGCCGACCCGGCCGAGCCAGGTCACGGGCGTGCCGAGCCGGGCGAGCCCGATCGCGACGTTGCCCTCGGCGCCGCCGGTGCCGACGACGAGCTCGCCGACGGTCGCGAGCGACCCGATGTCGCGCGCCCGCAGCACGGCGAGGCCCTCGCCGATGGTCAGGACGCGGCCGGGGCTCGCGGGAGTCGCCGGCTCAGCGGCATCCGTTCGCCCCGCGCCTGCGAGACCCTCGGCGGCCATCACGCCCCCACCAGGTCCATGGCCGCACGCGACCGGGCCGTGATCTCCGCCCAGTCGCCCGCGGCGATCAGGTCGCGCGGGGCCATCCAGCTGCCGCTCACGGCGAAGACGTGCGGTGACGCCGCGTATTCGGCCGCGTTGGCGGGGCTCACGCCGCCGCTCGGGAGGAATCGCACCTGCGGGAACGGCCCCGCGAGCGCCGAGATCATGGGCAGCCCGCCGAGCACGCCGGCGGGGAAGAGCTTCAGGTGGTCCAGGCCCGCGCGGAGCGCCCGCTGCACCTCGGTCGCGGTCGCGACGCCCGGCACGATCGGCACGTCGTGCGACGCGCTGCGCGCGAGCACCTCGTCGTCGAGCCCGGGCGACACGATGAACCGCGCCCCCGCGTCGACGGCGCGGTCGACGTCGGCGCCCGTGAGCACGGTGCCCGCACCCACTACGAAGTCGGCGTCGCCGAGCGAGTCGGTGGCGGCGCGGATCGCGTCGATGCCCGCATCCGTGCGCATCGTGATCTCGGCGCAGCGGATGCCCCCGGCGGCCAGCGCGGCCACGAGCCCCGGCGCCTGTGCGGCGTCGTCGATCACGACGACCGGCACGATGCCGCGCCCGACGAGCATCATCGGCCGAGCCATCCGCCGTCCACGGGCAGCACGATACCCGAGACGTAGTCCGACGCCGGCGAGGCGAGGAACACGGTCGCGCCGCCGAGGTCGGAGGCGCTGCCCCAGCGCCCGGCGGGGATGCGCTCGAGGATCGAGCGCGACCGGTCGGGGTCGTCCTGCAGCGCCTGGGTGTTGTCGGTCGCGATGTAGCCCGGCGCGATCGCGTTGACGTTGACGCCCTTCGAGGCCCACTCGTTGGCGAGGGCCTTGGTGAGCCCCGCGATGCCGGACTTCGCCGAGGTGTAGCCGGGCACGTTGATGCCGCCCTGGAAGCTCAGCAGGCTCGCGGTGAAGATCACCTTGCCCGACCCGCGCGCGAGCATCGGCGCGGCGACCTTCTGGGTGAGCGCGAACTGGCTCGACAGGTCGACCTCGATCACGCGGTCCCAGAGCTCGAGCGGATGCTCCGCCGCGGGCGCGCGCTCGATGGTGCCGGCGTTGTTCACGAGGATGTCGGGTGCACGCTCGGCCATCTCGTCGCCGAACGCGAGCACCGCGCCGCGGTCGGCGAAGTCGACTGCGCGCGCCTCGAAGCTGCGGCCGAGGCCCGTGACGGCGTCGCCGATGGCGCTGCCGGATGCCTCGATGCTGGCGCTCACGCCGATGATGTCGGCGCCCGCCTCGGCGAGGGCCACGGCCATGCCGTAGCCGATGCCGCGCTTCGCGCCGGTGACGACGGCGAGCTTCCCGGTGAGGTCGAACGCGCTCATGCCGGCACCTCCGATCGCTCGGCGCCGGCGGCTTCGGTGGCGGAGGAGCCCTCGACGCCGACGAGGATCTTCATGGCCCGGCCGGCCTCGAGGTCGGCGAACGCCGCCTGCGTCTCCTCCATGGGGACGACCCGCGTGATCATGAGGTCGGTCGGGATCACGCCGTCGGCGATGAGCTCGACCGCGGTCTCGAAGTCGGGGCGCTGGTAGACGCGCGCGCCGAGGATGCGCAGCTCGCGCCAGAACACGCGCTGCAGGTCGATCTCGCGCGGGGTGGGGTGGATGGCGACCACGACGAGGGTGCCGCGCACCTTGGCGAGCGAGGTCGCGCCGAGCACGGCCGCGGCGGCGCCCGAGACCTCGAAGACGACGTCGGCCCCCGCGCCGCCCGTCCACTCCTCGACCCAGGCGACCTGGTCGGTCTCGCGGGGGTCGATCGTGGCGAAGCCGAGGTCCTCGATCTGGGCGCGGCGCGCGGGGTCGAGCTCGATCACCGCGACCTCCGCGCCGAAGTGGCGTGCGACGGTGGCGATGAGCACGCCGATCGGGCCGCCGCCGATGACGACCGCGCGGTCGCCGGGTGCGAGCTCCGAGCGTCGCACGTCGTGCACGGCGACGGCGACGGGCTCGACGAGCGCGGCGGCGTCGAGCGCGATGCCCTCGGGCATGCGCACGAGGGTGTGCGCGGGCACGTTCCACAGCTCCTGCAGCGCGCCGGGAGAGTCGATGCCGATGAAGTCGAGATTCTGGCAGATGTGGGTGTTGCCGGCGAGGCAGGCCGGGCAGGTGCCGTCCCAGTCGAGCGGCATGACCGTGACGAGGTCGCCCACGGCCCAGCCGTCGACGCCTTCGCCGACCGACTCGATGGTGCCGCTCATCTCGTGGCCGAACACCAGCGGCAGGTCGACGCGCGCGTCCATGTTGCCGTGCACGATGTGCAGGTCGGTGCCGCAGAGCCCCACGTACGCCACGCGGATGCGGACCTGGCCCGCACCGGGGGGAGTCGGCTCCGCTTCCGGGGTCTCGAGGGTGTGTTGGCCGACGTACGCGACTGTGCGCATCAGGTACTCCAGAATGTCCGATGAATGGGCGTCAGAATTGTATGATCTTTGGGCTGCACCCGCAAATATCACGATAGCGGATGCGCGCCATCCAAAATTGATCTAATCTTTAGTCGCGCCCGATGGGCGTGCGCCGTGCAGGATCCACGTGCGGCGCAGGAAGACGACGAAGGAGCACCTCGATGGAGAGCCGTGCGCTCCGAACGGGCCTGCAGCTGACCGAGATCGGCATGGGCGTCGCCCAGTTCGGCAACCTGAACCGCGAGACGACGGACGAGGCATCCGTCGCCGCGGTCGATGCGGCGTGGGACGCCGGGATCCGGTACTTCGACACCGCGCCGCACTACGGGCTCGGGCTCTCCGAGCACCGCCTCGGCCGGGCGCTGGCCGATCGCCCGCGCGACGAGTACGTGCTCTCGACCAAGGTCGGACGGCTGCTCGTGCCGAGCCCCGAGACCGCCGACCGCATGGACGACGGGTTCATGGTGCCGGCGGACGTGAAGCGCGTCTGGGACTTCTCGCGCGACGGCGTGCTGCGCTCCATCGAGCAGAGCCTCGAGCGGCTCGGCGCGGACCGCATCGACATCGTCTACGTGCACGACCCCGACGACCACGGCGACGAGGCGCTCGACGGCGCGTTCCCGGCGCTCATCGAGCTGCGCGACCAGGGCGTGATCGGCGCCGTCGGCACCGGCATGAACCAGTCGGCGATGCCCGCCCGGTTCGTGCGCGAGAGCGACCTCGACGTCGTGATGCTGGCCGGCCGCTACACGCTCTTCGAGCAGGACTCGCTCGACGACCTGCTGCCGCTCGCGCTCGAGCGCGGCGTCGGCATCGTCGCGGCCGCGATCTACAACTCCGGACTGATGAGCGCGCCGACGGTGCCCGACGACGCCTACTACGACTACGGCCCCGCCCCCGCGCACGTGATCGAGCGGGCGCGCGCGATCGCCGCGACCTGCGAGGAGTTCGGCGTGACCCTGCCCGAGGCCGCCATCGGCTTCCCGCTGCAGCACCCGGCCGTCGTCTCGGTCGTGGTCGGCACGCGCACCGACGCCCACGTGGCGAGCACGCTCGAGCGCTTCGGCGCCCGGCTCCCCGACGGCCTCTGGCGCGCGCTCGTCGAACGCGGCCTGCTGCGCGCCGACGCCCCGATCCGGGGAGCGGATGCCCCCGCGGCAACCGCCGCCGGCGCGAAGGAGGTGCGTTCCGCATGACCACGATCACCGGTGTCTCCGTGCACGACGTGCGCTTCCCGACCTCGCTCAGCATGGACGGCTCGGACGCCATGAACAAGGACGGCGACTACTCGGCCGCCTACGTCGTGCTCGAGACCGACGGCGAGCTCGCCGGCTACGGTTTCACGTTCACTATCGGCCGCGGCAACGACCTCTGCGCCGAGGCCGCGCGCCAGTACGCCGCCCCCCTCGTGGGCCGCGACGCCGACGCGCTGCTCGACGATCTCGGCGGCGTCTACCGCGAGCTCGCCTCCGACTCGCAGCTGCGCTGGCTCGGGCCCGAGAAGGGCGTCGTGCACCTCGGCATGGCCGCGGTGATGAACGCCCTCTGGGACATGGCCGCGCGCCGCGCGGGCGTGCCGCTCTGGCGCCTGCTCGCCGAGATGACCCCGGAGCAGCTCGTCGACGTCGCCGACCTGCGCTACCTCTCCGACGCGCTCACGCGCGACGAGGCGATCGCCCTGCTCGAGGAGATGGCCCCGACCCGCGCCGACCGCATCGCCGAACTCGAGGCGCGCGGAGGCTACCCCTGCTACACGACCAGCGCCGGCTGGCTCGGCTACAGCGACGAGAAGCTCCGCCGCCTGCTGCAGGAAGCCGTCGACGAGGGCTACGGGCACGTCAAGCTCAAGGTCGGCGCGAACGTCGACGACGACATCCGCCGCCTCCGCATCGCGCGCGAGGTGATCGGCTGGGACGCCAAGCTCATGATCGACGCGAACCAGGTGTGGGACGTGCCGGAGGCCATCGAGTGGGTCGGCCGCCTCGCCGAGTTCAAGCCGCACTGGATCGAGGAGCCGACGAGCCCCGACGACGTGCTCGGCCACGCCGCGGTGCGCGAGGCCGTCTCGCCGATCGGCGTCGCGACCGGGGAGCACGGCATGAACCGCGTGCTCTTCAAGCAGCTGTTCCAGGCCGGCGCGATCGACTACTGCCAGCTCGACTCGGCGCGGCTCGCGAGCATCAACGAGATCCTCGCGGTCTACCTCATGGCGAAGAAGTTCGGCGTGCCGGTCTGCCCGCACGCCGGCGGCGTCGGGCTCTGCGAGCTCGTGCAGCACCTCTCGATCTTCGACTTCGTCGCGGTCTCCGGATCACTCGAGGACCGCGTCACCGAGTTCGTCGACCACCTGCACGAGCACTTCGTCGACCCGTGCGTCGTCGAGCACGGCAACTACGTGCTGCCGGCGCAGCCCGGGTACAGCGCCGAGATGCTCGCGTCGTCGGTCGCCGAGTACTCCTACCCCGACGGCGACTACTGGAGGGGTGCGCGGGCCGTTGCCTGAGCGCGCTGTGCCGTCAGGCGGGGGCGAGGTCGCCCTCGCCGGGCACCTGCGTCTCGTCGGCGTGCGCGGTGGCGAACTCCTCGACGCCCAGGATGTGCACCGCCATGCGGATGCGCGCCCGCTCGGGGTCGTGCGCACGCAGCTCGGCGAGGATCGCCCGGTGCTCGGCCTGCGTCTCGCGCACCGTGCCGCGCTCGGTGATGGCGCGCCAGAGCCTGGCCCGGTGGGTGCGGCCGACCAGGCTGTCGACCATGCCGGCGAGCGCCGGGTTGCCGCTCGCCTGCGCGATGCGCCGGTGGAACGCGGTGTCGGTGTCGATGAACCGCTCGAGGTCCATGTCGGGATCGCTGGTGAGGATCTCGTCGACCTCGTCGAGGATGCCGTCGAGCACCCCCAGGTCGTCGTCGGTGATGCCGGATGCCGCGAGGGCGGCGCTCTCCGCCTCGAGCACGCGTCGCACCGCGAGCAGGTGCCCGGCGTGCGCCGGGGTGTGCAGCTCCGCGAGGATGCCGAGCGGGCTGAGCAGCTGCGCCGGGTCGAGCGACGTGACGTACGTGCCGTCGCCCTGCCGGGTCTCGAGCACGCCGAGGATGGCGAGCGCGCGCACACCCTCGCGCAGCGACCCGCGCGAGACGCTGAGCTCGGCGGCGAGGTCGCGCTCGATCGGCAGGCGGGAGCCGGGGCCCAGCCGCCCGTCGGTGATCATCCCTTTGATTCCGGCGATCACCACGTCGGTCTGCGACCTGGCCGGAATCCCGGGCTGCTCGTCCACCGTCGACGTCTCAGTCATCTGACCATTCTTGCACCACGACCCACTGCATGACCGAAAGGAACACCGTGAACATCGCCCGACTCGGAAACCCCGGCGAGGAGATCCCCGTCCTCCAGCACGACGGCGTCAGCTACGACCTGCGTGGGCTGACCGCCGACATCGACGGCGCCTTCCTCGCCGGAGGCGGCATCGCCCGTGCCGGGGCCGCCCTCGACGCCGGCGAGCTCCCCGTGCTCGCCGGCGCCGGCGACCTCCGCGTCGGCGCCCCGATCGCCCGCCCCGGCAAGATCGTCTGCATCGGCCTCAACTACCGCGACCACGCGGAGGAGTCGGGCCTGGCGGTGCCGGCCGAGCCCGTCGTCTTCATGAAGGACCCGTCGACCATGGTCGGCCCCTACGACGACGTGCTCATCCCCCGGAACTCGACCAAGACCGACTGGGAGGTCGAGCTCGGCGTCGTGATCGGCACCACCGCCCGCTACCTGGAGTCGCCGGCCGACGCGCTCGCGCACGTCGCCGGGTACGCGACCTCGCACGACGTCTCCGAGCGCGAGTTCCAGCTCGAGCGCGGCGGCCAGTGGGACAAGGGCAAGAGCTGCGAGACGTTCAACCCCTTCGGGCCGGCGCTGGTGCCTGCATCCGAGGTGCCCGACCCCCAGGCGCTCGGGCTGCGCCTCTCGGTCAACGGCACCACGCACCAGGACGGCACGACCGCGACCATGATCTTCGACGTCGCGCACGTCATCTGGTACCTCAGCCAGTTCATGGTGCTGCACCCGGGCGACGTGCTGAACACGGGCACCCCGGCGGGCGTCGCGCTCGGCATCGAGGGCAACCCCTACCTGCGCGAGGGCGACGTCGTGTCCCTCGAGATCGACGGGCTCGGCCGCCAGGAGCAGAAGATGGTGCAGGCATGAGCGCCGGCGACTTCACCGGCCTCGTCGCGGTCGTCACCGGCGGGGCATCCGGCATCGGGCTCGCGACCGCCACTGCGCTCGCCGGCGAGGGCGCGACGGTGGCGGTCCTCGACCTCAACGCGGGCGACCTGCCCGACGGGATCTCCGGCTACACGGCCGACGTGACCGACCGCGCGTCGGTCGAGGCGGCGATCGCGCAGGTCGCGGCCGACCACGGCGGCATCGACGTCGTGGTGAACAACACCGGCGTGAGCGCGGTGGGGACCGTCGAGGAGGCATCCGACGACGAGTGGGCCCGGGTGCTCGACGTGAACGTCGTGGGCATGGCCCGGGTGAGCGCCGCCGCGCTGCCCTGGCTGCGGGAGTCGGAGCATGCGGCGATCATCAACATGTGCTCGATCGCGGCGCTGAACGGCCTGCCGCAGCGCGCGGTGTACGGCGCGTCGAAGGGCGCCGTGCTCGCGCTGACCTACGCCATGGCGACCGACCACATCGCCGAGGGCATCCGCGTGAACTGCGTGAGCCCCGCGACCGTGCACACCCCGTTCGTCGAGCGGATGCTGCAGGGCTTCGACGACCCCATCGCCGAGCGCGCCGCGCTCGACGCCCGCCAGGCGACCGGTCGCATGGTCACGCCCGACGAGGTCGCGGCGGCCGTGCTGTACCTCGCGAACCCGCGCTCCGTCTCGCTCGCGGGCATGGCGCTGGACGTCGACGCGGGCGTCACGCACCTGCGGGTTCGTCCGAAGGGCTGATCGCGGGAGACAATCGACGTAGGGCCGGGGGAGATTCCCCGGCCCTTTCGTCGTGTCCGCGGCGGATCATCGGATGAGTGTTTGACGAGAGTGATGATACGTAGTACGTTTGCTGCCAGCAGAGAATCCTGCTGCCTGTCACCGTCGACCTGCGGTGCCGGCACGCATTCCCAGAGATGAGAGGCATCGCAATGAAGCGGTTCGTAGCACCGTTCGCCATCGGGATGGGGGCGGTCCTCGCCCTTTCCGCATGTGGCGGCGCAGCAACCACCACCACCGGAGACTCCGCGGACGACGGCAAGCTCGTCGTCTGGAACTGGGGCTCGTCGGACGACGCGGCAGCGGCCTACCAGGACGCGGTCCTGGCGGCGTTCAACGAGAAGCACCCCGACGTCGAGGTCGAGATCGTCTCGCAGCCGTTCGACCAGTACTACACGCTGCTCGGCTCGGCCATCGAGGCCGGCACCGGCCCCGACCTCGCGCTGTTCAACGGCGGCACGCAGCTCAAGTCGCGCGCCGACCAGATCGTCCCGGTGACCGACGAGCTCGCCGACATCAAGGACCAGCTCGCCGGCTGGCCCGCCTTCGAGGACGGCGGCGAGACCTACTCGGCGCCCATGTTCCTGCAGGGCTTCCCGGTCTACTACAACAAGGCGATCTTCGCCGAGGCCGGCCTCGACCCCGAGAACCCGCCGACCACGTGGGACGAGCTGTCCGACGCCTGCGACACCATCGCGAGCGAGACCGACGTCTCCTGCTTCGCGCTGGGCAACAAGGAGGGCCTCGGCATCGAGTTCTTCATGTCGGGCTTCGGCTCGGGCATCTTCACGCCCGAGGAGTACGACGCGTGGATCGACGGCGAGCGCGACTGGGAGTCGGAGCACGCCAAGCAGGTGCTGCAGCTCTGGGCCGACACGTCGGCCGACGGCTGGTACAACGACGGCGCGAACTCGACCGCGATGTTCAACGACTCGTTCGACCTGTTCTCGGGCGGCAGCGCGGCGATGGTCATCGGCCTCTCGTCGGGCATCGCCCACTGGAAGCAGTTCGACGACTTCCTCGGCGAGGACCTCGGCTTCATGATGCCGGTCACGGTCAACGACGGCACGACGCTCGCACTGCCCATCGAGGGCGGCATCGGCTACGGCGTGCTGAACCAGGACAAGGTCGAGCTCGGCGTCGACTGGATCAAGGCGACCGTCGACCGCGACGCGCTGGCCGACTACTCCATCGCCGGCGGCCAGATCGTCTCCGACACCACCATCGAGCTGGAGACCGACATCCAGTCGGCGCAGGACATCGTGGCCGAGCTGCCCGGCAGCAAGCCGCTCTTGCACACCGCGCTCGGCGGCGACACGCTCGACCTGCTCCACCGCCTCGGCCAGCAGCTGCTGGTCGGCGAGGTGACCGTCGACGACGCTGCGAGCCAGCTGGCGGCTTCGGAAGGCTGATCATGACCGCCCCCACGTCCACCCGGGCTGTGGTCCTCTCGGACCCCAGCCCGGGCTGGCCGCGGCGCACCCCCAAGGTGCCGCGGCGCAAGCGCAAGATCACCTCGGAGACGGTCACGCCGTACCTCCTGGTGCTGCCCGTCCTGCTGATCCTGCTGGTGTTCCGGATCTACCCGCTGCTGCTCGGCATCAACTTCTCCTTCACCGGCGACCAGGAGCTGAACGGCGTCTTCGTCGGCTTCGACAACTACCTGTTCCTCCTGCAGGACGAGCGCTTCCAGGCCTCGGCCCGCAACGTGCTCGTGGTCATGCTGTTCGTGCCGATCGAGGTCCTCGTGGCCGGGCTGCTTGCGACGTTCATCTTCATCAAGGTGCCGGGGCACCGGTTCTACCGCAGCGTCTACTTCCTGCCCGTCGTGCTCTCGCCGATCATCATCGGCGCGATCTTCAACATCGTGCTCGGCGCGAACGGGCCGCTGAACGCCATGGCCGACAGCGTGGGGCTGCCCACGGTCGACTACCTCGGCCAGACCATGACCGCGCTGCCGAGCGTGCTCACGGTCCACATCTGGGCGACCTTCGGCATGGCGCTCGTCATCTTCCTGGCGGGCTTCTCGACCCTCGACCAGCAGCTGCTCGACGCGGCGAAGATCGACGGGGCGAACTTCCCGCAGACCATCTGGCACGTCATCATCCCGGGGCTCAGCCAGACCATCCAGTTCGTGTTCGTCACGACCACCATCGGCATGCTCACCGGCCTCTTCGGCCTGCTGTACACGATGACGGCCGGCGGCCCCGGCGCGGCGTCGTACCTGCCCGAGTTCCTCATCTGGAAGCTCAACGGCGAGGCGCGACCGGCGCTGGCCTCCGCGGCATCCGTGTTCCTGCTGCTGATCGTGCTCGTGATCGGGCTCATCCAGATCCGCGTGCTCCGCCGCGCCACGAAGGAGTCGTGATGCGCGCCGAACGCATCTCGCGATGGCTCATCGCGATCCCGATGGCGCTACTGGCCATCGCGACCATCTACCCGATGGTGTACGCCGTCAACATCGCCCTGAAGGACCGGCGCGAGTACGTGCTCGACCGCCTGGGCGTGACGACGACGTTCAACATCCAGAACTTCGTCGACGCCTGGAACCAGGCGAACATGGGGCGCTACTACCTGAACTCGATCATCGTCACCGTGATCTCGGTCGCGATCATCCTGATCCTGGCGTCGATGGCCGGGTACGCGATCAGCCACCTGACCTTCCGCGGCAGCCGGGTGATGTTCCTCATCATCCTCGGCACGATGATGATCCCGTTCCAGGTGATCATGGTGCCGTTCATCAAGCTGATGGCGGACCTCGGCACGATCAACACCTACCAGGGGTTGATCATCGCCTACGTCTCGCAATTCCTGCCGTTCACGGTGTTCTTCATGGCCTCGTTCTACTCGGGCATCCCCAAGGAGATCACCGAGGCCGCGCGCGTCGACGGCAACAACCTGTGGGGCGTCTGGGGCCGCATCATGCTGCCGCTCGGCAAGCCCGCGCTGCTGTCGATGGGCATCCTGAACGCGCTGTTCTGCTGGAACGACATTCTCATCGCGCTGCTCGTGATGCAGTCGCCCGACCAGCGTACGGTGATGGTGGGGGTGAGCGCGCTGCGCGGGCAGTACCCCGACAACGTGCCGACCTACCTCGCCGGCGTGCTGCTCGTGGTGCTCCCGCTCGTGGTGGTCTACCTGATCTTCCAGCGGCAGATCACGGCGGGTGTCACCGCGGGTGCGACGAAGGGCTAGTCCATGACGACCGACCGGATCGAGGTGTACGCGGGTCCGGAGGGCTCGGTGTACGGCGACGGCTCGCGCGGGTATCCCGTGCGCGACCTGCACTCGGCGATGCGCCTGGTGCGGCAGCGCCGGGCGCCCGGCCAGCGGGCCGTGGCCTGGCTGATGGGCGGCACGTACCGCCAGTCGGAGACGCTCGAGCTCGGGCCGGACGACTCGTTCACGACGTTCGCCGCGCTCGACGAGCAGGCGCCGCCCGTGTTCGAGGGCGCGGTGCCTGTGACCGGGTGGCGGTCGGTCGTCGTGAACGGGGTGTCGGCGCTGGCCGCCCCGGCGCCGGCCGCGCGCGGTCGGGCGCTGTACGTCGGCGGGGAGCGCGCGCCGCGCCCGTCGTTCCCCGCGGGCGGCGGCTTCCTGCGCATGGAGTCGGTCGAGGGGCTCGACCCGACCGCCGGCTTCGTCGAGACGCTGTTCGACGGCGCCGACCGGTTCACCTACGCGGCCGGCGACGTGCCCGAGCTCGCCGAGCCCGAGCGGGTCGAGGTCGTCGTACCCCATTACTGGGTGCAGGAGCGCATGCCGATCACGTCGATCGACCGCGAGCGGCGCAAGATCGCCAGCTCGCTGCGGAGCATCTTCGCGCTGCGCGACGACGCGGCGCAGGCCTTCGCGCGCTACCGCCTCGAGAACGTGGCCGAGTCGTTCGGGCAGGTGCCCGGTGAGTGGTACCTCGACGCGACCGGGCTGCTGGCCGGCGCCGACGGGCCGCACGTGCTCTACCTGCCGCGCGACGGCGAGACCGCCGACGAGCTCGACGTGCGGATGCCGGTGCTCGACGTGTTCGTGCGGCTCGGCGGCACCGGTGCCGAGCCCGTGCGCGAGGTGCGGTTCGAGGGCGTCTCGTTCGCCTACGCGGACTTCGCCGAGGTGCCGCCCGCGGTGCCGCCGTTCGGTGTGCGCGAGGACCCGGTGCTGCCGACGGACGTGCCGTTCGCGGCCGACGTGCAGGCGGCGAGCACCGTGCCGGCGGCCGTGCAGTTCGTGGGCGCGCGCTCGTGCGCGTTCGTCGACGGGTCGATCACGCACGTCGGCGGCTACGGCCTGAGCCTCGGGCCGGGCAGCCGCGGCAACCTCGTGAGCGGCTCGCGGTTCTTCGACCTGGGTGCGGGCGCGGTGCGCTCGGGCGGCTCGGTCGACGCGGCATCCGATGAGTTCAACCGCTCCAACGAGGTCAGCGACAACGACATCGAGCGCGGCGGGCGCGTCTACCCGAGCTGCGTCGCGGTGCTCTTCCAGCACGGCGCGCACAACGTGATCGCCCACAACCACATCCGCGACTTCTTCTACACCGGCGTCTCGGTCGGCTGGATGTGGGACTACGAGGACAGTCCCTCGCAGGGCAACCTCGTGGTCGGCAACCACATCCACGACCTCGGCCAGGGGCTGCTCAACGACATGGGCGGCGTGTACCTGCTCGGCATCGCGCCGGGCACGGCCGTGCGCGGCAACCACATCCACGACGTGGAGTGCGCGAACTACGGCGGCTGGGGCATCTACCTCGACGAGGGGTCGAGCCACGTGGTGATCGAGGACAACGTGGTGCACCACGTGTCGAGCCAGTGCTACCACCATCACTACGGGCGCGAGTCGATCATCCGCCACAACGTGTTCGCCTACGGGGCGAACGGGCAGGTGTCGATCACGCGGCCCGAGCGGCTCGTGTCGTTCACGATCGAGCGCAACCTGCTGCTCGGCGCCGGCTCGCCCGGGTTCACCGGCACGCCGGGCCCGCGCGACCTGCGCGAGTACACGATCGTGAGCGACCTCAACCTGTTCTGGGACGAGTCGCCGGTCGACGGCGCCGTGCTGGCGGCGAACGGCGACAAGGCTGCGGGTGCCGATGGGCGTCTCGAGTGGTCGATCGTCGAGCCCATGGACGACGAGTGGCGCGCGCTCGGCCACGACCGGCACTCGATGATCGCCGACCCCGGGTTCACGGGCGGGGCGGATGCCTCCGGCGAGCCCGGCACCCGCCGCGAGTTCCAGGTGGCCGACGACTCCCCGGCGCACGACCTCGGCATCCGCGTGCCCGACGTATCGCGCGCCGGCCCGCGCCCCGTGGCCGACCGCCTGCACCCGCTCGCCGCGCGCACGCGCCGCGACCAGTTCGCCCGCGCCCAGGGCTGACGCGCCCGCCCTGCTCGCCCCACGTCTTTCGGGCACGTGCCCGTCGTTCCGGCACGTCGAACCCGGCGTGCCGAATCGAGTGCAGCGTGCCGGGCGTTCCGGCACGTGCCAGTCACGCGGGCCCGTCGGAGTCGCACGGGCACGTGTTGCAGCGCGGGCCGGTGTGATCAACACGGGCCCGTGTGATCGGCACGTGCCGGCGAGCGGCGAGCGGGCGGGGTCAGGCCTCGCGGGGGAGGCGACGGCGCTCCCACGCGGTCGTGATGTGGTCGGACATGAGCCGGGCGGCGGTCTCGCCGTCGCCGGCGGCGATCGCGTCGAGGATCGCCTCGTGCTCGGCGAGCGTCTCGGCAGGCGCCTCGGGGCCGGGCGCGCCGAAGAAGCGCGAGTTGTCGCGGGCGCGCGCGACCAGCGTGCGGGCGATGCCCTCGGCGAGGCGGTTGCCCGAGATGTCCATCACGAGCACGTGGAAGTCGATGTCGCTCTGCGCGAAGCCCTCGGTGTCGTCGACCGAGCGGTGCATCGCGTCCATCGCCCGCCGCAGCGCGTCGAGGTCGGCGCCGGTGCGCTTCTCGGCGCAGCCGGCCGCCATGACCGACTCGAGCTGCGCGCGGATCACCGCGATCTCGTCGAGGATGCCGAGCGTCGCGTCGTGCTCGACGAACGCGCCCAGCACGACCCGGTCGAGGATGTTCCACTCCGACGGATCGGTGATCTCGGTGCCGCGTCCCTGCGTGACGCGCACCAGGCCCTTCTCCTCGAGGCGCTTGACCGACTCGCGGATCACGGTGCGGCTCACGCCGAAGTGCTCGGTCAGCACCGACTCGGTCGGGAGCAGGTCGCCGGGCTTCACCTCGCCGGTGACGATCGCGCCGACCAGGTCGTGCACGACCACCACGCCGAGACGGGCGTTGGGGGTGCGACGACTGCCCTCGCCGAGGATCGACGGCGCGGCCGGAATGGATCGACCGGCGGGGTTGGACATGGAGTGCATCCTAACGCTCGGGTCCGGCGCGGCCGGGGACGACGCCCCGGGTGCACGGCGGCGGGCGCGTCCCCGGGTCCGTTCCCGGGGGCGGGCGACGCTGCCGTGACATCCGCTCCGTAAAGTTGTATGATGTATGTTGAATCTTACCGCGTGACGACATCAAGGACGATATGAAGATCACCGGGTATCGCACCCTCACCGCGCAGCACGAATGGCGGCGGGCCATCGGCGACGCCAACGGCCACATCCCCGATGCCGTCACCGACGTGCCCATCGTCATCCTCGAGACCGACGCCGGCATCGAGGGCGTCGGCATCGGCTCCCACGCCGACCTCGCGCGCCTGTTCCCCGCCATCGAGGGCGAGGACCCGCGCAGCGTCTCCGCGCTGTTCGACCGCATGCTCGCCCAGGTCTTCAAGTCGAGCCACGCCGGCGCGACCTACGGCGGCATCGCCACCCTCGACTCCGCGATCTGGGACCTCAAGGCCAAGGCCGCGGGCGAGCCCCTCTGGCGCATGCTCGGCGGTCGCGACCGCTTCGTGCCCGGCTACGCCTCGGGCCTCGACATCGCCCTGCCCGACGACGACCTGCACGCCTTCTACGGCCAGTACGCCGACCGCGGCTACGTCGCGGGCAAGCTCAAGGGCGGGCTCGACCTCACCACCGACCTGCGCCGCCTCGGCATCATGCGCGATGCCCTCGCGGCCCACACGGATGCCCCGGGGCTCATGATCGACTCGAACGAGTCGTGGCAGGTGAAGCAGGCCGTGCGCTACGTCTCGGCGATCGAGCAGCACTTCGACCTGGTCTGGGTCGAGGAGCCGCTGCGCCGTTGGGACGCGGCCGGCCACGCGCGCCTCAGCGACGCGATCCGCGCCGCGGTCGCGACCGGCGAGAACCTCACCGGCGTCGAGCAGTTCCGACCGCTGTTCGAGGCGGGCGCGCCCGACATCGTGCAGGCCGGCTCGATCTGGGGCGTCACGCACTTCCAGCGCCTCTCGTTCGCCGCGGCCGTGCGCGACCTGCCCGTGAGCATCGTCGGCCACAACGCCAACCCCGCGGTCGTGCACGTGGCCACGGCCGTGCCGAACCACCTCACCACCGAGGTGCAGGCGCTCGACTACGCGCCCGGCGTGCACGTCGACCAGGAGGTCGTCGACGGCGGCATCGTGCTGGGCGATGAGCCCGGCGCGGGCATCCGCATCGACGAGGCCGCGATCGCCGCAGCCCGCGAGGGAGCCGGCTGGACCAACCCCGCCGGACCGCACATGCGTCCGGCGCGCGCGGGCCTGCGCATGCTGCTCGACGGCATCGAGCGCTGAGCCGCCCGCACCGGGCCGCAGAGACACCGAGACGAAGGAAGCCAGGACCGATGGAGATCCGACCCGGCCTGCACCGCGTGCAGGCCCCGCTCGAGGAGCGTTTCGTCGCCCTCTACCTGCTGGTGGGCGACGACGCCGCGCTGCTCGTCGACACCGGCGTGCCGGCGTCGATCACCGAGACGCTGCTGCCCTACCTCGACGAGTCGGGCATCGGGCGCGAGAAGCTGAAGTGGGCCGTGAACACCCACTGCGACTGGGACCACACGGGCGGCAACCGCGCGCTGAAGGAGGCGCTGCCGCACGTGCAGATCATGGCGGGCGAGGCCGACGTGCCGCTCGTCGAGAACGTCTCGGCGCTCATCGACAGCCGCTACGGCGAGTTCATCGAGACCGACGGGTTCGTCGACCCGCCCGAGCTCACCTCCTGGATCCTCGAGGTCGCGCAGCTCGTGCCCGTCGACCGGCCGCTCGCCGGCGGCGAGGAGTTCGACCTCGGCGGGCGCAGCGTCACCGTGCTGCACGTGCCGGGGCACAGTCCGGGACACGTGGCCGTGCACGACCCCGAGAACCGCGCGCTCATGATCGGCGACGCGACCCTCGGCGCGACCGTCCCCTTCGCCGACGGCAGCCCGGCCTTCCCGCCGACCTATCGCGACACCGCCGACTACGTCGCGTCGATCCAGGCATTCCGCGCGCTCGACGCCGAGCTGCTGCTCACCGCGCACTACCCCGTCTACGAGGGCGAGGGCGTGGCCGCGTTCCTCGACGAGAGCGAGGCGTACACGGCCCGCGTCGACGACGTGATGGAGCGGATGCTCCGCGCCCAGGCCGCCCCGAGCACCACGCTCGAGCTCATCCGCGCCGCGGGCGACGCGCTCGGGCCGTGGCCGCCGGAGGCCCTCGACTACTCGATCTTCCCGGTCACCGGGAACCTCGAGCGCATGGAGGAGCGCGGGCTCGCGGCATCCGCCACCGACGCAGACGGACGACGTCGCTGGACCTGGACGGGGGACGCGGCATGACCCGGAAGGTGCGCCTCGGCGCGGTCGGCGCCGGCTGGTGGGCGACCAGCAACCACTTCCCGATCTTCGCCGGGCGCGACGACGTCGAGCTCGTGGGCGTCTGCGGCATCGGCCCCGAGCTCGAGGCCGTGCGCGACCAGTTCGGCTTCGGCATGGCCACGCGCGACTACGACGAGCTGCTCGACCAGGGGCTCGACGCGGTCGTCGTCACGACCCCGCACGACCTGCACTTCGCGCAGGCCGTGCAGGCGGTCGACCGCGGCCTGCACGTGCTCGTCGAGAAGCCCGTCACCCTGCACGCCGAGGAGGGCTGGGAGCTCGCGCGCCGGGTCGAGGCGGCCGGCGTGCACTTCCTCGCCCCGTACGGCTGGAACTACAAGCCGTTCACGGTCGAGGCGCGGAAGCTCGTCGAGGCGGGCCACCTGGGCGAGATCCAGCACGTCGTCTGCAACATGGCGTCGCCGACCACGGGCCTGTTCGCGGGCGACACGAACCACATCCGCGCGCTCTGGGACTCGCAGACCAGCGGACCCGACCCGTCGACCTGGCAGTCGCCCGCGCGCGGCGGCGGGTACGCGCATGGCCAGGTCACCCACTCGAGCGCGCTGCTGTTCTGGCTGACCGAGCTGCGCGCGGCATCGGTCATGGCCAAGGTGTCGACCGCGGGCGCCGCCGTCGACCTCTACGACGCCGCCGTGATCACGTTCGACAACCACGCGCTCGGCTCGCTCTCGGGCGCCGCGACGGTGCCCGACGGCGACCCGTACCAGGTCGACCTCCGCATCTTCGGCACCGAGGGCATGCTGCTCGTCGACACCGAGCGCGAGCGGGTCAGCCTGCACCGCCACGACGGCCGGAAGTGGGATCTCGACATCGAGCCGGGCGCCGGCGCCTACGAGTGCATCGTGCCGCCGAACCGGTTCATCGACCTCATCACGGGGGCGAGCACGGAGAACAACTCGGATGCCACGGTGGCGGCGCGCTCGATCGAGCTGATCGACGCCATGCTGCGGTCGTCCCAGGCGGGCGGCGCCGAGGTGCGCGTCCAGGAGCACGAGACGGCGGATGCCGCGAAGGGAACACGATGACCGAGTCCACCGGAGTGCTCGCGGGCTACCGCGTGCTCGACTGCTCCATCGCCATGGCCGGGCCGTTCGCGGCGCAGCGCCTGGGCGACCTGGGCGCCGACGTCGTGAAGGTCGAGCCGACCACGGGCGAGTGGCAGCGCCACGCGGCCGCGGGCGGCGCGCAGGGCAACGAGATCAACGTCTCGTTCCTCTCGCTCAACCGCAACAAGCGCTCGGTCGCCCTCGACCTGAAGTCGGATGCCGGCAAGGAGGCGCTGCGCGCGCTGGTCGCCGACGCCGACGTCTTCCTGCAGAACTACCGGCCGGGCGTCGCGGCCCGTCTCGGAGTCGACTACGAGACGCTGCGCGAGATCAACCCGTCGATCGTCTACGTGTCGATCTCGGGCTACGGCGAGGACGGCCCGTACCGCGACCGCCCGGGGCAGGACCTGCTGCTGCAGGCCATGTCGGGCGCGATGCTCTCGGCCGGCCGCCACGGCGACGAGCCGACGCCCGCGGGCCAGTACCTCGCCGACGCCGTGACCGCCTCGACCGCGTTCGAGGGCGTGCTCGCCGCGCTGCTGCACCGCGAGCGCACGGGCGAGGGCCAGCTCGTCACGGTCAACATGCTCGACGCGCTCACGACCCTGCAGATGCAGGAGCTCTCGGTGTTCACGGTCGGGAAGAAGACCCAGGAGCGCTCGGCCGAGCCGCACGCGCACGTCTACATCCGCGCGCCGTACGGCGTGTTCGCGACCAGCGACGGGTTCGTCGCGCTCGCGTTCGCCGACCTGCACGAGCTCGGCCGCCTGATCGGCGAGCCCGCGTTCGAGGGCTGGAACTCCGAGGTCGAGGGCTGGACCCGCCGCGACGAGATCCACGCGAAGACCGCCGCGAAGCTCGCCGAGAAGCCGTCGGGCTACTGGATCGAGACGCTCGGCGCGGCCGGCATGTGGATCGGACCCGTGCACGGCTACCAGGAGCTCGTCGACGACCCGCAGATCGTGCACAACGGCACGTTCATCGAGTACGACCACCCGACCGAGGGGCACGTGAAGACCCCCGGGTTCCCGTACCGGTTCTCGAAGACCCCGCCCAGGCTCGTGCGCGGCGCCCCGCGCGTCGGCGAGCACACGCGCGAGGTGCTCGCGCAGGCCGGGTTCGACGACGCCGCCATCGACGCGCTGCTCGCGTCGGGCGCCGCGAAGGAGACGACGGATGCCCCCGCCTCGGCCTCCGCGCCCGACCCGGCCGCGCCCGCGCACGCCGTGCCCCGCACCGAGCCCGAGCCCGAGCCCGCCACGGTCGAGGCCTGATGTACCGCGGACTCACCTGGGATCACCCCCGCGGCCGGCACGCCCTCGAGCGCGCCGCCGAGGACGCGTTCGGCGGCGACGACTGCCCGCTCATCACGTGGGACGTGCACCCGCTCGAGGGCTTCGAGTCCACGCCGATCGAGGAGCTCGCCGAGCGCTACGACGTGATCGTGCTCGACCACCCGCACCTGGGCGACGCGCTCGCGCACGGGTCGCTCCAGCCGCTCGACGACCTGTTCGGCGCCGAGCTCACGGGTGCCCTGGCCGACGGCTGCGTGGGACCGAGCTTCACCTCGTACCGGCTCGACGGCCACCTCTGGGCGCTGCCGCTCGACGCGGCGACGCAGGTCGCGGTGCGCGTGCCCGAGCTGCTCGAGACCGCGCCCGAGACGTGGGACGAGGTCGAGGCGCTCGACGTGCCCGTCGCCCTCAGCCTCGCCGGCCCGCACGCCTTCCTGAGCTTCGCGTCGCTGTGCGTCGCCCTCGGCGAGGAGCCGCGGGTCGTGCCCGGCGAGGGGCTCGTCTCCGAGTCCGTGGGCGCGGAGGCGTTCGGCATCCTCGCCCGCCTCGCCGCCCACCAGCCCGAGGGCGCCGACGCGCTCAACCCGATCGGCCTGCTCGACCGCATGCAGCACGCGCGCGACATCGCCTACATCCCGCTGGTCTACGGGTACGTGACCAACGCGACCGGCCCGGGCGCGCTGGCGTTCGAGAACGCCCCCGCGGCCGTGCCCGGCGGCCGCCGCGGATCGACCATCGGCGGCACCGGCATCGCGCTCTCCGCCCGCTGCCACCCCGACGAGGCGCTCATCGAGCACCTCGGCGGCCTGCTCGCGCCCGACCTGCAGGCCGGGTTCATCCCCGCCAACGACGGCCAGCCGAGCCTGCGCTCCGCGTGGGCCGACGCCGCCGTCAACGCCGCGTCCGGCGACTTCTACCTGGGCACGCTCGCGACGATCGACGACTCGTGGGTGCGCCCGCGCGTGCCCGGGTACATCCCGTTCCAGTCGGCGGCGTCGGCCGTGCTCCGCGACGCGCTGCTGGGCGGGGCCGACCCCGTGGCATCCGTCGCCCGCATCAACACCATGTACGACGCGCTGGCCGCCGCGCCCGCGCTGGCAGGAGGAACCCACCGATGATCGAGGTCACGAGCGAGCACGTGCTGCTCGAGGTCGACGGCCACGTCGCCACCATCACGCTCGCGCGGCCCGAGAAGCTCAACTCGGTCACGCAGGAGATGTCGGACGCCCTCGTCGAGGTCGTCGAGTGGGCGGATGCCGCCGACGAGATCCGCGCCATCGTGCTGACCGGGGCGGGGGAGCGCGCGTTCTGCGCGGGCAGCGACATCCGGTCGCTCGACAAGTACGCCACCCCGTGGGAGTTCCGCAACCGCACCGACTACTGCGACGCGATCCGCGCGGCGCGGAAGCCCGTCATCGCGGCGGTCAACGGCTACGCGTTCGGCGGCGGCCTCGAGACGGCGCTGTCCTGCGACATCCGCCTCGCCTCGACCACCGCGAGCTTCGCCGCGCCCGAGATCAAGCTCGGCTGGATCGGCGGCGGCGGCATGGCGACCTTCCTCACCACCTCCATCGGCCCGTCGAACGCGGCCGTCATGCTCATGACGGGCGACCCGATCGACGCCGAGACGGCCCAGCGCTGGGGCCTCGTGACCGAGCTGGTCGAGCCCGCCGGACTCGTCGCCCGGGCGCAGGAGCTCGCCGCGACCATCTCGAGCCGCCCGCCGATCGCCGCCGAGACCGCGAAGGCGAACCTGCGCGCCGCGGTCAACATGACGCAGGAGGAGGCGCTGCGGTACGAGCGCGACCTCCAGACCATCACGTTCGCCACGGCCGACGCCGACGAGGGGCGTGCCGCGTTCGCGGAGAAGCGCGCCGGCGTCTTCCACCGCCGCTGAGACCCGGCCGAGTCACGGACCGACGAGGAGCACCATGAGCACCACGACCACCCCGGCCGCGGCGACCGCCGCCTGGCCGCCCGCAGCGGCCGACCTGCTGCCCGACGACGGCACCGCCGGCACGCTCGCCGCGCGCGTCTGGGATCCCGCTGCCGGCGGCCCGAGCGTCGTCGCGATCCGCGCCGAGGGCGTCGTCGACGTGAGCGCCGCGTTCCCGACCATGCGCGCGCTGTGCGAGACGCCCGATCCGGCCGCAGCGCTGGCCGCCGCATCCGGCCCCCTGCTCGGCACGCTCGACGAGCTCGTCGCGAACACCCCGCCCGAGACCCGCGACGCGACGCGGCCGTGGCTGCTCTCGCCGATCGACCTGCAGGTCGTGAAGGCGGCGGGGGTGACCTTCCCGGTGTCGATGCTCGAGCGCGTGATCGAGGAGCGGGCGCGCGGCGACCAGGACGCCGCGGCGACCATCCGCGCCGAGATCCTCGGCACGATCGGCGGGTCGCTCGACGAGCTGAAGCCCGGCTCCGACGAGGCCGCCGCGCTCAAGGCGCTGCTGCTCGAGCGCGGCTGGTGGAGCCAGTACCTCGAGGTCGGCATCGGCCCCGACGCCGAGGTGTTCACGAAGGCGCCCGTGCTCGCGACGGTCGGCCCCGCCGTGGACGTCGGTGTGCACCCGGCCTCGCAGTGGAACAACCCCGAGCCGGAGGTCGTGCTCGTCGTGGCATCCGACGGCCGCATCGTGGGCGCCAGCCTCGGCAACGACGTGAACCTGCGCGACATCGAGGGCCGCAGTGCGCTGCTGCTCGGCAAGGCGAAGGACAACAACGCGTCGGCGTCGGTCGGCCCGTTCATCCGGTTCTTCGACGCCGGGTACGGGCTCGACGACCTCCGCGCCTCCGTGGTGTCGCTCGGCATCGACGGCGAGGAGGGCTACCGCCTCGACGGCACGAGCCCGCTCGCGCAGATCAGCCGCGACCCGGCCGACCTGGTCGCGCAGACGATCGGCGCGCACCACCGCTATCCCGACGGGTTCGTGCTGTTCCTCGGCACGATGTTCGCGCCGGTCGACGACCGCGACGATCCCGGCCGCGGGTTCACCCACCGCGACGGCGACATCGTGCGCATCGCCGAGCCGCGCCTCGGCGCGCTCGTGAACCGCGTGCGGCCGACGGATGCGGCGGAGCCGTGGACCTTCGGCATCGACGACCTCTACCGCGGCCTCGCCCGCCGCGGCCTGCTGACCTGAATACGACCCCCGAGGAGCACCGATGACCAGCACCCAGATCGCACCCGCGACCGCGACGCGCACCCTGCAGTCGACCAACCCGCGCACCGGTGAGACGACCGACACCGGCATCGCCCCCTGCACCGCCGACGAGACCGCGGCGGCCGTCGGCCGCGCCGCCGACGCGTTCGAGGTGCTCGGCCGGTCGAGCCGCGCGTGGCGCGCGGGCCTGCTCGACGCGATCGCCGACGCGCTCGAGGCCGACCGCGACACGCTCGTCGAGGCCGCCGACGGCGAGACCGGCCTCGGCAGCCCGCGCCTGCCCGGCGAGGTCGGCCGCGCCGCCTTCCAGTTCCGCCTGTTCGCCGAGGCGCTCCGCGAGGGCTCGTACCTCGAGGCGACGATCGACCACGCGGGCGACACCCCGCTCGGGCCGCAGCCCGAGATCCGTCGCATGCTCGTGCCGATCGGCCCGGTCGGCGTGTTCGGCTCGAGCAACTTCCCGTTCGCGTTCTCGGTCGCGGGCGGCGACACCGCCTCGGCGCTCGCCGGCGGCAACCCGGTCGTCGTGAAGGCGCACTCGTCGCACCTCGAGACCGCGAAGCGCTCGCACGCCGCGATCGCCCGCGCCGTCGCCGCCTACGGCGCGCCCGAGGGCACGGTCGGCATCGTCTACGGCACCGAGGCGGGCCGCACGCTCGTCGCCGACCCGCGCATCCGCGCCGTCGGCTTCACCGGGTCGCTCTCCGGCGGAAAGGCGCTGCTCGACATCATCAACGCGCGCCCGGAGCCGATCCCGTTCTACGGCGAGCTGTCGAGCCTCAACCCGCTGGTGATCACGCCCGCGGCCGCCGCGGCGCGCGCGGACGCCATCGCCGAGGGCCTCTTCGGCTCGTTCACGCTCGGTGCCGGCCAGTTCTGCACGAAGCCCGGCATCGCATTCGTGCCGACGGGCGCCGACGGCGACGCGCTCGTGGCCGGACTCGCGTCGCGCGCCGGCGGGGCATCCGCCCAGACCCTGCTCAACGGCCGCATCTCGGGCTCGTTCGGCGAGATCCGCGACCGCATCCTCGCAGCCGGTGCGACCACCGTCGCCGAGGGGGCGGATGCCACGGGCGACGGGTTCGCCGCGACCCCGGTCGTGCTCCAGGTCGACGCATCCGACCTCACCGCCGAGCACGCCGAGGAGGCGTTCGGCCCGCTCATCGTGGTCGCGCGCTACGACGAGGCGGCCGAGGTCGGCCGCGCCCTCGACGCGGTGCCCGACTCGCTCACCGCGACCATCCACAGCGAGGACGCCGACGGCGAGCTCGTCGAGGAACTGCTCGCCGACCTCGCCCCGCGCGCCGGGCGCATCGTGTTCAACGGGTACCCGACCGGCGTGCGCGTCTCGTGGGGCCAGCACCACGGCGGCACCTGGCCGTCGACCAACTCGCAGCACACGTCGGTGGGCGTGAGCGCGATCCGCCGGTTCCTCCGGCCGATCGCCTACCAGGGCGCGCCGGCCTCGGCGCTGCCCGAGGAACTCCGCGAGGAGTACTCGGCTATCCCCCGACGCGTCGACGGCGCACTCGTGGTGCCCGCGGGGGAGTAACCTCCCGATCAGGCGCCCGTTCGGTCGACCCGACTCCCGGGCGGGCGCCGCCTCGGGCGGTGTCAGGCGTGGCCGAGATAGGCCCGCCGGGCGCTGCCCGAGGCGACCTCGGGCCAGTCGGCCTCGCCGACGAGCGCGCGCACGCGCGCGACCCAGTCGGCGAACGGGCCGCCGACGCCGAAGGTGGCGCTCACGGGCCAGTCGCTGCCGAGCATCGTGCGCTCGGGGCCGAACGCCTCGAGCACCCGGGCGATGAACGCGTCGGCATTGCGCGCGAACGCGTCGGCGTCCGCCGACTCGGCGGTGAGGCCGGAGAGCTTCGCGAACGTGCCGGGGCGCGACGCGAGCTCGCCGATGCCCGCCGACCAGGCGCGCCCCTCGGGCGAGTCGATCCCGGCATCGATCGGCGGCTTGCCGAGGTGGTCGAGCACGACGGTCACGTCGGGCGCCTGGGCGACGAGGTCGATGAGGGCCGGGAGCTGGGTGTGGCGGATGCAGGCGTCGAACGTCAGCCCGCGGTCGCCGAGGGCGACCAGTCCGGCCGCCCGGGCCGGGAACGTCTCGACGGGCTCGTTCTGCAGGTTGTCGCGCACGCCGACCACCTTGGGCAGCGCGGCGAGCGCGTCGAGGTGCTCGGCCAGCTCACCGGCATCCGTCAGCAGGTCCGCATCGGCGACGATCGCGACCAGCTCGGGCCAGTCCGCGGCGGCGACCCAGCGCGCCTCGGCGAGTGCGTCGGCGCGGTCGGCCCCGGCCTGCACGAACACCATGCCGGTCGTCGCGCCGTCGGCGCGGTCGACGGCGGCCGGCAGCATCGGCCGGTGGATCTCGAGGCCGTCGAGCCACTCGTAGCGGTGGAGCGCCGGGTCCCAGACGTGGACGTGCGCGTCGATCAGCTCGGTGCCGGGGGCGGATGCCGCGCTCACGCCGACTCCGCGCCGCGCGCCGCGCGCTGGCGACCCAGGTCCCACACCTCGTCGAGCGGCACGAAGCCCTCCTCGCCGGCGCCGTCGCGGTAGACCTCCACGAACGGGCCGATCGTGGCCTGCCACGCCAGGTTCGCGGGGTCGTCGTCGATCGCCGCCATCGCGGCGTCCCAGTCGTCGCACTCGACGAGATGGAACATGCGGTCGCCCGAGCCCCAGATGGTCCACTCGTGGATGCCCACGCGGGCGAACGTGTCGACCAGGTCCTCGGGGATGGTCGCGTGCTCCGCGCGGTACCCCTCCCGCACGATCGAGTGGAGGGCAATTCGCATCGTCGTTGACGTCATAGATCCGATCTTCTCACGATTCGGCGGCACTCCGATGCCAGATCAGGCGCCGAGCGTCCTGATTGAGCCGATGACCGCTCAGCTCCGGATGTCGGCGACCGATCCGCCGAACAGGAACTCCGCGTGCAGGACGACCTTCCGCTGCGGGCTCTGCGCCACCTCCGGCTCGAGGCGGCGGAGCATGAGGTCCGCGGCCTCGCGGGCGATCAGGTCCACCCGCTGCGCGACCATCGCGAGCGACGGCGAGGTCATGCGCGCGAGCAGCGGCATGTCGAACCCGACGAAGGACATCTCGTCGGGCACCTTGAGGCCGGACTCGGCGAGCGCGGTGAGGGCTCCGACGCCGAGCATGTTGTTGGTGCAGAAGACGGCGGTGGGGCGCTCCTCGAGCAGGAGCATCCGCTGCATCGCCGCGCGGCCGGCGGCCACCGTCATCGGGGTGCGGCTGATGTACTCCTCCCGCACGGGTATCCCGCGCGCCGCGAGCTGCCGGCGGACGCCGCGCTCGCGGCTGCGGAGGGTGGCGGCGAGGTCGCTCCCGAGCAGGGCGATGCGCCGATGGCCGTGGTCGGCGAGGTGCTGGATGGCCATCGCGGCCGCCTCCTCGTTGTCGATCACGACCTCGTCGGCGACGACGCCGTCGGCGGGCCAGTCCATGGTCACGATCGGCATGCCCTGAGCGGCGACGTTGCGCAGCCCGGGGGTCGCACGCTCCGTCGGCACGGCGATGATGCCGTCGACCATGCGCGCGGCGAGGAACTCCACCGCCTCGTCGAGGCCCTCCTCGTGGGGGTGGTCGGCGCAGATGAGCATGCTCACGCGGTGATCGCGGAGCCGGCGCTCGATGCCCGCCAGGATCGAGAGGTGGAAGTCGCTCGTGAGGTCGGGCAGGAGCACGCCGACGCTCCTGGTCCGGCGCGAGCGCAGGTTCCTGGCGAACGCGTTCGGCCGGAACGACAGGCGCTCCGCGGCCGCCTCGATGGCCCGGGCGTTGGCGGGGAGGACGTTGCCGCCGTTGTAGAACTTCGAGATCGTCGCGAGCGAGAGCCCGGTCTCGTCCCGGATGTCCTTGTATGTGGCCACATCGCCTCCTCTCGCCGCCGTAGGTCGGATGACCGCGCCGGGTCCACAGCATAGCGCAGAGCACGAAACGTTCCGCTCAAATCCGCGAAAATCGGACGAAACGAATCTGAATCACTGCCAAGATCGCCGTGAATACGGGGCGCAATCGGAGAAGATGCAGATTGACGCTTGACTGAAACGCTTTGCGCAGGGACACTGACTTCCGGAATAGATCTGATCTCTGGTGGTCCTGCCGGAGCACAGCACCTTCTTCAACGGAGAGGAAATGTCATGAATCGTCTCGTCGGAGCACCACTGGCGGCGGTAGGAGCACTCGCACTGCTCGCGGGCTGTTCGGCCGGGGGCGGCGGAAGCACCCAGGAGGACGGCGTCACGACGCTGACCTTCTCGATGTGGGCCGGGTCCGCGCCGGAGACCGAGGCGCTCGAGACCCTGGTCGGCCTGGTCGAGGAGGAGTACCCCGAGATCGAGCTCCAGCTCGAGACCGCACCGTTCAACGACTACTGGACGAGGCTCGCCGCGCAGGCGAGCGGCGGCACCGAGGCGTGCATCCTCGGCGTGCAGTCGCCGCGGGCCGCGAGCATCGAGCAGCTGCTGCTGCCGCTCGACGACGGCCTGCTCGCCGATGCGGGCATCGACCTCGCCGAGTTCGAGGACGCGATCGTCGAGGGCACCCAGGTCGACGGCACGCAGCTCGCGGTGCCCTACGACCTCGGCCCCTGGATCATGTACTACAACGCCGAGATGTTCGCCGACGCGGGCGTCGACGAGCCGACCGCGGACTGGACGGTCGCGGACTTCGAGGAGGCCGCCGCGGCGCTGACCGGCGACGGCAAGTACGGCTACGCCACCAACCCGTCGCTCGACACCGCGACCGTGTGGGCGCTCACCCTCGGCGGCAGCCAGGGCGTGGCCGCCGACGGCACGCTCCAGATGGACGACCCGGCGATGGTCGAGTCGGTCGAGTTCCAGCAGGGCCTCGTGGCCGACGGCAGCTCGCCGCAACTGCCCGCGACCAGCGACACCTACAACGCGCTCAACACCTTCATCGCGGGCGACGCGGCGATGGTCGTCGACGGCCCGTGGCAGATCGCGTACGTCGCCGAGCAAGTGCCCTTCGAGTACGGCGTGGCCGTGATCCCGGCCGGACCGAACGGCACCTCGACCGCGGTGGCCGGCTCCGGCTACGGCGTGAGCGCCTCGTGCGAGTACCCGGAGGAGGCGCTCAAGGCCATCTCGGTGCTCACCGGCCCCGAGGCGCAGACGGCGCTCGCCGAGCAGGGACGGGCCTTCCCGTCGCGCACCGCGGAGCAGCCGGCCTACTTCCAGGGCGCGTTCGAGATCGCCGAGGAGACGCTCACGGCGGCATCCGCCTCCGGTGAGCCGCTCCGTTCGACGGTGAACTGGACGCAGGTGAACACGCTGTTCGCGCAGTACTCGGTGAGCGCGATGAACGGCGACATGACGGCGGATGAGTTCCTCGGCACCATCCAGTCGCAGACCGAGGCGGGCGCAGGGCAGTGACCTCGTCCACCACCGCCGGGGCGCCGACGACATCGTCGGCGCCCCGGCGGGCACCCTCGCTCAAGCGGCGCGAGGCGCGCACGGCGTACGCGTTCCTCGCACCGAGCGGCGTCGGCTTCTTCGCCTTCACGCTCGGGCCGATCATCGCCTCGGTCGTCATCGCCTTCTTCGCGTGGCCCGTGTTCGGCGAGCGGTCGTTCGTCGGGTTCCAGAACTTCGTCACGATCTTCACGAGCGACCCGATCTTCTGGCGCACGGTCGGCAACACCCTGCTGTTCGTGGTGCTCTACGTGCCGCTGAACTTCGTGCTCGCCCTGGGACTGGCCCTGTGGATCTCGCCGCGCATCCGCGGCCGGGGGCTCTACCGGCTCCTGTTCTTCCTCCCCGCGGTCACGCCGATCGTCGCGAACGCGCTGGTCTGGAGGCTGCTCGTGCAGCCGAACGGCGTCTTCGCCGACATCGCGTCGTGGTTCGGGGTCGAGCAGTTCAACCCGCTCGGCAACGAGGCCGGCGCCATGGCCGCGGTCGTCGCAATGTCGCTCTGGCAGGGCTTCGGCTACAACATGCTCGTCTTCTCGGCGGGGCTCGACTCGATCCCCGACCACCTCTACGAGGCGGCGTCCCTCGACGGGGCGAACGCGCCGCGGCGCTTCTGGCACGTGACGCTCCCGATGCTCTCCCCGTCGCTCTTCTTCGCCGCGGTGATGACCCTCATCACGTCGTTCCAGGTGTTCGCGCAGCCCTACGTGCTGACCGGCGGCGGGCCCGGCGTCGGCACCACGACGATGGTCATGTACCTCTACCAGCGCGGGTTCCAGCTCTTCGACCTCGGCACCGCGTCCGCGGTGGCCACGGTCCTCTTCGCCATCATCGCCATGATCACTGCGGTCCAGTTCCTGGGCCAGCGGAAGTGGGTGCACTATGAGTAGCGCGACCGCGCACCGCCCGGACACGACCCGGGCGATCGTCCAGCCGGCGGACCTGCACGACGAGTACGTGTCGCGACCGGCATCCGCCCGCAAGCGTGCCCGCCTCGCTCGCGAGGTCACCTCGCAGGTGCTGCTCACGCTCGTGCTGCTGCTGTTCCTGATGCCGTTCATCTGGATGGTCGCGACGGCGCTGAAGCCCGGCAACGAGGTCTTCGCCTCGCCGCCGTCGCTGTTCGGCAGCGAGATCCTGTGGTCGAACTTCGCCGACGCGTGGACCTTCGTGCCGTTCGGCCGGTTCATGTGGAACGGCCTGGTCGTCTCGGTGCTGGGCACCGTGCTCGTCTGCGTCACGAGCGTGTTCGCCGCGTACTCGTTCGCGCGCATGCGCTTCCGCGGCCGGAGCGCGCTCTTCGCGCTCTACCTCGTCACGCTGCTCGTGCCGCAGGAGGTCGTCGTCATCCCGATGTTCATCTTCATGCAGGAGCTCGGCTGGCAGAACAGCTACCAGGCGCTCATCCTGCCGTGGGCGTTCACAGCGTTCGGCACGTTCCTGCTGCGGCAGTTCTTCCTCACCGTGCCGCGCGAGCTCGAGGAGGCGGCGACCGTCGACGGCGCGAGCCGCCTGCGCATCCTGCTGACCATCATCGTGCCCATCGCGAAGCCCGCGATCGGCGTGCTGGCGGTCTTCACCTTCATCAATTACTGGAACAGCTTCCTCTGGCCGCTGATCATCATCTCCACCCAGGACATGGCGACCGTGCCGATCGGGCTCAACAGCTTCCTCGGACAGCAGGGCAACCAGTGGCAGCTCCTCATGGCCGCGTCGACCATCTCGATGCTGCCGACGGCGCTGATCGTCATCTTCCTCCAACGGCACCTGGTCAAGGGCATCGCCCTCTCCGGCCTCGGCGGCCGCTGAACCTCCGCATCACTCGAAAGGAACCCATGACCGACACGACCTGGACCGACCTCGAGCGTCCGCTGCCCGAGTGGTTCGCGCGCGCGAAGTTCGGCATCTTCATCCACTGGGGCGCGTACTCCGTACCCGCCTGGGGCGAGCCCATCGGTGCGCTCGGCGAGATCCCCGACGACACCTGGTTCGCGCACAACCCGTACGCGGAGTGGTACTTCAACACCATCCGCATCCCGGGCAGCCCGGCGGCTGAGCACCATCGCGAGACCTACGGGGACGCCCCGTACGACGACTTCCTCGACCAGTGGGGCGCGGAGGACTTCGATCCCGCCGACTGGGCCAAGCTGTTCGCGCGTGCCGGCGCCGAATACGTCGTGCCCACCACGAAGCACCATGACGGCATCGCGCTGTGGGACGCTCCGGGCACGGGCGACCGCAACACGGTGCGCCGCGGTCCGTACCGCGACCTCATCGGCGCCATCGCCGACGCGGTGCGCGCCGAGGGGCTCCGGTTCGGCGTGTACTACTCGGGCGGACTCGACTGGTCGGTCACCGACTTCCCGCCGCACACGACCGGCGAGGAGGTGCGCAGCCTCCGGCCCAACGACGCCGCGTACCACTTCTACGCCGCGGCCCACGTGCGCGACCTCGTCGAGCGCTACCGGCCCGACGTGCTCTGGAACGACATCGAGTGGCCCGACGCCGGGAAGCACCTCGCGCCCGGCGGGCTGCACGAGCTCTTCGCCGACTACTTCGCGGCGAACCCCGATGGCGTCGTCAACGACCGCTGGGGCGACACCTACTCCGACTACGCCACCACCGAGTACTCGGCGATGAGCGAGAACGAGACGAAGGACGTCTGGGAGAACAACCGCGGCCTCGGGTACTCGTTCGGCTACAACCGCATCGAGTCGACCGACGAGATCCTCGACACCATGCAGCTCGCGAAGCACTGGGTCGGCGTCGTCGCCAAGGGCGGCCGCCTGCTGGTGAACGTCGGTCCGACCGCCGAGGGGCTCATCCCCGACCTGCAGCGCGCCACGCTCGAGGGCTTCGGCGACTGGAAGCGCCCGCTGGTCGAGGCGGCCGCGTCGGTGAGCGAGCGCTCGCCGCAGCCCGAGTCGGATGCCGCGGGCTGGCGTCGCGAGTGGCGCACGCCGACCGAGCTGATCACGTTCGTCGACGCGCCGGGGGAGTACCGCGTCGCGGGCGAGGGCCTCGACCTCGGCCGGGTGCGCGTGCTCTCCGGCGACGTCGGGACCGAGGTCGACGGGGACGACCTCGTGCTGCGTGTCGCGGCGGTCCCCGGGGGACCCGCGGCGGTGGCCATCGCGCGGGGCTGATCCCGCGACGCGCAGCGAACGGCCGGGCGAACCGTGGTGGGGTCGCCCGGCCGTTCGCGTGCGCGGCCGCGCGCCGCCCCGCGGCATCCGCTCGCCCCGCCCTGCCGCGTCCCCCACTCGGGTGCTGGCCGCCCCGGCCCGGGCGTGGCTACGCTGGCGGTGCAACGCCCTTCGTGCACCGCAGCAGGGAAAGGGGTCCGCGTGCCCGACCGCGGCCTGATCACCATCGTGTCCGACGACGCCGGCGTCATCGGACAGCTCTCCGTCGTGCTCACCGAGGACCAGTACCAGGTCGTCGCGACCGACGGCGAGTCCGAGCACCTGCGCCGGGTGCTCGAGCGCGAGCCCGACCTCATCATCGTCGACGCGGCGCTCGAGGAGACCGACCCGTTCGTGCTCGTGACCGAGCACCGCGCCACCGAGGCGGTCCGCGACATCCCCGTGATCTTCGTGGCCGGCGACGCCGACGTCGAGTCGCGCGTGCGCGGCCTCGAGGTCGGCGACGACCTCATCACGACCCCGTTCGACGCGCTCGAGGTGCTCGCCCGCATCGAACGGCAGGTCACGGTGTCGAAGGTGCGCATGGCGCTGCGCGAGTCGGAGGCGAAGTTCCGCTCGGTCATGGAGTCGGCGATCGACGCGATCATCTCGGCCGACGCGAAGGGCATCATCCGCAGCTGGAACAGCGCGGCCCGCGCGCTCTTCGGGCACACCGAGGACGAGGCAATCGGCCAGCGGCTCGAGATGATCATCCCCGATCGCTTCCACGACGGGCACCGCACCGGCATCGCGCGCGTGTCGGGCGGCGGCGAGACGCACGTCATCGGCCAGACCGTCGAGCTCGCGGCGATCCGCGCCGACGGCAGCGAGTTCCCGGTCGAGCTCTCGCTGGCGACCTGGTTCCTCGACGAGGACCGCTACTACACCGGCATCATCCGCGACATCAGCGAGCGCAAGCAGGCCGAGCAGAAGTTCCGGTCGGTCACCGAGTCGGCGATCGACGCGATCATCTCGGCCGACCACGTCGGCAACATCGTGTCGTGGAACTCGGCGGCCGGCCGCATCCTCGGCTACACCGAGGAGGAGGCGGTCGGGCAGCGGCTGGAGCTCATCATCCCGCCCGAGTACCACGAGCTGCACCGGGCCGGGATGGCCCGGTTCACCGAGACCGGCGAGCCCCACGTCATCGGCACCACGGTCGAGCTGGCCGCGCGCAGGAAGTCGGGCGAGGTGATCCCGATCGAGCTGTCGCTCTCGACCTGGACGGTGCGCGAGGACCGCTACTACACGGGCATCATCCGCGACATCGCCGAGCGCAAGGCGGCCGAGGAGGCGCTGAAGCAGAGCGAGCAGGAGCTGCGCGAGCGCGGCGAGGAGCTGCGCGACAAGAACGACGCGCTGCAGGAGACGCTCGACCAGATCAGCCAGATGCAGAACCAGCTCATCCTCCAGGAGAAGATGGCGTCGCTCGGCAAGCTGAGCGCCGGCATGGCGCACGAGCTGAACAACCCCGCATCGTCCGCCCAGCGCGGGGCGTCGCAGGCGATGGCGGTGTTCGCGAAGCTGCAGGGCGCGCAGCTGCAGCTCGGCAGGCTCGGCCTCTACGACAGCCAGATCGACAAGCTCGGCGAGCTCGACCACATCGCGGAGGCCGGCGCGCGCGACCCGGCGCAGCTCAGCGCCATCGAGCGCGGCGATCGCGAGGCCGACTTCGAGGACTGGCTCGAGGACCTCGGTGCCCGCTCGGTCGGCGACCTCGCCCCGGCCCTGGTCTCCCTCGGCCTCACGAGCGAGCAGCTCGACGAGCTCTGCGCGTCGTTCTCGCGCGAGGAGCTCGCGGTGGTCGTCGAGTGGCTCGGGCTCAAGTACCTCATCTACAACCTGCTGTCGGAGATCGCGATCGGCACGCACCGCATCGTCGAGCTCGTCAAGGCGATGAAGACCTACACCTACATGGACCAGGCGCCCGTGCAGGACGTCGACGTGCGCCGCGGGCTCGACAACACGCTGATCATCCTGCAGTCGAAGCTCAAGGGCGGCGTGCGGGTGGTCAAGGAGTACGACGACCACCTGCCGACCATCCAGGCGTTCGCGAGCGAGCTCAACCAGGTCTGGACGAACCTCATCGACAACGCGATCGACGCCATGGGCGGGCAGGGCACGATCACCGTGCGCGCCCGGCGCTCGGACGACTCCATCGAGGTGCAGTTCGAGGACGACGGGCCCGGCATCCCCGAGGAGGTGGTGTCGAAGGTCTTCGACCCGTTCTTCACCACGAAGGCCCCGGGCGAGGGCACGGGGCTCGGCCTCAACATCTCGCGCAACATCATCGTCAAGAAGCACGGCGGGCAGTTCACGGTGGTGTCGCGCCCGGGGCGCACGTGCTTCACGGTGCGGCTGCCGCTCGGCTTCGACCCGACGGAGGCGTGAGCGTGGCCAAGCCCGTCATCCTCGCCGTCGACGACGAGCCCCAGGTGCTGAACGCGATCACGCGCGACCTGCAGGCCCGGTACCGCACCGACTACCGGGTGGCCCGGGCGACCTCCGGCCAGGAGGCGCTCGAGGCGGTGCAGGAGTACCAGCGCAGGGGCACGCCGATAGCGCTGTTCCTGGTCGACCAGCGGATGCCGGGCATGACCGGCACCGAGTTCCTGACCAAGGCGCTCGTGTACGCCCCACAGGCCCGGCGGGTGCTGCTGACCGCCTACGCCGACACGGATGCCGCGATCACGAGCATCAACGCGGTCAACCTCGACTACTACCTGCTGAAGCCGTGGGACCCGCCCGAGGAGCGCCTGTACCCGGTGCTCGACGACATCCTGGGCGACTGGAAGGCGAGCGCGGCGCTGCCGTACGACGGCATCCGCGTGGCCGGCACCCGCTGGTCGCCGGGCTCGCACGCCGTGAAGGACCTGCTGGCGCGCAGCCAGACGCCCTACGAGTGGCTCGATATCGAGAAGAACGAGGGCGCCAGGGCGATGGTGGAGGCGCTCGGCGACGGGCACGCCAAGCTGCCGGTCGTGCTGATGCCCGACGGGCTGGTACTCGTCGATCCCGACCTGCACGTGCTCGCCGAGAAGCTCGGCATCCGCGCCCCCGCGCTGCAGCCGTTCTACGACCTGATCGTCATCGGAGCCGGGCCGGCGGGGCTCGCGGCCGCCGTCTACGGTGCGTCCGAGGGGCTGCGCACCGCGGTCGTCGAGCGCGAGGTGCCGGGAGGCCAGGCCGGCACGAGCTCGCGCATCGAGAACTACCTGGGGTTCCCGAACGGCATCTCGGGCGCCGACCTCGCGCGGCGCGCCGCGACCCAGGCGAAGCGGCTCGGTGCCGAGATCCTCAGCGCGCAGGAGGTCACCGCGGTGCGGGTCGAGGGCTCGTACAAGATCGTCACGCTCGACGACGGCAGCGAGCTGCGCTGCCACGCGCTCATCGTGGCGACCGGCGTCGAGGTCCGCCGGCTCGGCGTGCCCGGCGAGGAGCGGCTGCTCGGCGGGTCGGTGTTCTACGGCGCCGCCGCATCCGAGGCCGTCAGCTACACCGGCAGTCGCGTGGTCGTCGTCGGCGGCGCGAACTCGGCCGGGCAGGGCGCGATGTACCTGTCGCGGTTCGCCTCGGAGGTGGTCATGATCGTGCGGGGCGCATCGCTCACGAGCACCATGTCGCAGTACCTCATCGACCAGATCGAGTCGACCGACAACATCACGGTGCGCCCGAACAGCGAGGTGCAGGCGATCACCGGCGAAGAGCGGCTGGAGTCGCTCACGGTGCACGACCTCGAGACGGATGCCTCGGAGGAGCTCGCGGCCGACGCGATCTTCGCGTTCATCGGGGCGGTGCCCGGGTCGGAGCTCGTGCGCGACATCGTCGAGGTCAACGAGCAGGGGTTCGTGCTCACCGGGCAGGACCTGGTCGCGGACGACAAGCCGCCCCGCGGCTGGACCCTGCACCGCGACCCGATGATCCTCGAGACGAGCGTGCCCGGCATCTTCGCTGCGGGCGACGTGCGGCACGACGTGGTGCGACGCGTCGCGTCGGCGGTGGGGCAGGGCGCGGTCGCGGTGAGCCTCGTGCACAAGTACCTCGACACGGTCTAGCCGACGGCGTCGGGCGCCCGTGCGAGCATGGTCGCATGCCCACGCCGCCCGATCCCGCCCGGCGGGGCGGCGACTGGCGGGCGTCGCTCGACGCGCTGCGCGACCCCGGAGCCGAGCGGTCGGCGGCCGAGCCCGGCACGGGCGACGGCTACCGCGAACTCGGCCTGCAGTTCGCGCCGCGCCACCTGCTGCGACGGTCGAGCGAGCAGTGGCAGGGTCCGCGCGACGAGCCCGCGCTCGACGCGGCATCCGTCGACCGCATCGCCGTGCGGCCCGTCGCCCGCGGGGCGCGCGGCGGGTGGGCGAAGGCCGACCTCACCTGGCAGAACATCGCCTACAAGGGGGAGGGCGCCGGGGTCGAACCGGCGCAGGCGCGCTGGTTCGCGCAGTTCGCGCTGCTGAAGGGCGGCAGCCCGGGCACGTACAACCCGTACGGTTCGGCGTGGATCACCCTCGACGCCTACGAGAGCCCGCTGCTGTGGGCGCTGCTCGCCGAGGCGGCGCGCCTCGGCATCGCGCTGGCGGGCACGGATGCCGCGCCGCGGGTGCGCCTCCACGGCTCGGCGCGCATCGTGCTCGACGCCCGGCTCGATGCGGCGGCGCTGACGCTCGCCCCGGCGCTCGAGCTCGACGGGGCGCCGACGCCGCTCGCGGGCACGCGCGCGGTCGGCGAGCACGGCGTCGTCCGCTGCGACCTCGACGCGGGCGCCCTCGACCTCGCGCCGCTCGCCGCGCCGCTCGGGGCGGCCGAGCGCGACCTGCTGGAGCGGCCGCCGGCGATCTCGGTGCCCGCCGACGACCTGCCCGAGTTCCTGCGCGGCCACTACCCGGCGCTCGCGCGGCGCGTCGCGATCACGAGCGGGGACGACAGCTTCGCGGCGCTCGAGATCCCGCCCGCGACGCTCGTGCTCGACGTGCGGTACGCCGACGACGGCGGGCTGAAGCTCGCCTGGCGCTGGGAGCACGCCGACGGGCGGGCGAGCGGGCTCGACGCGCCCGACGCCGACTTCGCCGACCCCGCCCGCGAGCGCGAGGGCGAGGTGCTCGGCGCCGTCGACGTGGTGCTGAGCGGGTCGGCGGCCGGGCGCATGGCGCTCGCGACCGGCTCCTCGGGCATCGCCGATGCGCGCGACCGCGGCGGGCTGGAGCCCGCGATCATCCTGCGCGGCGACGACGCCGCGTCATTCGACCTCGAGGTGCTGCCCGGGCTCGCCTCCATCGCCGGCCTACGCGTCGAGCGCCGCGGCGACCCGGCCGCCGTGCGCGAGGTGACCGAGCCGCCGCACCTCGCGGTGTCGCTCGTCGAGTCGCACAAGGCCGACTGGTTCGACCTCGGCGTGATCGTCACGGTCGGCGGGCGCCAGGTGCCGCTCATGCCGCTGTTCCGCGCGCTCTCGCTCGGGCGGAAGCGGCTGAGGCTGCCGGATCGCACCTACCTCCGGCTCGACCAGCCCGTGCTCGACGAGCTGCGCGAACTGATCGACGAGGCCGGCACGCTCGCCGAGTGGGAGACCGGGCTGCGCGTGCCGGCGAGCCGCGCCGGCCTCGTCGCCGACTTCGAGGACCTCGCGCACGAGGCGGCGCCGGCCGTCGCCTGGCGCGACCTCGTGCGCGGCCTCGAGGGCGGCGAGGTCGAGGCACTCGCGCAGCCCGAGGGCGTGGTGCTGCCGCTCCGGCCCTACCAGCTCGAGGGCTTCCGGCGCCTCGCGTTCCTGTGGCGGCACGGCATCGGCGGCGTGCTCGCCGACGACATGGGGCTCGGCAAGACCGCGCAGTCGCTCGCGCTCGTCGTGCACGCGACCTCGGCCGGCGCGGGCCGGCCCTGGCTCGTCGTCACGCCCACCTCGGTCGCGTCGAACTGGGTCGCCGAGGCCGCGCGCTTCACGCCGGGCCTGCGGGTCGCGCGCGTCACCGAGACCGAACGGCGGAGGGGCGCCGCGCTCGCCGACGCGGTCGCGGGCGCCGACCTCGTCGTGACGACCTACGCCGTGCTCCGCCGCGACGCCGACGCGTTCGCCGCGCTCGACTGGGCCGGGGTCGTGCTCGACGAGGCGCAGTTCGTGAAGAACGCCGCGACGCAGGCGCACCGTGCGGCCCTGGGCCTCGGGGCGCCGTTCGTGCTCGCGGTCACGGGCACGCCGATCGAGAACGACCTCGGCGAGCTCTGGGCGATCCTCCGGCTCGTGGCGCCCGGCCTGTTCCCGTCGCGCCGCGCGTTCGACGAGCGCTACCGGCGCCCGATCGAGCAGGACGGCAACGCCGAGCGCCGTGCCACGCTGCGCCGCCGCATCCGCCCGCTCGTCCTCCGGCGCACGAAGGAGCAGGTCGCGCCCGAACTGCCGCCGAAGCAGGATCAGGTGCTGCGGGTCGCGCTCGAGCCCGCGCACCGACGGCTCTACGACCAGACGCTGCAGCGCGAGCGGCAGAAGCTGCTGGGGCTGCTCGACGACCTCGACCGCCAGCGCTTCATCGTCTACCGCTCGCTCACGCTGCTGCGCATGCTCGCGCTCGACGCCACCCTGATCGACGCGGAACGGCACGCCGGGATGCGCTCGGCGAAGCTCGACGCGCTGTTCGAGCAGCTCGCGGACGTGCTCGCCGAGGGCCACCGCGCACTCGTGTTCAGCCAGTTCACGTCGTTCCTCGACCGGGTCACCGCGCGGCTCGACGCCGAGGGCGTGCCGTTCGCCCGTCTCGACGGGTCGTCGTCGGCCCGCGCGCGCGACGCGGCCGTGGAGCGGTTCCGCGCAGGCGGGGCATCCGTCTTCTGCATCTCGCTCAAGGCCGGCGGCTTCGGGCTGAACCTCACCGAGGCCGACTACGTGTTCCTGCTCGACCCGTGGTGGAACCCGGCGAGCGAGGCGCAGGCGGTCGACCGCGCGCACCGCATCGGGCAGGACCGGCAGGTCATGGTCTACCGGCTCGTGGCGGAGGACACGATCGAGGAGAAGGTCATGGCGCTCAAGGAGCGCAAGGGCGAGCTGGTCGCGTCGATCCTCGCCGACGACGAGGACGCCGGGGCGGGCGCCGCCGAGGCGCTCACGGTCGACGACCTGCGCGGCCTGCTCGACGACTGAGTCGCCGGGCGGTCGTGCGCGAGGTCAGCCGAGCGTGATCGTCCAGTCCTCGTCGGCCTGCACCGTCACCACCGACGGGCCGGCGGCGAGCGGCGCGCTGCCGTCGAAGTTCCCGGTCACGTCGATGAGCGCCGAGCTCGAGAACGCCTGCTCGGATTGCTGGCGCACCACGAACGGATCCTCAGCGTCGTCCCCCGAGTGCGTCGCTGCGAGCGTCGTCGCGTCACCGCCGTACAGGTACACCGAGTCGTCCTCGCCCGAGACCGCGGACGGCAGCTCGGGGGCGCTCGACATCTGCGAGACGGTCACCTGCCAGTCGCCGGTCGCCGTGATCTGCAGGGTGACGGCATCGGATGCGTCGGAGACGCCGTAGGCCGTCGTGCCGTCGTAGTCCCCGTCGACGTCGACGAGCGGGTCGCCGGTGGCCGAGCCCGACGAGTTCAGCACCGTGACCTGGAAGGCGTCATCGCCGTCGTGGCTGGCCTGCACGATGCCGCCGGTCGCGTCGGCGGGCAGCGTGACCGTGCCGTCGCCCGTGCCGCTCTGGCTGACGTCGTCGAAGGTGCCCCAGGTGGTGTCCGCCCACTCCTGCACGGTCGGCTCGGGGGTCGGCGTGGGCGTGGGCGACTCGCTCTCGGTGGGTGTCGGCGACGCGCTCTCGGTCGGGGTCGCGGTCGGCTCGGGGGCGGCACCCGTGCCGATCACCCCGGTCGTGTAGAGCACGCCGAAGATCATCGCGATCACGAGGGCGGCGGCCGAGACCACGGTGCCCGCCGTCGAGACGCCCTTCTTGCGGTCCTTCCTGGTGAGCGCGACGATGCCGAGCACCAGGCCGATCACCGCGAGCACGATCGCCACGATCCACGCGATCGGCCAGAACGCGAGCAGCACCGCCACGATGCCGATCACGAGCGCGGCGATGCCGAGTCCGCTCGCCTTCGTGGGCTCGTCGGGCGGGGTGGTGCCGTCGGGCTCACCGGGTCCGCCGGGACCCTGCGCGCCGGAGCCGGGACTCGCCGGGCCCGGCGTGGGCGGGTAGGGGCGGGTGGCGTCGTCGTCCGGGCTCGTCATGGCGGTACCCCCTCGGTTCCGTGCGCCATGTTGCCAGCGTCGTCCGCTTCTGGCAACGCTCCGACGGCGGGTCGCGGGTTCCGGTACGGCCGCGTCGGCGCGAGGATGGAGGGCATGAGGGACCGCGCGAACCTGCTGGTCTGGGCGCAGTTCGCGCTGCTCGCGCTGCTGCTGCTGCCGGGGCCGGCGATCTGGGGCGGGCCGTGGATCGTGGCCGTCGCGATCGCCGCCGGCGCGGCCGGGACGGCGCTCGCCGTGGCCGGCGCGGCGGTGCTGGGCGGCGACCTCGTGCCGTGGGTGGCGCCCCGCGAGGGAGCGCCGCTGCGCACGGGCGGGGTCTTCCGGTTCACGCGGAACCCGATCTACCTGGGCCTGCTCCTCGCCACGTTCGGGTGGGTGCTCTGGCGCGGGCGCATCGAGCTCCTGGTGATCTGGGTGCTGCTCGTCGTCGTGCTCGTGGTGAAGGCCCACGTCGAGCAGCGCGCCCTCATCGCCGCCTTCGGCGACGACTACCGCGCGTACGCCGACCGCACCCCGCTGCTGCTCTGGGGCAGGGGCATCCGCGGCGGCGTCGACCGCTGACCCCTGCGGCCTCAGCCGAGCGTCTCGACCCGTGAGCGCGCGTCGCCGATCGCGTCGTCGATGCCGTCGGCCGCGTCCTCGGCGGCGTCGCCGTCGCCCGCGATCACGGCCTCCGCGAGGCGGTCGATCTCCGCGCCGATCGCGTCGAGGTCGGACTCCCAGACCCCGGCGAGCTCGTCGGGGGTGCCGATCGCGCGCAACTCGTCGAGCCGCACCGCGAGCCGAACGGTCTCGGTGACGAGCCGGGCGAAGCGCGCGTCCTCGATGTCCTTCTCCAGGGCATCGATGTCGCGTTCCATCCGGTCGAGCCTGCGCTCCGCCTCGCGGGCGAACGCCACCGGGTCGACCGGTTCGGCGGGCTCTGCCGGCGCGGCCTCCGGTTCGGGTTCGCCCGCACCCGGCTCCGTTCCCGCGTCGGCGCCGCCCGCGGCGTCGGACCCGTCGGCATCCGAACCCGCGCCCTCGTCGGCCGCATCGACGCCCGCGGCCGAACCGGCGGAGCCGTCGGAACCCGCGGTCAGCAGCGCTGCCGTCGTGATCCCGCCGACCAGCAGCACGGCCGCGATCACGGCCGCCGCGACGAGCCACCAGCGTGTGCGCGACTCGCCCGCGCCGGCGTCCGGCTCCGGGTGCGCGGTGCCGGCCGGTGGCGCCTGCGCCGGGGGCTCCGCGAACACCTCGGTCGGCTGGTCGTCGGGCACGGCCGACGCCGGCCCGGCGAGCACCTCGGTCGGGTGGTCGTCGAGCACCGCCGTCGGGTGAGCTCCCTCAGCCGTGCGGGCCTCGGTGCGGTCGGTCCAGGCCGCGCCGTCCCAGTAGCGGCGCCTGGTCGCGTCGTCGGGGTCGTCGTACCATCCCGCCGGTGCGGAGGGGGGTGGAGTGCGCACGGCACCAGCCTAGGTCCGCGGCCCGGGCCGCGGACCGGGCGGAGCTTCATCCACAGGTCCGAGGCGACCCTTGTCGCGACCTCCCGCCTCTGGGACAGTTGACCCACTCATGACGGCGGACGAGGTCGACCGTCGGCGCCACGACCGCGAGGAGCATCCGCCCCATGACGTCCACCCCCGGTACCGAGACCGCGCTGTTCGGCGCACCCCGCGAGCGCGTCGGCGGCGGCTGGATCGCGGCGTTCGCCACCGCCTGGCTCGGGCTCTGGATGGCCCAGCTCACGCCCGTGCAGCTGCTGCTGCCGACGCAGGTCGACGCGCTCATCGCGACCGACACCTGGCAGGACAGCGTGCTCGCGTTCGGCATCGTGTCGGGCATCTCCTCGGTCGCCGCGATCATCGCGTACCCCGTGACGGGCGCGCTCAGCGACCGCACCACCTCGCGGTTCGGCCGGCGCCGGCCGTGGATCGCGGGCGGCGCGCTGCTGTTCGCCGCGGCGCTCGTCGCCCTGGGCGTGCAGGACACGATCGTGGGCGTCGCGATCTGCTGGTCGCTCGCGATCACCGGGTTCTGCGCGCTGTCGGCCGCGCTCACCGCGATGATCTCCGACCAGGTGCCCGTGTTCCAGCGCGGCCTCGTCTCGGGCGTGATCTCGGCGCCGCAGGGCGTCGGCATCATCGCGGGCATCCTGCTCGTGACGACCCTCTTCACGGGCGCGATCGCCGGGTACGCGGCGCTCGCGGTGCTGCTGCTGGTGCTCGTCGCGCCGTTCCTGCTGCTCGTGCCCGACGCGGTGCTGCCCCGCACCGAGCGCCGCCCGTTCACGTTCGTGGGTATGCTGCAGGGGTTCTGGGTGAGCCCCCGGCGGTACCCGGACTTCGGCTGGACGCTGCTCAGCCGCGTGCTGGTCAACGTCGGCAACGCGATCATCACGGGCCTGCTGCTCTACTTCCTGATCTACGGCTACGGCGACACCCCGGCCCAGGCGGAGGACGACCTGCTGCTGCTCACGCTCGTCTACACCGCCAGCTCGATCACGGCCGCGCTCGTCGGCGGGCGCCTCTCCGATCGGTTCGCGAGGCGGAAGCCGTTCGTGCTCGCCGCGGCGGCGCTGCAGGCCGCGGGCGCGCTGATCCTGCTGGTGTCGACCGACTTCGCGGTCATCGTGCTCGCGGGCGCGGTGCTCGGCGCGGGCTACGGATGCTTCCTCGCGGTCGACCAGGCACTGGCGACGCAGGTGCTGCCCGACGAGCACTCGCGCGGCAAGGACCTCGGCATCATGAACATCGCGTCGGTCGTGCCGCAGGCGATCGGCCCGATGATCGGCGCGCTGATCGTGACCGCAGCTGGCGGGTTCTGGGCCCTGTTCATCGCGTCGGGCGTGATCGCGACCCTCGGCGCGCTCGCCGTGCTGCCGATCCGCATCGCCCGCTGAGCGACCCGTCAGTCGCCGGCGTCGCCGCCCCGCGGCGCCCGGGGCGGGCGCGGCCGGTCGAGGCCGAGCAGCAGCCTGGTGCGCCGCCGCTCGACCACGATGCCCGTGATGCCGATCGCCCAGAGCGGCACCTGGGTGAGGAACGCGATGCGGAACGCCTCGAGGCTGTAGGTGTCGGGCGTGCCCGCACCCTGCAGGTCCATCGCGACGCCGATCGCGAGGATCGCCGCGAGCCCGGCGATGAAGCCGCCCGCGTTGATGATGCCGGTCGCGGTGCTGAGCCGATGGCTCGGCGTGAACGCACGGGCGTGGTCGAAGGCGACGAGCGAGCCGGGACCGCCGAGCCCGACGACCGTGGCGAGCAGCAGCAGCAGCCAGATCGGCGCCGCCGTGGGCCACGCGATCACCGCGAGCCAGACCGCGACCTGGGCCCAGACGATGGGCAGCACGAGCATGCGCGAGCGGCGGAACGGATGCCGGTGGGAGAGCGCCCCGATCACCGGGCCCGCGACCAGCCCGGCGAGGACGATGACCGACATCACGGTCGACGCCGCAGCCGGCGAGAGCCCCTCGCCCACGGTCAGGAACGGGTAGCCCCAGAGCAGGATGAACGCGTTGACCGACAGCGGCGGCGTGAAGTGCGACCAGAACCCGAGCCGCGTGCCGGGATGCCGCCAGGACTCGGCGAAGCCCTGGCGCAGGTCCGCGCTGGACACGACCTTCCGCTGCACCTCGACGCCCGGCGGTCGGTCGTTCACGACCGCGAGCATGAGCACCGCGAAGAGCAGGCAGGTGCCGGCCAGCGCGCCGAAGGCGACGGTCCAGGTCGTGGCGCGCAGCAGCACGGCGAGCGGGATGACCGACACGAGCTGGCCGAGCTGCCCGATGATGCCCGTGAGCTGCACCACGAGCGGCGCCTGCCGTTCCGGGAACCAGGCGGCCACGACGCGCAGCACCCCTGGGAAGATCGCGGCGTCGCCGGCGCCGATCAGCACGCGCGCGAGGATCGCCACGCCCACGTCGGTCGCGAACGCCATGATCACCTGGCCGGAGGCCATCACGAGCATTCCGGCGACCATGACGGGCCTGCTGCCGAAGCGGTCGAGCAGCAGGCCCACGGGCACCTGCATGCCCGAGTAGACGGCGAGCTGGATGACGGCGAACAGCGAGAGCGTCGAGGCGTCCGCCTCGAATCGCACGGCGGTGTCGACGCCCACCGCTGCGAGCGAGGTGCGGTTCGTGACCGCGAGCACGTACGCGCCCACGCCGACCGCCCAGACGAACCACAGCCACCAGCGGTGGACGGTGGGGGGTGCAGTGGTCACGGTGCCTTCACGGGTGCGCAGCGGGCGGGTCGCGTCGCCGCGGTGCGCCGCGAGTCCCAGCGTAGACGGCCCGGAGGACTCGGCACTTGTTCTAGTTGTAACCAAACAATGTGCTAGCGTGGGGCCATGCTCATCCGCATCGATCCCGGCAGCGAGGTGCCCCTGTTCGCCCAGGTCGCCGCCTCGGTGCGCGCCGAGGTCGCGGCGGGCCGCGCGCAGGCGGGCGACCGCCTGCCGGCCGCCCGCGACGTCGCCGACTCGCTCGACATCAACCTGCACACCGTGCTGCGCGCCTACCAGGACCTGCGCGACGAGGGGCTCGTCGACCTCCGGCGCGGGCGCGGCGCGGTGCTCACGCCCGCCGCCGCGGGGCTCGCCGAGCTCCGCGACGACATCGCCCGACTCGCCGAGCGCGCCCGTGCGCTCGGGCTCAGCCCCGACGCGCTCGCGTCCCTCGTGAAGGAGGCCCTCCGATGACCACGCCACAGGCGATCCGCCCCGAGATGAGCGCGTCGATGCGACGTGCACGCAGCCGGCTCCTCGTGGTCACCATCGCCGTCCCTGCCGTGCTGGTCGCGGTCGCCGTCGCCCTGCAGCTGACCTGGCTGCCCGAGCTGCCGGAGATCGTCGCCACGCACTGGAGCGGCAGCGAGCCCGACGCGTTCGGCCCGGCCTGGACCTATCCGGCGCTCACGGTCGCGATCGGGCTGGGCGTGCCCGCACTGCTCGCCGCGGTCACGGTGCCGCAGGCCGCGCCCGACGGCTTCGGCACGATCACGCGCCTGCTCGGCGCCCTCATGCTCGGCCTGGCCACGCTGATCACGGTGTCCATGACCTGGGCCGTGGCCATGCAGCGCGGCCTCGACGACGCGGCGGATGCCACGGGCATCGGCCTCCCGCTGCTGGCCGCCGCCGCTGCGGGCGTCGTCGCCGGCGTCGTCGCGTGGTTCGTGCAGCCCGCGACCGAGCTCCCGGAGCCCGAGGTGGAGCCGGGCGCGCCGATCGAGCTCGAGCCGGGGGAGCGCGCGGTCTGGGTGCGCACGACGACGGTGGCGACGCCCGCGCTGGTCGCGATCATCGCGGCGATCGTGCTCGTGGTCGGCCTCGCCGCCATCCTGGGCGTGACCAGCGGCGCGCGCACCTGGGCGCTCTGGATCGCGGCCGGGGCCATGGCGCTCGCCGCGACCACCCTCGCCTTCCGGGTGCGGGTCGACGCGACCGGCGTCACCGCCCGCTCGCTGCTCGGCCTCCTCCGGTTCCGCGTGCCGATCGAGCAGGTGCGACGCGCCGAGGTCGTGCAGGTGCGCGCGATGGCCGAGTTCGGCGGCATCGGGGTGCGACTCGCGCCCCAGGGGAGGTTCGGCATCGTGCTGCACAGCGGCACCGCGTTGCAGGTGCATCGCGAGGGCGGGCGCATCTTCACGGTGACGGTGGAGGACGCCGCCACGGCCGCGGGCCTGCTCTCGGCGCTGCAGCGCGCCCGCTAGGCCCGGGTCGCTTCCGGCCGCTGGCCGCCGCGGCTGCCGGCAGCGGAGCTCAGACCCAGCCGCGGCGCACGGCCTCGGCGCCGAGCTGGATGCGGGTGCCGACGCCCGCGGCGTCCATGAGCGCGGCGATGCGACGCTGCACCGTGCGCACGGAGATGCCGAGCTCGGCCGCCGCGGCGGCATCCGTCAGCCCCAGCAGCAGCAGTCGCAGCAGGTCGGTGTCGGTGCAGGAGTCGTCGCCCGAGCGGAGCTCGCCCTCGCTGGTCACGGTCGTCGCGAGCCGCCAGTGCTGCTCGAACGCCGCGACGACGAGGTCGAGCAGCGCGCCCGCGTGCAGCAGCAGGGCGGTCGGCTCCTCCGCGCCGTCGGCCGACGGCGTCCAGAGCAGCGCGCTCGAGCGGTCGCTCACGACGAGGCGCGCGGGCAGGCGGCCGGTGGCGCGGATCTCCTCCCCGATGCGGGCCGAGGTGCGGGCGGTGCCGACGATGCCGAGCCGCTCGAGCACCGTGGTCTCGACCAGCACGCGGTAGCGCACGCCGCGCGCGAGCGCCCGCGTCTCCTCGACGTTCTCGCCCGGCCCGCGGAGCATGCTGTCGTCGCGCACGAACAGGTCGATCGAGGTCGCCGCGGCGGCCTGCAGCTGCGAGACCCGCTGGCGGATCGCGGTGCGCCCGAACACCCGCTCGACCACGTCGCCGTCGCTCGTGCGGGCCGAGCTCGCGCGGTACAGCTCGCTCAGTTGCACCAGCGCCTCGTGCGCGGCGGTGAGCCCGCGCTCGTGCTCGAGCAGCAGCGGCCGCAGCGCGATCGAGGGAGGTGAGGCGACGAGGCACTCGCGGTCCGTGGCACGCCGGGCGACGAGTCCGCCCTGCTCGAGCGCGTCGATCACCTGCGGGAGGTCGACGCCCGCGAGTTCGGGGTGCTCGGCGAGGTCGGCGACACGGGTCGCGGGCTCGGCGAGGATCGCGCGGTAGACGGCGGTGTGCGAGGCGTCCAGGCCGATGACGTCCAGCATCGGGCCGCCTCCTCGCACTCGCTCGCCGACAGGGTCACGCCATGGCGGGTCGTGGCCATGGCGTTTCTCCGCCACACCTTACCGGCATCGGGCGTGCGAGTCTGTCACCAAGCCCTGAACCGAACCCGATGGTCGTTCCCCCCGACGAAAGCCCCGTGCGCCATCGGCCGTTCCCCCCAACGGCCGCAGAAGTGTGACGGCTGTACCGTCGGTTCCAGACGGGGCTCCCGTGGCCGCCGCCGCAGGTTGATCCTCCGGCCGGCGGCCACGGGCTTTCCCCCGAGAGGGCGCCTACGACGCGGCGTGCGCGTCGCGCTTCGGCAGCACCCAGCCGGGCCGCGCGAAGTGGCAGGTGTACCCGTTGGGGTACCGCTCGAGGTAGTCCTGGTGCTCGGGCTCGGCCTCCCAGAACGGGCCGGCGTCGGCGACCTCGGTGACGACCTTGCCCGGCCAGAGGCCCGACGCGTCGACGTCCTCGATCGTGTCGATCGCGGTGTCGTGCTGCGCGGCCGACGTCGGGTAGATCGCCGACCGGTAGCTGCGGCCGAGGTCGTTGCCCTGGCGGTTCCTCGTCGTCGGGTCGTGGATCTGGAAGAAGAACTCCAGCAGCTCGCGGTACGACGTGCGCGTCGGGTCGAACACGATCTCGATCGCCTCGGCGTGGTCGCCGTGGTTGCGGTAGGTCGCGTGGTCGACCTCGCCGCCGGAGTAGCCGACGCGCGTCGTCAGCACGCCCGGGCGGCGGCGGATGAGGTCCTGCATGCCCCAGAAGCATCCGCCCGCGAGCACCGCGGTCTCGGCGCCGGGGATGGTGGTCAGCTCGCCGGGAGCGGGGGTGGTGGTCATGATGCGTCCTCCTTCTCGGACATCTCAATGGTCGCATCCGTCGGCCGGTCGGGCGCGGCCGAGTCGTCATCGGGCGACCCGAACAGGGCGCAGTACTCGCCGTAGCCGGCCGCCTCGAGCTCGGAGACCGGGACGAACCGCAGCGCGGCCGAGTTGATGCAGTAGCGCAGGCCGCCGGCATCCGTCGGCCCGTCGTCGAAGACGTGCCCCAGGTGGCTGTCGGCGCCCGCCGAGCGCACCTCGACGCGCTTCATGAAGAACGAGCGGTCGACCTTCTCGGTCACCGACGCGTCGTGGATCGGCCGGGTGAAGCTCGGCCAGCCCGACCGGCTGTCGTACTTGTGGGTGGAGGCGAACAGCGGCTCGCCCGACACGACGTCGACGTAGATGCCGTCCTCGTGGTGGTTCCAGAACTCGTTGCGGAAGGCGGGCTCGGTGCCCTCCTCCTGGGTGACCTTCCGCTGGAGCGGGGTGAGGCGCTCGATCGCCTCGGGGGTGCTGCGGTACTCGGGGGACATCCGGTTCCTCCTTCGCGGGCGCCGCCGGCTGCGACGCCGGTGCCTGCCGATGATTCGGCGACATCAGGGAGAACGGATGCGGGTGCGAGGCTGTTCCGCCGAAGCTGGGAGCGGGCTGCGAGTTGCCGGCCGCATCGGGTGGCGCAGGGGCGAGGGCGAGCGGATGCGGCCGAGTCAGCCGCGCTGCACCCGCCCGACGTACCACCAGCGGCCCTGCTCGCGCACGAACCCGCTGCGCTCGTGCAGGCTGCCGCGCTCGTCGTCGCTGCGGTGGTACGCGGTGAACTCGACCACGCCCTGCGAGTCGAGCGGGCCGCCGCCGACGGTCTCCTCGATGTCGAGGCGGTACCAGCGCTCGCGCGGGTCGAGGCCGATGACGTCGGGGCGGGAGCGCGGGTGCCACGTGGCCGACAGGTACTCGCCGTCGTGCACCGCGAACGCCGAGTAGCGCGACCGCATGAGCGCGAGCGCCGTGGGGGCGACGCGCTCGCCGCGGTGCAACGGCCCGCAGCACTCGCCGTAGGTCAGCCCGCTGAGGCAGGGGCAGCGTGCGTCGTCGGGCAGCGGGGTCGTGGCGGTCACGCCTCCAGTATGCGCAGCGCGCGTCACGCGGCCCGCCGGAGCGTCTCGACGAGCGGCGTGGTCCGACGCCCGATGAGTCGGGCGAGCGTGCCGTCGGCGTCGGCGAGCGCGCCGTCGCGGATGCTCGCCTCGAGTGCGGCCACGAACCCGGCCGCGCCTTCGCCGGCCCCGGCCTCCAGGAGGGCCGCGCTGCGCTCGTCGCTGCTGAGGCGCACGTACTCGACGTCGCGGCCCAGCACCTCGGCGTACGCGGCGGCGAGTTCCTCGAAGGTCCACGCGTGGTCGCCCGCGAGCTCGTAGGTCTCACCGAGGTGGCCCTCCTCGAGCAGCACGACGGCGGCGGCCTCGGCGTAGTCGGCCCGGGGCGCGCTCGCGATGCGGCCGTCGCCGACGGACGAGACGACCGTGCCCGACTCGGCGGCCACGGCGAGGTCGCGGGTGTAGTTCTCGGAGTACCAGTTGTTGCGCAGGATCACCGCGGGCACCCCGGACTCGGCGATCGCCTCCTCGGTCGCGCGGTGGTCGGGCGCGAGGGGCAGATCGCTGTCGGCGACGTGCGGCGCGCTCGTGTAGACGAGCTTGCCCACGCCCGCTGCGGCGGCGGCGTCGATGACGTTGCGATGCTGGGCCACGCGCGCACCGAGTTCCGTTCCGGAGACCAGGAGCAGCGCGTCGATCCCCTCGAGCGCTGGGGCCAGGGTCTCGGGGTCGGCGTAGTCGAAGCGCACGACGCGGATGCCCCGCTCCGCGAGCGCGTCGAGGTCGGAGGGCGTCCGCGCGCCGGCGACGATGCCGGCCGGGTCCGCGCCTCGGGCGAGCAGCGCATCGATGACGAGGGCGCCGAGGTGGCCGGTGGCGCCGGTGACGAGGATGGTCATGGGGGTCCTTCCGCTGGGGTCTCCCTCCACAACCCGGGCCGGTCCGGGATCCTTCCCGCCTCGCGCACGCCGAACGCGACGACGCCCGCACCGTGGGGTGCGGGCGTCGTCGCGTTCGGCGTGGCGGAGCCGGTCAGCCGGTGGTCACGGCCTCCCGTGCCGGTGCCTCCTCGACCTTCGAGGCGGCCGGGGTGAGCAGCAGCCCCGCGCTGCCGAGCATGATCGTCACCACGCCGGCGCCGACGGCGAAGAGTGCCACGCCGAACGAGACGACCGAGGTGAACAGCGATGCCCGCAGGAACGAGGCGTTCATCATGGTCGCGCGCACCGGGTCCTCGCGGTCGAGCTCGGCGTAGGTGAGGCCGCCGCTCGCGTCGAGCGCGTGGTGGTTGATGATGTCGGCCTGGGCGTAGGCGGTGAGCGGGCCCGCGACCGGCTCGCCGGCGAGGAAGGCGGCGTCCTCGGCGACGGTGATGTGCTCGTCGGCGAGTTGCGTGCTGACGGCCGTCCAGGCGACCGCGCCGGCGACGACGAACACGGCGCCGATCACGATCGAGATGATGCTGAGGACTCGGGCCGTCGTGCGGCGGACCGGGCTGATGGTGGTGGTCATTTCTCCGTCCCCTTGCTGCTGTTGTGGTGGTGGGTTTGTGTGGTCTGACCATACAACGGTTCCGACAACGGAATCTACACATTCGTGGAAATCTGTGACTTCTGCAGGGAGGCGTCGCGTCGAAATTGGCGGAAGTCCACAAATCCAGGCCCCGGTGCGGGAGCATGGGGCGATGACGACGGATGCGACCGGGCCGGCCGGCCCCGCGGCGGGGGCCTCCGGGGGCTTCGACGAGCACCTCGACGACGGACTCGACGACGCCGACCTCGACCGGCTCCGGCACGCGATCCGCCTGGCCGCGTCGGCGCGCGAGCGCGGCGACCACCCGTTCGGCGCGATCGTGGTCGCCCCCGACGGCGAGGTGGTCGAGGGGCGCAACTCGGTCGTGACCCGGCGCGACCCGACCGGTCACGCCGAGACGAACGTGGTCCGGCGTGCGGCGTCCGTGCTCGGTGCGGAGCGCCTGGCCGCGAGCACGCTCTTCACGAGCACCGAGCCGTGCGCCATGTGCTCGGGCGCGATCTACTGGAGCGGCATCCGACGCATCGTCTACGCCCTCTCCGAGCGGGCGCTGCGCGAGATCGTCGTCGCGCAGGAGGGCGTGCCGACGCTCGCGCTGCCCTGCCGTGAGGTGTTCGCGCGGGGAGGTCGCCCCGTCGAGGTCGCGGGACCGGCGGGCCTGCCGGAGGCCGCCGCGGTGCACGAGGGCTTCTGGGGCTGACCCTCGATCCCTCGCCCGGTCAGGACGCCGGATCGGCTCCGGCCAGCAGGCGGTCGATCGCGGTGAGCGGGATGGTCACCCACGCCGGGCGGGTGCGGGTCTCGTAGATCGCCTCGTAGACCGCCTTGTCGAGTTCGAGCGCGGCGAGCAGGTCCCGGTGCGCCCGCGGATCCTCGCCCGCGACCTCCGCGTAGCCGTCGAGGTACGCCCGGCGGGCGACACCCGCCCACGCGCGGAGGTCGTCGTCGGACGCCCCGCCGGACTGCGCGACGGATCCGGTCGCGTAGTCGAAGGAGCGCAGCATGCCGGCGACGTCGCGGAGCGCGAGGTCGTTGCCGGTGCGCTCCGCCATCGGCCGCAGCGGCTCGCCCTCGAAGTCGAGCAGCACCCAGGGGCGCCCCGGCGCGGCGACGACCTGACCGAGGTGCAGGTCGCCGTGGATGCGCTGCAGCGCCGGCCAGGTGGCGTCCTCCGCCCGGGCGTAGACCGCCTCGATCGCGGAACGGTGCGGCGCCAGGGCGGGCACCTCGCGCACCGCCGTGCCGAGCCGGCGGTGCCACGCCTCGACCGCCCGGAGGTCGCGCTCGCGCGTCGCGGCGCGCGTCCCGAAGGCAGCGGCGAGGCTCGCGTGCACCTCCGCGGTCGCCACGCCGAGCTCCCGCGCGGGGCCGGCGAACGGCTCGCCGGTCGCTGCCGCGCGCAGCGCGACCCGCCACGCGTCCTCGACGCCCGGCAGGAACTCCTGCGCGAACGCGAGGTGCCCCGTCGCCCGGCCCGACTCGCGTCCCACGTCGTCCCAGGTGCCGGTCAGGGCGCCGATGCTCGCCGGCACGTGCGGCGAGCCGCCCTCGGCCAGCGCCGTCGGCAGGGTCACGTCCGGGTTCTCGCCGTGGTGCAGTCGGCGGTAGACCTTGCAGATGAGGGGACGCGCGGCACCAGGCTCGCGGGGCTCGTAGATGATCGAGCTGTTCGACTGCTCGCCCGTGAGCACGCGGCTGACGAGCGATCCGGGATCGACGCGCCCCGCGGCATCCGTGCCGGAGAGCCTGCCTTGCGCCGTCACGCCCGAGTCGATCGCGACCGTGCCGCCGGTGAGGAGCTCGAGCAGCGCGCGGGTGAACACCGGGTCGTGCGGCCCGTCGAAGACCAGCGTGCCGTCGTCGAGGGTGCCGATGAGGTGCTCCTCCGCGACGCCCGACGGCGCCCGCCGCAGCGTGACGGGGACCTGGTAGAGCACCGGGCGGGCGGGCGCCTCGTCCATGACGAGCAGTGCGTGCGCCGCCACGTCGGGGGTGCCGGTCGGCAGCTCGTAGGACCCGAGGGCACGCAGCCGGGGGAGCCCCGCGTTGCCCCCGTACCAGCGCTGGCCCGCGATCCACGTGGAGAGTCGCTCGAGCGTCGCCGCCGACAACGCGTCGTCCGTCACCGCCGGCCGCCCCGCCCCCTGGTCCATGTGGCCGACGCTATTGCGCCGCATCGGGCGTTGTCCACCCGGGCGCGCGTCCCCGTGCTCGGGCCCGCGCTCAGGCCACCCGGGTCGCGGCCGCCGCGCGTGCGCCCTCGACCTCGCCGGGCTCCGCCTCGGGCGACGCCGGGATCGGGTTGCGCCGCACCTCGACGTGCCAGGACTCGGTGACCCGTTCGAGCACGACCACGTCGCCGTTGCCGAGCCGCTCGAGCGCGCCGCCGGCCACGGCGTCGACCGCGGCCCTGATGAAGGTGCCGTGCGCGACCGCGATCACGGCCCGGTGGGTCGCGGCCAGGTGCTCGACCACTGCTCGGCCGCGCGCCGCCAGGGCGGCATCCGTCTCGGCACCGGGGTACTCCGAGCCCCAGCGCTCGCGCGCGTCGGGCACGAGCAAGCCCTCGGCCTCGCCGAAGTCGCGCTCGACCAGGTCGTCGAGGGTGCCGGCGACGGTCAGGCCGGCGCGTTCCGCGAGGATGCGACCCGTCTCGACCGCGCGCCCGAGCGGTGAGGTCACGAGCGTCTCGGCGAGCCGGTCGGCCAGCAGCACCGATGCCGCAGCGGCCTGTGCGCGGCCGTGGTCGTTCAGGGGGATGTCGGTGCGCCCCTGCAGCAGGCGGGCGCGGTTCCACTCGGTCTCGCCGTGGCGCACGAAGACGATTCGGGTCATGCGGGCGTGCCTCTTCCTTCGATTCCGTGTGATCGGGATGCGATGGGAGCCACGCTGCGCCCGACACGACGCTACCGGGTGAGCCTGAACGTCGGGTGACGCACCGGGTGCCCCGCGCACGGCGTCGCGCGCGGGGCACCCCTCCGGCAGCCCCGCTAGGGGCGTCCGCCGCCGGGGCCGCCGCCCTGGCCGCCGCCGCCCTGGCCGCCCATGCCGCCGCCCATGCCGCCCGAGCCGATCTGCGCGCCCGCCGTGGCCGTGACGCTCGTACCGCTCGCGGTCGCGGTGTACGTGGTGCCCGACGTGACATCGGCGGACGAGTAGACCACCGACTGGAACGCCTTGTCGCTGTCGGCGGTCGCGAGCACGGTGCCGTCGGCGTCCGTGATGGTCACCGTGCCGCCGGTCGCGCCGTTGAGCGTGAAGCCCACGGATGCCTGCGCCGACGCGGTGCTCGGCCCGACGACCATGCCCGCGCTGCCCAGCGCGAGCAGCGTGCCGCCCGAGACCTCGAAGGTCCCGTCGACGTCGAGCGCGCCGTTGCCGTTGCTCGTGGGCCCGAAGACGAGGGTGTCGCCGCCCGAGATCGACAGCGTGCCGTTCACGTCGATGCCGTCGCCCTGCGCATCGACGACGATCTCGCCGCCCGAGATCGACATGGTCGCCTGCGCGTCGCCCGCGCCGTTGATGCCGTCGTCGTCGGCGACGATCGAGATCTCGCCACCGGAGATGTCGATCTCGACCGACTCGAGCCCCTCGTACGAGGTGAGCACGTCGATCACGCCGCCGGAGACCGACAGTGCGGTCTCGGCGTGCACGCCGTCGTCGCCGGTCGCGGCGGTCACGCTGCCGTCGGCGATGTGCACGCCGCCGTCCGAGTGCACGGCGTCGTCGGCCGCGTCGATGTCGAGCGCGCCGCCGTCCACGACGACGAGCGCGCCGGCCTTGACGCCCTTGGCCGAGGTGTCGTCGGTGACGGATGCCCCGCTGCCGCCACCGGCCTCGATCGAGACGTCGCCGCCCCAGACGATCACGTCGGTCTCCGCGGCCAGGCCGTCGCCGCCTGCGACGACGTCGATCGTGCCGCCGCCGATCGCGATGTACCCGCGCTCGGCCTCCTCCTCGTTGTCGGACTTCACGCCGTCGCCGCCCGCGGTGACCTCGATCGTGCCGCCCGTGATGATCACGTAGTCCTTGCCGCGGATGCCGTCGTCGACGGCGTTCACCGTGATGTCGCCGCCCGAGATGACGAGCCCGTCGGAACTCGCGATCGCGTCGTTGCCGTTGCCGGTGACCTCGAGCGCACCGTCGCCCGTGATGGTGAGGTCGGCGGTGCTGTCGAGGGCGGCGTTGATGTCGGCGTCCTCGGCGTACGAGTCGGTGTCGCTCAGGGCGTTGGTCGAACCGTCGGCGAGGATCACGATGACCTCGTCGGCGCCGGTGACGGCGATCGCCGCGTCGTCGGCGTTGGCGATGTCGACGCCGTCGAGGATGAGCTGCACGTCGGCCTCGTCGTCGGCGGCGACCACGACGGCGCCCGAGTACTCGCCGCTCAGGCGGTAGGTGCCGGCGGCCGTGATGGTCACGGTTCCGTCCTCGACGGTGACCGTGTCGGCCGACGCGTCGGCGCCCGCCGACACGCTCGCGTCGTCGCCGTCGAGCGTCACGTCGACCACCTCGGACTCGACGACCTCGGCATCGTCGTCCGAGGCGTGCGACTCCTGGTTCTCGGCCATCGCCTCGGCGGCGGTCTGGCCGACGTCGACCGAGACCGTCTCGGTCGTGGCCGACCCGGAGGTGTCGGAGCTCGTCGCGCCGAAGGCGTCGGTCGTCGCGGTCGCGGTGCACCCCGCGAGCAGCGTGCCGGTGAGCAGGACGGGCAGCACCACGGCGGGGCGGCGCATCGCCGTGCGGGCGCGCGAGGTCCGGGTGGCGTCCTGGGCCCGGGAGCGGTCGTGGGTGGTCATCGGGTCCTCCTCGTGGGTGCGTGCGTCGTGTCGTGGACGCCCGTGCGGGCGTCGGTCGGGCGGATGGCGCCCGGGTCGAAGTGGCGGCGCAGCACGCGCGACCACTTGTTGTGCGGCAGCCCCGGGCGCAGTGCCGCGAGCCCGGTGCCGAACTTCGAGATGGATGCGGGCCGGTGCCCGTTCGCCCAGAGCAGGCGGTCGAGCTCGCCGGCGCCGCCGACGGACTTCGTCTCGACGATCACCAGGTCGGGCAGCTCGAGCCGCCGCCCGAAGTGCTCGTGGTCGCCGTGGTCGATCCAGGCGAGGTCGACGTCGATGGTCGCGCGGGAGGCGCCGTCGGCCAGCAGCAGCGTCGTGCGGCGGTAGGCCGTCGTGAGGACGGGCTCCAGCGGCCGGCCCGGCGCGTCGATGCCGACCTCGGCGAAGACGGATGCCGCGTAGGCGGCGCCCTCCGGCGTCAGCTCCGCCGCGTCGGCGCCGTCGTAGGCGATGCGCTCCTTCACGGTGACGCTGCGCCCGGCGCGCGTCTTGACCTCGAGGAAGCTCGTGCCGACGTCGACGTAGCTGCGCGTGCGCACCTTGAAGCGACGGCGGCGACCGCGTGCCGCGAGCAGGTAGCTCGTCAGGTCGGGGGTGTCGAAATACACCGACTCGTAGCGGCTGCGGCGCTCGCCGTCGATCTCGAGCACGCGCGCGTCGCGGTCGAGCCCGGCGAGCACGTCGCCCAGCTCCTCGCGCCGCAGCGCGTACTTGCGGTCGACCCGGCGCTGCAGCGCGGCGGCCGCGTTGAGCTCGTCGAGCGAGATCGGGCGGAGCGCCAGGGCGCCGGTCGCGAGCGGCCGCGTCTCGACGGCGGTCACGACCGCACCTCGGCGAGCGACGCCCGGCCGCTGTCGGCGACGCGCTCGCGGGGCTCACGGCGGCGGTCGCCGTCGCGGGCGACCTCGTACCGCACGTCGACCACGGTGGTGTCGTTGACCAGGTCGAGGCGCTTCACGTCGGCGCGGTGCACGCGGCCGCCGAGGACCTCCTCGAGTGCGCGGTCGAGCTCGGCGGCATCCGACACCGCCCGGTCGAGCACGACGGTCTGCTGACGGTAGCGGTGCAGCAGTCGGGGGTGGTCGGCGAGGAACATGGCGCCGACGATGAGGCCCATCAGGGCGCCGGCGATCCAGCCCAGGTCACTGCCGAGGCCGGCGATGAGGCCGAGCGCGAGCGACGCGAAGTAGTAGGCGACCTCGTGCTGCTCGATCTCGCGCGAGCGCAGCCGGATGATCGAGAGCACGCCGAACAGGCCGAGGCCGAGGCCCGCGCCGATCGCCGCGGACCCGAGCACCATCGAGACGGCCACGACCCCGACGTTGACGCCGATGTAGGCGGCGACGAGGTCGCGCCGGCGGTGCCGGGGGAAGTAGATGCCGAGGATGAGCACGGTGATCGCGACCAGGTCGATCGCGACGGCGAGGAGCTGTTGCACGGGGGCCTCCGATGGGTCTTCTGGGGTTGCGGGTCCCATTCAGCCCAAGCGCCCTATGCGGTTCCTATGACTCGCCTGTGCCGGGAGGATGCATCCGCTCCGGGTTGCCGTGGCGCGGGATGCACCGGGGGTATCGCCACCGATGCGAATCACGGTTAACATTGCTCTCGGGTGAGGGAGCTCGAGGGGAGCCGGCATGACGGTGGAGCAGGAGCGTCGGCGGGCGGCACGGGCCGCCGGCGTCGCGATCGGCCGGGCGACGGCGACCGTGGCCGGTGCCGCGCGCGGAATCGGCGCGGGCATCTTCATGCCGGTGCCTCCCCGGCCCGACTGGCAGCGGCGCATCTGGGCGCGCCGCGATCCCGGCTTCAGCGACGCCCTGATGTGGGTCAGCCTCCTCGCGGGCCGCGCGAACGTCATCATGCAGCTCGCGCGCCCGGGCGTCGGCCACGGGGTCGCGGAGAGCCGGGTCGAGAGTGGCCGGGCCGACCTGCATCCGGTCAAGCGCGCCCGCACGACGTTCACCTACCTCGCCGTCGCCTACCGCGGCACCGCCGAGCAGAAGGCCGTGTACCGCCGCGCGGTCGACGGGTCGCACCGGCAGGTGCGCTCGACGCCCGAGAGCCCGGTGAAGTACAACGCCTTCGACCGCGACCTGCAGCTCTGGGTCGCGGCCTGTCTCTACAAGGGCGGCGTCGACGTCTGGCACCAGTTCATCGGCCCCATGGACCCGGAGACCGCCGAGGCGCACTACCGCGCCGGCGCGGTGCTCGGCACGACCCTGCAGGTGCATCCCGACCAGTGGCCCGAGGACCTCGCGGCGTTCGAGCGCTACTGGAACGACTCGCTCGAGCGCGTGCACATCGACGACGCCGTGCGGCGGTACCTCAACGACCTCGTCGTGAAGGACGACCTGCCGAAGCTGATCCGCAAGCCGGTCAACGACCTCGCGCTGCTGCTCGCGACCGGGTTCCTCCCGCAGCGCTTCCGCGACGAGATGCGCTGGGACTGGGACGACGAGCGTCAGCGCCGCTTCGAGCGCCTGCTCGCCGTGTGCAGCGCGGTCGTCGCCCTGTCGCCGCGCCCGCTGCGCGAGTTCCCGTTCAACGTGCTCCTGCTCGACCTCGACCGGCGGGTGCGCCGGGGCATCCCGCTCGTCTGACCCGGCGACCGGACGACGACGGGGCGCGGCTCAACCGGCCAGGTTGCCCGGCCCCTCGAGGTTCACGTACCAGACGACGCCGTACCTGTCGGTGACCTGCCCGAACGCGTCGCCCCACGGGGCGACCTCGAGCGGCATGTCGATCGTGCCGCCCTCGGCGAGCCCGGCCCAGTAGCCGCGCAGCTCGTCCTCCTCGTCGGCGCCGCCCGAGACCGAGAGGTTGCCGTTGGGTGTCGGGCCGCCCATCGCGGCGGGCGCGTCGGCGCCCATCAGGGTGAAGCCCGCGGGCGTGGTCAGCTGGGCGTGCATGATTCCGTCGAGTTCCTCCTCGGGGAGGTCCTCCATGTGGAAGTCGCGGAAGGTGTTCGTGGTCAGCTCGCCGCCGAACACCTTCTGGTAGAACTCCATCGCCTCGCGGGCCTCGCCGCCGAAGGTCAGGTAGGGGTTCAGGATGGACATGGCGTGTGCCTCCGATCGAGGTGCGGCGATCGCGGCACCCGAGTGCGATCCTGCTCCTCACCTCCGACACCGGCAACCCCCACCGGATGCCGTGTGTCGCCGGTCGTCAGGAATCGAGCAGTGCGGCCAGCGCGTCGAGCGCCGGGCGCTGACCGCGCACGAGTCGCTCGCGCGCGTCGTCGAGCGCGAACCAGCGCGCGTCGTCGAGCTCGGGGAACGCCTGCATGCGTCCCGACCGCGGGGGCCACTCGAGCTCGAACGTCTCGCTGCGCACCTGGCCGGGGTCGAACTCCGCCTCGCCCGCGAACACCGTGACGACCTTGCCCGAGCTGTAGCGGAACCGGCCCAGCTCGACGTACGGCACCTCGGGCGCCGGATGGCCGATCTCCTCCCGGAACTCCCGGCGCGCGGCGTCGAGCGGCTGCTCGTCGGTGTACGTGCCCTTCGGGATCGACCAGGCCGCGGCGTCCTTCCCCTGCCAGAACGGCCCGCCCATGTGGCCGAGGTAGACCTCTACCCCGTCGCCCCGCCGCCGGTACAGCAGGATGCCCGCGCTGGTCTCCCCCATGTCGGGATTCAAGCACGGCGCGGGGCGAGCGGCGCGGAACTCAGTGCTGGCGCAGGTCAGCGCCCTCGGAGGAATGCCGCTACCGGCGGGGCGACGGATGCCCCGAGCTCGGCCTGCGACCGCTTCCTGCCCGCCACCTCGAACGAGTGCCCGCCGCCCTCGACCCACTCGAGCACCGCGTTCGCGCCGATCCGCCGCACGACGTCGTCCAGCTGCTCGACGGGCTTCGCGAACGGATCGTTCGTGCCCTGCAGGAACAGCATCGGCACGGTGATGCCGTACAGGTGCGCGTCGCGCAGCTGCTCCGGCTTGCCGGGCGGATGCAGCGGGTAGCCGAGGAACACCAGGCCGGCCGCATCCGCCCCGTCGGCCACCGCCATCGACGCCATGCGGCCGCCGTACGACTTGCCCGACGCCCACACCGGCGTCTCACCCGCGCGGGCGCGCGCCGCATCGAGCGCGGCACGCCAGGTCGCGATCGCAGCAGGAGGGCGGTCGGGGAACCTGCGGCCCGCCGCGCGATAGGGGAAGTCGAACCGCAGCGTCGCGACGCCCGCGTCGACCATCGCGTCGGCGAACCCCGCGAGCCACGGATGGTCCATGCCCGCGCCCGCGCCGTGGGCGACCACGATGGTCGCCCACGGGTCGGCCGGTGCGGCGAAGCGCGCGGGCACCTCGGCGGCGCCCGTGTCGAGGGTCAGCTCCTCGGTGCGAGACGGCATGCCCCCATCGTGCCACCGCCGGGATCCGCCCACAGGCGCGGTGTCTCCGCATGCGCGCGCCCGGCGCGAGGGGCATACTCGGGTGGGTGAGCGCGAACCCCCCGCATCCCGACGAACCCGCCGCGGCTGCCGCCGCCGACGCCGTGCAGGCCCCCGCTGCCGGCGCCGAGCCCGCCGCGGTGCCGAACGGCATCGCGATCGCCGCGCTGGCGCTCGGTGTCGTCGGCATCGCGACGGGCGTCTGGACGGTCATCCCCGTGCTGGGGGTCATCGCCGCGCTCGTCGGCTTCGTGCCCGGGATGCTGGCGATCATCCTCGGCGCGGTGGGACGTCACCGGGCCAGGCAGCTCGACGGCGCCGGCCGGGGCCCGGCCACGGCCGGGCTCGTGCTCGGCATCGTGACGCTGGCGGTCATCGTGCTCACGGCGCTCGCCTGGGTGCTGATCGCCGGGGCGAGCGCCGCGCTCGAGCGCTACTGACCTACGCCTGCAGGGCGACCTGCAGCTCGGCGGTCAGGGTGACCTCGTCGCCGAGCATGACGCCGCCGGTCTCGAGGGCGGCGTTCCAGCTCACGCCGAAGTCGTGGCGGTTGATCTTCGTGGTGGCGGTCGCGCCGGCCTTGGTCTGGCCGTAGGCGTCGGTGGCGACGCCGCCGAACTCGCCGGTCAGCGTGATCGGCTTGGTGACCCCGCGGAGGGTCAGGTCGCCGTCGATGACGAACTCGTCGCCGTCGATCGCGACGCGAGTGGAGCGGAAGGTGGCCGTCGGGAACTCGTCGGTCTTGAAGAAGTCGCCGGTGCGCAGGTGCGCGTCGCGGTCCTTCTGGTTGGTGGTGACCGAGGCGATGTCGATGGTCGCCTCGACCGTGGTCTCGGCCGGGTCCTCGCTCGTCACGACGGTCACGTCGAAGGTCTCGAACGCGCCGCGCACCTTGCTGATGGCGAGGTGGCGCACCGAGAACGAGAGCTCGGCGTGCATCGGGTCGAGCTTCCAGGTGCCGGCGATGAACTGCGGGTGGGTTGCGATCTGCGTTTCCATGATCGTATGCAATTGCATGGAAACCGGATTCATTCCCGAGGTCGCGAGATTTTTTCGACATCCGTCGTCGAGTGCGACGGAGGGTCGTGGGTCAGCCCTTGCGCTGCGCCCGCACCGCGCGGATCGCGAGCTGCACCGCGGCGAAGACGATGAGCGCAGCGAAGAGGTACGACGCGAGCGCGGGCGGCATGACGAATGCCAGGGCGACACCGCCGAACGAGGCGACGGTCGCCGCCACGCCGACGACGGCCGCTTCGGAGAGCTTCACGAGCCCGCCGCGCGAGTTCGCGACCGTGCCGCTGATGGCCGTGGGGATCATCACCAGCAGGCTCGTGCCCTTCGCGATCAGGTCGCCCATGCCGAACAGCGCCATGAGCCCCGGCACCGCGATGATGCCGCCGCCGACGCCGAACAGTCCCGAGGCGATGCCCATGACGAGGCCGAGGCCGGTCAACGCGATCGCGGTCCAGACGTCGAGATCGAGCATGCCCTGGTCGCGGGTCGGCACGACGAGGAACAGGCGCACCGCGGCGATGAGCATGACCGCGATGAACATCCAGCGCAGCCAGGTGAGGCTGATCCGCCGCAGCAGCATGGCGCCGAGGTACGAGCCGACCACGCCGCCGACCGCCACGAACAGCGCTGCCAGCACGTCGACCTGGCCGTTCGCGAAGTACGTGGTCGCGCCCGCGATCGCGGTGGGCACGATCGCCGCGAGCGACGTGGCGGATGCCCGGCGCTGGTCCATGCCCGTCAGGAAGATGAGCAGCGGAACCATGATGATGCCGCCGCCGACGCCGAACGCGCCCGAGAGCACGCCGCCGATCACGCCGACGGTCGCGAGCCAGAACCAGTAGCGGCCGCCGCGGGCCTGCTCGTCGGAGGGCGTCGCCGGGGGAGTCGTCATCGGAACAGGCTATCGGCACCCCACGCCCGGGCTCGATGGGGTCCGCTCCCACCGATCGCCGCCCAATCCGGCGCCGGCGGCGACTCCGAATCCCGTTGCGATCCACGGGAGGTGCGATGGGTTCTGCAATGCTGGTGCTCGTGCGCCCCGAGAGCGAGACCGAGACGACGGCGACGGCGGCGACGCCGGACGCCCTGCTCGTCCGTGTCGGTGCAGGCGACCAGGCGGCCTTCGCCGCCCTCTACGACGCCATGGCGCCTCGGGTGCTGGGACTCGTGCGCCGCCTCCTCGTGGACGTCGCGCAGTCGGAGGAGGTCGCGCAGGAGGTGTTCCTGGAGATCTGGCAGCAGGCGCCGCGCTTCGACGCAGGGAAGGGCTCCGCGGTGAGTTGGATCCTCACCCTCACCCACCGGCGTGCGGTCGACCGCGTGCGGTCCGCGCAGTCGGCGCGCGACCGCGACCTGGCAGCGGGCCACCGCGAGCTGGCGGCGGAGGTGCCCGATCCGTCGGAGTCCGTGGAGGTCCGCATCGAGCACGAGCGGGTCGCGCGCGCGATGGGCGGCCTGGCAGGCCCGCAACGCGAATCCATCGAGCTCGCGTACTACGGCGGGCTCACCCAGCGCGAGATCGCCGAACGACTGGACGTGCCGCTCGGCACGGTGAAGACCCGGATACGGGACGGCATGGGACGACTGCGAGACGCCCTGGGGGTGACGAGATGACCGATCGGGATCGCGAGGAGCTCGAGGCGCTCGCCGCGGCGGGTGCGCTCGACGCGCTCGACGATGAGGAGCGCGCTGCACTGGAGGCGGCGCGCGACGCCGACGACGGTCTCGACGGGCGTGCGAACGAGTACGACGAGGTCGCTGCGGCGCTCGGCGCTGCGGCGGAGCCGGTCGCCCCGCCGCCCGCGATGCGCGACGCCCTGCTCGCGCGCATCGCGCAGACCCCCCAGGTGCGTGCCGACGGCGCGACGCCCGCGCCCGACGCCCCGGAGGCGGAGGCCGCCGCGCCGATCCACGCCGCACCGGTCACTCCGGAGCAGCCCGCACCCGCAGCGGCTGACGCCCCGCGCGGCGGTCCCGCCCAGGAGCGCGCGCGGTCGCGCTGGGGCGTCCGGGCGGCGACGGCCGTGGCGGCCGTCGCGGCAGCGTCGGCGCTGCTGGTCGCCGGCATCGCGCTCGGCGGCGGCTTCAGCGGTCCGGCCGAGACACCGGAGTCCGTCGTCGCCGAGATCAGCGCGGCGCCGGACGCGCGGCGTCAGTCCGTGCAGTCCTCCGACGGGGCCACGGCGACGCTCGTCTGGTCCGACGAGCTGGACCGCACCGCGCTCCTCGTCGACGAGCTCCCCGCACTGGGCGACGATGAGACCTACGAGGCGTGGGTCATCACCGACGCCGGGATCGCAGCGGCCGGGCTGTTCGCCGCGGGCGACGGCGTGACCGTGCACCTGATCGAGTCGGCGCCGGCCGGCGCCACGATCGGCGTGACCGTCGAGCCCGCCGGCGGGTCCGACCAGCCGACCACCGAGCCGATCATCGTCATCCCGACGAACGCCTGAACCGGGGCCGACCGCCGCGCCCGGTGCGGTCAGTCCCTCCAGGAGTGTCGAGGCGTGTAGCCCAGCATCCGCCTCGCCTTGTCGATCGAGAGCATGGTGTCGTGCTCGCCCAGGTCGCCCCGCACGGGCACGTCGGGGAAGACCTCGGCGACGAGCTCGGCGTTCGGGCGGGACATCACGGTGTCGGCGGCCGCGATGATGTACCGGTCGAAGCCGGCCGGCGCCTTGCGCAGCGCGAGGTCGATCGCCTGCGCGCCGTCACGTGCGTCGATGTAGCCCCAGAGGTTCCACTTGCGCGTCATCGCGTCGGCGTCGTAGGAGGGGAACTCGGCGTAGTCGGCCGGCTCCATCACGTTGGAGAAGCGCAGTGCGGTGATCGAGAGGTCGGGGTACCAGCGCACCAGCTCGATCGCGAGCTGCTCCTCGAGCACCTTCGTGATCGAGTACACCGACTCGGGCCTGGCGGGGTAGTCCTCGTCGACGGGGATGTACGGCGGCGGCACGTCGAAGGGCAGCCCGAGCACGGTCTCGCTCGACGCGTACACGATGCGCCGGATGCCGAGCCTGGTCGCCGCCCAGAACAGGTTGAACGTGGTCAGCATGTTGTTGCGGAAGGTGGCGGCGTCGGTCAGCATGCCCGGCGCGGGGATCGCCGCGAGGTGCACGAGCGCCTCGAAGCCCTCGGTGCGATCGACGCCGCCGAGCGCGTCGATCACCTGCCCGTAGTCGGTCGTGTCGAGCTGCACGAAGCTCGGCCCGCGCTCCCCGACCCGATCGAAGTTGACCACGTCGTGGCCCGCTGCCGTGAGTTCGCGCACGACGGTGCGCCCGAGCTTGCCTGATCCTCCGGTGACTGCGACTCTCATGGTCACAGTCTGGCCCAAAGGTCACGTTCCGGCACCGGGCGGCGTGTCTCACAGGCCCTTCCCAGCGCCCGACCCTAGCGTCGCGAACATCCACCAGCGGGCGATCGCCCGCGATACCTCGGCTGGGAAGTCGCAGACACCAGCTGGGATCGCATCATCGCAGACACCTCCACCGTGGGCGGATTCCGTCCCACGGTCGCCCGTACCAACGCCCCGAACATCACCCAGAGCTACTCCGCGCTGTCGCAGGTCATCCGCGAGTCCGGCCTGCTCGCCCGCACGCCGTGGTTCTACGGCGCCCTTTTCGGAGGGTTGGTCGTCGCGCTCGTCGCGGCCGGCTTCGGCTTCTGGCTCCTCGGCGACAGCTGGTTCCAGCTGCTCATCGCGGGTGCGCTCGGCATCATCTTCACCCAGTTCGCGTTCCTCGCCCACGAGGCCGCACACCGTCAGGTGTTCGCCTCGGGCCCGCGGAACGACCTCGCGGGGCGCCTGCTCGCGACACTGTTCGTCGGCATGAGCTACCAGTGGTGGATGCGCAAGCACACGCGCCACCACGCCAACCCGAACCGCGTCGGGAAGGACCCCGACATCGAATTCGACACCATCTCGTTCACCGAGGAGTCGGCGGCGGAGCAGCGCGGGTTCATCGCCTGGATCACGCGCAGGCAGGGCTACCTGTTCTTCCCGCTGCTCACCCTCGAGGGGCTCAACCTGCACGTGACCAGCGTGCGCGGGCTGTTCGCCCGAGGCCGCGTCGAGGGGCGCGCCCTGGAGCTCGCGCTCATCGCGGTGCGCTTCGCCGCGTACCTCGGCGTCGTGTTCTGGTTCCTGCCGCTCGGCATGGCGTTCGCGTTCCTCGGCGTGCAGCTGGCGGTGTTCGGCGTCTACATGGGCGCCTCGTTCGCTCCCAACCACAAGGGCATGCCGATCGTGCCCCGCGACGCGAAGCTCGACTTCTTCAGCAAGCAGGTCCGCACCTCGCGCAACATCTCCGGAGGGTGGTGGGCGAGCGCGCTGATGGGCGGTCTCAACTACCAGGTCGAGCACCACCTGTTCCCGAGCATGCCGCGCCCGCACCTGGCGCGGGCGCGCGAGATCGTCATGGAGCATTGCCGAACCATGGACGTGCCATACACTGAGACGACCCTCGTACGTTCGTACGGGATCGTCATCCGTTACCTCAACCGGGTCGGCCTGGCCGCCCGCGATCCCTTCGATTGCCCCATGGTCGATCGATTCCGACGGGTCTGACCTCACGGTCGACCCGATTCCACCCCACGACCGGATGCCGCGTCCGACCGCTCTCCCGCCGTCGCCTCGCCCCATCCCCGCAACGTCCCGGCACCATTCGAGGTGACGGGAGGATGGCGGTCGGCCCTCGGGCCGCCCGCTTCGCGCCCGCAACGGCGGGCCGAATGAGTACACGAAGGAAAACACAGTATGGCTACCGGAACCGTCAAGTGGTTCAACGCCGACAAGGGCTACGGCTTCATCGCTCCCGACGACGGGAGCGCCGACGTCTTCGCGCACTTCAGCGCAATCAACTCGGGGGGCTTCCGCACCCTGGAGGAGAACCAGAAGGTGCAGTTCGAGGTCACGCAGGGCCCGAAGGGCCCGCAGGCCGCGGACATCCAGGTCCTCTAGGACCCGCTCCTCACCGTCCGATGGCGGCGGCGCTCCGGCGCCGCCGCCATCGGCGTCTCCGGGGGTCTGCGCGGCTCGGGGTGTAATCAATCAAATGGTTGACAACGGCAGGGGTCGGGTCGTACCGTGTTGATCAACCGATTGGTTGATCACAGGAGGTGGGTCGTGGATCCGGAAGCCGACGACCGTCTCGACCGGGCGTTCCAGGCCCTGGCCGACCCGGTGCGCCGCCGGATCGTGGCGCGGCTGAGCCGCGGCCCCGCGACCGTGAACGAGCTCGCCGAGCCCTTCGACATCTCCAAGCAGGCCGTCTCGAAGCACATCCAGGTGCTCGAGCAGGCCGGCCTCGTCACGCGCACGCGCGACGCGCAGCGCCGCCCCGTCCACCTGGACGCCGGCGCGCTCGAGTCGCTCACCGCGTGGATCGACCACTACCGGCTCATCCACGAGCAGCGGTTCCGCACGCTGGACGCGGTGCTCGACACCATGGGCGACCGGGGGGCCGCCCGCACCGAGGAGGAGACATCATGACCAACCCCGTCACCATCGACGCGCCCGCGGGCCTGCCGTTCGTCGAGTTCGTGCGCGAGTTCGACGCACCGGTCGAGGCGATCTTCCGGGCGCATCGCGAGCCCGACCTCGTCGCCCAGTGGCTCGGCCCGCGAGGCTACGAGATGCGCATCGACCACTGGGACTTCGTGTCCGGCGGCAGCTACGACTACGTGCACCGCGACCCCGCGCGCGGCGCCGAGTTCGGCTTCCGCGGCACCTTCCACACGGTGCGCGAGCCCGAGATCGCCATCCAGACCTTCGAGTTCGACGGCGCGCCCGACGCGGTGAGCCTCGAGTCGATGACCTTCGAGCGGCTGGAGGGCGGCCGCACGCGCATGCGCGGGCACGCCGTCTACCCCAGCGTGGAGGTGCGCGACGCGATGGTCGAGCACGGCTGGGAGGAGGGCGTCGTCGACAGCTACGAGCGGCTCGACGAGGTCGTCGCCGCGCTCGTCGTCGCCTGAGCGGCGCCGGGCAGGAGCACGAGACGACGGATGCCGCGGGCGGCGCGCCGTGACTGGCGCGCCGGCTCCGCGGCATCCGCTCGCTTCGCCCCTACGCGAACTCGTCGCGCACGACCTGGATCACGCTCGGGCGCGGCCCGCCCCACTTGCCGCCCGACAGCGAGCCGGGCGCGACGTAGTCCGGGAAGTACGACGTCTGCGCGCCCCACTCGCCGTCCTCGCCCGGGTGCTGCACGGCCACGAAGACCGAGCCGTCGCGGTCGTGGATGACCGGGCCGCAGGTCTCGGCGTCGACCGGCACCGACAGGAACTGCTGCACGTGGCCGCGCTCGGCGCCGGTGAGCGGCACCTTGAACAGGCCGTCGCACAGGCCGATCGTGCCGGGCTGGCCGTCGGTCGAGATCCACAGCGTGCCGTCCTCGTCGAACGCCACGTTGTCGGGGCACGAGATCGGCGAGACCTTGCTCGGCGGGAAGCCGGCGAAGTAGGTCGTCGGGTCGGTCGCCGGGTCGCCCGCGACGATGAGGATGCTCCACCCGAACGTGGTGGCCGTCACGTCGTCGCCCGACTCGACGAGCTCGATGACGTGACCGAAGCGGTTGCGCGTGCGCGGGTTCGCCTCGTCGGCCCTCGGGTAGTCGCCGATGCCGCGGTTGGTGTTGTTCGTGCAGGCCATGTAGACCCGGCCGGTGACCGGGTTCGGCTCGACGTCCTCGGGGCGGTCCATCTTGGTGGCGCCCACCGCGTCGCCCGCGAGGCGGGTGTACACGAGCACCTCGGCGGTGGTCATGCCCGAGACCTGGCTCTCGCCGTCGAGCACGAGCGGGATCCACACGCCGGCGCCGTCGAACTCGCCGTCCGAGGGCAGCGCGCCCTCGCCGGTGATCTCCGCGACCGACGAGTCGCCGTCGAAGCGTGCCACGTACAGGTCGCCCTCGGTCAGCAGCGTCATGTTGTGCTTCCGCGCCGCGGCGCTGCTCCCCGGGCGGTAGGTGCCCTTCGAGACGAACTTGTAGAGGTAGTCGAACCGCTCGTCGTCGCCCATGTAGGCCGCGACGCGGCCGTCCTTCCCGACGTGCACCGCGGCGCCCTCGTGCTTGAAGCGGCCGAGCGCGGTGTGCTTGACCGGCGTCGACGTGGGGTCGTCCGGGTCGACCTCGACGACCCAGCCGAAGCGGTTGGGCTCGTTGGCGTAGCCGGGGTTGGCGACACCGTCGAAGCGCGGGTCGACGTTGCGCCAGCCGCGGCCGTCGCCCCGGTCGCCCACGCCGTAGCGCGCCTGCTCAGGGGTGCCCTCGGCGAGGAAGTACTGGTTGAAGTTCTCCTCGCCCGAGAGCACCGTGCCCCACGGGGTGGTGCTGCCGGCGCAGTTGTTGAAGGTGCCGCGCACCCGGGTGCCGGTGGGGTCCTCCGCGGTCCGCAGCAGCGGGTCGCCCGCGGCCGGACCGGAGAACGCGAACACCGTCTCGGGGGTGATGCGGCGGTTGCGCGGGGCGCCCACGACGTAGGTCCACGGCTGGCCCTTGCGCGAGCGGGTGACCTCGGCGACGGTCAGGCCGTGCGCGGCGAGGGCCACGCGGCGCTGGTCGTTCGCCTCGTCCTCGTCGGCGGCGGGCGGGAACATGATGCCCTCGTTGGTGTACTCGTGGTTCGCCACGAGCACGCCGCGCCGGCCGTTCGCCTCGGCGATGACGTCGAGGTAGTCGCAGTTGTAGCCGAACTGGCGGGCCTGGAGCTCGGCCGTCTGGTGGTTCGGGTCGAACGTGTCGGCGGTGGAGAACAGCGGGTCGCCCCAGCGGATGATCGGCTTCCACGAGTAGCCGGTCGGCACCACGACGTCGTCGACGGTGTTCGGCACCGGCGAGATCGGCACGAACGGGAGCTTGCCCGGGCCGCCGGCCGCCGCGGCGGGAGCGGCCGAGCCGCCCGCCGCGGCGCCGATGACGACGGCGGCCGCGCCCGCGCCGGCGCCGGCGAGCAGCGCGCGACGGGAGAAGGCGGAGTTCACGACGTCGCGGAAGTACCCGTTGGCCGTCAGGTTCGGCGCCGGGTGCGCGCACGCGTCGGCGCACTTCAGGTGGCAGGTCACCGCGCTGCGCTTGCCGCGGGTGTGGCCCTGCATGGGCAGGAGGTTCAGCATGGTGCGGCGGCCGGGGCCGGGCACCGTGGCGCCGGTCTCGTCGGTCGGGTCGTCGGTCATCGTCATGGGGCGCTCCCATCGCGTCGGTGCCCGCTCGTGCGACGGGCGGTCGACGCCACGCTCGCGCGGCTGCATGGCCACGGACGCCCGAGTCCGGGAACGTGCGATGAAGCGTTCGTGAACGCCTGCGCGACCTGCGCGAGGCGACGACCCGGCGGTCCCTAGTCGCGCCCGTGCAGCGGGTCGCGCCCGTCGTCGTCGGCCGTGCGGTCGGGCACGTCCTCGACGTCGCCGCGCGCCCGCGGGTCGTGCTCGACGACCTCGTCGACGTCGTCGGTCGGCACGCCGATCGAGTCGCGCTCCTCGGCCTCGAGCGCCCGCTTGCTCGCGTGGCGCACGGGGATCTCGTCGTCGACGTGCGTGAACACCGGCTTGAGCGGCTGGTCGGAGATCGGGATCTGCCCGGTCGGCAGGTCGGTGCGCAGCTTGAGCCTGCGGCCGATCTGCCGCATCCACCTGGGTCCCCTGCCGATCGCTCCCGCCTCCAACGGCTCCTCGACCTCGAGTCCATAGTATTCGCCGATGTGGTCGACGAACTGGGCGCGTCTCGCGAGCTCGTACGCCCGGCGCTCGCGGCTGAACGCGATGATGGTCGACCAGCACATGAGCAGCATCACGACGCTGAACGGCAGCGCGATGATGATCGCCGCCGTCTGCAGCGCGACCAGGCCGCCGGCCAGCAGCAGCGAGATCGCGAGCAGCGCGGTGATGAGGGTGAAGAACGTGCGCACCCACTTGCGCGGGTTGATCTGGCCGCCGGTCGCGATCATGCCCATCACGAGCGCACCGGAGTCGGACGACGTGATGAAGAAGATCGAGATCAGCAGGATCACCCCGACCGTGAGGAAGCCGGTGCCCGGGAAGAAGTCGAGCAGGTGGAAGAGCGTCGCCTCGACGTTCACCGTGCCCTCCTCGCCGATGAGGGCGCCGGGGTCGGTCAGCTCGATGTAGAGCGCCGAGCCGCCCAGCACGCTGAACCAGAGCATGCCGATGAGCGTCGGCACGATGATGACGCCCGCGACGAACTCGCGCACCGTGCGGCCGCGCGAGATGCGGGCGATGAAGATGCCCACGAAGGGGGCCCACGAGATCCACCAGCCCCAGTAGAAGGACGTCCAGCCCGCCTGCCACAGCTCGCCGGCCTCGCCCTGGAACGCGCTCACGTTGAACGACATGCCGATGAAGTTCTGGATGTACGCGCCGATCGACTGCACGAACTCGCGCAGCAGGAACTCGGTCTGGCCGAAGGTCAGCATGTACAGCACGAGGAGCCCGGCGAGCATCAGGTTGGTCGACGAGAGCCACTTCATGCCCTTGGTGACGCCCGAGAGCACCGAGGCCAGCACGAAGACGGTGATCACGAGGATGATGACGACCTGCGAGGTCGGTGTCGGCTCCGCCAGCCCGATGAAGTCGAGGCCCGCGCTGATCTGCAGCACGCCGAGGCCGAGCGAGGTGGCGACGCCGAACAGCGTGCCGGCGAGGGCGACCACGTCGATCACGTTGCCCCACGTGCCGCGCACGCGCTTGCCGAGCAGCGGCTCGAGCGTCCAGCGGATCGAGATGGGGCGCTTGCGCCGGTGGATCGCGTAGGCGAGGCCGAGTCCGACCACGACGTAGATCGCCCACGCGTGCACGCCCCAGTGCAGGTAGGTCTGGCTGAGCGCCTGCTGCGCGAGCTGCTCCGGAGTGCCGCTCACGCCTGGCCGGGGCGAGACGAAGTGGCTGAGGGGCTCGCTCGCGCCGTAGAACACGAGGCCGATGCCCATGCCGGCCGCGAACAGCAGCGAGAACCACGCGCCGAGCGAGAACTCGGGCTTGTCGTCGTCCTTGCCGAGGCGGATGCTGCCGAAGCGGCTGAATCCGACGTAGAGCGCGAAGATCACGAAGAACGCGGCGATCAGCACGTAGTACCAGTTGAACGCGTTCACGATCGTGGTCTGCACCGCGCCGAACGCGGCCTCGGCGGCCCGCGGCGCCAGCAGGGCGAACCCGCTGAACAGGAGCACGACGCCGGCGGCGGGCCAGAACACCCATCGCTCGATCGTGGTCTTCGGGAGCAGCGCTCGCGTCGCCGCAGTACTCGGCTCCGGCTCCGGTGCCGGGCTGCCGTTCGTCGCGGGTGTTCCGGTCGTCATGGGTGACTCCCCCCAGGTCGTCCGCCTTCCACACTAGCGACGCGGTCGCGCGATGTCAGGGGCGCGCCCTGCGCGCCCGACGCGCGTAGGCTCGCAGGACGGCGCGACGCGAACCTGCGGTGCCGCGAGTCAGGGAGGACCCCATGCAGACCCGAACCCTCGGCCGCACCGGCCGCACTGTCTCGTCGATCGGCCTGGGCACCTGGCAGCTCGGCGCCGACTGGGGCGACGTCGACGAGGCCGACGCGCGCGCGGTGCTCGACGCCTCCGCCGAGTCGGGCGTGACGTTCTTCGACACCGCGGACGTCTACGGCGACGGCCGCAGCGAGTCGATCATCGGGGGCTGGCTGGCCGACCACCCGGGCTCGGGCGTCACGGTCGCCACGAAGATGGGCCGGCGGATGCCCCAGGAGCCGGAGAACTACTCGCTGGTGAACTTCGGCGAGTGGACCGACCGTTCGCGCCGGAACCTCGGCGTGGACACCCTGGACCTCGTGCAGCTGCACTGCCCGCCCACCGAGGTGATCGCCGACGGCGAGGTCTTCGACGCACTCGACACCCTCGTCGACCGCGGCGCGATCGCCGCCTACGGCGTGAGCGTCGAGACCGTCGCCCAGGCGCTCACGGCGATCGCGCGCCCGCGCGTGGCATCCGTGCAGATCATCGTGAACCCGTTCCGGCTGAAGCCGCTCGACGTGGTGCTGCCCGCAGCTGACGCGGAGGGCGTCGGCATCATCGTGCGCGTGCCGCTCGCGAGCGGCCTGCTGTCGGGGAAGTACACGACCGACACCACCTTCGCCGCGAACGACCACCGCACCTACAACCGCGACGGCTCGGCGTTCGACGTGGGGGAGACGTTCGCGGGGGTCGACTTCGCGACCGGCGTGCGTGCCGCGCAACAGTTCGCGCACTTCGCGCCGCAGTTCGTGACGGATGCCCCGGGCGGGGCCGTGCCCACGACCGCGCAACTCGCGCTGGCCTGGGTGGCCGCGCAGCCCGGGGTGAGCACGGTGATCCCCGGCGCACGCAACCCCGAGCAGGCCCGCGCCAACGCCGCCGCCGGATCGATCGCGCTCGACCCGGGCCTCGACGACGCCGTGCGCGAGCTCTACGACCGCGAGTTCCGCGAGGCGGTCCACTCCCGCTGGTAGGCCGCCCCGCGGCATCCGCCCCCCTATCTCGTGGCATCCGCCCGCCCGCGCCTGACTCCGCGCACCTCCGTCCCACCCGAAGACATGCAGATCTGACAGGTTCGCAGCGAGAACATGCAGACACGCCGCGGTCCACGCGACGTTGCATGTTCTCGGGAGGGGGCCGGCTGTGGCGGGGTGCATGGCAGCCGATTGCGCGATTGGCCACCGCGCGAGCGACGGATGCCACCGATTATGGCGCTGTTCGGATGGCAACCGGTTGCAGAAACTCGGAACCCGTGACACACTCGTGGACATGACGATGACGACAGGCCTCGACGGCGACCGCCTGCTGCCGCTCGATCCGCGCACCCGCGAGATCGCCCGCGAGCTCTACGCCGTCGTCGCGGACGCGCCGATCCTCTCGCCGCACGGGCACGTCGACCCGCGCATGCTCGCCGACGACCAGCCGTTCGCCGACCCGACCGAGCTCTTCGTCACGCACGACCACTACGTGACGCGCCTCCTGGTCGCATCCGGTGCCTCGTTCGCCGAGCTCGGCCTCGACTCGAACCGCTCCGCCGAGCCCCGCGACGTCTGGCGCATCCTCGCCGCGAACTGGCACCGCTTCGCCGGCACCGCCTCGGGCTACTGGCTCGCGCACGAGTTCCAGACCCTCTTCGGCATCACCGAGGAGCTCGCCCCCGAGAACGCCGACCGGCTCTACGACCGCATCGCCTCGACGCTCGCCGACCCCGACTTCCGGCCCCGCGCGCTGTTCGACCGCTTCCGCATCGAGGTGCTCGCGACCACCGACGACCCGCTCGACGACCTGGCCGCCCACGCGGCGCTCGCCGCCGACCCGACCTTCACCGGCCGCGTGCTCCCGACCTTCCGGCCCGACGCGTACCTCGACCCCGAGGCGCCGGGCTTCGCCGAGCGCATCGCACGCCTGCACGCCGCCACCGGCACCGCGACCGGCTTCGCCGGCTACCTCGCCGCGCTCGAGGCCCGCCGCGCCCACTTCGTCGCGCACGGCGCGGTCTCCGCCGACCACGGCGTGCTCGAGCCGTTCACCGCCGACCTCGACGCCGCCGACGCCGAGCGCCTCTACGCCGGCGCCATCGCCGGCACGCTCACCGCCGACGAGGCGCGCACCTTCCGCGGTCACATGCTGCTGCAGATGGCGCGCATGAGCGTCGACGACGGCCTCGTCATGACGATCCACCCGGGCGTGCGCCGCAACCACCACACCGAGACTTTCCGTCGCTTCGGCGCCGACCGGGGCCACGACATCCCGGTGCGCACCGAGTACACCGAGAACCTCCGCCCGCTGCTGGAGCGCTTCGGCATGGAGCCCGGGCTGCACCTGGTGCTCTTCGCCGTCGACGAGACGGTCTACTCGCGCGAGGTCGCGCCGCTCGCGGGCTTCTACCCGAGCCTGTTCATCGGCGCCCCGTGGTGGTTCCTCGACGCGCCCGACGCGATCCTGCGCTTCCGCTCGGCCGTGACCGAGACCGCCGGCTTCTACCGCTCGAGCGGCTTCATCGACGACACCCGCGCGTTCCTGTCGATCCCGGCGCGCCACGACACCGCCCGCCGCCTCGACGCCGCGTTCCTCGCCCGCCTCGTGCGCGAGGGCCGGGTGAGCCTGCCGACCGCGACGCGCATCGCGCACGACCTGGTCGACGCCGTCCCGCGGGAGGTGTTCAAGCTGTGACCGCCACGCTCTCGCGCGAGACGGCCGGCGTGCCCACGCCGCCCGTGCGCATCGTGCACCTCGGCCTCGGGGCGTTCCACCGCGCGCACCAGGCGTGGTTCACTGCGCAGGCGACGGATGCCGCGGAGTGGGGCATCGCCGCATTCACCGGCCGTTCACCGGCCGCCGCCGTCGCGCTCGCCGCGCAGGACCACCTCTACACCCTCACCCGCCGCGGCGCCGACGGCGACCGGACCGAGGTGGTCGGCAGCATCGTCGAGGCGCACCGCGGCGACGACCTCGCGCGCCTGGCGGACCTGTTCGCCGACCCGCGGGTCGCGGTCGTGACGCTCACGATCACCGAGGCCGGCTACCGGCTGCTGCCCGACGGCCTGCCCGACGTGGCCGACCCGGTGCTCGCCGCCGACATCGAGAACCTGCGCGACGCGCTCGCGCACCGCGACCCGCTCGGGGAGGTCGCGGCGAACTCCGCCCTCGGCCGCCTCCTCCTCGGGCTGGAGATCCGCCGCCGCGCCGGCGCCGGCCCCATCGCGATCGTGCCGTGCGACAACGTGCCCGACAACGGGCGCTGGCTCCGCACCGGCCTCATCGCCACCGCGGGCATGGTCGACGACCTGCTCGCCGGCTGGGTCGCCGAGCAGGTCTCCGTCGTGAGCACGTCGGTCGACCGCATCACGCCGAGGCTGTCCGAGGCGGATGCCGCCTGGGCGCTCGAGTCCCGCGGCGACGCCTGCCCGGTCGTGGCCGAGCCCTTCGCCGACTGGACCCTGGAGGGCGACTTCCCCGCCGGCCGCCCCGACTGGGAGTCCGCGGGAGCGCGCTTCGTCGACGACATCGAGCCGTGGGAGCAGCGCAAGCTCTGGCTGCTGAACGGCGCGCACTCGATCCTCGCGAGCGCCGGCCCGCTGCGCGGCCACGAGACGGTCGCCGAGGCGATCGCCGACCCGGCCTGCCGCGACCTCGTCGAGCGCTACTGGGGCGAGGCGGTCGCGCTGCTGCCCGAGGGCATCGAGCACGCCGACTACCGCGGCGCCCTGATCGACCGCTTCGCGAATCCGCGCATCGTGCACCGCCTGGAGCAGATCGCGGCGGACGCCGCGACGAAGACCCGCTACCGCGCGGCCACGGTCGCCGAGCGCACGCTCGACGCGGGCCGCGTGCCCGACGCGAGCCTCGAGGCCGTCGCCGCCTGGGTCGCGGGCGTGATCGCCGGCCACCGCGCGCCCGACTCGCAGGACGACCTCATCGACCAGGCGCTCGCCGCGGACGACCCCGTGGCCCGCCTGCTCGAGGTCGTGTCGCCCCGCCTGGCCGGCGACGCGGCGAGCCTCGAGGCGGTCCGCAGCCGGGTCGCCGCACTGCGAGCCGCCGACCCCGTGGCATCCGCCACCTGACCACCGACCACCCGAACCCACCGACCACCGAACCGACACCGCGCATCGCAGCGCAGAGAGGGCACCATGCTCAAGCCGAAGATCACCGCCACCCGGGAGCTCGTCAACCTCGACGGCCTCTGGCGGTTCGCCGTCGACAGCGGCGACCTGACCGACCCGTGGGCGTCGACCCTCGACACCACGCTCGAGGCGCCCGTGCCCGCGAGCTACAACGACCTGTTCACCGACTCGAAGGTCCGCGACCACGTCGGCTGGGTCTGGTACCAGCGCACCGTCCGCGTGCCGCGCGGCTGGGCCGGCGAGCGCATCGTCGTGCGCCTCGACGCCGCGACGCACGAGGGCGTCGTGTACGTGGACGACACCGAGGTCGTCCGCCACGAGGGCGGCTACCTGCCGTTCGAGGCCGACATCACCGACCACGTCACCGCGGGCGCCGAGTTCCGCCTCACGGTGGGCGTGAACAACGTGCTCACCCCCGACACCATCCCGCCGGGGCTCGTGAAGGACCTGCCGGACGGCCGCAAGCAGCAGGGCTACATGCACGACTTCTTCAACTACTCCGGGCTCCACCGCTCGGTGTGGCTGTACAGCGTGCCCGCGACCCGCGTCACCGACGTGACCGTCGTGACCGACGTCGAGGGCACGACGGGCCTGGTGCGCGCCGCCGTCGAGACCTCCGGCGAGGCCGAGGTGCGGCTCACCCTGCGCGACGAGCAGGGCGCGGTCGTCGCGACCGGCACCGGCGCCGAGGCGACGCTCGAGGTCGCCGACGTGCACCTCTGGCAGCCCGGCGCCGCCTACCTCTACGACCTGTCGGTCGAGCTCGTCGACGGCGAGACCGTGGTCGACGAGTACTCCCTCCACGTCGGCGTGCGCACCGTCGAGGTGCGGGAGAACCAGTTCCTCATCAACGGCGAGCCGTTCTACTTCACCGGCTTCGGCAAGCACGAGGACATCGCCGTCAAGGGCAAGGGCCACGACAACGCCTTCCTCGTGCACGACTTCGAGCTCATCGACTGGATCGGCGCGAACTCGTTCCGCACCTCGCACTACCCGTACGCCGAGGAGGTCATGGACTACGCCGACCGCCACGGCATCGTGGTGATCGACGAGACCTCCGCGGTCGGCCTCAACAGCCGTATCTCGGGCGGCATCGCCGACCTCATGTCCGCCATGGGCGGCGGCGGCGGCGAGGAGGGCTTCGGACCGAAGATGGCCGAGGCGCACCGCCGCGAGATCCGCGAGCTCATCGCGCGCGACAAGAACCACCCGTCGGTGGTCATGTGGTCGATCGCGAACGAGCCCGACACCATGGCCGAGGGCACCGACGACTACTTCGAGCCGCTGTTCGCGCTCACCCGCGAGCTCGACCCGACCCGCCCGGTCACGTTCGTGAACGTCATGATGGCGCCGCCGAACGTCTGCCGCGTCTCGAAGTTCGCCGACGTCATCTGCATCAACCGGTACTACGGCTGGTACATCGACACGGGCGACCTCGCCACGGCCGAGGTGCACCTCGAGGCCGAGCTGCGCGGCTGGGAGCAGATGTACGGCAAGCCGATGATCATGACCGAGTACGGCGCCGACACGATCCCCGGCTTCCACTCGGTGTGGGACCAGCCGTGGACCGAGGAGTTCCAGGTCAACCTGCTCGACATGTACCACCGCGTCTTCGACCGCGTCGACGCCATGGTCGGCGAGCAGGTCTGGAACTTCGCCGACTTCCAGACCTCGGTCGGCATCTTCCGCGTCGACGGCAACAAGAAGGGCGTGTTCACGCGCGACCGCAAGCCGAAGGCCGTGGCGCACTCGCTCCGGAAGCGCTGGACCGCGCTCCGCGACGGCGGCGACGCCTGATGCACGGATGCCCCGGCGGGCACGCGTCCGCTGGGGCATCCGCCCCCCGCCCGACCACGACCCCCGCTTCGGCGACACCCCGCACCACCACGTAGGATCCATCGACGGCAAAGGAGCCATCCGCATGACCACCACCGACCGGGACGCGTCGACCCCGACGTCGACCCCGACGACGAGCCTCCCGAAGCTCCCCAAGATCTCGTACCTCGGCTACGGCGCCGGCGACATGGCGAACAACCTGTCGTTCACGCTCGCGTCGATGTTCCTGCTCGTCTACTACACGGATGTCGCGGGGCTCTCGGCCGCCGCGGTCGGCACGCTCTTCCTGGTGCTGCGCATCTTCGACGCGTTCACCGACGTGATCGCCGGGCGCATCGTCGACAAGACCTACACGAAGCGCTGGGGCAAGTTCCGCCCGTACCTCCTCTTCGGCTCGGTGCCGCTGCTGCTGCTGTCGATCGCGACCTTCCACGTGCCGCAGATCGGCCAGACCGGCATGCTCATCTACGCCTACGTGACCTACGGCCTGCTCGGCATCGCCTACACGCTGGTCAACATCCCCTACGGCTCGCTCGCCGCGGCGATGACCCAGGTCCCGGCCGAGCGCGCCCGCCTCGCGACCTTCCGCACCATGGGCGCCGCGGTCGTCGGCGCGATCCTCGGCATCGTGATCTCGCCGCTGCTGTCGCCCGAGAACGACCTGCAGCGCATCTTCACGATCGTGACGGTGACCGCGCTCTTCGTCGGCGTGGCCCTCTACCTCTTCACCTTCTTCACCACCAAGGAGCGCGTCTACCGCGCGGTGCCGAAGGTCACCATGAAGCAGTCGTTCGCGACGCTGAAGGGCAACAAGCCGCTGCTCATGCTCTGCATCAGCTCGCTGCTGCTGCTCTCGGGCATGATCTCGTCGACGACCGCGCAGATCTACCTCATGCGCGACGTGTTCGACGCGCTGTACCTCGTGCCCGTGCTCTCGCTCGCGCAGCTCGCACTGATCTTCATCGTCGCGCCGTTCGTGCCCATGGTCGTGCGCCGCTTCGGCAAGCGCGCCGCGTACATCGGTGGCGCCGTCGTCGGCTCCGTCGGCCAGCTCGTCACGTTCCTCGCGCCGAACGAGTGGATCGCGCTCGGCGGCAGCATGATCGGCCTGCCCGGCATCATGTTCGTCTCGATGCTCATCTGGGCGCTCGAGGCCGACACGGTCGAGTACGGCGAGTGGAAGACCGGCGTGCGCACCGAGGGCATCACCTACGCGGTGTTCTCATTCACCCGCAAGGCCGGCCAGGCGGTCGGCGGTGCGCTCGCCGCGTACGCGATCGGCTTCGGCGGCTACGCGGTCGGCGAGCAGGTCGTGGGCACGAGCGCCGAGTGGGGCATCCGCACCGGCGCCGCCCTGATCCCCGCGATCTTCGTGTTCGCCGCCGGCGCGATCATGGTCTTCTACCCGCTGACCGACAAGCTGCACGCGCAGATCGTCGAGGAGATCAAGAGCCACCGCGACGAGGAGGCGGAGGTCGCCGGCCACGGCGGCATCGTCGACATCTCGGCGGAGGAGCACCCCGAGGGCCTCACGAAGCCCGCGAGCGACGTCTCGCTCAGCACGGCGGCGCTGCGCACCGGCAGGGCCCGCCCGACCCGCTTCGGCCGTCGCCGCAAGTAGTCACCCACCCCGCGGGCGGGGCCGCGCGCCCCGCCCGCACCCACGGAGGAACCCCAGCATGATCATCGACAAGGCCGAGGTCGTCGTCACCAGCCCCGACCGCAACTTCGTCACCCTGCGGCTCACGACCGACGACGGGCTCGTCGGGCTCGGCGACGCGACCCTCAACGGGCGCGAGCTGGCCGTGGTCGCGTACCTCACCGAGCACGTCGTGCCGCTGCTGATCGGCCGCGACCCGCAGCGCATCGAGGACACCTGGCAGTTCCTCTACCGCAGCGCCTACTGGCGCCGCGGCCCGGTCACCATGGCCGCGATCGCCGCGGTCGACATGGCCCTCTGGGACATCAAGGGCAAGGCCGCCGGGATGCCCGTGTACCAGCTCCTCGGCGGTGCGAGCCGCACCGGGCTGATGGCGTACGGCCACGCCTCGGGCAAGTCGCTGCCCGAGCTGTTCGACTCCATCCGCTCGCACCAGGAGCAGGGCTACCGCGCGATCCGCGTGCAGACCGGGGTGCCCGGCCTCAAGGCGATCTACGGCATCGCGTCGCAGGCGGCCGACACCGGCGGCGGCGAGGCGCGCTACGACCACGAGCCCGCCCGCCGGGGCGCGAAGCCGGTCGAGGAGGACTGGGACACCCGCGCCTACCTCCGCCACCTGCCCGGCGTGTTCGAGGCCGTGCGCAACGAGTTCGGCCCCGAGCTGCCGCTGCTGCACGACGGGCACCACCGCATGACGCCGATCCAGGCGGCGAAGCTCGGCAAGAGCCTCGAGCCGTACGACCTGTTCTGGCTCGAGGACTGCACGCCCGCCGAGAACCAGGAGGCGCTGCGCCTGGTGCGCCAGCACACGACCACGCCGCTCGCGATCGGCGAGATCTTCAACACCGCGTGGGACTTCAAGGACCTCATCCGCGAGCAGCTCATCGACTACGTGCGCGGCGCGGTCACCCACATGGGCGGCATCTCGCCGCTGAAGAAGACCCTCGACTACGCGGCGATGTTCCAGATCAAGTCGGGCATGCACGGCCCGACCGACATCTCGCCGGTCGGCATGGCCGCGGCGATGCACCTGGGCCTCGCGATCCACAACTTCGGCATCCAGGAGTACATGCAGCACGGCGCGAAGACCGACCGGGTCTTCCAGCAGTCGTTCACCTGGCAGGACGGCATGCTGCACCCGGGCGACCAGCCGGGACTCGGCGTCACCCTCGACGTCGACGAGGCGGGCAAGTACCCCTACGAACAGGCCTACCTGCCCTACAACCGGCTGGCCGACGGCACGGTGCATGATTGGTGAGATGAGCACGCGCGCCGAGGTGACCACCCTGCCGCCGACCGTCGTGATGGGCGTGTCGGCGGCCGGGAAGTCCTCGGTGGGTCGAGCGATCGCCGCCCGGTCCGGCGCCGCCTTCGCCGACGGCGACGACCTGCACCCCGCCGCGAACGTCGCCAAGATGGCACGCGGTGAGCCGCTCGACGACGCCGATCGCGCGCCGTGGCTCGACGAGGTCGGGGCGACGCTCGCGCGGCACGGCGACGACGGCATCGTGGTCGCGTGCTCGGCGCTGAAGCGGGCGTACCGCGACCGCATCCGTCGCGCGGCACCGGCGACGCGGTTCGTCTTCCTCTCCGGCACGCCCGAACTGCTCGCCGAGCGCGCCGGCGCGCGCACCGGGCACTTCATGCCCCCGGCCCTGCTCGCATCGCAGCTGGCCGCGCTCGAGCCCCTCGCGCCGGACGAGGCAGGCGTGACCCTCGACATCGCCGATCCGGTCGACGCGCTCGCCGCCGATGCGGTCGCCGCGCTCCGGGAGTCGCGATGAGCGGCCCGGGCCGGCAGGGCGGGGCGGATGCCCCCGAGGGCGCGTCCGCCCGCCGACGCACGCGTTCCGGCGGCCCGGCCACCATCTACGACGTGGCCGACCTCGCCGGGGTGAACCCGTCGACCGTCTCGCGCGCGCTCGGCAAGCCGGGGCGCGTCAGCGCGAAGACCGAGGCGCGCATCCGCGCCGCCGCCGCCGAGCTCGACTTCCGCATGAACCCGATGGCGCGGGCGCTGCCCACGGGCCGCACCAACACGCTCGGCCTGGTCGTCGCCGACATCACGAACCCGATGGTCTTCGGCGTGGTCCGTGGCGCCGAGCAGGCGGCGAGCCAGGCGGGCTTCACGCTGGTCATCGCCGAGTCGCAGGAGTCGGGCGAGGCCGAGGCGACCGCGATCGAGCGAATCCTGCCCGGCGTCGACGGAATGGTGCTCGCCACGACGCGACTCTCGTCGGAGCGCATCGCGCAGTTGGCCGGGCAGAAGCCCGTCGTGCTGATCAACCGCGCGGTCGACGGCGTGCCGAGCGTGCTGCCCGACGTCGACACGGGCGTGCGCGACCTCGTCGCGCACCTCGACGAGCTCGGCCACCGCACCGTCGCGTTCCTCGCCGGTCCCACCGCCTCCTGGATGAGCGAGCGCCGCTGGGCGGCGCTGCTCGACGCCGCCGAGCAGCGGGGCATCGCGATCGTCGAGATCGGGCCGAACGCGCCGACGATCGACGGCGGGCGCGAGGCGTACCGACGGCTCCGTGCCTCGCACGCGACCGCGGCGATCGCGTACAACGACCTGATGGCGATCGGCGTCATGCAGGAGGCCGCGGCGCACGGCGTCGACGTGCCCGGCGAGTTGTCGGTCGCGGGCTTCGACGACATCTTCGGCAGCGAGCTGATCGTGCCGGCGCTCACGACCGTGCGCGCGCAGCTCGTGCTCGCGGGCGAGCGCGCGGTCGGCCAGCTCCTCGCGATGGTGGGCGCCAACGGGCACGACCTCCCCGACGACCTGCTCGCGACCACGCTGGTGGTGCGCGGCTCGACCGGCCCCGCGGCATCCGCCTGACCCGCGATCGTCGGCGCTTTTCAGGAACCCGGGCCCGGCCGGCGCCGCAATGCGGCGCAGCGGCCCGCCAGACGCACGAATGCTGCGCGCGCGGCAATGCCGCCGCCGGAATCCGGCATCGGCACTCGTCACGTTCCTGAAAAGTGCCAACCCACCGTCGACGCGCGCTCAGCGGCCGGAGAACTCCCACTCGGTGACGAACGGCGGGTCCTCGCCGTGCTCGTACGCGTACGCGCGCGCCTCGAGGCGCTGCGAGTGCCAGTCCTCGACGAGACCGGCGACGCCGTCACGCTCGGCGAGCCCGGGCACGCGTTCCAGCACGTCGAGCGCGAGGCGGAACCGGTCGAGGTCGTTCAGGTGCACCATGTCGAACGGCGTGGTCGTCGTGCCGCGCTCCTTGAACCCGCGCACGTGGATGTTCGCGTGGTTCATGCGCCGGTAGGTGAGCTGATGGATGAGCGCGGGGTAGCCGTGGAACGCGAAGATCACCGGCCGGTCGGTCGTGAAGATCGCGTCGAACTCGGCGTGCGAGAGGCCGTGCGGGTGCTCCCGGGCGTCCTGCAGGCGCATCAGGTCGACGACGTTCACGAGCCGCACGCGCAGGCGCGGCATCCGCTCCCGCAGCAGCTGGGCGGCGGCGATCGCCTCGGTGGTCGGCACGTCGCCCGCGCACGCGATGACGGCGTCGGGCACGGATGCCCCTGGGTCGCCGGCCACGTAGCCGAGCTCGCTGCCCGCCCAGTCCCAGACCCCGAGTCCCGCGTCGACGTGCGCCTGGGCCTCGTCCATCGACAGCCACGCGCCCTGGAGCTGCTTGCCCGCGACGACGGCGTTCACCCGGTTCGTCGTGCCGAAGCAGTGCGCCATGGTCGCGAGCAGCGTGTTCGCGTCGGGCGGCAGGTAGACCCGCACCACGTCGGCCTGCTTGTTCACGACGACGTTCAGGAACCCCGGGTCCTGGTGCGAGAAGCCGTTGTGGTCCTGCCGCCAGACGTGGCTCGAGAGCAGGTAGGTGAGCGAGGCGATGTCCTGCCGCCAGGGCACCTCGTGCGCCGACTCGACCCACTTCGCGTGCTGGTTGAACATGGAATCGACGATGTGGATGAACGCCTCGTACGAGGTGAGCAGCCCGTGCCGGCCCGTGAGCAGGTAGCCCTCGAGCATGCCCTGCATGAGGTGCTCGCTCAGCGCCTCGATCACGCGGCCCTCGCGTCCGAGGTGCTCGTCGGCCGGATCCAGCGCCTCCATCCAGGCCCGCGGGGTCACGTCGAACACCGCCTGGAGCCGGTTCGAGGCGACCTCGTCGGGCCCGAAGAGGCGGAACGTCGAGGGGTTGCGGCGCATGACCTCGGCGAGCCAGTGCGAGAACACGGTCGTCGCACCCGCGCGCATCGTGCGCGCGCCCCCGGTGTCGACCGCGAACGGCGTTGTCACGGGCAGGTCGAGCGGCTCGGCCATGCCGCTGTTCGCGTGCGGCGAGGCGCTCATGCGCATGCCGCCGACGGGTCTGAGCGGTGCGAGCCCGGGCGCGGGCCGGCCCTCCAGGTCGAACAGCTCCTCGGGCCAGTAGGAGCGCATCCACTCCTCGAGCATCGCGCGATGCGCGTCGTCCTCGCGGACCCCCGCGAGCGGCACCTGGTGGGCGTGGAACGTGCCCTCGACCTGCACGCCGTCGACCACCTTCGGCCCGGTCCACCCCTTCGGGGTGCGGAGCACGATCATGGGCCAGCGCGGGCGGGCGTCGGGAGCGCTGGTCGCGTCCTCGCCGGCGGTCGGGGCGGCATCGCCCTCAGGGGCATCCGCCTCGCCGTCGCCGTTGGTGCCGCGCGCATCGGCCCAGATGTCGTGGATGCGCCCGTACGCCTCGTCGAGCGCCGCCGCCATGCGCTCGTGCACGCGCATCGGGTCCTCGTCGTCGAAGCCGCCGGTCACGAGCAGCGGCTCGTAGCCCTGCCCGCGGAAGAACTGCACGAGCTCCTCCTCGGGGATGCGCGCGAGCAGCGTCGGGTTCGCGATCTTGTACCCGTTCAGGTGCAGGATCGGCAGCACCGCGCCGTCGGTCGCGGGGGAGAGGAAGGCGTGCGCGCGCCAGCTCGCCGCGAGCGGACCTGTCTCGGCCTCGCCGTCGCCGACCACGCACGCGACGACGAGCCCCGGGTTGTCGAGCGCCGCGCCGTACGCGTGCATGAGCGAGTAGCCGAGCTCGCCGCCCTCGTTGATCGAGCCGGGCGTCTCGGGCGCCGCGTGCGACGGGATGCCGCCGGGGAACGAGAACTGCCGCATGAGCTCGTGCAGGCCCTCGAGGTCCTGCCCCACCTTCGGGAAGAGCTCGGAGTAGGTGCCGTCGAGCCAGGCGTTCGCGACCATCGCGGGACCGCCGTGGCCGGGCCCGCAGACGTACAGCGTCGGGATGCCGCGCTGCACGATCACGCGGTTCAGGTGCGCGTAGACGAAGTTGAGGCCGGGCGACGTGCCCCAGTGCCCGAGCAGGCGCGGCTTGATGTCGGCGGGGGCGAGCGGATGCCGCAGCAGGGGGTTCCGCATGAGGTAGATCTGGCCCACGGTGAGGTAGTTCGCCGCGCGCCACCACAGGTCCACGGTGTCGAGCGTGGCCTCGGGGGCCTGTCGTCGTGCCATGTCCGTCTCCCCTCGCAGTGGTCGGCGGTGCGCGTCCCCCGGAAGGGGCGTCGAGTTCGACCCTAGGCCCAGCGGCCGTCGTCGCGACAGGGGCTGTGGGCACGTGTCGCCGCGGGCGGGCAGGATGGGACCGACGAGAGGAGCGGCATGCCGTTCAGCGATGACGAGGGAGGCCCGCTCGAGCGCATCGTGCTCGCGCAGCGCCCCGCCGACGGGTACGAGTTCGACGTGCTCGAGCCGATCCGGTACGACGACCCGGTCGACGGGGGCGCGTATCGCGCGCAGCCCGCGGCGACGGATCTCGCCTCGGTGCCGCCGTTCCTGTGGAGCTTCATCGCGAGCTACGGCCGCCAGTCGGCGCCGGCGGTGCTGCACGACGCGCAGAGCCGGGCGGCCGACGAACTGGGCGACCGGGGTGCCGTCCTCGCGCAGCGGCGCGTCGACGACCGCGTGTTCCGCACGGCGCTCCTCGAGCAGGGCGTGCCGCTGCTGCGCGCGTGGCTGATGTGGAGCTGGGTGTCGGCCGACCGCACGATCCGGTACTCCGCTGCCGGTCTCGGCGTGCTGCTGGTGCTCCAGACCGTCGTCGGCGCGGCGCTCGTGGTCGCCGCGACCGTACTCGCGTTCGCCCAGCCGTGGTGGCTGCTGCTCGCCCTCGTGCCCGCCGTGCTCGCGCTGCCGTGGGGCGCCGAGCGACGCCTCATGGTGTGGCTGCCGTACTCGGTCGCCGCGTTCGGACCGCTCGTGCTGCTGCACCTGGTCGCCCTGGTGCCGTTCCGGCTGGTCGAGGCGATCGTCGCGCTCGTCTCGGGCGGCCGGCCGGCCGACGTGGTCCGGCCGACGGTCCGGGGCTGACCGGAACGGGTCAGGCCCTCGCCGCGGCGACCTCCGCGTAGTCCTCGTCCGTGAGCGCGAGCGAGCTCGCGGGCAGCCAGCCCTCGATCTGCGCCTCCGAGCGCGCCCCCACGATCGCCGCGGTGACGCCGTCGAACCCGAGCGTCCAGGCCGCCGCCGCGGCGGGCTGCGGCACGCCGTGGCGCTCGGCGACCCGTGCGAGCGCGTCGGCGATGCGGAGGTTCTGCTCGAGGTCGGTCGTGAACGCCGGTGCGCTGCGCCGCCAGTCGTCCTCGGGCAGTGATGCGACGCGCTCGGCGTCGAACGCGCCGGTCAGCAGGCCGGAGCCCATCGGGCTGTAGACGATCACGCCGGTGTCGTGGGCGACGCACCACGGCAGCAGCTCGTCGGCGGTCGCGGGCGCGATCGCCGAGAACGGGGGCTGGAGCGTGTCGACGTGGCCGACCGCCTCGGCCGCCTCGAGCTGCGCGACCGAGTGGTTCGACAGCCCGATCGCACGCACCTTGCCCTCGTCGCGGAGTTCGACGAACGCGTTCCAGTACTCCTCGATCGGGGTGCCGTCGTCGGCCGGCCAGTGCATCTGGAAGAGGTCGATGCGCTCGACGCCGAGCCGCGCGAGCGACTCCTCGGCGTGCCGCTTGATCGCGGCGGGCGCGCCCACGCGCTGCGCCCTGCGCCGCCGGTCGGCGAGGTCGAACTGCATGCCGCCCTTGGTGAACACGTACGGCCGATCATCGGCCGGCAGCGCGGCGAGGGCCCGCCCGACCACCTCCTCGGAGTGCCCGAGCCCGTAGACCGACGCCGTGTCGATCCAGTTCACGCCCCGCTCGACCGCGTGCAGGATCGCCGCGACCGACGCGTCGTCGTCCTGCGCGCCCCACGCGAACGCCCAGTCGCCCCCGCCGATCGCCCACGCGCCGAACCCCACGCGGGTCACGTCCATCCCGGTCGTGCCGAGCGGAACGGTGGGCAGTGCGGTGTGCATGGTCATGGTCGGGTCTCCTTCGTCCGCGTGCACCCACCCTGCGCGGCACCCGTCGCCGGAGGTGGGAGGATCGTGTCCGACCCTACGACGAACGCGCACCCGGGCGCAGGAGGAGGCCCACGTGCTGGACGTCCTGACCGGCTTCGCGGTGATCGCGGTCGCGATCCTCGTCGGCTGGGTCGCGGGGCGCAGCGGAGTGCTCGGCCCGCACGCGCGGTACGTGCTCAGCCGTCTCGCGTTCAGCGTGCTCGGCCCGTTCCTGCTGTTCAGCGTGCTCGCGAGCGCCGACGTGGGCGCGCTCTTCTCGGCGCTGCTGCCGGTGTCGTTCATCGCCGCCGCGTCGATGTTCGTCGTCTACGCCGCGGTCGCGCTGATCGCCTGGCGCCGCCCGGTCGGGCACGTCGTGATCGGGAGCATGGGCTCGGGCTACGTGAACGGCAACAACATCGGCATCCCGATCTCGGTCTACATGCTGGGCGACGCGGCGTTCTCGGCGCCGGTCGTGCTGCTGCAGCTGCTGCTCTTCATGCCCGCGGCGCTGTCGGTGCTCGACGTGGTCGTGCGCGGCGGGGCATCCGTCTGGCGCACCGTGCTGAGGGCGCTCGCGAACCCGATCATCATCGGGTCGCTGCTCGGCGTGCTCGTCTCGATCACCGGCCTGGAGCTGCCCGCGATCGTCACCGAGCCGATCGCCCTCGTCGGGCAGGCGGCCGTGCCGGTCATGCTCATCGCGTACGGCATCTCGCTGCACGGCCAGCGCCCGCTCGCCCCGGGCTCCGGCCGGCGCGACGTGGTGCTCGCGTCGGCGTTGAAGCTCGTCGCGATGCCGCTCGTCGCCTGGGCCGTCGGCCGGTTCGCCTTCGGCCTCGACGGCCACACCCTCTACGCCGTGACCGTGCTCGCGGCGCTGCCCAGCGCGCAGAACGTCTTCAACATCGCCCAGCGCTACGACACGGCCGAGATCATCGCCCGCGACACCGTGCTCATCACGACGGTCGGCGCCGTGCCGGTGCTCTTCCTCGTCTCGCTGCTGCTCGGCGTCTGACGCGCCGGCGAGCACCCCGCCGAGGTTCAGGGTTGACCCCGATGCCCGGTGCCCCCGGAATTCGTACCGTATGAGTGGGTCGAGACACGGCGTATGCAGGGGGAACTGACTGTCGATCGAGACCTGTTGGCCGGTGCGCAACGACCCGAGCTCGGGGCGCACCGGCCGCTTCCATGTCCGGGCCGCAGCGCACATGCGGCAGACTCGTTCGGGTGACCGCCCCGCTCCTCGACCGCATGCCGACGCCCTTCGACGCCGACGCGGCCTACGACGGGTTCGTCGATTGGGCCGCCGATCGCGGCATCGAGCTCTATCCGGCCCAGGACGAAGCGGTCATCGAGATCGTCTCGGGCGCGAACGTCATCCTCTCCACGCCCACCGGCACGGGCAAGTCGCTCGTGGCCGTCGCCGCGCACGCGGCATCCGTCGCCCGTGGCGGCCGCAGCTACTACACCGCGCCGATCAAGGCGCTCGTGAGCGAGAAGTTCTTCCAGCTCGTCGACATCTTCGGCGCCGCGAACGTCGGCATGGTCACGGGCGACTCCTCGGTGAACCCGGATGCGCCGATCATCTGCTGCACCGCCGAGATCCTCGCGAACCTCGCGCTGCGGCGCGGCCCCGAGGCAGACCTCGACCAGGTCGTCATGGACGAGTTCCACTTCTACGGCGACCCCGACCGCGGCTGGGCCTGGCAGGTGCCGCTGATCACGCTCACCGACGTGCAGTACGTGCTCATGTCGGCGACCCTGGGCGACGTGACGTCGCTCGCCGACGACCTCACCCGCCGCACCGGTCGCGACACCGCGCGCGTCACGGGAGTCGAGCGCCCGGTGCCGCTCTCGTTCTCCTACGCCGTGACCCCCGCGCACGAGACGGTCGAGGAGCTCCTCGAGACGAAGCAGGCGCCCGTCTACATCGTGCACTTCTCCCAGGCCGCGGCGATGGAGCGGGCGCAGGCCCTCTCGTCGATCCGCGTCGTGACGCGCGAGCAGCGGGACGAGATCGCCCGCGAGATCGGCGAGTTCCGGTTCACGACCGGCTTCGGCAAGACGCTGTCCCGGCTCGTGCGCGCGGGCATCGGCGTGCACCACGCGGGCATGCTGCCGCGCTATCGGCGACTCGTCGAGCAGCTCGCCCAGCGCGGGCTGCTGCGCGTCATCTGCGGCACCGACACGCTCGGGGTGGGCATCAACGTGCCGATCCGCACCGTGCTGCTCACCGCGCTCACCAAGTACGACGGGCAGCGGATGCGGCAGCTCACCGCCCGCGAGTTCCACCAGATCGCGGGGCGCGCGGGGCGCGCGGGCTACGACACCGCCGGCACGGTCGTGGCGCTCGCCCCCGAGCACGAGATCGAGAACGCCGTCGCCGTGCGCAAGGCCGGCGACGACGCGAAGAAGCTGAAGAAGGTCGTGCGCAAGAAGGCGCCGCAGGGCTTCGTCAACTGGACCGAGCGGTCGTTCGAACGGCTCATCGAGGCCGAGCCCGAGCCGCTCACCTCGCACCTCCAGCTCACCGCCGCGATGCTCATCAACGTGATCGCCCGCGGAGGCGACGTCTTCGCGAACGCCCGCGCGCTCGTGTTCGACAACCACGAGCCGATGCCGCGCAAGCGCGAGCTCGCCCGCCGCGCGATCGGCATCTTCCGCACGCTCGTCGCCGCGGGCGTCGTCGAGGTGGTGCGATCGGATGCCGCTGAGCCGGTGATCCGGCTGACCGTCGACCTCCAGCCGAACTTCGCGTTGAACCAGCCGCTCTCGCCGTTCGCGCTCGCCGCGATCGAGCTGCTCGACCCCGAGGACACGGCGGGCGCCGCATCCGCCGGCACCGGCCACTACGCGCTCGACGTCGTGAGCGTCATCGAGTCGACGCTCGACGACCCGCGGCCGATCCTCTCGCAGCAGCAGTTCCGCGCGCGCGGGGAGGCGGTCGCCGCGATGAAGGCCGACGGCGTCGAGTACGACGACCGCATGGAGGCGCTCGAGGAGGTCACCTGGCCGAAGCCGCTCGACGAGCTGCTCGCGCAGGCGTACGAGACGTTCGCGTCGAGCCAGCCCTGGGTGCGCGACTTCGAGCTCAGCCCCAAGTCGGTCGTGCGCGACATGTTCGAGCGCAGCATGTCGTTCGGCGAGTACGTGTCGTTCTACCAGCTCCAGCGCAGCGAGGGGCTCGTGCTGCGCTACCTCAGCGACGCCTACCGTGCCGTGCGCCAGACGGTGCCCGAGGAGGCGAAGACCGAGGAGCTGCTCGATCTCATCGAGTGGCTCGGCGAGATGGTGCGGCAGGTCGACTCGAGCCTCGTCGACGAGTGGGAGCGGCTCGCGCACCCGCTCGAGGACGGCCCGGAGCCCGCCGAGGTCGTGCCGCCCGCGCCACCGAGCGTGGTCTCGAACCGCCGGGCCTTCACGGTGCTCGTGCGCAACGAGCTGTTCCGCCGCGTGCAGCTCGCGGCGCTCGAGCGCGACGAGGAGCTCGCCGAGCTCGACCCCGACGTCGGCTGGCCCGAGGTGCTCGACGCGTACTACGCCGAGCACGACGAGATCGGCACCGACGGCGCGGCCCGTGCGCCCCGCCTGCTGACGATCGACGAGGACCCGGGCGCCGGCGTCTGGCGCGTCGAGCAGGTCATCGCCGACCCGGCCGGCGATCACGACTGGCGCATCCGCGGCGAGGTCGACCTGGCGGCGAGCGCCGAGGACGGCGCGGCGGTCGTGCGCGTGACCTGGGCCGGGCGCATCTAGGGTTCGGGCCGAGCGCGCGGACTATGCCGCGGCGAGCATCGCCGCGGCCGCGATCGCCAGCACGAGCCCGACCCATTGCACCGGCGCGATGCGCTCGCGCAGCACGATCGCGGCGAGCACGATCGTGCCGGCCGGGTACATGGCCGTGAGCACGCTCACCACGGTGAGGTCGCCGATGCGCAGGCCGATCAGCAGCAGCACGTTGGCCGCGACGTCGACCACGCCGCAGGCGATGGCGAAGCGGATGCCCGCGGCCATGCCGGGCGTGCGCAGCACGAAGCCGCGCGGGGCATCGTCGTCGGCACCGGGCCCGGGCTGCCCGGCGTGCACGGCCACCCCCGCGGCGCCCGCCGCGTGCAGCGCCTCCGCCGCGATCGGCTCGTCCTCCGAGGCGCGCGCGGCCGCCGCATCCGCCGCCCGTCGCGACCACCGTCGCGACCGCCCCCGCGCCACGAGCACCAGCGTCGTGACCGCCGCCGCCATGACGAGCACGCTCACGGTGCGGTTCATGACCAGCGGCACGAGGCCGCTCTCGTCGCTCGTGCCGTCGATGATGATGAGGAACGTGCCGATCGAGGCCCCGGCGCCGACCGCCATCGCGATGCCGCGCACGCTCGGCCGCACCGCGCCCTGCTCCGGCACGAAGCCGACCAGCACGACCGCGACCAGCGCGATGCCCAGCGCCCAGTAGCCGATCGGCGCGAGCGTCTCGCCCGCCGCCAGGCCCCACGCCATCGGCACGACCGCCGAGACCACCGCGGTGAGCGGCGAGAGGATGCTCATGGGCCCGATCGCGAGGCACGCGTAGAGCAGCGTGAGGGCGAGCGCCCCGGCGATGCCGGAGAGCGCCCCGAGCAGCACGTCGTCGCGGCCCCAGGCCCCGCCGACGAACGGGTAGGCCACGAGCAGTGCGACGAGTCCCGAGCCCGCGGCGACCGCGGTCGCGAGCAGCGCGCTCACCCGCCGCGCGGCGAGGCCGCCGAGGAAGTCGGCGGCACCGTAGACGAGGGCGCCGGCGAGCCCGACCACGACCGTGAGCATCCGCTCAGCGTAGTCGGGCGGTCGCGTGCTCACCTGCGCACGCCCGCGCCTGCTGCCTGCACATCTGCGCGCGATGGCCGGCCGGGTGCATGAAATCGCCGTGAATTGCCGGTTCCGTGCACGGGAGGGGGGTTGGCAGCACGCCCTGCGCTCCCTAGTGTGAGCAGCACCCCTGCCACCTGGTGACGGGGGCATCGTGCGCCCGGAGGGGACGGCGTGCACCGGGGCGGGAGTCCCGGGGGCGGCGTCACCGGGCGCGCCGCATCGCGACCTGTTCGCACCCCGCAACGAAGGAGCACCCGGACCATGCAGGAGACCCAGGCCGCGCAGTCGGCCCGCACGCGACGACGGGGCGGACGCCTCGTCGCCGGCACGATCGCCGTCGCCGCCGCGACCGCGCTGACCATCGGCGGCTCCATGGCCGCCCAGGCGGCACCTCCCGTCGACAAGCAGAAGATCGCCGAGATCAACCTGCTCACCATCAACGACTTCCACGGCCGACTCGAGCAGTCCGGCTCCACCGGCGGAGCAGCGGCGCTCGCCGGCGCGGTGAAGGAGTTCTCGCGCGGCAACACGAACACGGTCTTCGCCGCCGCCGGCGACATGATCGGCGCATCGACCTTCACGTCGTTCATCCAGCAGGACGAGCCGACCATCGTGGCGCTCAACCAGATGGGCCTCGACGTCAGCGCGGTCGGCAACCACGAGTTCGACCTCGGCTTCGCCGACCTGACCGACCGGGTGATGCCGCTCGCCGACTGGGAGTACCTCGGCGCGAACATCTACGAGAAGGGCACCGACGACCCGGCGCTGCCCGAGTACTGGGTGCAGGACTTCAAGAACGTGAGCATCGGCTTCGTCGGCGCCGTCACCGACGAGTTGCCCTCGCTCGTGAGCCCCGCGGGCATCGCGTCGATCGACGTCGGCTCCCCGGTCGTCGCGGCGAACCGCGTCGCCGACCAGCTGAGCGACGGCGACCCGGGCAACGGCGAGGCCGACATCGTGATCATGCTCGTCCACGAAGGCGCGGCGACCACGAGCATCGCCTCCGCGATCGACCCGACATCGCGCTTCGGCGACATCGTGCTGAACGCCAACGACAACATCGACGCGATCGTCTCGGGCCACACGCACCTCGCGTACAACCACGTGATCGACGGTCGCCCCGTGATCTCGAGCGGCCAGTACGGCCAGAAGTTCAGCAACATGGTCATCGAGTACGACACGCTCGGCGACGAGATCGTCTCGATGCACAACACGGTCTACGACGTCGCGGTGCGCGACTCCAGCGGCAGCGTGGTCGGCTACGCGTACAAGGAGGACAACAAGGTCCAGCGCACCGTGGACGACGCGGTCGAGGTGGCCGACGTGCTCGGCAGCGTCGTGCTCGGCACCGCGGAGGAGAACTTCGGTCGTGCGGTCGCCGCCGACCCGTCGACGTCCACGTCGTTCCCCGAGAACCGCGGCGGCGAGTCGACGCTCGGCAACTTCGTGGCCGACGTGCAGCTCTGGGCGCTGAACGTCGACGGCACGCGCTCGGTCGACGTCACCTTCATGAACCCGGGCGGCCTCCGCGCCGACCTGGCGTCGGGCGAGGTGACCTACGCCGAGGCGGCGGGCGTCCAGCCGTTCGCGAACACGCTCGTGGCGATGGACCTCACCGGTGCGCAGATCAAGCAGGTGCTCGAGGAGCAGTGGCAGCCCGCGGGCGCGTCGCGTCCGTTCCTGAAGCTCGGCGTGAGCGAGGACTTCACCTACACCTACGACCCGGCAGGGCCCGCGGGCGACAAGATCACCGACATGTGGCTCGCAGGCGTACCGGTCGTGCTCGGGGACACCTACTCGGTCGGCGTGAACTCGTTCCTCGCCTCCGGCGGTGACAACTTCAGCACCTTCGCGGCCGGCACGAACGTCTCCGACAGCGGCAAGATCGACCTGCAGTCGATGGTCGACTACTTCGCCGAGTTCGGCTCGGCGACGACCGACATCGCCCAGCGCGCGGTCGGCGTCAACCTGCCCGGCGGCTCCACCGTCGCGGAGGGCGAGTCGGTGACGGTGAACCTGTCGTCGCTCGACTTCACCCGCGACGAGATCGACGCCGACGTGGTCGAGCTGTACTCGGGCGGGGTCCTCCTCGCGACCGAGCCCATCGACACCGCGTACACGCCCACGACCGACGAGGTCGGCCAGGCCAGCGTCACCTTCGTGGTGCCGTCCGGTGTCGGCCCGACGACGTTCGACGTGGTCGTGCCCAGCACCGGCACGACGAGCTCGTTCACGCTCGACGTCGCACCGCTCTGATCCCAGGGCTCGGCCGCCGCGGCCCCGCGCACCTCGTGCGCGGGGCCGCGGCGCGTTCGCGTACGCTGTCGGGGTGAGTTCGAGATGGCAGCGGGTGGCGCGCGGGTGGTTCGTCGCCGCATCCGCCACGCTCGTCGCCTCGCTCTCGCACGTCGTCGGCGGGGGGCATCCGCCCGGCCCGCTCGCGATCGTGCTGGCGCTCACCTTCTCGGGCCTCGTCTGCATGGTGCTCGTCGGCGCAGCGCCGAGCCTGCCGCGCACCGCCGCGGGCGCGGTGCTCAGCCAGCTCGTGCTGCACGCGCTGTTCACGGTGACGGCGCCCGCGGGAACCGGCGCCGTGGGAGCGACCGGCGCGCACGCCGGCCACGCGCCCGTCGACTCGGCCGTCTTCGACGCCGCCCTGGCCGGGCTCGGCGTCAGCTCCCTCGACGCATCGCCGTCGATGCTCGTCTCGCACGCCGTCGCCGCCGTGCTCACGATCGTCGCCCTCCGGCATGGCGACCTCGCGCTCGCCGCCCTCGCCCGGTCGGCCCGCACCGTCCTCCTGCCGCTGCTGCGCCTGCCCGCGGCGGCACTCCCGGTCGCGGTCCCGCGCGCGCCCCGCGCCGCGTGGCACCGCCCCCTCGCCAGGCCGCGCCTGGTCGTGCTCTCCGTCCTGCGGCACCGTGGTCCGCCCGTGGCATCCGTCGCCTGATCGCGACACCGCCACCCACGACACTTCCGCGCCGACGCCATCCCGGCGATCGCGCGCGCATTCGAACAGGACATCCATGACCATCCGCACCACCTTCCGCACCACCGCCCTCGCCGCAGCAGCGCTCGGCGGCGGCACGCTCCTGGCGCTCGCCGCGCCGCTCGCGGCGAACGCCCACGTCTCGGTCACGCCGAGCGGCACCGCCGCCGGCTCGTACTCCGTGATGACCTTCGCCGTCGGCCACGACTGCGAGGGATCGCCCACCACCTCGCTCACGATCGACATCCCCGAGGACGTCCAGACCGTCAAGCCGACGCTGAGCCCGACCTGGGACATCGAACTCGTGACCGAGGGCGACCGCGTCTCCCAGGTCGTGTACACGGCGCTCGAGCCGCTCCCGAACGAGTTCCGCGACACGGTCTCGATGCAGGTGCTCATCCCGGAGGACGCCGCAGGCACCGACCTCGTCTTCCCCGTCGTGCAGGGCTGCGTCGAGGGCGAGACCGCCTGGACCGAGGTCGCCGAGCACGGCGAGGAGGAGCCCGACACGCCCGCTCCGTACATCACGGTGACCGAGGCCGCCGGCGACGCGCACTCGCACGGTACGACCGAGGAGGAGACCGAGGAGGAGCACGCCGACGACGAGCACGCCGAGGCGACCGAGGCGTCGGATGCCTCCGAGACCGACGTCCTCGCCCGGGTGCTCGGTATCGGCGGCCTCGTCGTCGGCGCCGTGGGCATCGTGCTCGCGGCGACCGCCCGTCGCGGAGCGGCGAAGCAGTGACCTCCGCCCAGCCGCGCCTGGCCGGCCGCCGCATCGTCGGCGGCCTGCTCGGCGCGGCCGCGGCGCTCGCGCTCGCCCTGCTGCCGGCGATGCCGGCCGCCGCGCACAACTCCCCGATCGCGTGGAGCCCCGAGCCCGACTCGACCGTCACCGAGCAGCCGGGCACGATCTCGGTCACCACGAACGACGACCTGCTCGACCTCGGCAACGGGGGCATCGTGCAGGTGGTCGGGCCCGACGGGCTGCGCTACGGCGACGGCTGCGGCACCGTGGAAGGCCCGACGGTCGAGCTCGCGACGCTGCTCGGCGAGCCCGGTGAATACACCGTGGCGTGGCAGGCCGTCTCGACCGACGGGCACCCGATCTCGGGCGAGTTCGCGTTCACCTGGGCGCCCGCCGACGGCGTCGAGCTCGGCGCGGGCAGCGACGCCGACTTCGCCTGCGGCGCGACCACGACGGTCGACGAGGCGGATGCCGCCGAGTCGGCCGCCGACGAGTCCGGCCCACTCGTGCCGGAGGAGGCCCTCTGGATCGGGGGTGCGGTGCTCGCGATCGGCGCCGCCGTGGGCGTCACCCTGCTGCTGACCCGCCGCAAGTCCGACTGACGGCACGTCCTCCACACCGCGCCCGGCGATGGTGCGAGCGGTCGTTCGACACGGCCGCACGCCCGTCGCCGGGCCTCGTTAGGCTCGTCGGGTGACCTGGAACTCCGCCCCGGAACCCGACGACTGGTGGGACCCCGACGCCGTCGCGCCGCCGGACCCCGACGATGCGCCCCCGCCCGAGCTCGAGTGGGAGACGGCCGTGCCGGGCGGCGCGGAGTTCGCGCCGGCGGCCGGCCCCGTGGCATCCGTTGCCGCCCCTCAACCGGTCTCGGCGGCCGCGCCCGCGCGCTTCGCCGACGCGCACGAGGCGCTGCACGCGGTCTTCGGCTACGACGACTTCCGCGGCCACCAGGCCGAGGTCATCGCCCACGTGGCGGGCGGCGGCGACGCGGTCGTGCTCATGCCCACCGGCGCGGGCAAGAGCCTCTGCTACCAGGTGCCCGCGCTGCTCCGGCCCGGCACCGGCGTGGTCGTCTCGCCGCTCATCGCGCTCATGCACGACCAGGTCGACGCGCTCGTGCGCAACGGCGTGCGCGCCGCCTACCTCAACTCGTCGCAGTCTCCCGACGAGCGGCGCGAGGTGGAGCGCGCGTACCGCGCGGGCGAGCTCGACCTGCTCTACATCGCGCCCGAGCGGCTCAACACCGAGCCCGCGAAGCGCCTGCTCGAGCAGGGCACCATCGCGCTGTTCGCCATCGACGAGGCGCACTGCGTCTCGCAGTGGGGCCACGACTTCCGGCCCGACTACCTGGCCCTTGCCGAACTCGCCGAGCGCTGGCCCGACGTGCCGCGCATCGCGCTGACCGCGACCGCCACCGAGGCCACCCACCGCGAGCTCACCGAGCGCCTGTCGCTCGGCGACGCGCGCCACTTCGTCTCGAGCTTCGACCGCCCGAACATCCAGTACCGCATCGAGTCGAAGTCACAGGTGCGCCAGCAGCTGCTCGACTTCATCCGCCGCGAGGGGGTGGACGCCACGGGCGCGCCGGTCTCGGGCATCGTCTACGCGCTCTCGCGCGCGAGCACCGAGAAGCTCGCCGCGTACCTCCAGCAGAACGGGGTGAGCGCACTGGCGTACCACGCGGGCCTGCCGCCCGAGCAGCGCGCCGAGACGCAGCGCCGCTTCCAGCAGGAGGACGGCGTCGTGGTGGTCGCGACCATCGCCTTCGGCATGGGCATCGACAAGCCCGACGTGCGCTTCGTCGCCCACGTCGACCTGCCGAAGTCGGTCGAGGGGTACTACCAGGAGACCGGCCGCGCGGGCCGCGACGGCGAGCCCGCGACCGCGTGGCTCGCGTACGGCCTGCAGGACGTCGTGCAGCAGCGGCGCATGATCGACGAGAGCCCCGGCGACGTCGCCCACCGCCGGCGCATGCAGCAGCACCTCGACGCGATGCTCGCGCTCTGCGAGACGGTCTCCTGTCGCCGACAGAACCTGCTCGGCTACTTCGGCGAGCAGAGCACCCCGTGCGGCAACTGCGACACGTGCCTGAACCCGCCCGAGTCGTGGGACGGCACGGTGCCCGCGCAGAAGCTCCTCTCGACGATCGTGCGCCTCGAGCGCGAGCGCCGGCAGCGGTTCGGCGCCGGGCACCTGATCGACATCCTCCGGGGCAACGACACGGCGCGCGTGCGCCAGTACGGCCACGAGCGGCTCGCGACCTACGGCATCGGCGACGACCTCGGCGACCAGCAGTGGCGCGGCGTCGTGCGCCAGCTGCTCGCGCAGGGCCTGATCGCGGCACAGGGGGAGTACGGCACGCTGGGGCTGACGGATGCCTCGGCCGACGTGCTCTCCGGCGCGCGCACGGTCTCGCTGCGCACCGAGCCCGACCGGCCCGCACGGCGATCGCGCGCCGCTGCACCCGCAGCCGCCGACCTCGAGCCGGCCCAGGTCGAGCTCTTCGAGGCGCTCCGCGCCTGGCGCGCCGAGGAGGCGCGCACGCAGGGCGTACCCGCGTACATCGTGTTCGGCGATGCGACGTTGCGGGCGGTCGCGCAGGCGAGACCCGGCTCGATCGCCGACCTCGACGGCATCACGGGCATCGGCGCGAAGAAGCGAGAGTCGTACGGCGAGTCCCTGATTCGTGTGGTGGCGGAGCACGTCGGGCGCTAAGTCAACGGTCGTCCGCGTCGCAGCCTCGAGCGAAAGGCACCCCAATGCCGCAGCGCATGCCCGGCACCACACTCGTCGCAGTGATCGGACTCGGCGCAGGCATCCTGAACCTGCTCTTCGTCGTCCTCCTGAACCTCGGGGTCGTCGTCGCCGTGGAGCCGGGGTCACCCGTGGCCGCGTCGCCGGTGCCGACGCAGGCGGACGAGACCCGCGACCTCTGGATCATCCTCGGCGTGACGGCCTCGTCGATGGTCGCGGGCGTCGCCTCGATCGCGGCATCCGTGGGCCTGCTCGTCGGCGGTGGTCGCGTCCCGCGCGTGGCCCTCACGATCGCGCAGGCCCTCGCGCTCGCCGCGACGCTCGTGCTCATCGTGCGGGTGCCGACCTGGGTGCCGCCGTACGTGCTCGCCGTCGCCGCGCTGGCGGTGCTCGCGCTGCTCTGGCTCCCGCCGCGGGCGCCTGCACGCCCGCAGCCCGCGGCCGCGTAGGTGCGGATGGGATTTCCGCCGGGGCCGGGGCCGCGCTGTTGACGATCGTCGCGCCGCCCGAGCCGGCTCGCTAGGATCGGCCCCACGGCACGCGACGGGGGAGCGCAGATGGCACAGCAGTTCGGACCGAAGCGACCGCTGGGCGTCACGATCGTGGCGTTCCTCGTCTGGATCGGCGCCGCGATCGACATCGTCGCGGCGGTGCTGCTCTTCACGGCGGCATCCGATCCGGAGTTCGCGGAGCAGTTCGGCGGCACGGGCGCGCTGATCGCGGCATCCACCGTCTCGCTCCTGCTCGGGGTGATCGTGGTGGTCGCGGCGATCGGGCTGCTGCGGGGCAACCCGGTCTCGCGCATCGCCGTCACGGTGCTGGAGGCGCTCAGCGCCGTCGCGTCGATCGTCATCGGCGTGATGAACCCCGCGGGCGTCGCCGGCGAGATCCTGAGTGCACTCGTCGCAGTCGCGGCCATCACGCTGCTGTGGATGCCCGACTCGACCCGATTCTTCCGCGGCCTCGCGCCGGCAGAGCCGAACGTCGACTGACCGGAGGGCCACGTGGCGAAGCGACCCGGCGGCGTCACGTTCGTCGCAATCCTCACCTGGATCGGCGGCTTCTTCGACGTGCTCGCGGGAGCGCTGGTGCTGCTGTTCGGCACCGACCCCGACCTCGCAGCCGCGGTGAGCGGCTCGCTCACGACCGTCGCGATCCTGTCGATCCTGATCGGCGTCGTTGCGATCGCCGTCGCCGCGGGCCTGCTCAGCGGCAGCCGGGTCGCGCGCATCGTCGTGGCGATCGTGGAGGCGCTGTCGATCGCAGGGTCGGTGTGGGTGATCGTGGCGACGCCCACCGCCATCGCCGAGTACTTCAGCATCGGGTTCGCCGTGCTGATCCTCGCCCTGCTCTTCTCCCCGAAGGCGAACGCGTTCTTCCGGCGCTGAGGCGCCCGGCGGCTCGCGCTCCATGTGGGGAGCGCACAATCGCCGCAACGACGTGAGTGTCGCGCATTTGTGGCATCCGAACAGTGTGGTTGGTCCTTCCTTGTGAGAGACCTACCGTGATCCTCGAATATCCGTGCAGAGAGGACATCGCATGGCAGACACCGCCGTTCGCCCCGAGACCGACGCGCCGACCACGGTCGAGCAGCGCGAGGACGAGACCAGCTCCGACCCCCGCATCGACGTCGCCGTGCTCGGCCGACAGCTCCTCGGCACGTGGGCCGACATCCGCCTGTCGTCGCGCGAGGTCGCGAAGCAGCCCGAGGTGCAGCGCATCGACGGGCTCTCGATGGCGGAGCACCGCGAGCGCGTGCTCGGCCAGCTGCACTACCTGGTCGCGAACGGCCACGTGAATCGCGCCTTCCCGAAGGCCCTCGGGGGTCAGGACGACGCCGGCGGCAACATCGCTGCGTTCGAGGAACTCGTGCTCGCCGACCCGAGCCTGCAGATCAAGTCGGGCGTGCAGTGGGGCCTGTTCGGCGCCGCCGTGCTGCACCTCGGCACGGAGTACCACCACGAGACCTTCCTGCCGGGCATCATGACCCTCGACGTGCCGGGCGCGTTCGCGATGACCGAGACCGGGCACGGCTCCGACGTCGCCTCGATCGCGACGACCGCGACCTACGACCCCGACACCGAGGAGTTCGTCATCGACACGCCGTTCCGCGGGGCGTGGAAGGACTACCTCGGCAACGCGGCGCTGCACGGCAAGGACGCGGTCGTCTTCGCGCAGCTCATCACCAAGGGCGTGAACCACGGCGTGCACGCGTTCTACGTGCACCTGCGCGACGACGAGGGCGTGTTCCTCGACGGCATCGGCGGCGAGGACGACGGCCTGAAGGGCGGCCTGAACGGCATCGACAACGGCCGCCTGCACTTCTCGGGCGTGCGCGTGCCGCGCGTGAACCTGCTCAACCGCTACGGCGACGTGGCGGCCGACGGCACCTACTCGAGCCCGATCGAGAGCCCGGGCCGCCGGTTCTTCACCATGCTCGGCACGCTCGTGCAGGGTCGCGTCTCGCTCGACGGCGCAGCGACCACCGCGTCGGCCATGGCGCTGGCGATCGCCATCCGCTACGGCAGCGAGCGCCGCCAGTTCAACGCGGCGAGCGACACCGAGGAGGAGGTGCTCCTCGACTACCAGCGGCACCAGCGCCGCCTGCTGCCGCGCCTGGCGACCACGTACGCGCAGGTCTTCGCGCACGACGAGTTCCTCGTGAAGTTCGACGCGGTGTTCAGCGGCAAGGCCGACACCGACGATGACCGGCAAGACCTCGAGACCCTCGCTGCGGCCCTCAAGCCGCTCTCGACGTGGCACGCGCTCGACACCCTGCAGGAGGCGCGCGAGGCGTGCGGCGGCGCGGGCTTCCTCGCCGAGAACCGGCTCGTCGGCTTGCGCCAGGACCTCGACATCTACGTCACGTTCGAGGGCGACAACAACGTGCTACTGCAGCTCGTCGCCAAGCGCCTGCTCACCGACTTCTCGCGCAAGTTCGCGGGTGCCGACGCCGGAGCGCTGGCCCGCTACGTGGTCTCCCAGGCGGCGGACCGCGCGTACCACGGCAGCGGCCTGCGCCGCATCGCGCAGACCGTGAGCGACTTCGGCTCGACCGCCCGCTCGGTCAAGGACCTGCGCGACCCCGACACGCAGCGCGGCCTGCTGACCGACCGCGTGGAGACCATGGTCGAGGAGATCGCCGGCCGCCTGCGCGACGCCCGCAAGCTCCCCAAGGCGGAGTCCGCGGCCCTGTTCAACGCCAACCAGAACGAGCTGATCGAGGCGGCGCGCGCGCACGCCGAGCTGCTCCAGTGGGAGGCGTTCACGCGCGGCCTCGAGCAGACCGAGCACGCCGAGACGAAGCAGGTGCTGACCTGGCTGCGCGACCTGTTCGGCCTCGGGCTGCTCGAGCAGCACATGTCGTGGTACCTCATCCACGGCCGCCTCTCGCCGCAGCGCGCCCAGGCCGTCACGGCCTACGTCGACCGTCTGATCGCGCGCCTGCGCCCGCACGCCCTCGACCTGGTCGACGCGTTCGGCTTCGAGCCCGAGCACCTGCGCGCGAGCATCGCGACCGGCGCCGAGGCGGAGCGCCAGCACGAGGCGCGCGCCTACTTCGAGGCCCAGCGCGCCTCGGGCACCGCGCCGGTGCCGGAGAAGTCGAAGAAGTAGCGCGGTACCGACACGCAGGGCCGATCCGCTGAGCGGGTCGGCCCTCGTCGTCTGAGCCGCTCTGCGCTGCGCCCGGCCTACTCGGCGGGCGGCTTCATGAGCGCGCCCGTGGCGAGCCCGACCGCGGCGCCCGCCGCGAGCCACAGCCAGAAGCCGGTGATCAGGCTGATCACGACGCCCATGACGAGCCCCATGACGATGCCGACGATCATCTGCTTCCGGCGTGCTGCGGGTGAGGGTTGCGTGGCCACGCGTCGAGCCTAGACGAGCCCACGTGTCCGCGCATTTCCCGTCTGGCTGTATTCGAGCGAATATCACTTTAGAAATACGGGTAGAATACGCCGGCTATTCGTGAGAATTCGTCGGGCAATTCGATTCTGTTCGAGATATCCACAAATCCAGTGGGCTCAGATTTCGACGTCTTTGAGTCGCTACTCTCCGAATATGGATGACGAGATCGAAATCGAAGTCGAAGAAAACGGCATGACGCGAAGGATGTTCGTCTCGGCATCAGTGCTTGCCGCGGCCGGACTCACCGCGTTCGAGATCGGAGCGCTCGCTGAGCCTGCCGCCGCGGATGCGTGGGGAGGGTACTCCAACGGCCAGATCCCGTTGTCCGCACTGACACCAATTCCCTGGCGATCGCAGTATCTGCTCCGGTCGGATGCGGTCGTGGCGCTCTTGGCGTTGAACGAGAATTTCAGTACATCCTTTGGGTACGACTTGCCGATCAACGATGGCTATCGGGACTATGCGGGCCAGGTGGAAGCACGGAACTACTGGTGTGCCCAAGGCAACTGCAACTACGCAGCGGAACCCGGCACTTCGAATCATGGATGGGCCCTCGCGATCGACGTGGGCGTGGGGCGAACGGATTGGTCGAATCCGATCTACACGTGGCTCAAAGCAAACGGGCCGTCATTCGGGTGGGTTCACCCATCATGGGCTGAGCCGGGAGGTTATGCGCCGGAGGCGTGGCATTGGGAATACAACGGCACCTACGACGAAGCCTCGGCCTCAAGTCTTTTGGATGACGAAATGCCCCTCTCGTTCATCAACATCGAGGGCAAGGCCGGGGTGCGCAAGGGCGGCTGGTACACGATCGTCTCGCGTCCTGGTCAGAAGCCGCGTGCGGTCTTCACGGGCATCCACCCCGGTGTGAAGAAGCTCACCAACGAGACCTATATCGCCAACCTGCAGAAGTTCATCGATCGCCTGTACTGATTCGGTTCGGTCGACTCGACTCGTCCGATCACTCTCAAGCTGAAGGAGCACACATGCCAGTTTCATTCATCAATATCGAGGGCAAGGCCGGTGAGCGTAAGGGCGGCTGGTACGCGATCGTCTCGCGTCCTGGTCAGAAGCCGCGTGCGGTCTTCACGGGCATCCACCCCGGTGTGAAGAAGCTCACCAACGAGACCTATATCGCAAATCTGCAGAAATTCATCGATCGCCTGTACTGAATCGATCGCACCGCGGGTGCGATGCCAACTGAAGGAGAGAGAAATGCCTGTGTCGTTCATCAACATCGAGGGGAAGACCGGAGTCCGCAAGGGTGGCTGGTACGCGATCATCTCGCGTCCCGGTCAGAAGCCGCGCGCCGTCTTCACCGGGATCCACCCGGGTGAGAACAAGCTCACCAACGAGAACTACATCGCCAATCTGCAGAAGTTCATCGATCGCCTGTACTGATCCCGGCGACGAGGAGCGCGGCGCCGCACCCGCGGCGTCGCGCTCTGCTGTGCGCTAGAGCAGCCCGAGCGCGCGCACCGCGTCGCGCTCGGCGACGAGCTCCTCGACCGAGGCGGCGATGCGCTGGGCGGCGAACGCGTCGGGCTCGAGGCCAGGCACGACGTGCCAGGTGCCGTCGGCGCCGGTGACGGGGTACGAGCAGATGAGCCCCTCGGGCACGCCGTACTCGCCGGTCGAGACGACGGCCGCGCTCGTCCACGCGCCGTCGGTGCCGTGCACCCAGTCGCGCACGTGGTCGATCGTGGCCGAGGCGGCGGATGCCACCGAACTCGACCCGCGCACCCGGATGATCTCGGCGCCGCGCTGGGCCACGCGCGGGATGAACACGTCCGAGAGCCAGGTGCGCGCGGCATCCGGCCCCATCTCCTCGTCGAGCACCTCGGGCACCGGGCGACCGCGCACGGTCGCGTGCGACACGTCGGGGAACTGCGTGGCCGAGTGGTTGCCCCAGATGGCCACGCGCGAGATCTCGCCGACGGGCGCGTCGAGCGCCTCGGAGAGCTGCCCGAGCGCGCGGTTGTGGTCGAGCCGGGTGAGCGCGGTGAAGCGGTCGCGCGGCACGTCGGGCGCGTGCGCGGCGGCGATGAGCGCGTTGGTGTTCGCGGGGTTGCCGACCACGACGATGCGCACGTCGTCGGCCGCGCCGGCGTTGATCGCGGCACCCTGCGGGCCGAAGATGCCGCCGTTGGCCTCGAGCAGGTCGGCGCGCTCCATGCCCGGCCCGCGTGGGCGGGCGCCGACCAGCAGGCCGAGGTTCGCGCCGTCGAACGCGCGCCCCGCGTCATCCGTCACGTCGACCGAGTCGAGCAGCGGGAACGCCGCGTCCTGCAGCTCGAGCGCCGCGCCCTCGGCGGCCCCGAGGCCCTGCGGGATCTCGAGGAGCTTCAGCCGCACTGATGTGTCGGGCCCGAGCATCGCGCCCGAGGCGATGCGGAAGAGCAGCGCGTAGCCGATCTGCCCTCCGGCGCCGGTGATCGTGATGGTGACCGGTGATCCGCTCATGTGCGCGAGCCTACCCGTGCCGGCGGCGAGCCGTGACGCTCACCAGCCCATCGTGCCTGGCGCCCCCTTGAAGGGCCCCGCGACCCGGTCCGTGATCCAGCCGCCGTAGAAGCCGCCGGGCTGCGGCCGGACGCGCTCGCCGTCGACCGTGCAGCGGTCCATCCTCCCCGGGTACAGCGCGACGCGGTCGGCGAGCACCTCGAACCCCGCTGTCGGCGCCGGGTAGTTCCACGCCGCCCGCTCGGCCACCGTGCCGCCGCCGAGCACGTCGAAGTAGCGCGCCCCGCCCTTGAACTCGCAGAACGAGCTGCCCGCCGCCGGCCACAGCGCGCCCTCGGCGAACGCCGACATCGGCAGGTAGTAGGTCGGCGGGTGGCTCGTCTCGAGCACGCGCACGGTGTCGCGCGTCGAGGCGATGACCGCGCCGCCGAGCACGACCTCGACGAGCTCGCCGGAGGCGTCGATCGCGGGCGGCCGGGGGTAGTCCCAGACGGACTCCTGGCCTGGCAGCACTGCGTGGGGCGTCGGTCGCATGGGCCGAGGCTACGCCGACTCGCTGGGCGGCGGCCGCATGAGGCATCCTCGACCCCGATATCCTGAAGCATGCGCGAGATGTATCCGGAGATCGAGCCGCTCGAGACCGGGATGCTCGACGTGGGGGACGGACAGCACATCTACTGGGAGGTGTCCGGCAACCGCGACGGCAAGCCCGTGGTGTTCCTGCACGGGGGGCCGGGCGGGGGCACGAGCCCGGCGCACCGGCGCCTGTTCGACCCCGAGCGGTACCGCATCGTGCTGTTCGACCAGCGCGGGTGCGGCCTCAGCATCCCGCACGCCAGCGCGCCCGACGCCGACCTCAGCGTCAACACCACCTGGCACCTCGTCTCCGACATCGAGAAGCTGCGCGAGCACCTCAGCATCGACCGCTGGCAGGTGCTCGGCGGCTCGTGGGGCAGCGCGCTCGCCCTCGCGTACTGCGAGACGCACCCCGACCGCGTGACGGAGATCGTACTTCGGGGCGTGTTCACGCTGCGCCGATCCGAGCTCGAGTGGTTCTACGAGGGCGGCGCGTCGGCGATCTTCCCCGACCTGTGGGAGGACTTCCTCGACCAGGTGCCCGAGCGCGAGCGGCATCACATGATCGCCGCCTACGGTCGCCTGCTCGACGACCCGAACCCGAACGTGCACCAGCCGGCGGCGATCGCCTGGTCGCGCTGGGAGTCGTCGACCATCACGCTGCTGCCCCAGCTCGAGACCATCGCGAAGTTCACCGAGCCCGAGTACGCCACGGCGTTCGCGCGCATCGAGAACCACTACTTCCGTCACGGCGGCTGGTGGGAGGAGGGGCAGCTCATCCGCGACGCCGAGCGCCTGCGCGGCATCCCCGGCGTCATCGTGCAGGGCCGCTACGACATCTGCACGCCGGTGATGACCGCGTGGGACCTCCACCAGGCGTGGCCCGAGGCCGACCTGCGCATCATCCCCGACGCGGGGCACGCGTTCGACGAGCCGGGTATCCTCGACGCGATGATCGAGGCAACGGACCGGTTCGCGCGCGCGCCCGGCGAACACCGCGGATGAAGCACGTACTCCGATGGATCGCCGCGGCGGTCATGGCCCTCGTGCTGCTCGTCGTCGTGTTCGTCGCGTGGACGCAGACCGTGTTCCAGGGTGAGCGAGACGCCACTCTCGAGGCGTGGCGCAACCCCGCGATCACGATCACCTCGACCCCCGACTCGATCGTCATGGAGCCCGCCGACGGCGCCTCCGACACGGGCCTCGTCTTCATCCCGGGCGCGAAGGTCGACCCGTACGCCTACCTGCGCGTGCTCTCGGGCGTGGTCGAGGCCGGCGCCACCGTCGTGATCACCAAGCCGACCCTCAACCTCGCCTTCTTCGACGTCCGCAGCCTCGACGACTTCACGGCCGCGGCGCCGGGCGTCGACGAATGGTGGGTCGGCGGGCACTCGCTCGGCGGCGTGCGCGCCTGCATGCTCGCGGGCGAGGGCGAGTCGGATGCCGCGGGGCTCGTGCTCTTCGGCAGCTACTGCGCGAACGACCTGGCCGACTCGGGCCTCGAGGTGCTGAGCATCAGCGGCTCGAACGACGGGCTGACGACGCCCGACGACGTGACCGGCAACGCCGGCCTGCTACCCGTCGACGCGGTCTTCGTGGAGCTCGACGGCGCCAACCACGCCGACTTCGGCGACTACGGCGTGCAGCCCGGCGACGGCGAGTCGACCATGCCGCGCGAGGAGTCGCTCGCGGCGATCACCGAGGCCCTCGAGGCCGCGCTCCTCGGCACGCCCTGACGACCGGTCGGGCCCGAGGCGCTCACGTCGCCCGCTGCGCCCGCCGCCCGACCGGCACGGCGAGGATCGCGAGGCCCGCGGCCAGTACCGCGAGGCCGATCGCGGCCCCCACGGGGAGCTGCTCGCCGAGCAGGAACAGCCCGAGCAGGGTCGCGGTGAGCGGCTCGGCGAGCGTCAGCGTCGACACGGTCGCGGCAGTCAGGTGGCGCAGGCCCGCCGCGAAGAGCAGGTACGCGAGGGTCGTGGTGACCAGGCCCAGCCAGAGCCCCATCACGAGCCCGGAGGGCGTGGCGAGCCACGAGGCATCCGTCGCGAGCAGCAGCGGCAGACTCACCACCGCGGCGAGACCGAACTGCGCGCCCATCGCGCCCGAGCCCGACCACCCGCGCTCCAGCAGCCCCTTGCTGGCGAGCGCGTAGACGGCGTACGAGAGCCCGGCGCCGAGCGAGGCGGCGAGCCCGAGCGGGTCGATCGCGTGCTCGGCGTCGCCGCTCGCGAGGCCGAGGGTCGCGATGCCCGCGGTCGCGACGATCGTCGAGAGCGCCCAGCGGCCCGACGGGCGGTGCCCGCGGACCGCCCACTCGAGCAGGCCGGTGAGCACGGGCGCCGAGCCCAGCGCGACCACCGTGCCGACGGCGACGCCGTTGCGCTCGGTGCCCGCGAAGAACGCGGGCTGGTAGGCGAGCACGCCGAGCGCGCCCGCGACCACGATGGCAGCAGAGACGAGGCGCGCCCGGCGCGGGTCGGTCACGGGCGCCGACCCGGTGGGTGCATCGTCGAGCACGGGCATCTCGGGCACGAGCGGCTCGTCGTCGCGCGGCCGGCGGCGCGCGAGCACGAGGGCGATCAGCGCGAGCGCCCCGCCGCCGATGAGGATGCGTGCCGCGCCGAGGGAGAACGGATCGGCCTCCGGCCCGAGGGCCTGCGCCGTGCCGGTGGTGCCGAAGCACACGGCCGCCGCGAGCACGGCGAGGACTGCACGCATGGCGCTCAGTCTCGCACGCGCGCGCCGGGCGCCCGCACACGCGGCCGGAGCGACGAGGGGCGGGCGCCGGCCCTGGGGCATCCGCCGCCGTACCATGCCGCCGCACCGCGCGTGCACAGCGGACGCAGAGACAGCACCCGTAGGTTCGTCGCGTGACCCCAACGACCCCGGGCCCCGACCTCGACAGCGCTGCCGCTGCGTTCGACGGCGTCGACGACCAGAGCCTGCAGGCCCTGCGCACGCTGCAGGACGAGTTCGTGCGGTTCCTGCAGCGCTACAAGTTCGGCATCGACGAGATCGTGACGAAGCTGTCGATCCTGCGCGAGGACTTCGCCGCCTCCGACCGTGGCAACCCGATCGAGCACATCTCGAGCCGCCTCAAGTCGGCCGACTCGATCGTCGAGAAGATACAGCGCAAGGGCGTCGAGCCGACCTTCGACGCGATCCGCGAGCAGATCACCGACATCGCCGGCGTGCGGGTGACGTGCAGCTTCGTCTCCGACGTGTACCGCGTCTTCGACGTACTGACGAGCCAGTCCGACGTGCGCGTCGTGCGCGTGAAGGACTACATCGCGGAGCCGAAGGCGAACGGCTACCAGAGCCTGCACGCGATCATCGAGGTGCCGATCTTCCTGTCCGACGGCATCGTGCCGGTGCTCGTCGAGGTGCAGTTCCGCACCATCGCGATGGACTTCTGGGCCAGCCTCGAGCACAAGATCTACTACAAGTACGACGCGCAGGTGCCCGCCGAGCTGCTCGACGGGCTGAAGCAGGCCGCGGTCACGGCCGCGCAGCTCGACGCCGACATGGAGCGGCTGCACCACGAGGTGCACGGCGGCGAGGCCGTGCACCTGTCGGCCGCGTCCGACGAACCGGTGCCCGATGCCGCGGGCCAGGCGCTCGCCGAGGTGCAGCCGGGCGACCACGCGGTGCGCGCGCTGCACGACTACCGGCTCCGCACCCGGCGGGTCTGAGGCCGGGGACGCGGGCGATGGGGGAGATCGGCGCGGGCTACGACGAGGAGTTCCTCGGGGTCGCGGTGCCGCTGCCGCGGGTGACGGATGCCCCGCCGGGGCAGCACGTCCTGCTCGACTCGACGCACTTCGGCGTGCTGCTCGACACGTCGCGGCGGTTCGCCGCGGTCACGGGCGTGAACGTCGACGGCGCGGCCCTGCTCGACCTGCCGCGCGACGACGACTGGCGGCTCGACGACCGCGTGCCGGCCGACCAGCAGGCGGGCCCCGAGGTGTACCTGCGCAACGACCTCGACCGCGGCCACCTCGTGCGCCGGCGCGACCCGGTCTGGGGCGCGCCCGACGTGGCCGCGCAGGCGAACGCAGACACCTTCACCTACCCGAACGCGGCGCCCCAGGCGAGCGGCTTCAACCAGTCGCGCGAGCTCTGGCTCGGCCTCGAGGACCACGTGCTGGCCTTCGCCGAGACGACGGATGCCCGCATCAGCGTCTTCACCGCGCCGGTGCTGCGCCCGACCGACCCGGAGTACCGGGGCATCCGCGTGCCGCTGTCGTTCTGGAAGGTCGTGGCGTGGGTCTCGGGCGGCGCGCTCGTCTCGGCCGCGTTCCTGCTCGACCAGACGCCGCAGCTGAACGCGGACGAGCTCGCGCGGCGCATGGGCGTGGTGGGCGACCTCGACGTCGTGCCGCCGCTCGGCCCGTTCCGCACGTTCCAGGTGCCGGTGGCCGACGTCGCCGCCGTCGCGGGGGTCGACCTCGGCGACCTCGTACCGGCCGACGTGCTGGCCGCGCCCGCGCTCCGGCCCCGCCGCATCCGCCTCGAGTCGTTCGACGACGTCGTGCTCTGAGGCGATCCCGCGCGGGCGGGTCCCCGCCTCAGCCTTCGGCGGCCGCGGGCGGCAGGCCGACCGGCTGGGTCGGGGGCGGCACGAGCTGCGTCATCACGGCCGCGGCCTTCGGAGAGACGGCGTCGCGCAGTCGGTCGAAGTCGGCGGGTTGCACCTGGGCGATGAATGCGAGCAGCTCGAGGTAGCGATTGGTCGTGTGCGGAGTCGAGGGGAGGATCTCGGCGACTCGCAGAATGAAGGACTGGCGGACCGACCCGGCCTGCTCGATGAGTCCGCTCGGACGAAGGTCGGCGGCGGCGTCCTTCCCGACCAGCGCTCGGTGGATCGCGTTCATGCTGACGTCGACGTCGCGGGTGCAGAGGTAGGCAAGGCGGTCACCGGTGTAGACCGTCGCGCGCAGCCACGGCGCGACGAACGGCGCGAGCACCTGCTGGAGTCCGAGCCTCGTGACCGCAACGCGTGCGGGAACCCACCACGAGAATCGAGCGAGGAGGTGCCCGAACTCGGTGGCGAGCAGGAAACGCACCTCGCTCCGGCGGCGCTCCGAGTCGAGGTCCGCGATCGCCGAGCCGTCCAGGAGGATGGCGTTGACACCGAAGTAGGTGTAGGTGGCGGCGGCGGTCGCCTGCCCGCGCACGACGAAGACATCGACGCGACGGCGGTAGCCCAGTCGCGAGCGGACGTCGTCTATGACCTCCTGCAGCGCGGGGAACGACGCCGAGGTCACCGCAACAGCATGCGCGCGCATGCGCACCCGACCGATCTGGAAGTTGAGCCAGATGAAGAGCGCCACACCGACGATCGCGAGGAGGCCGCCAAGGACGGCGGGGCTGAATACGGCGAAGAGGCCGATCGCCAACACCACGCCGACTGCGGTCACGGCGAGGACGAACGCCGGCGCCTCGGACGGGTGCCGCGAGTCACGGAGGAGCTGCTCTGCGCGTGTCGCCTCATCATCGGTCTGCATGCTCATCACGGTTCCCCCCGATCGGCAGTGTGGCGGTCATGCTAGCCAGTGGCGTGGCCCGCACGGAACCCATCGAGCCGGGATTGGGCCGGCCCGGGCCGCACGTTGGCCGGGATGGCGACCGTCCCGGCATGTGCCGCGTGCGTGTTAGCGTGACGACCACAACCGAATACCCGCATCGTGGCGGGAGAGCCCGCCCGGTCCGCCGGGCGGCGCCGTAGGAGCAAGCCCCTCCCCGGGAATCTCTCAGGCACCCGTACCGCCACGACAGGGAACTCTGGAAAGCAGCAGGCCGAGGCCTGCTCACCGACGGGGCAAGGCGGCGCGAGTCGCGCGAATCTCTCAGGTCATCGACAGAGCGGGGAGGAACCACCCGACGCCGGCGCGGCCGGCCACGACCTGGGAGTTCCGATGACCTGTCCCGACGCTTCGGCACCCGAGCGGATGCCCCGGGCATCCGCACCCCTCATCGCCGGGTGCGCACCGTGCTGAGCGCACTCGACATGTTCTCGATCGGCATCGGCCCGTCGTCGTCGCACACGGTGGGGCCGATGCGCGCGGCGCGCCTGTTCGTCGACGGGCTCGCGGCCGACGGCCGGCTCGACGAGGTGGCCCGAGTGCGGGTCGAGCTCTACGGGTCCCTCGGCGCGACCGGCAGGGGGCACGGGTCGGACGCCGCGGTCATCCTCGGCCTGCTCGGCGAGCACCCGGAGACCGTCGACACCGCGACCGTGGGCGCGCGCGTGGCCCGGATCGCCGAGGAGGGCGCGCTCCGTCTCGGCGGCATCCGTGAGATCGTGTTCCGCCCCGCCGAGGACGTCGTGCTCCACCTGCGGAAGCGCCTGCCCGGCCACCCGAACGGCATGACGTTCGAGGCGTTCGACGCTCGGGGGGCGAGCGTGCGCGCGACCACCTCCTACTCGGTCGGCGGCGGGTTCGTGGCCGACGATCTCAACGGGCATCCGGCCGTCGTCGAACAGCGCGTGGAGCTCGCGTTCCCGTTCGCGACCGCGGCGGAGCTGCTCGAGCACTGCCGCCGCGAGCGGATCGACATCGCCGATGTCATGCTCGCGAACGAGCACGCGTGGCGCCCGGAGGCCGAGACGCGCGCCGAGCTGCTGCGCGTCTGGCGGGTCATGCGCGAGTGCGTCGACAACGGCTGCACGAGCGACGAGGAGCTGCTGCCCGGCTCGCTGCGGGTGCGGCGGCGCGCGCCCGGCCTGTTCCGGAAGCTGGACGCCGCGGCCGACGACGTCGACGCCATGCGCGCCATGGACTGGGTCAACCTCTACGCGCTCGCCGTGAACGAGGAGAACGCCGCCGGCGGTCGCGTCGTCACCGCCCCCACGAACGGCGCCGCGGGCATCGTGCCGGCCGTGCTGCACTACGCCGACCGGTTCGTGCGCGACCTCGACGACGACGCGGTCGTGCGGTTCCTCCTGACCGCGGCCGCGATCGGCATCCTGTTCAAGCGCAACGCCTCGATCTCGGGCGCGGAGGTCGGCTGCCAGGGCGAGGTCGGCTCGGCGTGCTCGATGGCCGCGGCGGGGCTGTGCGCGCTGCTCGGGGGCACGCCGGAGCAGGTCGAGAACGCCGCCGAGATCGGCATCGAGCACCACTTGGGGCTCACCTGCGATCCGATCGGCGGGCTCGTGCAGATCCCCTGCATCGAACGCAACGCGATCGCGAGCAGCAAGGCCATCAACGCCGCCCGCATCGCGATGCACGGCGACGGCACGCATCACGTGTCGCTCGACCAGGCCGTCACCACGATGCGCGAGACCGGCGCCGACATGAAGCGCAAGTACAAGGAGACCTCGCTCGGCGGCCTCGCCGTGAACGTCATCGAGTGCTGAGGGGCGGTCGGATGCCCCTGGGGCGGACATGCCCGCCAGACGCGAAGAAGCCCGGGCGAACCCGGGCTTCTCTTCTGGTGGCTCCGACGGGCGTCGATCCCGTGACCTCACGATTTTCAGTCGTGCGCTCTACCAACTGAGCTACAGAGCCTGGTGCATCCGAAGATGCGTATCAGGCGGGGCATCCGAAGATGTTCCCCATACGGAGATGGGCTCTCGAGGAGAGCCCATCCGCCGAAGCGACCCTGACGGGACTTGAACCCGCGACCTCCGCCGTGACAGGGCGGCACGCTAACCAACTGCGCCACAGGGCCTTGCGTATGAAATTGTATCCTTCGTTCAGCGTGACCCCAACGGGATTCGAACCCGTGCTGCCGCCGTGAAAGGGCGGTGTCCTAGGCCGCTAAACGATGGGGCCGGGTGTCGTGCTGGGCACGACCGCCGACAGCCAAGCATACGTGCACTTCCGTCAGATTCCAAAACGAGGCCGGAACCGATCGCGCGACGTGCCGGGGCGGCTCCCTCAGTCGGCCGATGAGCCCGGTAGCGTCGCGCTCGGCACGTCCCTCGTCCGGGGGCCGAGCACCACGTCGGCCGGCAATACCAAGGATCGAGCGGTCCGTTGTTACTGTGGCTGATGTTGCAGATGTGACAGATGTGACGAACGTGACCTCGCCGCCGCAGCGGCAGGATCGGGGAAGCCATGCAGGACACGGCGGGGGATGCGACGGGGGTCGCGCCGCAGCGCGCGGGCCGCGTGCGCCGGCTCGCGCCCGTGATCCGTCGCGTCGTCGGGGTGCTGGCCGCCCTGCTCATGGTGGCGACCATCTCGATCGCGACGCCCGCCCCGGCCACCGCCGCCGACTACCCCACGTGGGACGAGGTGAAGAAGGCCAAGGCCAACACCGCAGCGGGTGCGGCCGCCGTCTCGGAGATCACCGACCTCATCGCGCAACTCGAGACCCGCGTCGCCGAGACCCGGGCCGAAGCCGAGCGGCGCACCGACGAGCTGCTCGCCGCCCAGCAGGCGTTCGACGACGCGGTGCGCCGCGCCGACGAGATCCAGCAGCAGGCCGACGAGAGCGCGGCCCAGGCTGCAGAGGCCGAGGAGAACGCCGGCCAGCTCGCCGCTCAGCTGTACCGCGCGGGCGGCACCGACCTCGGCATCAACCTCATGTTCGAGGCGGGCGCGGCCGAGGAGACCGACGAGCTGCTGGCCAAGCTCGGCAACATGAGCAAGATGGTCGAGCGCGCCGCCGGCGTCTACGAGGAGGCCCAGCAGGCGGCCAACACCGCCCAGGCGCTCGGGGAGCAGGCCGCGGTCGCGCGCGACGAGCGCGAGGCGCTGCGCATCGCCGCCGAGGAGGCGCTCGTCGCCGCGCAGGAGGCGCAGGCAGCCGCCGAGGCGGCGCTGGCCGAGTCCGAGGACAAGAAGATCGAGCTGGAGCAGCAGCTCGCGTACCTCAAGGACAAGGAGAAGACCACGATCGCCGCCTACCAGGAGGGCGAGCGCAAGCGGAAGGAAGAGGAGGAGCGGCGCCGCAAGGCCGCCGAGGCGGCTGCGCGTGCCGCCGCCGCTCGTGCCGCGGCCGCCGCTGCCGCAGCCGCCGCCGCGGGAGGCGGGGGCGGGGGAGCAGGCCTGGCCGGCGGCACGACGAGCAGCCAGGGCTGGGCGGTTCCCGCGTACGGCTACATCAGCGGGGTCTACGGTCCGCGGGCGAGCATCTGCACCGCGGGCGGCTGCTCGGGCGGCTTCCACTACGCGACCGACCTCGCGACCGGCTGCTCGGCGCCCATCTACGCGGCGCACTCCGGCGTGGTCGTCTACGCCGGCTGGTCGGGCACGTACGGCAACTTCATCAAGATCGACCACGGCAACGGCATCGCCACCGGCTACGCGCACATCCGCGCCGGCGGGGTCTGGGTGGGTGTGGGCCAGACGGTGAGCGTCGGCCAGAACATCGCCAGCAGCGGCAGCACGGGCGCGTCGACCGGATGCCACCTGCACTTCGAGGTCTTCCAGAACGGCTACCGCATCAACCCGCAGCCGTTCATGGCCGCGCGCGGCGTGCCGCTGGGCTGACCGTCGCGCCCGCTGCGGACCCGTGATCTCGTCGTCGCATTTACAGACCGACCGATCAGTCTGTAGGCTGGGGGCATGCGCGAGCGAATGGATGCGGCCGAGCGACGCGAGCAGATCGCGGACGCCGCGCTGCACCTCCTCGCCACCGAGGGCGCCGATGCGCTGACCGCGGCTCGGCTCACCGAGGTGGCCGGCATCAGCCGCGGCAACCTCTTCCACCACTTCGCCACGATCGACGACGTCGTGCTCGCCGCGTTCGAGCGGTCGGTCGCGACGATCGGCAGCGTGCACGACCCGCGGGGCGGCCTGCGCGAGTGGCTGCTCGCGATGGGCGGTGACGTCGCCGGCTTCGCCGAGGAGCAGGACGCCATGATCGGCGCCACCTTCGCCTTCCTCACCCGCGCGAGGTCCGACCCCCGCCTGCGCGCCCGACTCGAGGAGCTGCTCGAGGCGACCGTCTCCGGCTTCGAGTCGGCGCTCGCGACGAGGGCAGCGGATGCCGCCGACAGCCGTGCGCTCGCGACCGCGATCGTCATCGCCGCCGACGGCGTCGCGATGCACCGCCACGTCTTCCCCGAGCGGCACGACGAGCAGCTCGCCGCCTGGCGTGCGCTCGTCGACCGCATCGCCCCGGAGCATCCGCCCGCCGCACCCGACCCGAGGAGCTGAACCCATGCACGCCGTCATCTGCGGAGCCGGAATCGCCGGCCTCGCCACCGCCATCTCGCTGCAGCGCCACGGCTGGAGCGTCACCCTGGTCGAGCACGCCGTCTCGCTGCGCGACGGCGGCTACATGATCGACTTCTTCGGGCCCGGGTACGACGCCGCCGAGCGCATCGGCATCCTCGACGACCTGCGCGAGCGCGCGCACGAGGTCGATCGCGTGGAGTGGGTCGACGAGCACGGTCGCGCCCACGCACGGCTGCGCTACGACCGCATGCGCGACGCGCTCGACGGGCGGCTGTTCTCGCTGCTGCGCGGCGACGTCGAGCGGTCGCTGCGCGAGGCCCTGCCCGCCGACGTCGAACTGCGGTTCGGCACCACCGTGACCGGTGTCACGCAGCACGACGGCGGGGTCACGGTCGAGCTCGGCGACGAGCGCGTCGAGGCCGACCTGCTGGTCGGCGCCGACGGCATCCACTCGGGCGTGCGCCGCGAGGTGTTCGGCCCCGAGGAGCGGTTCCTCCGGCCACTCGGCCTGCACACCGCGGCGTGGTTCTTCCGCAGCGACGAGGTGCACGACGCGATCGCCGACCGGTTCGTGATGATGAGCGTGCCGGGGCGCATGGCCGGCGTCTACGAGGTCGAGCCGGGCCTGTTCGCGACGTTCTTCGTCTTCGAGGAGCAGTCGACCGCGATGCCCGGCGACCCCCTCGCCGCGCTGCGCGAGCGCTTCGGCGACCTCGGCGGGTTCGTGCCCGCGATGCTCGCCGCCGACCCGGTCGACGACGTCTACTACGACGTGGTGGCGCAGGTGGAGGCGCCGGCCTGGCACGACGGCCGGGTCGTGCTCATCGGCGACAGCGCCTACGCGGTGTCGCTCGTGGCCGGCCAGGGGGCGTCGCTCGCGCTCTCGGGGGGCGTCGCGCTCGGCGAGGCGCTCGATGCTGAGTCGCTGGCGGGCGATCCTGCCGGCATCGAGGCCGCGCTGGGCGCGTTCGAGGCGCGCGTGCGGCCGTCGGTCGCCGAGAAGCAGGCGGCCGGGCGCAAGACGGCGAAGTGGTTCGTGCCCGCGACCCCGCTGCAGATCGCGCTGCGCAACCTCGCCATGCGGGTCGTCGACCTGCCCGGCATGGGCCGCCTCGTGAGCCCCGCGATCGGCGTCGACGCGAAGGGGTTCGCGCCGGCCACGCGCTGACCGCGCCGCGGAGACGACGACGGCCCGGCGCATCGCGCGCCGGGCCGTCGGTTCGAAGCAGGTGGCTCAGTGGCCGGGGAACGCCTCGTACGCCTTGGCGATGAGACGCTCGGCCTCCGCCGCATCCGCCCAGCCCTCGGTCTTGACCCACTTGCCGGGCTCGAGGTCCTTGTAGTGCTCGAAGAAGTGCTGGATCTCCTTCTTCGTGTACTCCGGCACGTCGGCGACGTCCTGGATCCAGTCCCAGCGCGGGTCGCCCGCCGGCACGCCGATCACCTTGGCGTCGCCGCCGCCGTCGTCCTCCATGAGGAAGACACCCACGGGGCGCACGGTCACGCCGACGCCCGGGAACAGCGGGTACTGGGTGAGCACGAGCACGTCGAGCGGGTCGCCGTCGTCGCCGAGGGAGTTCTCGAAGAACCCGTAGTCCGTCGGGTACATGAAGTTCGTGTACAGCACGCGGTCGAGGAAGACGCGGCCGGTCTCGTGGTCGACCTCGTACTTGTTGCGGCTGCCCTTCGGGATCTCGATGATCGCGGCGTACTCGCCCATGGTTCTCCTTGTTCTGGGGATGCCCCGGGGCTCGCGGCCGCGCGGGAAGACGGGAATAAGGTTACTTGATGCCCTCAGATCCGAAGCAGGCCGGTCGCCCCCGGCTCACGCCCGCGATCGCCGACGTGCGACGGGCGGTGCGGGGCGTGCTCGAGGGCCTCGGCGGCGGAGCGGACGGCGAGGCGGATGCCGGGGGCCCGGCCGCTCCCGCAGCCGACGCGCCGCTCGTGCTCGTCGCCCTCTCGGGCGGCCCCGACTCGCTCGCCCTCGCCGCGGGCGCCGCGTTCGAGGCGCCGCGTGCGGGCCTGCGCGCGGGCGCGGTGATCGTCGACCACGGCCTGCAGGACGGGTCGGCGGATGCCGCGGAGGCGGCCGCGAACCAGGCGCGCGCCCTGGGGCTCGACCCCGTCGTCGTCCGCACGGTCGAGGTGGCTGCGACGGGCGACGGGCCCGAGGCATCCGCCCGCACCGCCCGCTACGCCGCGCTCGATGCGGTCGCGCGCGAGACCGGCGCCGTGCGCGTGCTGCTCGGGCACACGCTCGACGACCAGGCCGAGACGGTGCTGCTCGGGCTGGCTCGCGGCTCGGGGGGAGGCAGCCTGCAGGGCATGCCCGCGACCAGCGGCAGGTACCTCCGGCCGCTGCTCGGCGTGCCCCGCCGCACGACCCGGCAGGCCTGCCACGATGCGGGGTTCGACCCGTGGGACGACCCGCAGAACCTCGACTCCGCGTACGCCCGCGTGCGCGTGCGCGAACAGGTGATGCCCGTGCTCGAGCACGCGCTCGGCCCGGGCGTCGCCGAGGCGCTCGCGCGCACCGCCGAGCAGCTGCGCGAGGACGAGGCCGCGTTCGCGGAGCAGATCGACGAGTTCATCGAGGAGATCTGCGAACCGGCCGAGGCGGGCATCGCGGTGTCGGTCGCGGCGCTCGCGGCGAATCCGGCGGCGCTGCGCCAGCGCATCATCCGGCACGTGGTCGCGAGCGAGTTCGGCACCGCGCTCTCGCGGGTGCAGACCCTCGAGGTGGCGCGCCTCGTCACCGACTGGCACGGACAGGGGCCGATCGACCTGCCCGGCTGCCGCGCCGCACGCATGGGCGCGCGGCTCGAGTTCACGGCCGCGGGCTGACGACCTCGATCGCGTCAGGCGACGAGCACGACGACGCCCGCCACCGCGGAGGCGACGCCCAGCACCATCGCGATCGCGATGAGCACGACGTGCACCGTGTAGAACGGCGTGCGGCGCCCCTCGGCGTCGCGCGCCCGCGGGTCGTTCGCGATGCGCGGGAAGAACCGCGGCCAGACGACCAGGTTGAAGACGGCGTTGGCGAACAGCAGCACGGCGGCGAGGATCTCGGGCATCACGGGCATCCTACGTGCGCCGCGGGGCGCTGCCCCGGGCGTCGGCGGCCGACCGCGGGACATGCGCCGGGGCCCACGGCCTCGTAGGCTCGTACCGAACGGCGGGCGATACACGAGGAGCAGACCCACCATGCGCGCGAGCGACATCGAAGCAGACCTGACCGAGGTGCTCTGCACCGAGGACGAGATCCACGCGAAGCTCGGCGAGCTCGCCCGCCGCATCGAGGCCGACTACGAGGGGCGCGACCTGCTGCTCGTGGGCGTGCTGAAGGGCGCCATCATGGTCATGGCCGACCTCGCCCGCGAGCTCGAGCGCCACGTGCAGACCGACTGGATGGCGGTCTCCTCCTACGGTGCGGGCACCGTGTCGAGCGGCGTCGTGCGCATCCTCAAGGACCTCGACTCCGACCTCTCGGGGCGGCACGTGCTCATCGTCGAGGACATCATCGACTCGGGGCTCACGCTCTCGTGGCTGCTGTCGAACCTCCGCACCCGCGGCGCGGCGTCGGTCGAGATCTGCGCGCTGTTCCGCAAGCCGGAGGCGCTCAAGGTGCACGTCGACGTGAAGTACGTCGGCTTCGACATCCCGAACAAGTTCGTGGTCGGCTACGGGCTCGACTTCGCCGAGAAGTACCGGAACCTCCGCGACGTGGGCGTGCTCGCGCCGCACGTGTACTCGTAGCATCCGCGCCGAGTCGCCCCGGGAGCGCCCGGAATCCCCGGTCGGACGGCGGCGCGGCACACACAGCCCACAGCGAACACTCGGCGGACGCCGAGCACCCGCGGGGTAGCCTTGCAGCACCATGAACTTCAAGAAGATCCTGCGCGGGCCGCTGCTGTACATCCTGCTCGCGGTCGTGGCCGTGTGGGTCGGTTCGAGCCTGATCACCGCCTCCGGGTTCAAGGAGGTGTCGACGCAGGAGGGCCTCGAGTTCCTCGCAGACGGCGATGTGTCGGCCGTGAAGATCGTCGACGGCGAGAACCGCGTCGACCTCACGCTCACCGAGGCCGACGCCGAGTACGGCTCGCAGGTGCGCTTCTACTACGTGACGCCCCGCGGTGAGGACGTCATCGCCGCGGTCGACGCCGCCGCCCCCGCCGAGGGCTTCACCGACGAGGTGCCCCAGTCGAACTGGTTCCTGTCGATGCTCGGCATCCTCCTGCCGCTGCTGCTGATCGGCATCTTCTTCTGGATCATGCTGTCGAGCATGCAGGGCGGCGGGAGCCGGGTCATGCAGTTCGGCAAGTCGAAGGCGAAGCTCGTCTCGAAGGAGAGCCCGAAGGTCACGTTCGAGGACGTGGCCGGCGCCGAGGAGGCCATCGAGGAGCTCCACGAGATCAAGGAGTTCCTGAAGGAGCCGGCGAAGTTCCAGGCCGTCGGAGCGCGGATCCCGAAGGGCGTGCTGCTCTACGGCCCGCCCGGCACCGGCAAGACGCTGCTCGCGCGCGCGGTCGCGGGCGAGGCCGGCGTGCCGTTCTACTCCATCTCGGGCTCCGACTTCGTCGAGATGTTCGTCGGCGTCGGCGCATCCCGCGTGCGCGACCTGTTCGAGCAGGCCAAGCAGAACGCGCCGGCCATCATCTTCGTCGACGAGATCGACGCCGTCGGGCGCCACCGCGGCGCCGGCATGGGCGGCGGCCACGACGAGCGCGAGCAGACGCTCAACCAGCTGCTCGTCGAGATGGACGGCTTCGACCCGAAGACCAACGTCATCCTCATCGCGGCGACGAACCGCCCCGACATCCTCGACCCGGCGCTGCTGCGCCCGGGCCGCTTCGACCGCCAGATCGGCGTCGACGCGCCCGACCTGAACGGCCGCCGCCGCATCCTCGAGGTGCACGGCAAGGGCAAGCCGCTCGCGAAGGGCGTCGACCTCGAGGTCGTCGCCCGCAAGACCCCCGGGTTCACGGGTGCCGACCTCGCGAACGTGCTCAACGAGGCCGCGCTGCTCACGGCGCGCTCGAACGCGCAGCTCATCGACAACCGGGCGCTCGACGAGGCGATCGACCGCGTGATCGCCGGCCCGCAGCGCCGCACCCGCGTGATGAAGGACAAGGAGAAGCTCATCACGGCGTACCACGAGGGCGGGCACGCCCTCGCCGCGGCCGCGATGAACTACACCGACCCGGTCACGAAGATCACGATCCTCCCGCGCGGGCGCGCTCTCGGCTACACCATGGTGCTGCCGCTGGAGGACAAGTACTCGGTCACCCGCAACGAGCTGCTCGACCAGCTCACCTACGCGATGGGCGGCCGCGTCGCCGAGGAGATCGTGTTCCACGACCCGTCGACGGGCGCCTCGAACGACATCGAGAAGGCCACCTCGACCGCGCGCAAGATGGTCACCGAGTACGGCATGAGCGCGAACGTCGGCGCCGTGAAGCTCGGCCAGGCGCAGGGCGAGGTCTTCCTCGGCCGCGACATGGGCCACCAGCGCGACTACTCCGAGCGCATCGCCGAGGAGGTCGACGCCGAGGTGCGCGCCCTCATCGAGCAGGCGCACGACGAGGCGTGGAAGGTGCTCAACGAGAACCGCGACATCCTCGACAAGCTGGCCGCGGAGCTCCTCGAGCACGAGACGCTCGACCACAACCAGATCGCCGAGATCTTCACGGACGTGACGAAGCTGCCCGAGCGCCCGCTCTGGCTCTCGAGCGACCAGCGCCCCGTCTCCGACCGCCCGCCGATCGCGATCCCGGTCGCGAAGGCGCCGATCGACGCCGGTGCGGTCGACGGCGGCATCGACTCCGACCCCGAGGTCGCCGCCTCGAAGGAGTCCACCCGCCCGGCGCGCTCGAACCCGCGCCCCGCGACCGCCTGACCCGGCCCATGGGGGAGGCGATCGACCGGCCGCGCATCGAGGCCGCCGTGCGCGAGCTGCTGCTCGCGATCGGCGAGGACCCCGAGCGGCCGGGGCTCGAACGCACCCCCGAGCGGGTCGCCGAGTCGTACCGCGAGCTGTTCGGGGGGCTCGCCCGGGACCCGGTCGCGGAGCTCGGCGACCCTGTGCCGCTCGGCGCGACCGACGCGGGCGGGGCCACCACCTCCGACACCGTGATCGTGCGCGACCTCGCCTTCCGCTCGGTGTGCGAGCACCACCTGCTGCCGTTCCTCGGCACGGCCCACGTCGCGTACGTGCCCGACGGCCAAGTGGTCGGCCTGGGCCGCATCCCGGCCGCGATCGACGCCCTCGCCGCCAGGCCGCAGGTGCAGGAACGCCTCGCCGAGGAGGTCGCCGACGCGCTCGAGGGCGCGCTCGCACCGCACGGCGTGCTCGTCGTGCTCGACGCGGTGCACGGCTGCGTCACGAGCCGGGGCCCGCGCCAGACGGGCAGTTCGACGGTCACGGTCGTGGCCAGGGGCCTGCTGGCCGAACCGGCCCGTCGGGCGGAGGCGATCGCCCTCATCGGCGGGCGGGCGGATGCCTGAGACCGGCGTGCCGACTCCGGCGCAGGCCCGCCCGGGGCATCCGCTCATCATGGGCGTGGTGAACGTCACGCCCGACTCGTTCAGCGACGGCGGGCAGTGGTTCGGCACCGACGCGGCGATCGCGCACGCGCTCGAGCTCGTGCGCGACGGCGCCGACATCGTCGACGTGGGCGGCGAGTCGACCCGGCCCGGCGCCGCACGCGTCGATCCCGCCGAGGAGCTCCGGCGCGTGGTGCCGGTCGTGCGCGAGCTCGCGGCGCTCGGCCTCCGCGTGAGCGTCGACACCATGCGCGCGGCCACCGCCGCAGCGGCCGTCGAGGCGGGCGCGGTGATCGTGAACGACGTCTCGGCCGGGCTCGCCGACCGGGCGATGGCCGAGGTCGTCGCGGGGTCGGATGCCACCTACGTCGCCATGCACTGGCGCGGCCACTCCGATCGCATGGACGCGCTCGCCGAGTACGACGACGTCGTGACCGAGGTGCGCGACGAGCTCGCCGCCCGCGTCGACGCGCTCGAGGGCGCCGGCGTCGCCCGGGAGCGCATCGTCATCGACCCCGGCCTCGGGTTCGCCAAGCGCGCCGAGCACAACTGGCAGCTGCTCGCACGCCTGGACGAGCTCGCCGCGCTCGGGCTCCCCGTGCTGGTCGGCGCCTCGCGCAAGCGGTTCCTCGGAGCGCTGCTCGAAGCGGATGCGCCCGTGTCGGCGCGCGACCTGCCGACCGCGGTGGTGAGCGTGCTGAGCGCCCGCGCTGGCGCCTGGGCGGTGCGGGTGCACGACGTCGCATCCACACGCCTCGCGCTGGCGGTCGGCGAGGCGTGGCAGAGTGGTGGGCGTGAGTAGTGCCCGGGACAGGATCTCGCTGCGCGGCATCCGCGTGACAGCCCACCACGGCGTCTTCGACTTCGAGCGCGAGCAGGGGCAGGAGTTCGTCATCGACGTCGAGGCCAGGCTCGACCTCGCCCCGGCCGCGTCCGGCGACGAGCTCGCCGCGACCGTGCACTACGGCGAGCTCGCGCAGGAGGTCGCCGACGCCGTGCGCAACGACCCCGTCGACCTCATCGAGACCGTCGCCGAGCGCATCGCGGCCGTCGTGCTCGCGCACGAGGCGGTCGAGGAGACGACGGTCACCGTGCACAAGCCGCAGGCGCCGATCGCCGTGCCGTTCGACGACGTCGCCGTCACGATCGTGCGGGGCCGCGCGTGATGGCGCTGTTCCGCCCGCGCCGCAACGAGCACGGCACCCGGGCCGTGCTGGCGCTCGGCAGCAGCCTCGGCGACCGCGAGGGCACCATCGGCCAGGCGATCGCCGACGTCGACATGCTGCGCGAGACGCGCGTCGAGGCGATCTCGCCGACGTACGAGACCGTCGCGATCACCGACGAGGGCGCCGACCCCGATGCGCCCGCGTACCTCAACTGCGTGATCTCGATCCGCACCGACCTCAGCCCCCACGCGCTGCTCGACGCGGTGCACACGATCGAGCGAGGCCATGGCCGCGTGCGCGACGAGCACTGGGGCCCGCGCACGCTCGACATCGACATCATCACCTTCGGCTCGCTCGAGATGATGGACGCGACGCTGACCATCCCGCATCCGCGTGCCTGGCAGCGCGCGTTCGTGCTGCAGCCGTGGCTCGACATCGAGCCCAGGGCGGTCATCCCCGGCTACGGCCGCATCGACGAGCTGCGTGCGGTCGCGTTCGACGAGGTCACGCCGTACGTGCCCGACCGGGACGACTCGTGAGGCGCACCGGCGCCCCCACCGTGCTCCTGCTCGCGGTCGGCGGCGCGGCCATGGCGTTCCTGCTCGAGGTGCTGGTCGTGAACGCGGGCCGGGCGGCGATCGTGCCGCCGATCTCGCTGGCGATCACGCTCGCGGGTGCAGGCGCCGTGGTCGTGGCGCTGGCCTGGCCGATCCGGCGCGCGGTGAAGGGCACCGGCCCGCGGCACGTCGACCCGTTCCGGGCGATGCGCACCGCGGTGCTCGCCAAGGCGAGCAGCCTCGCCGGTGCGCTCCTGCTCGGGTTCGCCGCCGGCGTGCTGCTCTACCTCGTCACGCGGACGGTGCTGCCGGGCGGCGGTGCGACGTGGCTCGCCCTCGCCTCGCTGCTCGCCGCCGGGGCGCTGCTCGCCGCCGGACTCGTGGCAGAGTTCTTCTGTACCCTCCCGCCCGACGACGACGACGAACAGACCGAGGAAGCACATGTCTGAGCCCGAGGCGCCCCCACCCGCCGCGCAGCACGAGCCGGCCGGGCAGGGCGGACCCGCCCCGCAGGACGCGCCGGCCCCGCACGTCATCGACGACGGCTGGCGGCGCGTCTCGCCGAAGTACGTGGTCGTCGAGGTCGTCGGCTCGGTCATCGGCGTCGCGATCGTGGGGATCGTGGGCGGCGTGCTGTGGTCGATCTTCCAGTGGTGGTGGATCGCCGCGATCGCCGGCGGCATCATCCTCGTCTCGCTCGTCTCGATCGCGTTCGAGCCGCGTCGCGTGCGCTCGATCGCCTACCGCCTGCGCGAGGACGACCTGCTGTTCCGCCGCGGCATCCTCTACCAGCGGCGCGTGGCCGTGCCGTACGGCCGCATGCAGCTCGTCGACATCACGCGCGGACCCGTCGCGCGCTGGCTCGGTCTCGCCGACCTGAAGCTCGTGACGGCCGCGGCGGCCAGCGGGGTCGCCGTGCCGGGGCTGCCGCTCGCCGAGGCCGAGGAGCTGCGCGACCGGCTGGTGGCCCTCGCCGAGACGCGCCGGGCGGGGCTGTGACCGCACCCGGCGCACGCGCGGGACTGTCGACGGACCTCGCCGACGGCGAGTGGCACCGCCTGCACCCGCTGACCCCGCTGCTGCGCGGCGGCATCTTCCTCATCGCGATCATCGGCTTCGTGATCGCGAACCTGCGCGAGCGCGTGGTCGACCTGTTCCTCATCGCCGTCTCGCCCGGCGAGCCCATCGACCCCGACGACTTCGACGGCGACCCGGTCTCGGTGCTCGTGCGCACGGGCAACGTCGGCTGGGGCCTGCTCATCGTCCTCGGCATCCTCCTGCTGCTGCTCGCGGGCTTCTACCTGAGCTGGCGCATGCACACGTTCCGCATCACGACCGAGGCGGTCGAGGTGCGCACCGGCATCGTGTTCCGCTCGCACCGCAGCGCCCGGCTCGATCGCATCCAGGGCATCAGCATCACCAAGTCGCTCATCCCGCGCCTGGTCGGCGCCGCGAAGCTCGAGGTCGCGGTCGCCGGCCAGTCGGCGAGCGTGCAGCTGTCGTACCTGCAGGGCGGCCTCGCCGACGCGCTGCGCGCCGACATCCTGCGGCTCGCGTCGGGGGTCAAGGCCGCGAAGGCGCGGGCGGCGGCGCCCGAGGGTGCGATGACGGATGCCGCCGAAGCCGGCGTCGTCGTCGGCGCCACGGTCGCAGCGGGCGACCCGAACGCGCCCGAGGGCGACGGCGCGCACGCCCCCGGCCTCGTGCAGCGGCGGGTCGACGACCTGCTCTCGCCCGAGCTCGACCCCGACCTCGCGCCGCCCGAGTCGGTCGTGCACATCCCGCTCGGGCGGGTGATCGGCTCGTCGGTGCTCGGCGGCTCGACGCTCGCGATGCTGATCTTCGCCGGGGTCATCGTCTGGGGGCTCACGTCGGGCTCGGCCTGGGTGCTCTTCTCGTTCGTGCCCGCGGTCATCGGTCTCGTGACGTACATGTGGTCGCGCATCACGAAGTCGCTGCGGTACTCGATCGCGGGCACGCCCGACGGCGTGCGCGTCGGGTACGGCCTGCTCTCGACCCAGAACGACACGCTGCCGCCGGGGCGCATCCATGCGATCCAGGTCGGGCAGCCGCTGCTCTGGCGGCCGTTCGGCTGGTGGACCATCCGCATCAACGTCGCGGGGCAGAGCGCGAACGCCTCGGGCGACGCGCAGCGGCGCAGCCTCGTGCTGCCCGTCGGCACGCTCGACGACGTGCGGAGGGTGCTCGGCCTGCTGCTGCCCGACACGTCCGACGAGGTGCTCGACGCGGTCACCGCCACCGGGCTCGTGGGCGCGGGCGGCGACGACACGTACGTCGGCGCGCCGCGGCAGGCGGCGTGGCTGCGCCCGTTCTCCTGGCGGCGCACCGGCTACGCGATCGCCGACGGCGTGGTGCTCATCCGGCGCGGCATCGTCTGGCGCTCGCTCATCCTCGTGCCGCTCGCGCGCACGCAGTCGGTGGCGCTGCACCACGGGCCCGTGCGACGTGCCCTCGGGCTCGGCCTCGTGCGCGTGCACACCGTGGCGGGGCCGATCGCGGCCACGCTGCCGGTCATCGGGCGCGACGAGGCCGAGGCCTGCGTCGCGGACGTCGCGGCGGGCGCGATCGAGTGGGCCCGGCTCGACGTGAGCGACCACTGGGGCGGTGCCGGTGCCCGCTGAGCGCACGGGCCGCCTCGGCGTCGGCACGGTCGGCGCCGGACGGGTCGGCCCCGTGCTCGCGTCGGCGCTGGCCGGCGCGGGGCACGCGCTGACCGGCATCACCGCGGTCTCCGACGCCAGCCGCGAGCGGGCCGACGCGATGCTCCCCGGCGTCCCGGTGCTGACCGTGCCGGAGGTGGTCGAGCGCAGCGAGCTCGTGCTGCTCGCCGTGCCCGACGACGAGCTCGAGGCGCTCGTGGCGGGGCTCGCGGAGACCGGCGCGTGGCAGCCGGGGCAGCTCGTCGCCCACACCTCGGCGCGCTACGGCACCGCGGTGCTCGAGCCCGCGCTGCGGCGCGGCGCGATCCCGCTGGCCATCCACCCCGCCATCACGTTCACGGGCACGAGCGTCGACCGCACCCGCCTGGCCGGCGCCTGGTTCGGTGTCACGGCCCCGGCGCCCGTGCTCCCGATCGCCCAGGCGCTCGTGGTCGAGATGGGCGGCGAGCCACTCGTGGTCGCCGAGGCCGACCGGCCCGCCTACGCCGAGGCGATCGAGACGGCGACGTCGTTCTCGACCGCGATCGTCGAGCAGGCGACCGGCCTGCTCGCGGGCATCGGCGTCGAGGAGCCCGGCCGGGTGATCGCGCCGCTCGTGCGCTCCGCGGTCGAGAATGCGCTCGCGCGCTGGGCCCCGAGTACCATCGACCTGTCCGCGCTCGCCGAGCCGTTCGCGGAGGAGGACGAGTGAGCACGCCAGACGCACCGCGGGTGATCCGCGAGATCGCCGCCCTGCGCGCGGAGATCTCCGCGCTCCGGGAGGGCGGGGCGGATGCCGCGGGCGGCCGTCGCCGCGTCGCGCTCGTGCCGACCATGGGGGCGCTCCACGAGGGGCATCTCGCGCTGGTGCGCCGCGCCCGCGAGCTCGCCGACGTGGTCGTCGTCTCGATCTTCGTGAACCCGCTGCAGTTCGCGCCGAGCGAGGACCTCGACCGCTACCCGCGCACGATGGACGCCGACCTCGCCGCGCTCGCGCCCGAGGGCGTCGACCTGGTCTTCGCGCCGGGCGTCGGCGACATGTACCCGAACGGCCCGAGCGAGACCCGGGTGGTCGCGGGGCACATCGGCGACCGCTACGAGGGCGCAGCGCGCCCGGGCCACTTCGACGGCGTGCTGACCGTGGTCGCGAAGCTGCTGCACATCGCCGGGCCCGACGTCGTGATGTTCGGCCGCAAGGACGCGCAGCAGTGCTTCCTCGTCACGCGCATGGTCGCCGACCTCGACCTGCCCGTCGAGGTCGTGCCGGTCGAGACCGTGCGCGAGGCGGACGGGCTCGCGCTCTCGAGCCGCAACCGCTACCTCGACGCCGACGCCCGCGCGGCCGCGCGCGCACTGCCCGACGCGCTGGAGGCCGCCCGCGAGGTCGCGGGCTCGGGACTGGCCGAGGTGCTCGCCGAGGCGGCGGGCGCGTTCGGCGACCACGAGACGGCAGTGCTCGACTACCTCGTCGTGGTCGACCCCGACACGTTCCTGCCGGTGGACGACGACCATCGCGGCCCCGCCCGGGTGCTCGTGGCGGCCGACGTGGCCGGCACGAGGCTCCTCGACAACGCCGACATCGTCCTCGGCTGACGCACGACGATAGGCTGGATGCCGCGCATCGCGCGCCGCGCGCGCCCGCTCTTCGTTCGGGCGCCGTTCCGCGGCATCCACCACCAATCGACACCCGTGAGAGAGAGCATGGCCGAGCAGCAGAGCCCCGCCGACGCGACCGAGCCCACCCCGGAGGAGATCTCCGAGCAGCAGGCGGTGCGCCTCGCCAAGCGCGAGCGGCTCATCGAGCAGGCCGACGACCTCGGCGGCGGCGCCTACCCGGTCGCGGTGCCGATCACCGATGCGATCGCCGACGTGCGGGCGAAGTTCGTCGGGCTGGGCGTCGACGAGCAGTCGGGCGAGCGGGTGGCCGTCGCCGGCCGCATCGTGCACCTGCGCAACACGGGCAAGCTGTGCTTCGCGGCGCTGCAGTCGGGCGACGGGGCGCGCATCCAGGCCATGGTCTCGCTCGCCGAGGTGGGCGAGGAGCAGCTCGCGGCCTGGAAGGAGCTCGTCGACCTCGGCGACCACGTGTTCGTGGCCGGCGAGGTGATCACGAGCCGCCGCGGCGAGCTGTCGATCATGGCGACCGAGTGGCGCATGGCGGCGAAGGCCATCCAGCCGCTGCCGAACCTGCACAACGAGCTGTCCGAGGAGACGCGCGTGCGCAGCCGCTACCTCGACCTCATCGCACGCGAGCAGGCGCGCCGCACCGTGCTCGATCGCGCGGCGGTCAACGCGAGCCTCCGCCGCACGTTCACGGAACTGGGCTTCGTCGAGGTCGAGACGCCCATGCTGCAGGTCATGCACGGCGGGGCATCCGCTCGGCCCTTCGTGACGCACTCGAACGCCTTCGACACCGAGCTCTACCTGCGCATCGCGCCCGAGCTGTACCTGAAGCGCGCCGTCGTGGGCGGCATCGATCGGGTCTACGAGATCAACCGCAACTTCCGCAACGAGGGCGCCGACTCGACCCACAGCCCCGAGTTCGCGATGCTCGAGGCGTACCAGGCGTACGGCGACTACCACTCGATCGCCGACCTCACGCAGCGACTCATCCAGGACGCCGCGCAGGCGGTGTCGGGCGGCCACGTCGTGACCTGGGCCGACGGCACCGAGTACGACCTGAGCGGCCAGTGGGACCGCATCTCGATGTACGACTCGCTGTCCGAGGCGGTGGGGGAGACCGTCTCGCCCGAGACGCCGATCGAGCGGCTGCGCGAGCTCGCCGACGCCGAGGGCATCGAGATCGACCACCCGCTGCACGGCAAGTACGTCGAGGAGCTCTGGGAGCACCACGTGAAGGGCGGCCTCGAGCGGCCGACGTTCGTGATGGACTTCCCGGTCGACACCTCGCCGCTCGTGCGCGCGCACCGGTCGATCCCGGGCGTGGTCGAGAAGTGGGACCTCTACACGCGCGGCTTCGAGCTCGCGACCGGCTACTCGGAGCTCGTCGACCCCGTCGTGCAGCGCGAGCGGTTCGTCGAGCAGGCGCGCCTGGCCGCCGGCGGCGACCCCGAGGCGATGCAGCTCGACGAGGAGTTCCTCCGCGCGCTCGAGTTCGGCATGCCGCCGACGGGCGGCATGGGCATGGGCATCGACCGGCTGCTCATGGCGCTCACGGGCCTCGGCATCCGCGAGACGATCCTCTTCCCGCTGGTCAAGTGAACGGATGCCGCTGATGAACGACTACCTGCCCAAGAAGGAGCTCGAGCCGGAGCCCGACCCGCGCAAGCCCTCGAACGCGCGCCTGATGATCTGGATCGTCGTCGGCGCGGTCGGCCTCTACCTGCTGGGGAGCGGGGTCTGGGGCATCATCACCGCAGGCTAGGCTCGTCCGCGTGACGCGGGAGCCGGACGGGACTCGAGGTCGGAGCGGACCTCTGCCGCCCGGGCACTACTGGGTGGTGCGCGACTGGTCGCCGCTCATCCTGCTGCTCGCCATGGCGGCGTCGGGCTGGCTGCTGTTCCGGGCGATCCTCGCCGGCGCGGCCGCCGACGGTGGCGACGTCGGCGGGTGGCCGAGCGGCTTCGGCCACGACCTGACGGTCGCCGGGCTGGTGGCAGTCGCGTGCGGCGTGCTGATCGTGCTCGCCTTCCTGCCGCCCGCCGAGGTGGTGGCGGGCCCGGATGCCTCGGGGCAGCCGCGCGTCGTCGTGGACGGCCTCGGCGAGGCGTCGCGGATCTGGTTCCTCATCGCGCTGCCCATCGGCGGGTTGCTCGCCCTGCTCCTGCCGCAGGCTTTCCCGCCCGTCGTCGATGCCATCCGTGCGGAACCGGGGCCATCCTGGCTCGTCGTTCCGCTGCTGGTGGTCGTCACCAGTGCATCCATCGCGTACCTCTGGGCGGTGGTGCGGGCGCTCGTGCACGGCGTCGAGCTGACGGCGACGCAACTGGTCTCGCGCGGATACGTCCGGTCGCGCCGGGTCCGTCGCGACCGGATCGCGGACGTCCGCCTCGGGCCGGTGCCGATCTGGATGGACTTCCTGTCCTCGGTCGCGAAGATCGCGGTCACGGAGACGGTGCGCATCGACCTCGCGGACGGGTCGGAAGTCGTGATCGGCCTCGCGAACTCGGGTGGTGACGACCCGGAGCGCGCGGTGGAGGTCCTCCGCGCGTGGAGCGCGGGCGCCGTCGTCGACCGGCCCTGACCGCGCGTCGCGTGCGGCCCCGGCGCACGAGCATGTGGGCAATTCTGCGTATCTGTTGCTAAATGTGGGAATCTGTGGGAACCTGAGCCTACGTCGCCGGCGACAGCCGCGGCGAGGGGAACCACCGGGGGACACATGTACGCGACGGAGCGGCACGAGCGCATCGCCCGCGCCATCGCGCGGGACGGTCGGGTCTCGGTCGCGGAGCTCTCGCGGGAGTTCGGCGTCACGGCGGAGACCATCCGCCGCGACCTCGACCAGCTGGAGCAGCAGGGCCGGCTCCGTCGCGTGCACGGCGGCGCCGTCGGCGCCGGCAGCACCACGCTCGCCGAGACGTCGCTGCTCGAGCGGCTGCCGCAGCGCTCCGACGAGAAGGACCGCATCGCGAAGGCGGCCGTGCGCTTCGTGCCGGGCAGCTTCCGCGGCTCGCTGCTGCTCGACGCCGGCAGCACCACCTCGCGACTCGCCGACCTGCTCGCGACCTGGCAGCCGGCGGCGAGCGACGCGACCATCGACGTCTCGACCAACTCGCTGCACATCGCATCGACCCTGCACGGCAGCCCGCACCTGCGCCTGCGCATCCTCGGCGGTGCCGTCCGCGGCATCACCGGCGCCGCGGTCGGCCCGGCGACCGTCCGCCAGCTCTCCGAGCTCCGGCCCGACATCGCGTTCATCGGCACGAACGGCGTGAGCGTCGAGTTCGGGCTCTCGACACCCGACGAGGCGGAGGCCGCGGCCAAGGCCGCCATGGTGCGCGCCGCCCGCCGCGTCATCGTGCTCGCCGACTCGACCAAGCTGCAGTCGGAGGCGCTCGTGCGCTTCGCCGACCTCGCCGACATCGACACGCTCATCACCGATACGTCCCCGCAGGCCGACCTCGCCGCGGCGCTCGCCGCGGCCGACGTGGAAGTGGTGCTCGCATGATCGTCACGCTCACCGCCAACCCCTCCATCGACCGCACCGTCGAGCTCGACGAGCCGCTCGAGCGCGGCGCCGTGCAGCGCGCGGTCGCGACCCGCGAGGACCCGGGCGGCAAGGGGGTCAACGTGACCCGTGCGCTCCGCGCCGCGCGCGTGACCTCGGTCGCCGTGCTCCCCGCCGCACCCGGCGACCCGATGCTCGCGGCGCTCGAGGGCGAGTCGGTGCCGTACCGCGCCGTGCCGATAGCCGGTCGCATCCGCTCCAACCTCACGATCGCCGAGGCGGGCGGCGCCACCACCAAGATCAACGAACCGGGGCCCGAGCTCGACGCCGACGCGCAGCGCGCGCTGATCGCGGCCGTGGTCGAGGAGTGCGACGGCGCCGACTGGCTGGTCCTCGCGGGGTCGCTGCCTCCGGGCGCGCCCGACGACTTCTACGCGCAGGTGGTGCGCGCGGTCCGCGCCGAGACCCACCCGTCGCCGCGCATCGCGGTCGACACCTCCGGTCCGGCGCTCGCCGCACTCGTCGAGGCGGACCTCGCGGTCGACGTCATCAAGCCCAACGCGGAGGAGCTCGCCGAGCTGCTCGGCCGATCGAGCGAAGAGGAGCTCGAGGCGGGGCCGGATGCCGCGATCGCGCTCGCCCGCACGATCCCCCCGGCGCGGGTGCGCACCAGCCTCGTCACGCTCGGCGCGGTCGGCGCCGCGGTCGTGACGCCCGAGGGCGCGTGGTTCGCCGCCGCCCCGAATATCACCGCGAGGAGCACCGTCGGCGCCGGCGACTGCTCGCTCGCGGGCTACCTCATCGCATCCGTCGAGGGTGCGCATCCGTCGGCGGCGCTCGCGAGCGCCGTCGCCTACGGCGCCGCCGCGGCCTCGTTGCCCGGCAGCGTCGTGCCCACCCGATCCCAGGTCGACCCCGACCGGGTCGTCGTCACCGAGGCCGGCACCGTCGCCGGCTCCGAACCCACAAGGAGCACCAATGAGTGAGCTCATCGAGCCCGGGCTCGTCGTCCTCGACGCCGACCTGGGCCCCGACAAGTCCGACGTCATCCGCGCGCTCGCGGGCCGCGTCGCCACGGCCGGGCGTGCGACCAGCGCCGAGGCCCTCGCGGCCGACGCGTGGAAGCGCGAGCAGCAGTCGTCGACCGGCCTGCCCGGCGGCATGGCCATCCCGCACTGCAAGTCGCCCGCGGTGACGCAGGCGAGCCTCGCGGTCGCCCGCCTGAAGCCCGGCGTCGAGTTCGACGAGGGCGAGGCGGCCGATCTCGTCTTCATGATCGCCGCGCCCGAGGGCGCCGCGCAGGACCACCTGGCCCTGCTCGCGCTGCTCGCGCGCTCGCTCATGAAGGACGAGTTCGTCGCGTCGCTGCGCGCCGCGGCGACGCCCGACGAGGTCGTCGAGATCGTGCGCGGCGCGCTGCGCGAGGACGAGGAGGCGGCTCCCGCGGCGGCCGCCACCGGTGCCGCGGCAGCGGGAGCCGCAGGTGCGACCGCCGCCTCCGCGGGCACGACCACGGCGGATGCCACCGCCGGCGCCGGTCGCTCGATCGTCGCCGTCACCGCGTGCCCCACCGGCATCGCGCACACCTACATGGCGGCCGATGCGCTCAAGGCCGCGGCTGAGCGCGCGGGCGTCGACTACCACGTCGAGACCCAGGGCTCCGCGGGAGCGACCCCGGTGCCGCCGGACGTGATCGCGGCGGCCGACGCGGTGATCTTCGCGGTCGACGTCGACGTGCGCGACAAGGCGCGCTTCGCCGGCAAGCCGGTCATCCAGGTGCCCGTGAAGCGCGGCATCGACGAGGCCGACGAGCTGGTCGCCCGGGCGCTGGCCGCGGCCGACGACCCCGACGCGACGCGCGTCGCGGCGGGCGGCGGCGGGGCGGCTGCGGCGACGTCCGCCGCCGCCAACGAATCGGTCGGCGGCAAGCTCAAGCGCTGGCTGCTCACCGGCGTGAGCTACATGATCCCGTTCGTCGCCGGCGGCGGCCTGCTCATCGCGCTCGGCTTCCTGCTCGGCGGGTATGACATCACCGACAGCGCGACCGAGATCGTGCTCGGCAGTGCGCTCTGGAACCTGCCGCCCGGCGGGCTCGGCGAGTACCTCGGTGCGGTCGCGTTCACGATCGGTGCCGCATCGATGGGCTTCCTCGTCCCGGCGCTCGCGGGCTACATCGCGTACGCGATCGCCGACCGGCCGGGCATCGCCCCGGGCTTCACGGTGGGTGCCGTCGCGCTCATCATGAACGCGGGCTTCATCGGCGGTCTGGTCGGCGGCCTGCTCGCCGGTGCGGCGGCCTACTGGATCGGCAAGATCAAGGGGCCGCGCTGGCTGCAGGGCCTCATGCCGGTGGTCATCATCCCGCTGCTCGCGTCGATCGTGGCATCCGGCATCATGCTGATGCTGCTCGGCGGCCCGATCGCGACCCTGATGACCGGGCTCACCGACTGGCTGAACTCGCTCACGGGCGTCGGCATGATCGCCCTCGGTGCGCTGCTCGGCTTCATGATGGCGTTCGACCTCGGCGGCCCGATCAACAAGGTGGCGTACTCGTTCGCGGTCGCCGGATTGTCAGCGGGGTCGATCGACAACCAGACCCCGTGGATGATCATGGCTGCGGTGATGGCGGCCGGCATGGTGCCGCCGCTCGCGCTGGCGCTCGCGACGGTGCTCGCGCCGAAGCAGTTCAACGAGCTCGAACGAGAGAACGGCACGGCCGCGTGGCTGCTGGGCGCGGCGTTCATCTCGGAGGGCGCGATCCCGTTCGCGGCGGCCGACCCGCTGCGCGTGCTGCCCGCCGGCATCCTCGGCGGCATCACGACGGGCGCGATCTGCATGGCGATGGGCGTCACCTCGCAGGCTCCGCACGGCGGCATCTTCGTGTTCTTCGCGATCGGCAACCTGCTCTGGTTCGTCATCGCGATCCTCGCGGGCATGGTCGTCTCGGCGCTCGCCGTGATCGCCCTCAAGAAGTGGACGCGTCGCGCCCCCGTGGCGGCCCCGCTGCCCACGGCTGCGGTGCCCGCCGCGGCCTGACCCACGAGCGGATGCCCCTGAGCGCCACGCGCGCCCAGGGGCATCCGTCGTTCCCGCCCGGCGCGTTCCTGCCCGGCGCGCGCCCCCGCCGCGCCGTCCGGCCGCGCCGTCCCGCCGCGCCGTCCCGCCCGCCCCCGGCGTCGTCCCGCCCGGCGTCGTCCCGCCCGGCCGCCGTCCCGCCCGGCCGCCGTCCCGCCCCGTCCCGTCCCGCCCCGCCCCGCCCGGCCGCCGTCCCGTCCCGCCCCGTCCCGTCCCGCCCCGTCCCGCCCCGCCCGGCGCCCCCCGCCCGCCTCGCTGCCGCCCAACGCGCCGCCCCCACCCTCCGGCGATGTAGCGAAAACATGCAATCGCGCGCGCGACGCGGCGTGTCTGCATGTTCTCGCCGCCAAGTGTCAGATCTGCATGTTTTCGCTACGGCGGTGGCGGTGGCGGTGGCGGTGGTGGGCGCGCGGATGCTCCTCCACAGGTGCGGAGCGCGCCGGGTGGAGCGCAGCCCGAAGCGACGTGTCGCGTGTGCGGTACGTTCGGCGCCACCGTGATGCGCATGCGCGATCTCGCCATGGACCTGTCCCGCTTCGGCGGGCTCGCGACGCAACCGCAGCTTCGACGACTCGGGCACTCGGAGCGCGCGATCCGGGAGGCCGTCGCCGCAGGCTCGGCGTGGCGAGTGGGCCGCTCGTGGCTGGCGAACGCGCGGGCGGAGGCGGAGGCGGTGCGCGCGGTCGCGCTGCGCGGCGTGCTCGGCGGCGAGAGCGCGCTCCGCAGCCACGGTGTGTGGGTGACGCACGAGACGGGGCTGTGCGTGGTCAGCCCACGCAGCGCGAGTCGGCTGCCGAGCACGCGCGCGGGGGAGTACCGCATCCGCGTCGAGCGCATCGCACGCGACGGCGAGCGGCGTTGGCGCGTCGATGTCGGCACGGCGCTCGTTCAGGCGCTGCCGCGGTTCCGCACCCGGTACGAGGCGATCGCCACCCTCGACAGCGCCCTGCACGCGCGCCGCATCGACCGCCGCCGGCTCGAGGTCGTGGCCGCCGGGATGCCCCGGCGCATCCGCCGCCTGCTCCCGCACCTCGATCCGCGCGCGGAGTCGGGGCTCGAGTCGATCCTCCGTCTCGCTGCGCTCGAGCGCGGCTGGAGCGTGCGCTCCCAAGTGCGCATCGCGGGGGTCGGCCGGGTCGACCTCGTGATCGACGGCTGGCTGGTGATCGAGGCCGACGGGGCTCGCTGGCACGACGACCCGGCCGATGCGGCGCGCGATCGCGAGCGCAACGCTGCGCTCGTGCGGCGGGGCTACCGGTGGCACCGATTCGGACACGCGCAGGTGGTGCACGACCTCGACGGATGCCTCGAGGTGATCGCCGCACTGCTCGCGCACGGGCGCCCGGCGCGATGACCGCCGCGCGCCGGACGTGACCCCCGATCGGGCGAGTCGCGCCCGCGGCGCGCGACCACGTATCCTGAAGGGGCTATGGACGATTTCTGGGCGAATGCGATCTGGTCGCTGGCGCCGACCGTGCTCATCGGGCTGGTGTTCTGGTTCGTGATGCGATCGGTGATCCGTGCCGACCGCAACGAGCGTCGCGCCTACGCCCGCATCGAGGCGGAGGAGCGCGCGAAGCTCGGCCTGGACGCCCCGCGCGACGGCTCGGCCGCCTGACCACATGACCGACGCCGGCCAGGACGCGCTCATCACGCTGATCGTCGCCGGCGCCGTCCTGCTCGTCGACCTGATCATCCGCATCGTCGCGATCATCGTCGTCCCGAGGAATCGCAAGCCCACCGCCGGCATGGCCTGGCTGCTCGCCATTTTCTTCATCCCCTTCATCGGCGTCTTCTTCTTCCTGCTGATCGGCAACCCGAAGCTGCCGAAGCACCGGCGCGAGAAGCAGTCCGAGATCGATACCTACCTGCGCGAGACCACGCACGGCATGGAGCGCGTCACGAGCACCGCGGGCTGGCCGAGCTGGTTCGAGGGCGTCGTGCGCATGAACCGCAACCTCGGCTCGATGCCGCTCATCGGCGGCAACTCCGCCCAGCTCATCGACGACTACGAGGCGAGCCTCGGCGCGATGGCCGACGCGATCGACCAGGCGAAGCGTTTCGTTCACGTCGAGTTCTACATCTTCGCGCTCGACCCCACGACCCGGCCGTTCTTCGAGGCGCTGAAGAACGCCGCCGCGCGCGGCGTCACCGTGCGGGTGCTGCTCGACCACGTGGCATCCGTTCGGGTGAAGAACTACAAGGACACGATCAAGTTCCTCACTGACGCCGGCGTCGACTGGCAGCTGATGCTGCCGGTGCAGCCGTTCAAGGGCAAGTACCAGCGCCCCGACCTGCGCAACCACCGCAAGCTCCTCGTGGTCGACAGCGAGATCGCGTTCACCGGCTCGCAGAACGTGATCGACCGCAGCTACAACAAGCCCGGCAACATCAAGCGCGGGCTGCAGTGGCAGGAACTCATGGCCCGGCTCGAGGGCCCCATCGTCTCGGGACTCAACACGATCTTCCTCACCGACTGGTACCTCGAGACCGGCGTGCTGCTGGAGCGCGACATCGTGCCGTTCTCGCAGGAGGCCGCGAGCGAGAACCTCGACTGCCAGGTCGTGCCCTCCGGCCCCGGCTACCAGAACGAGAACAACCTCAAGCTCTTCCTCTCGCTGTTCTTCGCCGCGCGCGAGAAGATCATCATCACGAGCCCCTACTTCGTGCCCGACGACGCGATGCTCTCGGCGATCTCGTCGGCCACGCAGCGCGGCGTGCACGTCGAGCTCTTCGTCTCGGAGATCGGCGACCAGGCGCTCGTCTACCACGCCCAGCGCTCGTACTACGAGGCCCTGTTGCGCGCCGGCGTGCGCATCTACATGTACAAGGCGCCGTACATCCTGCACGCCAAGCACCTCTCGATCGACGACGACGTGGCGGTGATCGGCACGAGCAACATGGACATCCGGTCGTTCCTGCTGAACATGGAGATCTCGCTGCTCGTGCGCGGTGAGCAGTTCGTCACCGACATGCGCGCGGTCGAGGCGAAGTACCGCGAGGAGAGCCGCGAGCTCACCCTCGAGGAGTGGCTGAAGCAGCCGCTCGGCTCCACCGTGCTCGACAACCTCGCGCGCCTCACCTCGGCGCTGCAGTAGCGGGCGGATGCCCCTGGGCTGGCGGATGCCCCCGAGCCGGCGCGTCCCTCCGCGGGCGCCCGCTCGGTAGCGGTCAGCCGCGGGGCTTCAGCCGCACGGTCGGCAGCTCGGGCGCGGGCAGCGGGTCGCCGTCGTAGCCGTCGACCCCGCCGAACCGGCCGCCCGGATCGCCTCCGGCGATCACGTCGCGCTGCCACTGCTCGCGGAAGGCGACCACCTCGTCGTGCGAGCGGCCGATGAAGTTCCACCACATCACGATCTGCTCGCCGAACGGCTCGCCGCCGAGCAGCAGCACGCGCACGGGCGACTCGCCTGCCGACAGGCGGATGCCTCGTGCACCGGGAGCCAGGTACGCGAGCTCGGTCGGCGCCGCAGCCGCCGCGACCGCTGCACCCTCGACGCCCGTCGCCTCGACCCGCACCGGCCCCGCGTCGACCAGCACGCCGTGCTCGAACCCCGGGTCGACGTCGAGTATCACCGACCCGAACGGCGGCAGGTCGACCTGCGCCCCGACGAGCGGCGAGAACACGGTCACGCCCGTGTCGACCCCGGCGAGCGCGCCGACGAACACCCGCACGTCGGCGTCGTCGGCCGCGACCCGCAACGCCTCGTGACGCTCGAAGAACGGGCTCGCGTGCCGCGAGGCATCCGGCAGCACCGTCCAGAGCTGTACGCCGTGGAGCGTGACGGCCGCCGGAGTCGACACCTCGGAGTGCTGGATGCCGTCGCCCGCCGTCATCAGGTTCAGCTCGCCGGGCCGCACCAGCGCATGGCTGCCGGCCGAGTCGCGGTGCTCGATCTCGCCCTCGAACAGCCAGCTCACGGTCTGCAGCCCGGTGTGCGGATGCGGCGGCACGGTCATTCCCCCGGTGGCGGCCACGTCGTCCGGTCCGTAGTGGTCGATGAAACACCACGCCCCGATGGTCGTGCGCCCGCGCTGCGGCAGCGTGCGGCGCACGGTCATCGCACGGGGGCCGCCGAGCGGCACCTCGCGCGCGGTCAGGATCTCGATCGCCGAACGCGCCCCAGGGGCATCCGGATCGCAGAGCAGTTCGCGGGGATCCCGCTCGAGGTTGCTCATGCGCCAGAGTCTATGCCTGCGCATCGACCTCGGGGCGGGTTCGCGCGACCCGAGCCGGTCGCGCGCCGACGCCCGAACCGTGATGCGCCCACGGCGAACACCGCTCCCACCGGCATCCGCCGTGGCTACCCTCGATGTATCGGAAGCCGCAACCCTGCCCGGCACCGTGAGGAGTGTGACGAATGTTCGAGAGATTCACCGACCGAGCCCGCCGTGTCGTCGTCTTGGCGCAAGAAGAAGCCAAGATGCTCAACCACAACTACATCGGCACGGAGCACATCCTGCTCGGCCTCATCCACGAGGGTGAGGGCGTCGCAGCGAAGGCGCTCGAGTCGCTCGGCATCTCGCTCGACGCCGTGCGCGAGCAGGTCCAGGACATCATCGGCCAGGGGCAGCAGCAGCCCACCGGCCACATCCCCTTCACGCCGCGCGCGAAGAAGGTGCTCGAGCTGAGCCTGCGCGAGGCGCTGCAGCTCGGCCACAACTACATCGGCACCGAGCACATCCTGCTCGGCCTCATCCGCGAGGGCGAGGGCGTCGCCGCCCAGGTGCTCGTGAAGCTGGGCGCCGACCTCAACCGCGTGCGCCAGCAGGTCATCCAGCTGCTCTCGGGCTACCAGGGCAAGGAGCAGGTGCAGGTCGGCGCCGACGAGAAGCAGGCCGCGCAGGGCGGCTCGCAGATCCTCGACCAGTTCGGCCGCAACCTCACCCAGGCCGCCCGCGACTCGAAGCTCGACCCGGTGATCGGCCGCGAGAAGGAGATCGAGCGGGTCATGCAGATCCTCTCGCGCCGCTCGAAGAACAACCCCGTGCTGATCGGCGAGCCCGGCGTCGGCAAGACCGCCGTCGTGGAGGGCCTCGCGCAGGCGATCGTGAAGAACGAGGTGCCCGAGACGCTGAAGGACAAGCAGCTCTACTCGCTCGACCTCGGTTCGCTCATCGCGGGCTCCCGCTACCGCGGCGATTTCGAGGAACGCCTCAAGAAGGTCACCAAGGAGATCCGCACCCGCGGCGACATCATCGTCTTCATCGACGAGATCCACACGCTGGTGGGCGCGGGCGCGGCCGAGGGCGCGATCGATGCGGCGAGCATCCTGAAGCCGCTGCTCGCCCGCGGTGAGCTCCAGACCATCGGTGCCACGACGCTCGACGAGTACCGCAAGCACTTCGAGAAGGATGCAGCGCTCGAGCGCCGCTTCCAGCCCATCCAGGTGGCCGAGCCGAGCCTGCCGCACGCGATCAACATCCTGAAGGGGCTGCGCGACCGCTACGAGGCGCACCACAAGGTGTCGATCACCGACGGCGCGATCGTCGCCGCGGCGAACCTCGCCGACCGCTACATCTCCGACCGCTTCCTGCCCGACAAGGCGATCGACCTGATCGACGAGGCCGGCGCCCGCCTGCGCCTGTCGATCCTGTCGAGCCCGCCCGAGCTGCGCGAGTTCGACCAGAAGATCGGCGTCGTGCGCGGCATGAAGGAGAAGGCGATCGAGGACCAGGACTTCGAGAAGGCCGCCTCCCTCCGCGACGAGGAGAAGCAGCTGCTCGGCGAGCGCCTGCGCCTCGAGAAGCAGTGGAAGTCGGGCGAGGTCACCACGACCGCGACCGTCGACGAGGGCCTGATCGCAGAGGTGCTCGCGCAGGCCACGGGCATCCCGGTGTTCAAGCTCACCGAGGAGGAGAGCTCGCGCCTGGTCTTCATGGAGAAGGCGCTGCACGAGCGCGTCATCGGCCAGGACGAGGCGATCGCCGCGCTGTCGAAGACCATCCGCCGCACGCGTGCGGGCCTGAAGGACCCGAAGCGCCCCTCGGGGTCGTTCATCTTCGCCGGCCCCACGGGCGTCGGCAAGACCGAGCTCGCCAAGGCGCTCGCGGAGTTCCTGTTCGACGACGAGTCGGCGATGATCTCGCTCGACATGTCGGAGTACGGCGAGAAGCACACGGTCTCCCGCCTGTTCGGCGCCCCTCCCGGGTTCGTCGGCTTCGAGGAGGGCGGCCAGCTCACCGAGAAGGTGCGGCGCAAGCCGTTCTCGGTCGTGCTCTTCGACGAGATCGAGAAGGCGCACCCCGACATCTTCAACTCGCTCCTGCAGATCCTGGAGGAGGGTCGTCTCACCGACGGCCAGGGACGTGTCGTCGACTTCAAGAACACCGTCATCATCATGACGACGAACCTCGGCACGAAGGACATCGCCGGCGGCCCCGTCGGCTTCCAGGTCGAGGGCAACTCGCAGAACGCGTACGAGCTCATGCGCGGCAAGGTGAACGAGGAGCTGAAGAAGAACTTCAAGCCCGAGTTCCTGAACCGCGTCGACGAGATCATCGTGTTCCCGCAGCTCTCGAAGGAGGAGCTGCTGCAGATCGTCGACCTGTTCGTGAAGCGCCTCGCCGACCGCATGCTCGACCGCGACATGACCGTCGAGCTGACGCTGCCGGCGAAGGAGCGCCTCATCGAGGTCGGGTTCGACCCGGCCCTCGGCGCCCGTCCGCTCCGCCGCGCGGTGCAGCACGAGGTCGAGGATCGCCTGAGCGAGAAGATCCTGCACGGCGAGCTCAACTCGGGCGACCACGTGCACGTCGACTACAAGGACGGCGAGTTCGTCTTCACGACCACCAAGCGCGAGCTGCCGGTGGGCGTGGGGGTCAACACCAACGCCGCGATCGGCACGGGTCCGCAGACGCCCGACCTCGCGGCATCCGGCGAGTAACCCGCATTATCGTTCGACGCCCCCGGCTCCGGCCGCCGGGGGCGTCGTCGTGTCCGCAGGCGCGGCAGAGCGAGCGGATGCCTCGTCAGGGCGTCTCGGCGAGCAGCTCGTCCATCGCATGAACGCCGATCGCGTGCATGCGCGAGTCGTCGTCGTTGCGGGTGAGGAACGCCAGCCCGAGCACGACGGCCCACGCGCGAGCGCGCACCCAGGCACGGGCACGGGGCGGATGCCACGGGGCCGCCGCCTCGCGGAACGCCGCGCGCCCCTCGGCATCGAACGCGAGCCACGCCACCGCGAGGTCGCTCGCCGGGTCGCCCGCGGTGAGGTCGCCGAAGTCGATGACGGCTGCGAGGCGCGCGTCGTCCTCGCCGACCAGGAGGTTGCCGGGGTGCACGTCGCCGTGCAGCCAGCGCCCGCGGCCGGTCTGCGGCGGCACGGAGAACCCGACCTCCCAGAGGCGGCGCAGGTGCGCCGGGTCGGGCACGCCGGGGTGCGCGAGCCGCTGCTCGAGCCGGGGCGCCGTGGCGGCGAGCGGCGTGCCGCGCACCGGGTTGTGCGGCGCATCGTCGGGAGCGATGCGGTGCAGGGGCCCGAGGAACCGACCGAGGTCGCGCGCGGTGTCGCCCCGCTTGGCGATGGGCACCTCCGTGAGCGCCCGGCCCTCGAGCCACGGGCAGATCACCCATCGCCACGGGTAGCCGAGGCCGGGTTCGCCGACACGCTGGGCTGCGGGCACCGGCACGTTCAGGCGCGACGCGAGGCGCGGCAGCCAGCGGATCTCGTGCTCGATCAGGGGCGCGGCGACGGCCCGCCGGGGCATCCGCACGCACCGATCGTCGCCCAGCCGGGCAATGGTGTTGTCCCAGCCGTTGTCGACGATCCGCACCGGCCCGGCGAGGTCGGGGTGCTGCGCGGCGACGAGCCGTTCGATCAGCGACTCGTCGATCGGGACCTCGGCTTCGGGAGCATCCACGAACGCTAGTCTGACGTGATGACCGCCGACTTTCGAGTGCGCCGTGCGCGCGCCGCCGACGTGTCCGGGATCGTGACGCTGACCGAGCCGCTCGTCGACCGACGCATCCTGCTCGGCAAGGAGCGCGTCGACCTCTACGGCGCGCTGCAGGAGTTCCGCGTGGCCGAGGCGAGCGACGGCACCCTCATCGGCTGCGGTGCGCTGCACGTCATGTGGGAGGACCTCGGCGAGGTGCGCACGCTCGCGGTCGCCGACGCGTGGCTGGGGCACGGCATCGGGCACGCGCTGCTCGACGAGCTCGAGGCGGATGCCGCGGAGCTCGGCCTCTCGCGGCTGTTCTGCCTCACCTTCGAGGTCGACTTCTTCGGCCGGCACGGGTTCGTCGACATGGGCCACGAGACCGTCGACCCCGAGGTGTACGCCGAACTCGTGCGCTCGCACGACGAGGGCGTCGCGGAGTTCCTCGACCTCGCGCGCGTGAAGCAGAACACGCTGGGCAATACGCGCATGCTGAAGCTGCTGGGGGACGCGGCGGCCCACTAGCACGGCGGGTTCGCAGGCCCGGGGAACGGCACGCCGGGGACATGGCGCGCCCCGCCGCATCCGTCGCCGTACCCTGAGGCCATGTCGACGATCCGCAAGCCCGTGGGGCCGCAGCCGGCCGCGGTGTACTGGCGTCGACGCATCATCGTGCTGCTGGGACTCGTGGCGGTGATCGCCGTGATCGTGCTCATCATCGTGCGGCCGGGCGCGAGCCAGGGCGCCCAGCCCGACGGGGCGGGCACGCCGGTCTCGACGACTGCGGCGACGGATGCCCCCGCCACCGCGCTGCCCACCGAGGAGGTCGCCGTCGACGGCGACCCGTGCGCGCCCGAGAACGTGATCGTGGAGCCCGTGACCGACGCCACGACCTACGCCGCCGGCGAGCTGCCCGAGCTCACGCTGACGCTCACGAACACGGGCCCGAACGTGTGCGTGCTGAACGCCGGCACCGCCGCCCAGGTGTTCACGATCACCAGCGGCAACGACGTCTACTGGACCTCGACCGACTGCCAGGTCGACCCGATCGACGCCGAGGTGAGCCTCACTCCGAACGAGCCGCTCAGCTCGGCCGCGGCGATCGTGTGGGACCGCACGCGCTCCGACCCCGAGACGTGCGACGACGAGGAGCGCGAGCCCGTGCCGGCCGGCGGCGCCTCGTACCACCTCTCGGTCTCGGTCGACGGCTTCGACTCGTCGGCCACGAAGCAGATGCTCCTCTACTGAGCCCGCCTTCCAGACCCGTCGATTTCCTGCGCTCTGAGCCTTCGGAGCGCAGTCGTTCGACGGGTCTGGGGAACTCGGGAACGTAGGGTGGGGGCATGGCCTCCAAGAAGAAGCGTCAACCGGCGCGCCCGCAGGAGTTCCGGTCGCAGGCGCTCGCCGAGGCCCTCGAACGGCAGGACATGGCTGCGGTCGCCCTCGCGCTGCGTCACGGCAACACCGTCGTGCCGCTGATCAAGCCGGGCCCGCGCGACAAGCCCCTCGACGGCGGCGAGGTCTGGACCTACCGCGACCCGAACACCGCCGAGGTCGCCCTGCTGCTCTTCAGCGATGCCGCGAACAAGCCCGCCAACCTGCCGCCCGCGGTCGGCCTGCACAGCCCGGCGTGGCTGCGCTCGTTCCTCAGCACGCACCGCTCGGAGATCACGACCGTGTTCCTCGACATCGCCGGCCCGCACCCGATGCAGGCGTCGCCCGGCGACCTGCTCGCCGCGCTCGACGCCTAGCTTCTCCGGCGGGGCGAGCGGATGCCCCTGAGCCGGCCGCGCCCGTGAGCCGAGCCGGCGTCAGAACACCGCGTCGAGCTCCTGCTCCCGGGCGGATGCCCGGGTCATGAGCGCGTGCTCGACGGCCGCCTTGACGCTGCCGACCTCGTCGTCGATGAGGCGGCGGTAGCCGAGCCGTCGTGCCTCGGCGGCGCGCTGCCGGGCGGCCGCGACCGGCCGCACCTCGCCGGCGAGGCTGATCTCGCCGACCGCGGCGATCTCGGCCAGCACCGCGCGGTCGCTCATCGCGCTCGCGATGGCCACCGCGATCGCGAGGTCGGCGCCCGGCTCGGCGAGCCGCACCCCGCCGACCGTCGAGACGTACACGTCGTGCGCGCCGAGCCGCGAGTACCCCGCCCGCCGCTCGAGCACCGCGATGATCATGGCCACCCGAGACGAGTCGACGCCGCTCACCACGCGCCGCGGCTGGGGCGCGTTGGTCGAGACGACGAGCGCCTGCACCTCGACCGGCAGCGCGCGCCGGCCCTCGAGCGCCACGGTCACGCAGGTGCCGCTCACCGCGACCCGCGACCGCGAGAGGAACAGTCCGCTCGGGTCGGGCACCTCGCTGATGCCCTCGCCGGTCATCTCGAAGCAGCCGACCTCGTCGGTCGGGCCGAACCGGTTCTTGAGCGCGCGCACGAAGCGCAGCGCCGTGTGCCGGTCGCCCTCGAACTGGCAGACGACGTCGACGAGATGCTCGAGCAGTCGCGGGCCCGCGATGGAGCCGTCCTTCGTGACGTGCCCGACGAGCAGCACCGGGAGGTGTCGCTGCTTCGCGAGCCGGATGAGCGTGGACGCGACCTCGCGCACCTGGCTCGGCTGCCCGGCGACGCCGTCGGACTCGGCGCTCGACACGGTCTGCACCGAGTCGACGATGAGCAGGTCGGGCTCGACCGCGTCGACCTGCCCGAGCACGGTCGCGAGGTCGGTCTCGGATGCGAGGAAGAGCGTGTCGTGCAGCGCACCCGTGCGCTCGGCGCGCAGGCGCACCTGCGCAACCGACTCCTCGGCGCTCACGTACAGCACACGGCGGCCGGATGCAGCGGCGCGCGCCGCGACCTCGAGCAGCAGCGTCGACTTGCCGACGCCCGGCTCGCCGCTCAGCAGGATGGCCGCGCCCGGCACGATGCCGCCGCCCAGCACGCGGTCGAATTCGCCGACGCCCGTCGGGCGATGCCGCGAATCCTCGGCCGCCGCCTCGGTGATGGGCCGGGCTCGCGAGGCATCCGCCACCGCCGCCGGCCGCACGGCCTTCGCCTCGGCCGCAGCAGCGCCGTGCTCGACGACGGTGCCCCACTGCTGGCACTCGCCGCAGCGGCCCACCCACTTGACCGTCGTCCAGCCGCACTCGGAGCAGCGGAACGACGTGGAGGGGCGGGCCATGCTGCGAGTGTAGGCGCGGCCCCCGACAGCCGGCGCGAGGCGCTGCGCGTGCCGCCCGGGCCCTGCGGCATCCGCCCTCGTTTTGGCGCAGCGCGCCGTCGCGGTTACGATAGTCGGCGGTACCGTGTCCGAGCGGCCTAAGGTGCAACTCTCGAAAAGTTGTGTGGGTGAAAGCCCACCGTGGGTTCAAATCCCACCGGTACCGCTCCAGAAACCCCCTCCTCGGAGGGGGTTTCGTCGTTCCCGTGGATGGGTTCAGCGGCGGAGGTCGTCCGGGTCGATCGTGGGGAGCTGCCCGGTGGGCGGCGCGTTGTAGACGAACGTCGGCACGCCCCAGCCCGTGAGCACCGAGACGATGCGGATCGTGGGGATGATCACGATCGGCACCCAGAACACGACCAGCTCGGGCACGTCGAGCTCGAGCAGCAGCACGTAGACGAGCGCGCCGACGAGTGCCGCGGTGATGTAGAACTGCCCGCCGCGCAGCACGTCGGGGATCTCGTTCGCGAGCATGTCCCGGATGATGCCGCCGCCGACACCCGCGATGACGCCGATGATCGCCGCGCCCACCGGGTTCGCCCCGGCCTGGATCGCCACGTTCGTGCCGACGACGACGAAGAGCGCCATGCCCGCGGCATCCGACAGCTGCACGATCCGGTAGCGACGCAGCAGGTCGATCGCGCGCGTCCGGGTGAGCGGCACGACGACCAGCGCGGTGATCGCGCCGACGAGCAGGAACGTGGGGTTCTGCACCCAGAACACCGGCGTGCTGCCGAGCAGCAGGTCGCGCACCGTGCCGCCGCCGACGCTGACGATGCAGGCGAGCACGATCACGCCCACGAGGTCCATCTGCTTGCGGCCTGCGGCGACCGCCCCGGAGATCGCGAACGCGACGGTGCCGGCGTACTCCAGCGACGCCTGCACCACGGCGAGTGCGGTCGAGACCGAATCGGATGCCGCTGAGATCATCGCCCCTCCCTCCGCCAGTCACTCTAGGCCGAGGCGCGAAGCCACGATGGCCCCTCGATTGGGAGGGGCTACACGGCTCGCGAACTGCCATCATGAGGGCATGCCCACGACGGTATCCGCCCCGATCATGGTGGGCAGGAGCGCCGAGCTCGGCACCCTGCGGGAGGTGTTCGCCTCGGGGCGCGACGGCCGACCGGCCGCCGTCGTGGTGCGCGGGGAGGCCGGGATCGGCAAGTCCCGGCTCGTGAGCGAGTTCCTGACGGCGGTGCGTGAGCCGGCCGACGGTGCGCCCGTCGTCGTGGCGGTGGGCCAGTGCGTCGACCTGGGGCCGATCGGCGCCCCGTTCACGCCGTTGCGACCGATGCTGCGCGACCTCATCGACGCCGTCGGCGAGGAGGCGTTCCAGTCTGCGGCTGGTGGGGGAGCGGTGCTCGGCATCCTCGCGTCGCTGCTGCCCGAACTGACGGCCGGGGAGGTGCCGGCGGCGGTCGGCGGGCCGGACCAGGTCGCCGAGTCGATCGAGCGGCTCCTCGAGCACCTCTCCTCGACCCACCACCTGGTGCTCGTGATCGAAGACCTGCACTGGGCCGACACCGCCACGCTCGCCCTGCTCAGGACGCTCGCCACGAGCCTGCGCGGGCAGCGGCTGACCCTCGTGATGACCTATCGCACCGACGACGTCGGCCGGGGGCATCCGCTGCGATCGGTGCTGGGGGAGCTCGAGCGCAGCCGCAACGTCGTACGTGTCGAGTTGACGCGGCTCACCTCCGCCGAGGTGGGCGAGCAGATCCGCGCGATCGCTGGAGATGCCGTCGCCGAGCAGCTCGCCGACCGCGTCGCGCTGCGCAGCGACGGCGTGCCGTTCCTGGTCGAGGAGGTGCTCGCCGTCGGTGACGGGCCGCTCGCCGACACCGTCGTCGACCTGGTGCTCGCGCGCTGGGAACGCCTGTCGCGCGCCGCGCAACGCGTGGTCGGGGTGCTGGCCGTAGGCGGAGTGCGGGTGTCCGACGAAGTGCTGCGCCAGGTGGCCGACATCGACGGCCTCGACGAGGCGCTGCGCGAGGCGATCGACGCGAACGTGCTGTCGGTCGAGGGTGAGGCGTATGTCTTCCGGCATGCGCTCATCCGCGAGGCGGTGCACGCCGACCTGCTGGCGGGCGAGCGCCTCGGACTGCATCGCCGGTACGCCGAGGCGCTGCAGGTCCGGCTCGACGGGGGCGACGCGTCGGTCGCCGCGGAGGCTGCGGAGCACTGGCTCGCGGCACGCGACGACGACCGCGCGTTCCGCGCCACGGTGCGGGCGTATCGCGATGCCGCGGCGAGCTTCGCCCCGCCGGCAGCGGCCCGATTCGGTGAGCGGGTGCTGGCGCTCTGGAGCAACGCGCACGACCCCGAGCAGGTCGTGGGCACGACTCATGCCGGCTTCGCGGCCGACCTCTGCGACGTGCTCAACGACCTCGGCGACATGGAGCGCCTCCGCGCGGTCGCCCTCCAGGCGCTGGAGACGCCCGGACTCGACCGGATCGTCGAGGCCCGCCTGTGCGTGCAGCTGGCCATCGCCGCCAGCACGACCGCCGACTACACGGTGCACCGCGAGTGGATGGCGCGCGCGGAGGCGGCGCTGGGATCCGCAGACGGGCCGGAGGAGAAGCGGCTGCTCGCGCTGGCGCTCTCGGGCCGGGCCGTATCGCCCGAGCTCGGGGACGCGCCGCCGGAGATGTTGGAACAGCTCGAGGCGCGCGCGCTCGCGCTCGCCCGCGAGAGCGGCGACGTCGACGCGATCGCGAACGTCGTGCAGCGGATCGGTTGGCGCTGCCTTGCGCGCGGCGACATCGAGGGTGCGGTCGAGGCGCATCTCGAGGTGACCCGCATCGCCCGCCCCGGCAACCTGCGATACATCGCGCTCTGCAACCTCTCCGACCTGTACTTCCGGCTGGGGCGGTACGACGACGCGATCGCGCTGGCCCGGGATGCCGTCGACGAGTGCGTGCGGCTGGGCGTGGAGCGACTCCACGGCTCGATCATCCGCACGAACCTGGGCGAATCGCTGATCGCCAGCGGCCACCTCGACGAGGGGATCGCCGAGGAACGGCGGGCGCTCGCGCTCCTGCCGCACGGCTCGGTGTTCCGCTCGTTCGCGCTGCGCACCATCATGTGGGCCGAGATCTGGGCCGACCGGCCGGAGGACGCAGCGCTGACCGGTGAGGGCGAAGACGGCGCCGCGAGTGCAGCGACGACCGAGGACCGCGACGAGGGGCTCGGGTGGAAGCGCACGCTCGCCACGGCCGACCTGATCGCGGCCGAGTCCGCGACCGGTGACGAGCGGAGCGCACTCATCGGCTCGGCGGTCGCGCACGCCGCGACCGTCACCGAGGACTTCGCAGAGATCACCCCCGGCTTCCGGGAGCAGATGCTGCCCACCGCGGCGTGGGCGCTGCGGGCCGCGGCCGAGGCAGGGGTGTCGAACGAGGTGACCGCCGCGCTGCGCTCGGTCGTCGAGCAGGACGTCGCCGCCATCGACGACGTCGGGCCGCGCGCGTTCTTCCGCGCCATCGTGCCCGCCGAGCTCGCGGGGGCCGACGGTGCATCGGTCGTGTCGCGCGTCGCGCTCTGGCGGGTGGTGGTCGATGCCTGCGCGAACGCCGCCGTGCCGCGACTCGCGGTGCACTACGCCCACTACCGGCTCGCCGAGCAGCTCGTCGCAGCCGGAGAGCGGGAGGAGGCTGCGGCGCTGCTCGACGGCCTCGTCGCACATGCGGGCGAAGACGGCCTCGTGGTCGTGGCACGGTGGGCGCGCGAGCTCCGCGAGCGTGCCGGCCTCGCTCGCCGGGGAGGCGGGCCGGCCGACGCCACGCAGCTGACCGCCCGCGAACGGCAGGTGCTCGACCTCGTCGCGGCCGGGCTCACGAACCGGCAGATCGGCGAGCGCCTGTTCATCTCGCACAAGACCGCGTCGGTGCACGTCTCGGCGATCCTCGCGAAGGTCGGCGCGGCGAACCGCGCCGAGGCGGCTGCCTACGCGGCCCGGCTCTCCGAGGGCGACTGACGGCCGTCAGCGCGAGGCGCGAGCGGCGACGCGCGACGCCACGGTGAACGATCCGAGCGCGAGGCCGGCGCACGCGACCATGACGATGGCGAGCGGGAGCGCCGTCGACTCGCCGCCGACGCCCACGATCGGGGCGACCGCCGCGCCCAGGGCGAACTGGGTCGCGCCGAGCACCGCCGAGCCCGTGCCCGCGGCCCGTGGCACGGCGCCGAGCGCGAGGGCGGTCGCGTTGCCCATGACCAGGCCGAGGCTGCTCACGCAGACGAACAGCGGCACCGCGAGCCAGCCGGCGGGCGCACCCGACAGGCTGAGCGCGAGGAAGGCCACCGCCCCGGTCAGGATCGCCGACAGGCCGACGGCGACGAGCCGGGCCGGTTCGACGGATGCCGCGAGCCTGGCCGCGACCCAGGTCATCGCCATGAGCCCGAGCGCGTTCACCCCGAACCCGAGGCCGTAGACGACCGGGCCCACGCCCATCATCACCTGGTACACGAACGGCGATGCGGCGATGTACGACATCATGACCGCGAAGCCGAACCCGAAGGCGAGCGTGTTGCCGACGAACACCGCCGAGCCGAGGTCGCGCGCGCCCGATCCGTGGGTCGACTGCAGCGCCCGGAGTTCGTCGCGCCGCGACCTCGGGAGCGACTCGGGCACGACGGTGAGGACGCCGGCCAGCATCAGCACGGCGAGGCCGAGCACGACGCCCAGCAGCCCGCGCCAGCCGAGCGGGTCGGCGAGGATCCCGCCGATGAGGGGTGCGATGACCGGGGCGACCCCGACCACGAGCATCATGAGGCTGAACGCGCGCGCGGCGGCACGCCCGGTCGCCAGGTCGGCGATCACGGCCCTGGCGATGACCATGCCCGCCGCGCCGGTGACGCCCTGCGCGAAGCGCGCCGCGGTGAGCACCTCCACGTTCGGCGCCAGCACCGCGATCGTGCTCGCGGCCACGTAGATCGCTGCGCCGACGATGAGCGGCACGCGCCGTCCGAAGCGGTCGGATACCGGGCCGAAGACGAGCTGGCCGACGGCCAGCCCGAGCAGGAACGCCGTGAGGGTGACCTGCACGCCGCTCGCGGTCGTGTCGAGGTCGTCCAGCATCTCGGGGAACGCGGGCAGGTACAGGTCGGTCGCGAACGGCGCGACCGCGGTGAGGAGGCCGAGCGTGACGAGCAGGAGCGGCGTCACGCGCAGTCCGGCCGGTGCGGGCGAGGTGCCGGGGATACGGTGCTGCTCCGGCGACGCCGGCGGGTCCTGGTGCGTGCTCATCGTCTGACAACCTATCGCCGGTGATCGTCACCGGTGAGCCGCGGCGTCCGTCCCGCCCACGGCGCGGCGTCAGGAGTTCCCGGCGACGTCTTGCAGCTTCTCCAGCACCTGGTCGATCGTGAACGACGCCGGCCGCTGGCGCACCGGGAACTCCTCGAGCGTCGAGAGCATCTTCGCCACGTACGCCTGCGCGGGCACGAACAGGAAGACGCGGTCGAGCAGCCAGTCGTAGTAGGTGTTCGACGTCTGGTCGGCGCGTTCGTACGGGTCGGTGCGCAGGTTGAAGAGCTTCGGCGCGCGCAGCTCGACCCACGGGTCGAGCCAGACGGCGAGCGTGCCCTGGGTGCGCTGCTCGAGGAAGACGATCTTCCAGTTGTCGTAGCGGATGGCCGTGAGGTCACCCTCGTCGGAGACGTAGAAGAAGTGCTTGCGCGGGCTCTCGTCGACCTCGCCCGTGAGGTACGGCATCAGGTCGTGCCCGTCGAGATGCACCTTGAAGTGCGAGCCCGCGAGCTCGGTGCCCGCGGCGAGGCGGTCGGCCACGTCGTGGTCGCCGACGGCCGAGAGCAGCGTGACGAACCAGTCGTCGTGGCTCGCGATGCCGTTCAGCACCGTGCCCTCCGGGATGTGCCCGGGCCAGCGCACCATCGCCGGCACGCGATAGGCGCCCTCCCAGTTCGAGTTCTTCTCGTTGCGGAACGGTGTCATGCCGGCATCCGGCCAGCTGTTCATGTGCGGCCCGTTGTCGGTCGAGTACATGACGATCGTGTTCTCGGCCAGGCCCAGCTCGTCGAGCAGGTCGAGCAGGTCGCCGACCAGGTTGTCGTGGTCGATCATCGTGTCGTGGTACTCCGACTGCCACCGACCGGCCTGGCCGCGACTCGACTCCTTGGTGTGGGTGCGGAAGTGCATGTGCGTAGAGTTGAACCAGACGAAGAACGGGGTGTCGTCGGCGGCCTGCGTGCGGATGAAGTCGGCCGCCGCATCGCGGAACTCCTCGTCGCAGGTCTCCATGCGCTTCCGGGTGAGGGGCCCGGTGTCCTCGACGCGCTGCGTGCCGTCGCCGTTCGCCCAGGAGTGGATGACCCCGCGCGGGCGGAACCGCTCGCTGAAGTTCGGGATCTCGTCGTCGGTGGGGTAGTCGGGGTGCTCCGGCTCCTCCTCGGCGTTCAGGTGGTACAGGTTGCCGAAGAACTCGTCGAACCCGTGCATCGTGGGCAGGAACTCGTCGCGGTCGCCGAGGTGGTTCTTGCCGAACTGGCCGGTGGCGTAGCCGTGCTCCTTGAGCGCGGTGGCGATGGTCGGGTCCTCGGCGCGCAGGCCGATGTCCGCACCCGGCATGCCGACCTTCGTGAGTCCCGTGCGGTACGGGTTCTGCCCGGTGATGAAGGCGGCGCGACCGGCCGTGCAGCTCTGCTCGCCGTAGTAGTCCGTGAAGCGCACGCCCTCCTCGCCCACGCGGTCGATGTTCGGGGTGCGGTACCCCATCAACCCGTCGGAGTAGGCGCTGACATTCGAGATGCCGATGTCGTCGCCCCAGATGATGAGGATGTTGGGCGTGTCGGCCATGACGTGTCCTTCCTGCGTCGATGGGGGAACCGTCGAGTGGGGGAACACGGCCATCCAACCATCGCCGAACGCCGGGCGACAGGGGCGGAGGGTGAACTTTCGACATAGCATGGAGGCGCGAGGATAGCCCGGGGGTATCGGTGAGTGGTTCGATGACACGTCGACAGGTGCTGGCGCTGGGCGCGGTCGGCGTCGGCGCGGTCGCCGTGGGGGGAACCGCGCTCGTCGTCGCCAATCTCGGCTCCGAGGCGCCGGAGGGCACCGATCAGGGCGCGTCCGACGACGCGACGTCCTCGCCGGCCGGCGCGACGGGATGGCACGAGCCCGAGGTGATCGAGTCGGTCGACGGCGTGCTCGATCTCGACCTCGAGCTCGCCCCGGCCGACGTCGTGCTGGGCGGCACCTCGGTGCGCATGCTCGCGTACAACGGCACCGTGCCGGGACCGACCCTGCACCTGCGACCGGGTGACCTGCTGCGCGTGCGCCTGCGCAACGGGCTCGACGAACCCACCAACCTCCACACGCACGGGCTCGTCGTCTCCGCAGCGGAGAACAGCGACAACCCGTTCGTGCACATCGCGCCCGGCGACACGTTCGACTACGAGATCGCCCTGCCGGACGACCACCCGGTCGGCGTGTGCTGGTACCACCCGCACCACCACGGCATGGTGACAGACCAGCTGTTCGCCGGGCTGTACGGGGCGATCGTGGTGGACGACGAGGACTGGGCCGAGGTCGCGCCCCGGATCGTCGTCGTGTCGGACACCACGATCGCCGACGGCGCCGTCGCGACCGTGTCGCGGGCGGAGCGCATGCTGGGACGCACCGGCGAGACCCTGCTCACGAACGGAGGGGTCGCTCCCGAACTCGCAGCACCGCCCGGCGAGGACCAGCGGCTCCTCATCGTGAACGCCTGCGCGAGCCGGTACCTCGACCTGCGGTTCGACGGCCTCGGCGCGCGCCTGCGCGGTCTCGACTCCGGCCACCTCGCCGAGTCGCCCGCGGACCGCCTCGTACTGGCTCCCGGCAACCGCGCCGACATGGTGGTCACGGTCCCGGACTCCGCCACGGCCGTGACGGCCGTCGGCTACGACCGCGGCGGCATGGGCATGGGCATGATGAGCGGCGCATCCACGGTCGCACCCGACGCCGTCGTGCTCACCGTCGTGCCGGATGCCGCGGCCCCGGCGCCGAGCGTCGCCGACGCGACCCCGGAGTCGCACCCCGACCTGCGCGACGCGGCGATCGACGGTACGCGCGCGCTCACGATGGAGATGAGCGCGGGTGCGGGCGCCGGCGGCATGCGCTTCCTGATCGACGGACGGGAATTCGCGCCTGGGCGCGTCGACCAGCAGGTGCGCATCGGCACGGTCGAGGAGTGGACGATCGAGAACACCTCGCCCATGGACCATCCGTTCCACCTGCACATCTGGCCCATGCAGGTCGTGCGCGAAGGCGGCGGCGAGGTGCCGGGTCTCGATCTGCGCGACGTCGTCGACGTGCCCGCGGGCGGCGCCGTCACCGTGCGGATCGCGTTCGACCGCTTCCCCGGCCGCACGGTCTACCACTGCCATATCCTCGACCACGAAGACCTCGGCATGATGGGCGTGATCGAGGCCGGCTGACGCCCGAGATCACGGCGATCGGATGCCTCAGGCGTCGCGCGCGCACCGGAAGCCGATGTGCGACTGCCCGGTGTCCTCGGCCTGGGGCGAGCGCGCGGCGGGCCGGAATCGCAGGCAGTAGTCGGGCGAGCAGAGGTGCGAGCCGCCCTTCAGCACCCGGCGGGGCATGTTCGGGAAGCCGTCCTGGGCGCTCGCCGAGGCGAGCAGGTTGGTGCGGCGGCCCGGGTCGACCGGGGTGTCCGACAGCTGCACGTGCCGGGGCGTGTAGTAGTCGCTCGTCCACTCCCAGACGTTGCCGGTCATGTCGTACAGGCCGTAGCCGTTGGCGGGGTAGGAGCCGACCGGCGCCGTGCCGCCGACGCCGCGGTTGTCGTACGGGAAGCGCCCGAGCCACGAGTTGGCGAGCGCCTCGCCCCCGGGGTACGGTTCGTCGCCCCACGCGAACCGGGCGCCGTCGAGGCCGCCGCGCGCGGCGTACTCGTGCTCGGCCTCGGTGGGCAGGCGCACGCCGGCCCACTCGGCGTAGGCGGTCGCGTCCTCGAAGGCGACGTGCACGACCGGATGCTGCGCGAGGTCGTCGATGCCTGAGTCCGGGCCGGACGGATGCCGCCAGCTCGCGCCGGGCTCCCACCGCCACCAGTTCCGCCAGTCGCGCAGGTCGACCGGGCCGGGCGTCGGGGTGAAGACCATCGCACCGGGAACGAGCTCGGCGGGGTCGACGCCCGGGAACTCGGCGGGGTCGAGCGGGCGCTCGGCGACGGTGACGTACCCGGTCGCATCCACGAACTCGGCGTACTGCGCGTTCGTCACCTCGTACCGGTCGATCTCGAAGGTCGCCACTGCGCGCTCGTGCACGGGCTGCTCGTCGGGGTAGAACTCCGTCGAGCCCATGCGGAACGTGCCGCCGGGGATCCGCACCATGTCCCTGGTCGAGGTCGCCATGCCTCCACGTTAGTCCGGGGCCGGTGCCCCGGTCCGCGCGACGGCCGTTCCGGCCGGCGCGCTCACTTCGCCACGAGCGTCGTCTCGAACGCGTAGAGGTCCGGGCGGTAGCAGTGGTGGCCGTACTCGACCGCGCGGCCCGAGTTGTCGAAGGCGACGCGCTCCATCGTGAGCACGGGGCCGCCGCGGTCGATGTCGAGCAGGTCGGACTCGTCGCCGTGGGCCCGCCGCGCGCCGATGCGCTGGTTGGCGACCTTGATCGTCACCCCGCGACCGCGGAGGATCTGGTAGAGCCCGCGCGCCTCGAGCTGCTCGGTCGTGATGTCGGCGAACTCGACCGGCAGGTAGTTCTCGAGCACCGCGACCGGCACGCCGTCGGTCGAGCGCTGCCGGCGCAAGTAGACGACGTCGCTGCCGACGGCCACGCCGAGCGCCTCTGCGGTGGCCTCGTCGGCCGGCTTCGTGTCGTGCTCGAGGACCCGGGTGCTCGGCTCGTGGTCCGACCCCTGCAGGTCCTCGTACAGGCTCGTCAGCTCCACCTGCCGGGTCACCTGGCCCTGCACCACCTGGGTGCCGATGCCGCGTCGCCGCACCAGCAGGCCCTTGTCGACGAGCTCCTGCATCGCGCGGCGGATGGTCGGCCGCGAGAGGCCGAGGCGCTTGCCGATGGCGATCTCGTTCTCGAGCCTCGCGCCCGCCGGCACCTCACCCGACCGGATCGCCCGCTCCAGCGCCTGGGCGACCTGGAAGTAGAGCGGCACCGGGCCCGTGCGGTCGATGTCGGTGAGCAGGTCGTCGAGTCGGATCGTGTCGGCATCGGGCATGGTCCGCTCCTCCGGGGGCATGACGTCGTTATGTCATGACAATGATACGTCCACGACGGTTTGTCCGTGCGAGCGGGCCGCCGGAGCGTCGCCCACTTGCGCTGCATCCGGCTTGTGCTATTGTTAGGACATATAGACCGAATCCGGTCGACGACGACGAGACACAGAGGGGTGTACAGCGGAGTATGACGGTGCACACGGATCCCATGGACGTCCTGGCGATCGGTCGCCTCGGCGTCGACATCTACCCCCTCCAGGACGGAGTGGGCCTCGAGGACGTCGAGACGTTCGGCAAGTACCTCGGCGGCAGCGCGGCGAACGTGACGGTGGCCGGCGCGCGCCACGGTCGGCGCACCGCGCTGGTCTCCCGGGTGGGCGACGATCCGTTCGGCCGTTACCTCCTGCGCGAGCTCGAGCGGCTCGGCGTCGACAACCGGTACGTTCCGGTCGACCCCGACCTGCCCACCCCGGTCACGTTCTGCGAGATCTTCCCGCCCGACGACTTCCCGATCTACTTCTACCGCGAGCCGAAGGCGCCCGACCTCGCCATCACCGAGGCCGACCTCGACCTCGATGCAGTGCGTGCGGCGCGCATCCTCTGGTTCACGGCAACCGGGCTCACCCAGGAGCCGAGCCGCTCGACGCACCTCGCGGCCCTCGCCGCGCGAACCGAGGGGCACACGATCTTCGACCTCGACTACCGTGCGATCTTCTGGCCCGGCGTCGAGGTGGCGCGCGAGCAGGTCGGTCGTGCGCTCGAGCACGCCACGATCGCGATCGGCAACCGCGAGGAGTGCGAGGTCGCGGTCGGCGAGACCGAGCCCATGCGCGCCGCCGACGCCCTGCTGGAGCGCGGCGTCGAGCTCGCGGTGGTCAAGCAGGGCCCGAAGGGCGTGCTCGCGAAGACGCGCGACGAGACCGTCGAGGTGCCGCCCCACTGGGTGGACGTCATCAACGGGCTCGGCGCGGGCGACGCGTTCGGCGGCGCCTTCTGCCACGGCCTGCTCGCGGGCTGGGACCTGGAGCGGATGCTGCGGTTCGCGAACGTGGCCGGCGCGGTCGTCGCGTCCCGCCGCGAGTGCTCGACGGCGATGCCGACCGAATCCGAGGTGCTGGCGCTCCTCGGGGAGGAGGACTGAGATGACCTCGTCGATTCCGGGGCCGGCCGACTTCGCGCGACTGCGCGAACTGCGCGCCCGCCACCCCGAGCAGCTGCAGGCGGCGTACGAGCGTCGCACGCGCAGGGACATCCTGCGGGGCGACGGGCGGCTGTTCATCGTGGCCGCGGACCACCCCGCGCGCGGCGCGCTCGCCGTGGGGCGGAACGCGACCGCGATGGCCGACCGGTACGACCTCCTCGAGCGTCTGGCCGTCGCACTCGACCGCCCGGGCGTGGACGGCGTGCTCGGCACGCCCGACATCCTCGACGACCTCGCCGGCCTCGGGCTGCTCGACGACAAGATCCTCGTCGGCTCGATGAACCGGGGCGGGCTGCGCGGCGCGCGCTTCGAGATGGACGACCGCTACACCGGCTACGACGTGGACTCCATGGTCGCGTCGGGCATCGACTTCGCAAAGACGCTCATCCGCGTGAACCTCGACGACCCCGGCACGGCGGCGACGCTCGAGGCGACCGCCGCCGCCGTCACCGAGGCCGCCGGGGCCCGCCTGCCGATCATGCTCGAGCCGTTCATGAGCCGCTGGGCCGACGGGCGGATCGTCAACGACCTCACCACCGACGACGTGATCCTCTCGATCGCGATCGCCTCGGGGCTCGGGGCGAGCAGCGCCTACACGTGGATGAAGCTGCCCGTCGTCGACGACATGGAGCGCGTCATGGCGTCCACGACCATGCCCACGCTGCTGCTCGGCGGCGACTCGGGCGCCGACCCCGACCAGACGTTCGCGGCCTGGGAGGACGCGCTCGCCCTGCCCGGGGTGCGCGGCCTCACCGTCGGCCGCACGCTGCTCTACCCGCCCGACGGCGACGTCGCCGCGGCCGTCGACATCGCCGCCGGCCTCGTCCACGCCGACCTGCTCACCGCACGCTGAAGGAGATCCCCGCATGAGCCTCACCGAGACCGCCGCCGCAGGCGTCACCACGCCCGATGCGCCCGTCATCCCGCACTGGATCGACGGCGCCGAGCGGCCCTCGACGAGCGGGCGCACCGCGCCCGTGTACAACCCCGCCACCGGCCGGGTCGCGGCGCACGTCGCGCTGGCCGACCAGGCCGAGATCGACGAGGCGATCGCCTCGGCGCAGCGCGGGTTCGAGGTCTGGAGCGGCTGGTCCATCGCCAAGCGCCAGACCGTGCTGTTCGCGTTCCGCGAGCTGCTGAACGCCCGCAAGGGCGAGCTGGCCGAGATCATCACGGCCGAGCACGGCAAGGTCGTCTCCGACGCGATGGGCGAGATCCTTCGCGGGCAGGAGGTCGTCGAGCTCGCGACGGGCTTCCCGCACCTGCTGAAGGGCGCGTACACCGAGAACGCGTCGACCGGCGTCGACGTCTACTCGCTGCGGCAGCCGCTCGGCGTCGTCGGCGTGATCAGCCCGTTCAACTTCCCGGCGATGGTGCCGATGTGGTTCTTCCCGATCGCGATCGCGGCGGGCAACGCGGTGGTCGTGAAGCCCAGCGAGAAGGACCCGTCCGCCTCGCTCTGGCTGGCGCGGCTGTGGGCCGAGGCAGGCCTGCCCGAGGGCGTGTTCACCGTGCTGCAGGGCGACAAGCTCGCGGTCGACGGGCTGCTGACCAGCCCGACCGTGCAGTCGATCTCGTTCGTCGGGTCGACGCCGATCGCGCAGTACATCTACGAGACCGCGTCGAAGCACGGCAAGCGCGTGCAGGCACTCGGCGGTGCGAAGAACCACATGCTCGTGCTGCCCGACGCCGACCTCGACCTGGTCGCCGACCAGGCGGTGAACGCCGGGTACGGCGCCGCGGGCGAGCGGTGCATGGCCATCTCGGTCGTGCTCGCCGTCGAGCCGGTCGCCGACGACCTGATCGCGAAGATCCGCGAGCGCATCGGCCGTCTGCGGATCGGAAACGGCGCAGGCGGCCCGGCCGGCGAGCCCGACATGGGGCCGTTGATCACCGACGTGCACCGTGACAAGGTGTCGGGATATGTGGACATCGCCGAGGCGGACGGTGCCACGGTCGTCGTCGACGGCCGCGGGCTCGGTGTCGACGGCCACGAGGACGGCTTCTGGTTCGGGCCGACGCTGCTCGACCGTGTGCCCACCACGTCGCGGGCGTACACCGAGGAGATCTTCGGCCCGGTGCTCTCGGTCGTGCGGGTCGAGTCGTTCCAGGAGGGCATGGACCTCATCAACTCCGGCGCGTTCGGCAACGGCACCGCGATCTTCACCAACGACGGCGGCGCCGCACGCCGCTTCCAGACCGAGGTGCAGGTCGGCATGATCGGCATCAACGTGCCGATCCCGGTCCCGGTCGCGTACCACTCGTTCGGCGGCTGGAAGTCGTCGCTGTTCGGCGACGCGAAGGCGTACGGGGTCCACGGGTTCGACTTCTTCACCCGCGAGAAGGCCATCACCAGCCGCTGGCTCGACCCCGCCACCCACGGCGGCATCAACCTCGGCTTCCCCCAGAACCACTAGGCCGCGCACGCGGTTCGAGAGACAGGACAGGGCACGATGAGCACCACCGACCAGCGCTGGTTCCACCCCCGCGGCGCCCTCGCGCGCGACGGGTGGGAGAGCGTCGTCGATGCGTCGACGCCCGGGTGGGCGCACACCGGCCTCCGCGTCGCGGAGCTCCGCGACGGCGACCGCCTGGACCTCGACGGCGGCGACGTCGAGCGCATCGTGGTGCCGCTCGCCGGAGCGTTCCGGGTGACCCACGATGACGGCTCCGGCATCGCCGAGACCGTGCTCGAGGGTCGCCGCTCGGTGTTCCACGGCCCGACCGACGTGCTCTACCTCGGAGCCGGCACGAGCGCTGCCGTCACCGGCGAGGGTCGCGTCGCGGTGGCCGAGGCACCGACCGCTGAGCGCCGGCCCGCCCGGTCCATCCCGGCGGCGTCCACCCCGGTCGAGCTGCGGGGCGCGGGGGCGTCGAGTCGCCAGGTGCACAACTTCGGCACCCCGGAGGCGCTCGACGCCGCCCGGCTCATCGTGTGCGAGGTCGTGACCCCCGCCGAGAACTGGTCGTCCTACCCGCCGCACAAGCACGACGAGCACGTGCCGGGGCACGAGTCGCGCCTCGAGGAGATCTACTACTTCGAGGCCGCGCCGACTCGCGGAGCACAGGCGGGAGCGGATGCCGCCTTCGGCATGTTCAGCGCGTACTCGTCGCCCGCCGGCGAGATCGACATCAACGCGATGGTGCGCACGGGCGACATCGCGCTCGTGCCGTACGGCTACCACGGGCCCGCGGTCGCGGCCCCGGGGTACGACCTCTACTACCTGAACGTGATGGCGGGGCCCGACCCCGAGCGCGAATGGCGCATCAGCGACGACCCGGCGCACGCCTGGGTCCGCGACACCTGGGCGGACCAGCCGTTCGATCCCAGGCTTCCCTATGGCGACGACGAGGAGGGCCGGCACTGATGGCGGCGACGAGGCGGATGACGGTGAGCCAGGCGCTCGTGGAGTTCCTGGCGCACCAGTGGACGGTCGACGGCGACGTGCGCGAGCGCACGATCCCGGGGATGTTCGGCATCTTCGGGCACGGCAACGTCGCGGGCATCGGGCAGGCGCTCAAGCAGGCGAACGTCGAGCAGCCCGATCTGATGCCCTACTACCAGGCCCGCAACGAGCAGGCGATGGTGCACCAGTCGGTGGGCTTCGCGCGGATGCACCGCCGTCGCGCGACGCTCGCCTCCGCGGCATCCGTGGGGCCGGGCGCGGCGAACATGCTGACCGGCGCGGCGCTCGCGACCACCAACCGGCTCCCCGCGCTGCTGCTGCCGAGCGACACGTTCGCCACCCGCGTGGCCGACCCGGTGCTGCAGCAGCTCGAGCAGCCCTGGGACATCGGCCTGACCGTCAACGACGCGTTCCGGCCGCTCTCGAAGTTCTTCGACCGGGTGCAGCGCCCCGAGCAGCTGCCCTCGATCGCGCTCGCCGCGATGCGCGTGCTGACCGATCCGGCCGAGACCGGCGCGGTCACGATTGCGCTCCCCGAGGACGTGCAGGCCGAGGCGTTCGACGTGCCGGTCGAGTTCCTGCAGGACCGCGAGTGGCACATCCGCCGGCCCCTGCCGGAGCGCGGGGCGCTCGCGCGGGCCGTCGCCGCGATCCGCGGGGCACGGCGGCCGTTCATCGTCGCCGGCGGCGGCGTGCTCTACTCGGGCGCGGAGGCGCAGCTGCGCGCGCTCGTCGAGGCCACCGGCATCCCCGTGGGCACCTCGCAGGCTGGCGGCGGCGTGCTGGACTGGGACCACCCGCAGTACCTCGGCGGCGTCGGGGCGACCGGCACGTCCGCGGCGAACCGCCGGGCGGCCGAGGCCGACGTCGTGATCGGCATCGGCACGCGCTACAGCGACTTCACGACGTCGTCGCGCACGGCGTTCCAGGACCCGGACGTGGTCTTCGTGAACGTCAACGTGGCCGCGTTCGACGCGTACAAGCACGGCTCCCAGCTGCCGGTGGTGGCGGATGCCCGAGAGGCGATCGACGCCCTCGCCGAAGCGCTCGCCGGGTGGACCGTCGACGACGCGTACCGTGCGCAGGTCGCTTCGGAGAAGGCGGCCTGGGACGCCGCCGTCGACCGTGCGTTCGCGCCGTCGAGGCTCGACCTGCCCGGGCAGCCGGAGATCATCGGCGCGGTCCAGTCGTCGACCGGGCCGAAGGACGTCATCGTCCAGGCGGCCGGCTCGCTGCCCGGCGACCTGCACAAGCTCTGGCGGGTGCGCGATCCGCTCGGCTACCACGTCGAGTACGCGTTCTCCTGCATGGGGTACGAGATCGCGGGCGGCCTCGGCGCCAAGCGCGGCCTGCTCGCCGACGGCGACGACCGCGACGTCGTGGTCATGGTCGGCGACGGCTCGTACCTCATGCTCAACACCGAGCTGGTCACCGCGGTCGCCGAGGGCATCAAGCTGATCGTCGTGCTCATCCAGAACCACGGCTACGCCTCGATCGGCCACCTCTCCGAGACGGTGGGCTCCGAGCGCTTCGGCACCTGGTACCGCGAGTACGACCCGGAGGCCCGGAACTTCCAGGGCGATCAGGTGCTGCCGGTCGACCTCGCGGCGAACGCACGCAGCTACGGGCTCGACGTGATCGAGGTGGAACCCGGCCCCGGCGCGATCGACGACCTGAAGCGGGCGATGGCGACGGCGAAGGCCTCGACCCGCTCGACGTTCATCCACGTGCACAGCGACCCCCTGGTCTACGCGCCCGACGGCGAGGGCTGGTGGGACGTGCCGGTACCCGAGGCATCCACGCTCGACTCCACGCTGCGGGCGCGCGGCGAGTACGAGCAGCAGCGTGCCGCGCAGCGTCCGCTGCTCGGCTGAGCGACCACGACGACTCGACGGAGAGACACATGACGGACACGACCTCGATCGACCGGGCACCCGGCGGGGCGACCGGCGCCGGCCCGGGCCTGCGCATCGGCACCGCACCCGACAGCTGGGGCGTCTGGTTCCCCGACGACCCGGCCCAGGTGCCCTGGGACCGCTTCCTCGACGAGGCGGCCGCGGCGGGCTACTCGTGGATCGAGCTCGGCCCGTACGGCTACCTGCCCACCGACCCGCACCGGCTCGCCGACGAGCTCGGCTCGCGCGGGCTCCAGCTCTGCGCGGGCACGGTGTTCACCGGGTTCCACAAGGGCGACGACCAGTGGCAGCGGGCCTGGGACCAGGCGCTGCAGGTCGCGGGACTCGTCTCGCAGCTGGGCGCCGAGCACCTCGTCGTGATCCCCGACCTCTGGCGCAGCGACGCCACCGGCGAGGCGCTCGAGTCGCGCACGCTCGACGACGCGCAGTGGGCGAAGCTCGCGGCCGGCCACGACCGGCTCGGGAGGGCGCTCTGGGAGGAGTTCGGCATCCGCCAGCAGTTCCACTCGCACGCCGACAGCCACGTCGGCACGACCCGCGAGGTGCTGCGATTCCTCGACGAGACCGACCCGCGCTACACCAACCTCTGCCTCGACACCGGGCACTTCGCGTACTACGGCGGCGACAGCCTCGGGCTCGTGCGCGAGCGCCCCGACCGCATCGGCTACCTGCACCTCAAGCAGGTCGACCCCACGCGCCTGTTCGACGTGCTGAAGAACGACGTCTCGTGGGCCGACGCCGCGGCCGAGGGCATCATGGTCGAACCGCCCGGGGGCGTCCCCGAGCTCGGCCCGGTGATCGAGGCCGTCGCGGCGATCGATCCGGAGATCTTCGCGATCGTCGAGCAGGACATGTACGGATGCCACGTCGACGCGCCCTTCCCCATCGCCTCCCGCACGCGGGAGCACATCTTCGCCTGCACGCACCTGGCGCGCGTGCGGTGACCGAACGGACACCCGGGAGAGACACCATGACCAACGACCTGCGGATCGGCGTCGTCGGCGCCGGGCTCATGGGAGCCGACCACATCGCACGCATCACGGGGCGCATCAGCGGCGCCGTCGTCTCGGCCGTCGTCGAGCCCGACGCCGGCCGCGCCGCGGCTGCCGCCGAGGCAGCCCCCGGCTCGCGGGCGTTCAGCCGGATCGAGGAGGCGATCGACGCCGACGCGCTCGACGCAGTGCTGATCGCGACGCCCGGGCGGTTCCACGAGCCCGTGCTCGCGCCGTCGCTCGAGGCGGGGCTCCCGATCCTCTGCGAGAAGCCGCTCACGCCCGACTCGGAGTCGTCGTGGCGCATCCTCGAGCTCGAGCAGCGGCTCGACCGGCCGCACATCCAGGTCGGCTTCATGCGCCGGTTCGACGCCGAGTACGAGGAGCTCCGCGCGCTCATCGCCTCGGGCGACGCGGGCGAGCTGCTCATGCTCCGCGGCGTGCACCGGAACCCCTCGGTGCCCGCGAGCTACGTGCAGGAGATGCTCATCAACGACTCGGTCGTGCACGAGTTCGACGTCGTGCCCTGGCTGGCGGGTTCGCCCGTCGCATCCGTCGAGGTGAAGTACCCCCGCCGGAACCCGCTGTCGCCTGCGCACCTGCGCGAGCCGATCCTCGTGCTGATGGAGCTGCAGAACGGCGTCTACGTCGACGTGGAGATGAACGTCAGCGTGCAGTTCGGGTACCAGGTGGGCACCGAGGCGGTGTTCGACCGCGGCCTCGCCCGCATCGGCCAGCCGTCGGGGCTGCAGCGGTGGGACGCCGGGCGCTTCGGCGTCGCCGAGCACGAGAGCTTCGTGACCCGCTTCGCCGACGCGTACGACCGGCAGGTCCAGCGCTGGGTGGACGCCGTGCGCGCCGGCACCCTGGTCGACGGGCCGAACGCCTGGGACGGCTACCGCGTCGCGATCGCCTGCGAGGCGGGCGTGCGGGCGCTCGCCGGGGGCGTCGTTCCCGTGGAGGCCCCCGACCGACCCGAGTTCTACGCCTGATCGAAGGAGATCCGATGGTCCGCATCGCACTCGACCCCACGCCCTACCACCACGACCACGGCCTGCTGGAGTTCCCCGAGGTCGCCGCGCGGCTGGGGTACGAGCACCTGCAGCTCACGCCGCACGTCGACTTCTCGCCGTTCTTCCGGCACCCGAGGGCCGACGACGCGCTCGTCGCGAAGTTCAGGAAGGCCGCATCCGACGCCGGGGTGTCGATCCCCGCGATCCTGCCCGTGCAGCGCATCTCCTGGCCGGACGAGCCGGAGCGCCAGGCCGCGGTGCGGAACTTCCGGCGCATCATCCAGCTGGCGGTCGAGCTCGAGGTCCCGGCGATCAACACCGAGTTCTCCGGCCGCCCCGAGCGCTCCGAGGAGTCGGAGGCCGCGTTCTACCGCTCGATGGACGAGCTGCTGCCGATCATCCAGTCGGAGGGCCTGCGCCTGAACGTCGACCCGCACCCCGACGACTTCGTCGAGGACGGGCTCGAGGCGTGGCGGGTGCTCCGCGGGCTGAATTCGGACGCGGTCGGCTTCGTCTACGTGGCCTCGCACACGTTCCACTACGGCGACCGCGCCACGACCCTGCTCCCCGAGATCGGCGATCGGCTCGGCGCCGTGTACGCGGCCGACACGTTCGACCACACCCGGTCGCACGGGCTCCGCTACATCTCGAACCCGCCGGGCAACACCGCTCGGGTGCACCAGCACCTCCGCATCGGCGACGGCGACGTCGACTGGACGGAGCTGTTCGCGACCCTGCGCTCGACCGGCTACCTCGACCGCCCCGACGCGCTGATCGTGTCGAACGTCTTCGCCGAGGACGAGTCGGCCGACGAGGTGTCGCGCTACCAGCTGGAGCGGCTGCGTGCCCTCGTCGGCTGAGCGGCCGATCGCCTGGGCGAGCTACCCGTACGACGGCGCCGTCGTCCTCGTCACCGGCGGCGGCTCGGGCATCGGCCGCGCGACCGCGCGCGCATTCCTCGAGCAGGGCGCGCGCGTCGCGGTCGCGGGCCGGGGCGAGGCGCCGCTGCGCGAGACGGTCGACGCCGTCCCGGACGCGGAGTCCTGCGTCGTCGTCGCGGACCTCGCGACCGCCGAGGGCGTGCGGGCCACGGTCGACGAGGTCGGTGCGCGGTGGGGGAGCATCGACGTCGTGATCGCGAACGCCGGCCTCTCCGAGCCCGGCACCATCGACGACCTCGACGAGGCCGCCTGGTCGCGCCTGCGCTCGATCAACCTCGACGGGCTGATCCTGCTGGCGCGGGAGGTCGTGCCCTGGTTGCGTCGCTCGAGGGGCACCTTCCTCGCCATGTCGTCGGTCGCCGGCTTCGGCGGCGACTGGAACCAGGCCGGCTACAACGCCACGAAGGGTGCGGTGAACGCGCTCGTGCAGTCGATGGCGCTCGACCTGGGACGCGACGGCGTGCGGGTCAACGCGATCGCACCGGCGTTCACGGCGACCCGGCTCACGCAGGAGCGGCTCGACGACCCCGGGTTCCGCCGCGCGCTGCTGGATCGCCTCGCGCTCGACCGGCCGGGCGTCCCGGAGGACGTCGCGCGCGCCGCGCTCTTCCTCGCGAGCCCCGACGCCGCCTACCTGACCGGGGTGATCCTGCCGGTCGACGGCGGCACGACCGCATCGACCGGAACGCCGCGCCCGGTGCGCTGAGGCGCGTCGCCCGTCACTCCGCCAGCGACGCGGTCAGTCGCGAGTCCGCCTCCCGCAGCACGCGCGCGGCGACCTCGAGGCCCTCGATCCGCCCGAGCGAGACGTCCTCGTGCTCGATGTTCACGAGCATGCCCGGATCGACCTCGTGCAGTGCGCGCAGGAACTCGGTCCAGTAGGCGACGTCGTGCCCCCTGCCGAGCGCGACGAAGTCCCACGCCGACTCGGCGGGCCACTCGTTGGCCCACTCGTCACCGCCGAGGTTGGTGCGCGCCTCGTCGGGGGAGAGGCGGCGGAAGCGGTTGTCGAGCACGCCGTAGAGCGCGGCGTGCTCGACATTGACCCGCACGTCCTTCGCGGCGGCGTGCACGACGAGCTCGCCGAGGTGGCGGATGACCGCGACCGGGTCCATCTGCTGCCAGAACAGGTGCGACGCGTCGAGCTCGACGCCGAGGTGGGTCGAGCCGGTGAGTTCCACGAGCTTGTGGACGTCGGCGGAGTTGAACACGAGGTTCTGCGGATGCAGCTCGAGGGCGATCTTCACGTCGTGGTCGGCGGCCATGCGGTCGAGTTCCCGCCAGAACGGGACGGCGACGTCCCACTGGTAGTCGAGCACGTCGAGCGCGGCCGAGTTCCACGCGTTCACGATCCAGTTCGGCCGGCGCGAGCCCGGCTCGCCGCCCGGCAGGCCTGACATGGTGACGACGCGGTGCTGCCCGAGGCGCTCGGCGAGACGGATGCTGCGGGCGACGTCGGCCGCATGGCGCTCGCCGATGACGGGGTTCGGATGCAGCGGGTTGCCGTTGCAGTTGAGTCCGGCGATCTCCACGCCGGTGCCGTCGAAGACCGCGAGGAAGTCGTCGCGCGCGGCATCCGACTCGAGGATCTGCTCGATGCCGGGGATGTGCGCCGCGGGAAGGAACCCGCCGGAGTTCAGCTCGATGCCGGTGAGCCCCAGGTCGGCCACTGCCGCGATGGCGGCGGGCAGGTCGCGGTCGTGGAGGATCGCGTCGTAGACGCCCAGCTTCATGTCGTGCTCCTTCTCGTGCGGGCCGCGTGCGGCGGGACCGTTGCCGGCCCCGCCGCACGCGGGTCGGGTCAGCGGCGGACGAGGCGCTCGCGCCGGCTCACGGTCGAGATCGCCTGGGTGCGGAAGTCGGTCTCCAGCGTCTCGAGCGAGCGGCCCTTGGTCTCGGGCACGGCGGACCAGACGAAGAAGAACGAGATCGCGTTGACGCCGGCGAAGATGAGGAACGTCGGCATCGATCCCAGCGACTCCACGATGATCGGGAAGACGAACGAGATCGTCGCGTTCACCGTCCAGAGCACGAACACGGCGAGCCCCATCGCGAGGCCGCGGATCGCCAGCGGGAAGATCTCGCTGAGCAGCAGCCACACGCAGGTGCCGATGAAGGCCTGGACGAACGCCACGAACACCATCATGCAGCCGAGGATGACGTAGCTGGTGGCATCCGACGGGGGCAGGGTGAACGCGAGGGCGAGCACCAGCTGCGAGCCGACCACGCCGCCGAAGCCGATCATGAGCATCACGCGGCGCGGCACGAAGCCGAGCAGCCAGATGCCGAGGATCGTCATGGTCACGCTCGTGACGCCGACCCCGATGGTCGCGATGAGCGCGGCCTCGTCGCCGAGCCCGGTGCGGGTCAGGATGCTCGGGGCGTAGTAGTTCACGGTGTTGATGCCGGTCGCCTGCTGCACCGCGGCGAGACCGAATCCGATCCAGAGCAGGCGCCGCATCCAGCGGTTCTCGCGCAGCGCGCGCCACGCGTGCTTGCGGCTGTTGCCCTCGGCGCGGGCGGTGGCGACGATCTCCTCGATCTCCGCGTCCGCCTCGGCGGGGCTGCGGCTGAAGCCGAGCACGCGGCGCGCCTGGTCCATGAGTCCGCGGGCACCGAACCAGCGGGGCGACTCGGGCAGCAGGAACATGCCGAACAGCAGCGCGACGGCGGGCACCGCCGCGACGGCGAGCATGATGCGCCAGACGTGCGGGTCGCTGATCAGCACCGCGAGCAGCGCGTTGATCATGAAGGCGAGCATCTGGCCGGTGACGATCATCAGCTCGTTGATGGTCACCATGCGACCGCGCGTCTCGGCGGGCGCCATCTCGGCCAGGTACAGCGGGGCGGCGACCGCCGCGGCGCCGACGCCGAAGCCGAGCAGGATGCGCGCGACGACCATGAGCGCGACGTTCGGCGCGATGGCACAGGCGATCGCACCCACGAGGAAGATCACGGCGCAGACGATGAGGCTGCGTTTGCGGCCGAGCGCGTCGGCGATGCGGCCGCCGAGCAGGGCTCCGATCGCAGCACCGGGGAAGAGGAGGGAGCTGACGACCCACGCCTCCTCGACCGCGTTCATCGCGAGGTCGTCGCGCATGTAGAGGAGGGCACCGGAGATGACGCCGGTGTCGTAGCCGAACAGCAGCCCGCCGAGCGTGGAGATGACGGTGAGCTTGACCAGGAATCCCTTGCGGCCGGCCGGCGTGGCGGTCTCGGCTGGGGCGGTGGAGTGCGACACGGGGACGCTCCTTTGCGTAGGTCGGCGATCGCAGTCGATCGTGATTTGTAAGGACATACTGTCATATTGCGCGGAGGCGCGCAACAGGGTTTGCACCCGCTGCGGCATTAAGTAAGAATGTCAGGACAAAGTTACGGAAGGAGCGATCATGCCGCTCGTCAGGATCGACCACAGTGATGCACGACCCAACCCCGCCGAGATCGCGAATGCCGTCCATGAGGCGATCGTCGCCGTGTACGGCATCCCGCAGCGAGACCGCTTCCAGGTCGTGACCGCCCGCCCCGCCACGACCATCGTCGCCGAGGACGCCGGGCTCGGGTTCGAGCGCATCGACCCGGTCGTGATCCAGATCTTCACGCAGCGCGGTCGCAGCGACGCCATGAAGCAGTCGCTCTACGCGACCATCGCCGAACGCCTCGGCGAGGTGGGCGTCGCGCCCGAGGACGTCTTCATCGGCTATGTCGAGAACGGGCCGCAGGACTGGTCGTTCGGCTTCGGTCGCGCGCAGTACCTGACCGGCGAACTCGCCGTCCCCGCGGCGGTTCCCGCCGGCTGAGCCGACCGGGGGCGCGTCGTGGCGTCCCCGGTCGTCCGGCGACCGGCGTCACCGCCGGTGCGGCACGAGCCTCGGCACCCAGACCGTGAACCCGGCCGCGCCGAGCAGCCCGATGACGCCGATCACCGCGGTGGCCGCGGGGAGGCTCCAGGCGGCGGCGACGGCCGCGACGATCAGCGGCGCGGACGCCCCGCCGGCGTCGTGCAGCGTGCGCCAGGAGCCGAGGAACGGCGCCGGGTCCTCGGGCGGTGCGAGATCGGCACCGAGGGTCATGAGGATGCCGCTGGAGAGCCCGTTGCCGATGCCGACCACGACCGCCGCGACGACGAACCAGCCCGTCGCGTGCGTCAGGTCGTGCGTGAGCGCGAGGCCGAGGAACGCCCCGCCCATCAGCACCATCGCAGGCAGGGCCGCCCACAGCCGGCCGAAGCGGTCCATGATCTGCCCGCTGGTGTAGAACAGCGCGAACTCGAGCGCGCCGGTCAGCCCCACGACCAGGGCGATCACCTCGCCCGGGAGCCCGATCGACACGCCCCAGAGCGGCAGCAGCGAGATGCGCGCCTGCCGGACGGCAGCGAGGGATGCCGCGGGCAGGCCGACCCGGGCGAGCAGTCCCCGGTTCCGCCACATCGTGCGCAGCACCCCGTCGGATCGAGGTCGCCGCTCCGCGCCCGCGCGAGCGGCGGTGGGGAGCAGCCCCTCCGAGCGCAGCTGCTCCTCGGGGTCGCGGCCGAACAGCACGAGGGCGACGAGCATGGCGAGCGCGGCGATGAAGCACCAGGCGGCCGCGGTCTCGGTGCCGGTGAGGGCCAGCAGGCCGGCTGCGGCGAACGGGCCCGTGAACATCCCCAGCCGGAACGCGCCGCCCAGCACCGAGAGCGCCCGAGCCCGGTAGTGCAGCGGCACGCGCGTGGTCATGAACGCGTGCCGTGCCAGTCCGAACACCGCGGCGCTGAGCCCGATGAGCACGACCGCGGCCGCGAGCAGCAGCAGCGTGGGCGCCAACAGCACCGCGATGCCACCGGCCAGGGCGAGGCATCCGGCGATCGCCATCGCCCGCCGCTCGCCGATGCGGGCGACCAGCCAGCCCGCGGGCAGGTTGCCGAGCATGCGCGCGGCCACCACGGCGCCGGCGATGAGCGCGGCCTGCGCGATGTCGGCGCCCAGGGAGGTCGCGATGACGGGCAGCAGGGGGAGCAGCGCGCCCTCGCCCAGTCCGAACAGCATCGTCGGCCCGTAGATCATGGGCGCGAAGCGCGCGAGCATACGACGGGTGCCGGGGTCGACGGTCGAATCGCCCGCGGGGATGCGCGAGGTCACGACGCCGGTCGGGCGAGCTGGTGCGCGGCGATCCCCATCGGTTCAGCATCCACGGTCTCCTCGCCGCGGGCAAGCCGGGACGGGCGGTGCGGCACTGAATCGGGGCGCCCGCGGGCGCCCTCAGCCCGCGGCCGCGAGGAAGTGGCTCGCGCGGGCCATCTCGATCTCCGCCTCGGTGAGGGCGACGCCGTAGGTACTGCGCTCCATGAGCCGCGCGGGCGAGTCCTGGTCGTAGGTGTACGGCACTCCCAGGTTCGCGGCGAGGTACATCGCGGGGAGCTTCCCGGCCGGGTCGGGCTCGCCGTACTTCACCACGAAGCCGTTGAAGCCCGTCCAGGCGTGCCCCGCGCCCACGCGCTCGCAGTCCGCGACGTAGTACCGGATCGGCGCCGGGTCCTCGTAGCTGTCGCCGGCGACGTGCGCCGCGGTCAGGAACTCCCGGCCGCACCCGCCGGTCACGAGTGACGACCGGTGCAGCTCGACCGTCGGCAGAACCTCGACGGTGATGCCGGCCGGTTCGAGGATCTCGTTCGTTCGCGCCTCGAACGCGCCCACCGGGGCGCACTGGCTGCCGTCGTCGTAGCAGACCGAGATCGGCTGCACGCTCACCCGGAGCTGCTGCACTCCGCCGTCGGCCGTGCCATCGCCGCCGCTTCCGTCGTCGGCGCCGCCGGCGGGAGGCGCAGGCGCCGGGGCGGCGGCCGTCGAGTCCTCGGGCGACGGGGTCGGCGACGCCGATGGCGTTTCCGGAGCCGGCGTCTCAGGGGCATCCGTCGCGCTCGCCGCCTCGACCACGGGCGCAGCCTGCGACCGGACCATGGCTGCACCCGCGACCATGCCCAGCGCGACCGATCCCGAGATCAGCAGCACCAGCGCGCCTGCGCCCGCTGCGATGAGGCCGATCGTGCGCTTCGACGGCCCTGCGCCGGTGCGGGGCTGTGCGTTGGTGGCGGCCTCGTCGTCGGTGCGGGGCGCCTCGTCGGCTCCGTCGCTCATGCGGCCACCCTAGCCAGCGACCGGCTCCAGGAACCGGGATTCGCGAGCCTGTGAGATCTCGTCCTCGAGGAGCAGGTTCCCGGAGTCCAGGATCGTGGGATTCATCAGCGCACCCGGCTGGTAGGCGGGATCGGCGAGTTGCCGGGTCGACAGCCCGAGGTTGTAGCCGACGTACCTGGCGACGACGATCGGTGCCGCGTCGATCAGCTCGGGATGCACGCTCATGCCGTTGAACCCCACCCAGCCGTTGCCGCCCACCTCAGCGCAGTTCGCGATGAACAGCTTCAGCGGGGCCGGCTCGCGGAGGCTGTCGGGCAGTACGGCCTCCACCTCGTCGAGGAACGCCCCGCCGCATTCCGCCTCGACGAGTCTGGTCGAGTCGAGCGTCTCGGCGGGCAGGACGACGACGTCGATCGCCGCCTGCGCCCAGATCTCGTCGAGCAGTGCCTCGTCGACCGCTGCGGGCGCGCACTCCGTGCCGTCGTCGAGGCACACCGAGATGGGCTGCACGCGCACCTGCAGCGGTGTCAACGACTGGGGTGCGTGGTCGCCCTCGAGCGTGCTGCACGCGAGCACGCCGTCGGCGATGCCGGTGACGAAGGTGCCCTCGGGGCACTGCTGGTCGGGTAGTTCGCCGGGCTCGCCCTGCGGGCCTGCGGGACCGGGTTCGCCCTGCTCGCCCTGCGGGCCCGGCTCGCCCTTCGGCCCGGCAACGCCCTCCGCCCCCCTGGCGCTCCACGACACCGCGGTCGCCTTCGCTCCGCACTCGGGAGCCTCGCCACCGAAGGTCACGTCGGCGAGCCGCCCCTTGTCATCGAGGCAGGCGTGGAACTCTGTCGGCGTCTCGTCTGCGGCCACCGCGGTCCCGGTCACGAGCACCGCCGCGAGTGCGACGAGCGTCGCCCCTGTCGCGGCGGTCCGCCGCCCCGGGGCTCGGCTGCGGGACGGGCGAACAGGGGTTCCGGGGTGGTCGGTGCTGCGCATGCTCGCACGCTATTGGCGCCGCATCCGCCCCCGCATCGGTCGTCCGACCGATCATGGCCGCAGGGTTACCAGTCGGAACACACCGCGGGCAAGGGCTTCCCCCGGACGCCCGGTGGTGGTTTGCTGAGCACTACCTGAATGAAAGAAGGGCACCCCCATGGGATTCTTCGCATTTCTCATCCTCGGCCTCATCGCCGGAGCGATCGCCAAGCTGATCCTCCCCGGCAAGCAGGGCGGGGGCTGGTTCATCACGCTGCTGCTCGGCGTGGTCGGCGCGCTCCTCGGCGGCTGGCTGGGCAGCGTCCTCTTCGGCATCGGTCTGGAGAACTTCTGGAGCTGGCAGACGTGGATCGTCGCCATCCTCGGATCGATCGTCGTCCTCCTCATCTTCGGCCTGTTCACGCGCAAGCGCTGAGCACGAACGAGGGATGCCGCGGCGGAACGTCCCGCCGCGGCATCCGTCGTTCTTGGGTGGAAAACTTCTCCCCTGCGTGGCGCCATTCACGCGTGGAATGCGAGTGCCGAGCTCTGTCAAAATCATCTCATTTTTGCTATGTTTTTGACACTGAGGTATTGGGGACATGACTGCTCGCACAGAACTGATGGCCATCGCAGCCGAACAAGACGGCTACGTCACCCTCGACGACGCGCGCGCCCTCGGGATCGCTGCGCGTGACCTGCAACAGCTCGCGTACCGCGGCAAGATCATGCGTGAAGCCACCGGCGTCTATAGGTTCGAGGAGTTCCCTGTGACTCGAGCCGCCAGCTTCCGGTTCGCCGTGCTCTGGACCGGCAGGCCGGAGGCGGCGCTCTCGCACGACACCGCGCTGAGTCTCCTCGAGCTCTCGGACATCAACCCGCCCAAGACGCACGTCACGGTGGGAGTGGGAGAGCGCATTCGACGAGCGGGAGGCGTGGGGATCGTCGTCCACAACGAGGACCTTGCGTCCAAGGACCTCGGTTGGTGGGAGGGTATTCGCTGCGTGAAGCCATACACGGCGATCCGGCAGGCTATCGACACGCACGTGCCGTTCCAGCTCGTCAACCAGGCGATCGGGGAAGCCCGCGCTCGAGGCAGCATTACGGACGCCGAGCAGGTCACGCTCCGCAGCAGGCTCGAAGGAGAACGGTGAGCGATCCATTCTCGGCGTTGCCCGCGAAAGACCGCACCCCGGCCAGTGCGTCGATCCTGAGCGAACGTCGTGCATTTATCGAGAGCACGACGGCCCGATAGCCAGACTGGGCCTGCTCATGATCTGGCGGCGTGGACAACGACCCCTACCCGTTACATGCGCGCCCGCGCCGAGTCGCCGAACGTTCCGTCGCGGCATCCGTCGTCTCCGGGCGATGACGGGGCGGCGACGTCATCGACGGTCCCGCCCTCTGCGCGCTCGCCGTCGAGCGCAACTCCCGCCGTGTGACGCTGAATGCGTGCTCGAGTGTCATCCTCGAACGCCAAAATGTTCGTCAACCATGACTTGTGTGTAGTTTCGACCTACCAGCTCGTCAAACTCGGCGCCGTCGCGGCGGGTGCGGGCGGATGCCTCGGAGGTGGCGTCCGCCGAGGACTGACAACTGCTCACTATTTCTGCACAGGCTGCAATACGGGGCTCTCGGGTCCGCTAGATTTCGGGCGCGGCCGTGTAGTCAGCCGTATTGCGGTGAGGCGTGCGGAGGTCGAGACGGTTGATGCGGTGGGTGCTCGGGTCGGGTCGGTATTGGCTGGCGGGGGCACTTGCGGTGCTGTTGGTCGCGGGCGTCGCGTTCACCGCGACAGGGGGCTTCGGCACCGGCGCTGACGATGCCGATGCGGTGGACTGTTCTGCGAGTGAGGCGGAGTCGGCGGCGGATGCGGCGAGGGTTGCGGTCGCGTGCGGGTTCGAGGTCGAGGTCACGGGGGAGCGTACGCCGTGGGAGACGTCGTGGGCGCAGCCTGATGGTCTGAGCCGTTTGGATGTCTCGGCGGTTCCGGTGCGTGTCGAGGTCGATGGCGAGTGGGTCGAGCCTGATTCGTCGCTGGTGGTGGACGAGAACGGCGATGTTGCTGTGGCTGCGCCGGTGTATCCGACGGTGCTGAACCCTGGTGGTGCCGCCGGTGCGGGGCGTGCGTTGGGGGTGATCGAGCGTGAGGGGATGCGTCTGGAGGTCGGGTTCCCGTTGGATCTGCCGATCCCGGAGGTGTCGGGCACGCAGGCGGTGTACTAGCTCGCCGAGGGTGTCCGGATGATTGTCTCGGTCAATGCGGATGGGGCGGGCTTCATGCCGGTCATCGAGCTGGCGGACCCTGATGCCGCCGACCGGCTCGCCACCCTGCTGGAGGGGGCCGAGGCGTCACGGACCGCGCCGGGCGCGCAGGGCCTTGATGTGACGTTCGGGATGCGGATGTCGGATGGTCTCCGGATGCGTTCGGACCCGCAGGACGGCGGTGCGGTGTTCGTCGTGGACGATGCGGATGAGGTGCACTTCACGGTTGCACCTCCGGTGATGTGGGACTCGAGCGGTCCGAACCCGGTGCTGGGTAGGGAGGTGACCGAGGTCGGCCAGGCCGATCGGACCCGGTCGCCGGCCGAGGGGGACGTGATCGTTCCGATGGCTACGACGATCTCCGACGATGCGCTGGTGATCTCCCCGGACGAGGGCATGCTGAGCGATCCGGATACGACGTGGCCGGTGTACATCGATCCGAACTACGGGCCCCGGACCCCGAGTGAGTGGGTGGCGGTGCGCACGGGCGGGTACACCGGGACGCTGTATAAGTGGAGCGACATCAGCTCGACGATGCAGGGGCAGGGCGTTGGCCTGTGCAGTCACGTGGCGTCGTGCAACACGGTGTTCACGCAGCGGCTGGCGTGGGAGTTCGGTGGGATGGCGACCATCCGCAACCTGGATGAGGACGACATCGTGAGTGCGTCATTCCGTGTCAACGGGGTGCACGCGGCCTCCTGCGAGGTGATTCGGCCTGGGTTTCGTTCCTATCGGTTTCCCTGTCCGGCGGTTGCCGGCAGGCCTGATTCTTGGTCAGCGTAGTAGGCCTGCTCGACCTCGATCGGGGTGCGCAGGTCGAGTTCGCCGTGCAGCCGCTGGTTGTTCCACCACCACACGTACTCGAGGGTGGCCAGTTCGACCTGCTCGACGGTCCGCCATGGCCCGCGGCGGCGGATCAGCTCGGTCTTGTAGAGCCCATTGACGGCTTCGGCGAGGGCGTTGTCGTACGAGTCGCCGACGGTTCCGGTGGACGGTTGCGCGCCGAGCTCGGCGATCCGGTCGGTGTACACCACGGCGAGGTAGTTCGACCCGTGATCGGCATGATGGACCAGCCCGTCCAGGTTCCCGCCGGCGGCCCACGCGGCCATGTTCAGCGCCTGCAACGGCAGGATGTCTGCCTTCAACGTGGCGGCGACGTTCCAGCCGACGATCCGGCGCGAGTACACGTCGGTCACGAACGCGACGTACGCGAACCCGGACCAGGTGGCGACGTAGGTGACGTCGGCCACCCATAGCCGCCGCGGACCGGGTGCGGTGAACCGTCGCTGGACGAGATCCTTCGGCTTGGCTTGCGCCTGATCGGGCTTCGTCGTGAAAATCTTCTTCGACCGCCGCACTCCACGGACTCCGGCCAGCCGCATCAGCCGCTCGGTCTGGTCCCGGCCGACATCCCAGCCCTGCCGGCACAGCAGGGCGTGCATCTTGCGGCGCCCGTACACGCCGTAGTTCTCCGCATGCAGTCGAGCGACTTCCGGTATGAGCAACTCATCGCGCAACGCCCTGGCCGAGGGCACACGGGCCCTCGCCGCCCGGTACCCGCGGGCGGTGACGAACCCTCGCACGGCCGGGCGCAGCACCCGGCAGATGAGCTCGACCCCGAAACGATCCCGGTGCTCGTCGATGAACCGGATCATCTCGTCGAGGGTCGGTCGAGCTCCTTCGCGAAAAACACGCTCGCCGCTTTGAGCACCTCGTTCGCCCTGCGCAGTTCAGCGACCTCGCGCTTCAGGCGACGATTCTCCTCGAGCACGTCCGTCGGCGTGCCAGCGGCGCGGCCCTCGTCCACCTCAACCCGGCGCGCCCAGGTCCGCAGCGTTTCGGGGCTCATCCCGAGCAGATCGGCGACATGCCGCACCGCGGCGGTCTTGTTCACATGCGACGGCATCGCCTCAGCGAGCATCCGCAACGCTCGCTCGCGCATCTCGGGTTCAAACTTCTTCGGCATCGTCATCCATCCTGAATTAGAGGACGGAACGAAACCCAGGCCGAATCACGGCGGTCCCGAACACCGTCTGGACCGGGAGCAGTGTGCAACGCCTGTACACCGATCCGTTCGGTGCGGCCCGTGGCGCCTCGGACGCGGGCACGGTGCCCGGCGACACCCAGTTCCTCGGCAAGACCCGCGACACCAGCACCGGGCTGACGCTCCTCGGCGCGAGGTACTACGACGAGGCGCTGGGGCGGTTCATCAGCGTCGATCCGTTGTTGGATCCGGGGTTGCCGGCGCAGTTCAACGCGTACGTGTACGCGGCGAACAACCCGCACACCTGGGCCGACCCGTCGGGCCTGTTCTGGGGCGACATGTGGAACAACATCGGCAACGCGGTTGGTACCGCGGGGAAGGCGGTCGGCGGGTTCGTCGACAAATACCAGGCCGAGATCGTCGGTGCCGTTGTCGGCATCGGCGTCACGATCGGCTGCACGGTCGCCACCGGCGGCGCCGGTGTCATCGGCTGCGCCGTGCTCGGCGGGGCCGCCGGCGGTGCGGTCACGAACCTCTGGAAGACACAGGTCACCAAACGGGAACAGTTCACCTGGAGCGGGTTCGCCGCCGACGTCGGCATCGGAATGGTCGGCGGGCTCGTCGGCGGTGCCGCAGGTGTCGGCCTCAGCAAAGCCCTCACCGTCGCGGCACCAGCAGCGAAGCAAGCACTGAACGCGGTCTCGACGGCGCTGCGCAACACCACATCGCGTACGGCCTCGAGCACCGCGGCCACCACACAGCGCGTCACCCAGAGCATCCGGCTCTCCCCGCAGAAGCCGACCAGTGGCGCCTCCTGCGCCTTCAACAGCTTCGTGCCCGGCACCACGGTGCTCATGGCCGACGGCTCGGAGGTGCCGATCGAGGAGGTCGGGCTCGGGGACGTGGTGTGGGCGTCGGATCCGGTGTCGGGGGAGTCGGCGCCGCGTGAGGTGGTGCGGCTGATCACCGGTGACGGGGTGAAGGACCTGGTCACGGTCACCGTCGCGGACGAGGGCGGGGTGTCTGGGAGCGTGGTGGCCACGGCGGGGCATCCGTTCTGGGTGCCGGATGCCGGGGCGTGGGTCGATGCCGGCCAGCTGCGGGCCGGGCAGTGGTTGCAGACCAGTGCGGGCACGTGGGTGCAGATCACCGCGGTCGCGCACGAGCGGCGGGTGCAGACCGTGCACAACCTCACCGTCGCGGTCGACCACACGTACTACGTCGCCGCCGGCGACCTCGCGCTCCTCACGCACAACACCAACTGCGGCGGGGGCGCAGGAAGCGCTGGAGCACGGCTCTCAGCGAATGCCGCGGCAGGCAATACCGCGCGAGACTCGATCGCGGCGGCGAACTCTGGCTCGCGGATCGAACAGAGCCTGAGCACCGCATTTGGTGCCCGACGAATCGATGTGTTGACTCGTGGTGGTGTGGGGATCGAGTCGAAAGTGGGGCGCACCTACCTGACGTCGGCGACCCGGTCGCAGATTGCGAAGGACTCGTGGTTGCTGCAAAACGAGGAAGTGGCGGGGATCCACTGGGTCTTCTCGCGCAGCGCCGCGACGGGTCGGATAGGCCCGTCGGGGCCGCTCGCCGACGCGTTGAGGAACGCAGGAATCCCATGGAGTCTTGGACGGTGAGCATTGTATGGGACGAGTACGAGCCCGTTGTGTCGAGTCCGACGGGCCAGCTGGAGACTCTGCCGCGTGTGGAAGCGCGGCGGCTGTTTGAGCAATGCATGGAATCTGTGCCGGCGAGGCTGGAAGCCCTACGGCGGCTGCTCGCAGCAAACGGAGTCGAACTCACGAGCAGCGACGCGTCGATTCGTGAGCTGAATGAGTGGTTCATCACGCATGTGGAGGCACATCCTGATCTGCCGGGCCGATTGCATCCATCCTGGGAGTCGATTTGCCACGATGTCGCACTGTTCCTTGGCGAAGCAATGATCGAGCGCCATTCGAACCTACGCTGGGAGTTCTTCATTTGGGGGCGAACAAACGTTGCCTACCAACGGCACGTAATAATGGGGTTCGGCACTGAGGACCCCAAGCGACACACCAATCTCGACATTGATCGGAGTGTCACTGCGTACGCGCATCGAATTGTGGAGAGCGGTGGTTCGGTGTCGACCTCCGGGAGCGTATGCATACGGGGGACTGAGATCGACGTTGATCTCATCGCGGCACAGCATCGCATGCGGGACATCGACCCCGATGCGTTCTTGCGCTGGCTCCGATCGGCTGCCCGGCGGGCTTGAGAACAAGGCCGGTCAGACGTGGCCCGGGCGGAGTTGGCGCTTGAGCGCCTCAGGCTGCTGCGAGATAGCAATTCGGCACGAGATGCTGCTTGAAAGAAATGCACTGACGATCGTGTCGCTGACATTGACAGCAGTCTCGCCTCGGACTTCGGCCTGCCGACGGTGAACGTGTGGAGCGGTTGGTCGTGCAGCGGTGAGTCGTGGGAGGCTGCCTCGGTGGCATCCGCTCAGCTTGTTCTGCGTCGATGGGTGGCCCGAGCGCTGACGGGTGTCGCGGTGGCGGTGGTGGTGCTGCTGGCCGCCCCGATGCTCGCCGTCGCCCACGAGGGCGGTGCGCGTGCCGCGTGCGACGGCTCGGAGGTGCCGATCGAGGAGGTCGGGCTCGGGGTCGTGGTGTGGGCGTCGGATCCGGTGTCGGGGGAGTCGGCGCCGCGTGAGGTGGTGCGGCTGATCACCGGTGACGGGGTGAAGGACCTGGTCACGGTCACCGTCGCGGACGAGGGCGGGGTGTCTGGGAGCGTGGTGGCCACGGCGGGGCATCCGTTCTGGGTGCCGGATGCCGGGGTGTGGGTCGATGCCGGCCAGCTGCGGGCGGGGCAGTGGTTGCAGACCAGTGCGGGCACGTGGGTGCAGATCACCGCGGTCGCGCACGAGCGGCGGGTGCAGACGGTGCACAACCTCACCGTCGCGGTCGACCACACGTACTACGTCGCCGCCGGCGACCTCGCGCTCCTCACGCACGCCCACCAGGGTGTCGAGGCGCCACTCGATGCAGCGCCCACAGTTTGACCACAGGTGGAGATCCAGTCGCTATGCCAGCCGACGCCGATCTCCTCGTGGAATTCGAACCACAATGGGAGGAGTCGGCGGCGCGCCACCTACCCGCTCTTGCGCGCCCGCGCCGAGTCGACGCTGCGCCGCAGCGCCTCCATGAGGTCGATGACCTCGCCGCCTGCCTCGCCCTCCTCGCGCTCGCCGAAGGTCGCGGCGGTGTCGATCGCCTCGCCCTGGTCGATCTTCGCGTCGATGAGCTTGCGCAGCTCGACCTGGTACTCGTCCTCGAAGTTCTCCGGGTGGAAGTCGTCGGCGAAGCTCTCGACGAGGCTGTTCGAGAGGTCGAGCTCCTTCTGCGAGATCTTCACCTCCTCGTCGATGGACGGGAACTTCGCTTCGCGCACCTCGTCGGCCCAGAGCAGCGTCTGCAGCACGAGCACGTCGTCGCGTACGCGCAGCGCGGCGAGCCGCGTCTTCTGCCGCAGCGCGAAGCGCACGATCGCGGTGCGGTCGGTCGACTCGAGGGTGCGGCGCAGCAGCACGTACGCCTTGGGCGACTTCGAGTCGGGCTCGAGGTAGTAGCTGCGCTCGAACATGAGCGGGTCGATCTGGTCGTTCGGCACGAATTCGACGACCTCGATCTCGCGGCTGCGCTCGGCGGGCAGCGCGTCGAAGTCGTCCTTGGTGAGGATCACCGTGTGCTCGCCGTCGTCGTACGCCTTGTCGATGTCCTGGTACTTCACGACCTTGCCGCACACCTCGCACCGCCGCTCGTAGCGGATCCGCCCGCCGTCGGCCTCGTGCACCTGGTGCAGCGACACGTCGTGGTCCTCGGTGGCGCTGTACAACTTCACCGGCACGTTGACGAGCCCGAAGGTCAGCGCGCCCTTCCAGATGGAACGCATACCCCTTAGTGAACACCCGAACGGATGCCACGGCCAGCCCTCGCGCGGCAGGATGGGGGCATGCCGGGGTCGGGGGAGCAGGTCGTGCAGGTCGGCGGACGCCGCCTGCGCATCACGAGCCTCGACAAGGTCATGTACCCCGAGGCGGGCACGACCAAGGGCGACGTGATCGGCTACTCCGCCGAGATCGCGCCCGTGATGCTGCCGTACGTGGCCGGGCGCCCGTGCACCCGCAAGCGCTGGGTCGACGGGGTGGGCACGGCGGATGCCCCTGGCGGCACGTTCTTCGCGAAGGACCTCGGCCAGGGCACACCCGACTGGGTGCGGCGCGCGCGCATCCCGCACTCCGACCACGACAACACCTACCCCGTGGTCGACGACCTGCCGACGCTCGTCTGGCTCGCGCAACTCGCGGCGCTCGAACTGCACGTGCCGCAGTGGCGGTTCGACGCGGCCGGCACCCCGCAGCACCCCGACCGGCTGGTGCTCGACCTCGACCCGGGCGAGGGGGTGGGGCTCGGCGGATGCGCCGAGGTGGCGTTCCTCGTCCGCGAGATCCTCGACGGCATGGGCCTTTCCTCGGTGCCCGTGACGAGCGGGTCCAAGGGCATCCACCTCTACGCGCCGCTCGACGGCTCGCTCTCGAGCGACCAGGCCAGCGCGCTGGCCCGCGAGCTCGCCCGCAGCCTCGAGGCCGACCACCCGAAGCTCGTCGTGAGCTCCATGAGCAAGGCGGTGCGCCCCGGCCGCGTGTTCCTCGACTGGAGCCAGAACAACGGCAAGAAGACGACCATCGCGCCGTACTCGCTGCGCGGCCGGTTCCGCCCGACTGTCGCGGCGCCCCGCACGTGGGAGGAACTCGCCGACCCCGACCTGCGCCACCTCGAGTACGGCGAGGTGCTCGCGCTGGTCGCCCGGCGCGGCGACCCGATGGAGCCGCTCCGCCAGGGACACGTGGGCGCGTCGCCGGGGGAGTTCATGGCGACCGTGGCGGACGCCGCCGCCCAGGGGGCATCCGATCGCCTCGGCCGCTACCGCGAGAAGCGCTCGGCCGACCGCACGCCCGAGCCGGTGCCCGCCGCAGGTGCCGCGCCGCCCGCGCCCGGCGATCTGCCGAGGTTCGTGATCCAGCATCACTTCGCCAGCCGCGAGCACTACGACTTCCGCCTCGAGCACGACGGCGTGCTGGTGAGCTGGGCGGTGCCGAAGGGGCTGCCCGAGGAGTCGGGGCGCAACCACCTCGCGGTCATGACCGAGGACCACCCGCTCGAGTACGCCACGTTCGAGGGCACCATTCCGAAGGGGGAATACGGCGCCGGGCGGGTCGACCTGTGGGACACCGGCGTGTACGACCTCGAGAAGTGGCGCGACGACGAGGTGATCGTGACGCTGCACACCGACCGCGGCGGGCCTGCGGGGGACGGGCGATTCGCGCTCATCCGCACCGACGGGTCGGGCGAGAAGTCGACGTGGCTGCTGCACCGCATGAAGCGGCCGGCGGTGCGCACGAGGCGGCTGCCGCGGCCCGAGCCCGTGGCCGCCGAACCCGAGCGGCCGTTCACGTGGCAGCCGATGCTCGCCGCCACCGCGAAGCCGCACGACCTCGACCACGGCGAGTGGGTCGCCGAGATGAAGTGGGACGGCATGCGCGCCCTCGTCGAGGTCGACGGCGGGCGGCTGCGCATGTTCACCCGCAACGGCATCGAGGTGTCGGCCCGCTACCCCGAGCTCGAGGGGCTGCCCGCTCGGGTGGCGGCCGGCTCGGCGGTGCTCGACGGCGAGGTGGTCGCGCTCGACGCGACCGGCCGCCCCGACTTCGGACGCATGCAGCAGCGGATGCACCTGACGGCGCCGCGCGAGATCCGGCGCGCGGCCGAGGAGCTGCCCGTGCGGCTGCTGCTGTTCGACGTGCTGGAGGTCGACGGCGAGTCGGTGGTCGACCGGCCGTACCGCGAGCGCCGCGACCTGCTCGAACGCCTCGTGCCGCCCGCGGCGGCCTCGCCCGTGCAGGTACCGCCCGCGTTCGACGGCGACGTCGCCGCCGCGATCGAGCAGAGCCGCGCGCTCGGCCTCGAGGGCGTCGTCGCGAAGGACGCCGACTCGCGCTATCGGCCCGGCGCCCGCTCGACCGACTGGCTGAAGGTCAAGCACGGGCGCGTGCAGTCCGTGGTGATCGGCGGCTGGCGCCCGGGCAAGGGCATGCGGGGCGACACCTTCGGGTCGCTGCTCATCGGCATCCCCGGCGCCGGGGGCCTCCGCTACGCGGGCCGGGTCGGCACGGGCTTCACCGACGCGCAGCTCGCCCGCATCGCGGGGCTGCTCGAGCCGCTGCGCCGCACGGACAGCCCGTTCGCCGAGGTGCCGCCGGCGGAGGCATCCGATGCCGTGTGGGTCGAGCCCCGCCTCGTCGGCGAGATCGCGTTCGGCGAGTGGACGCCCGCGGGCGTCGCCCGCCACCCCACCTGGCGGGGCCTGCGCCCCGACGTCGACCCCGCCGAGGTCACCGAGGAGGCGTGACGGCCCCGGTCCGCTCAGCCGAACAGTTCGGCGAAGCGCGCGAGCATGGTGCGCGGCCAGGTGACGGATGCCCCGTGGATGCGCGCCTCGACCGCGGCCATCTCGCGCGCCGGGAAGTACCCGTGGTGCCGGTAGACGCGCGCACGCGCCACGAAGTCGGCCGGCGTCACCTCGGGGTGGAACTGCGTGGCGTAGACGCGCGTGCCGACCCGGTAGACCTGCACCGGGCAGCTCGCCGATCCCGCGAGCAGCGTGGCGCGCTCGGGCAGCCGGGTCGTCGCCTCCTTGTGCCCGACCAGCGCGTCGAACCCGGGCGGCAGCACTCCCGTGAGCGGGTCGCGCACGCCGTCGTCGGTCAGCGTCACGCGCACGGCCTGCGCCTCCTCGCCGTGATCGAGCCCGACCTCGCCGCCGAGCACCCGGGTGAGCACGCCGATGCCGTAGCAGGTGAACAGCACCGGCACGTCGCCCGCGAGGCCGCGCTCGGCGACCCACGCGAGGTCCTCCTCGACCCGGCGCTGCACCTCGGAGACGTGCTCGGGCGCGCTGGTGACGTTGAACGGGCTGCCGCCGACCACGATGCCCGCGAAGGCGTCGAGGCGCTGCCGCTCGAGCGCGGCGACGTCGAGCCGATGGTGCTCGAGGCGGCCGGCGTCGAGGTCCATGGCCGAGCGCACCGACTCGTACTCGGGGCCGACCGCCTCCACCTCGGGCCGGGCGGAGAGGAACAGGAAGGGCTTCACCGGCGACGCCCCCGTCGGCTGCGGCTGTCGCGGCCCGAGCCGGGTGCGCGCCGTGCGCGGCGGTCGCGGCTCGCGCGGCCGGGCTTGGCGCCCTTCGGTGCGCGGGCCTCGTCGCGGGTGAGCTCGGGGGCATCGGATGCCTCGTCGGCGGCGCCGCGCGACGAGCGCGCCGTGCGTCCGCGCACGACGCCCACGAACTCCTGGATGTCGTCGTCGTCGCGCTCGACGCGCCAGACCAGCGCGATGCGGGTCGTCGGTGCATCCGTCACCGGCACCGCCGCGACGTCACGACGATGGTGCAGGCGCGCGATCGAGTGCGGCACGATCGCGACACCGGTGCCCGCCGCGACCAGCTCGATCGTGCCCTCGGGCGACGGCTGCACGGGCGCCCGCGGCTCGTCGTCGAGGTCGGCGAGCACCACCTCGTCGACCGCGGCGATGGCGTGGTCCTTGGGGGCGACGACGACGGCGACCTCCTCCCAGAGGGGGATCGCGTGCAGCCCGTCGGTCGCAACGGGCAGGCGCACGAAGGCCAGGTCGATGTCGCCGGCCTCGACGCCCGCGAGCTGCTCGGCCTCGGGGACCCGGGCGGCCTCGAGCGGGAGGTCGGGGCGACGGTCGGCCCACGCGCGCAACCACTTCGCGGGGCTCACGCCCTCGACGTAGGTCAGCCTGAGCGCCACGAGCCCGATCGCCTTCCCGGCCGCGTCCGTGCCGCGGCCACGCCCAAGGTTATACGCTGGCGAGATGAGTGCAGGCGGGCAGCAGACCATGAAGCCGGAGACCGCGGCGAAGAAGCTGGGCATCCTGCTCGCGGCCGCGCCCGAGGAGTTCCGTTCCGCCCCGGTCACCCGCGACGCGCTCGACGCGCTGCAGGCCGACCCGCCCGAGTGGCTGCAGGTGCTGCGCCGCGAGGGCCCGCACCCGCGCCCGGTCGTGGCCCGCAAGCTCGGCGTCTCGAACTCGGGCCTCGCGCGCGCGGGCATCGACGAGCCGCTCACGACCGCGCAGATCCAGGAGCTGCTCGCCGAGATGCCCGACTGGCTGTCGGCCGAGCGGGCGACGCAGGCGCAGGTGCGCGCCGAGAACCGCCGGGTCAAGGAGCGCGACGCCGAGCGCGCGGCCCGCGAGACCGACTGACCCGCGTCGCCGCGGTCGCCGCGCTCAGGCGTAGCGCTCGCGCAGGAACCCGGTGACGTCCGCGAGCTCCTGCTCGGACACCGAGTGGCCGACCCCCTCGTAGATGCGCGCGTCGAGCGCGACCCGCTCGGGCAGCCACTCCTGGGTGCGCGCGACCGCATCGGCCGGGATCACGACGTCCTCCGTGCCACGGCCCCAGAACACCGGCGGGCGGCGGTCGGCCAGCTCGGCGTCCCCCGCGCGCTCGCCGGGCAGCACGAATCCCGCGAGCGAGACCGCGAACCCGAAGAGGTCGCTGCGCCGGCGCAGCAGCTCGATCGCGAGCGCGCCGCCCTGCGAGAAACCGAGCAGGCCGATCGCGGGCGGCGCCGGGTCGAGCGACTCCGCCCACGCGATGACGGCGTCGGCCGCGGCCTCGGCCCGCCGCGCCTCCGCCTCGCCGAGGCCCACGCCGCCGTCGGCGTCGACCTGCAGCGGGAACCAGGCGAAGCCGTAGCCGGTGTGCAGGGGCGCGCGCAGCGACGCGATGACGGGCTGCAGCGGCAGGTACGGCGAGAGTCCGAAGAGGTCGCCCTCGTGCGAGTTGTACCCGTGCAGCAGCGCGAGCAGCGGTCGGCCCTCGCGGTCGGCGCCGGAGGCCGACCAGAGCACCGAGCCCTGGTCGATGGTCACGTGGTCGCGTGCGTCGATGTCGGTCCCCTCCCGTCGCGCCCGTCGGGGCGCGCGCTCCATCCTCGCATCCGCGATGCACTGGACAGCCGCAGCCGCTGAGACACAATGGAGCCATGAGCGTGCGCACCCCCGACCCCGATCCCGACTGGGAGTCCCAGGGCGAGCCGGCCGCGCCGCCGGCCAACCCGGCGTGGCTGAGCGACATCGAGCTCGAGGAGGTGCGGCAGCGTTTGCCGCTCATCTACGTCGAGGCCGTGCCGGTGCGCGTCGACGGGCTCGGCACGGTCGTCGAGGTCGGCGTGCTGCTGCGCGGCACCCCGACCGGCGAGATCACCCGCACCCTCGTCTCGGGTCGCGTGATGTACGGCGAGACGCTGCGCGATGCGCTCTTCCGCCACCTCGAGAAGGACCTCGGGCCGATGGCGTTCCCGCTGCTGCCGGCGAGCCCGGTGCCGTTCGCGGTCGCCGAGTACTTCCCGATGCCGGGCATCTCGCAGTTCACCGACGACCGCCAGCACGCCGTCTCGCTCGCGTACGTCGTGCCTGTCACGGGCACGTGCGAGCCCCGGCAGGACGCGCTCGAGGTCACCTGGATGACCCCCGAGGAGGCGTCGGCGCCCGAGGTCGCCGCCGAGATGGAGGGCGGCCGCGGCGCGCTCATCCGCCAGGCGCTCGCCTCGGTGGGTCGCCTGCCCTAGCGGCATCCGCCCGCCTGCCGCATCAGCGGACCAGGCGTACCTCGTGGATGGTCTCGCCGAGGAACGGCTCGTCGTGCTCGACGCCGTCGCGCGTGAAGCCGTTGCGGTCGTAGAAGTGCAGCGCGTACTCGTTGGCGCTCGGCACCCAGCAGTAGACGGATGCCTCGCCGACGGTCGCGTCGAACAGCTGCTGCCCGATGCCGCGCCCGTGGAACGCGTCGAGCAGGTGGATGTAGAACAGCTCGCGCTCGCGCGGGGCGTCTTCGTCGCGCGCGGGGCCGGCACCGGCGAAGCCGACGATCTCGCCGTCGACGAGTGCGGCGATGTGCGTGTAGTCCTCGCCCTGGTTCATCCAGTGGGTCCAGAGCTCGGCCATGCGGCGGGGCGACAGGTTCGCGAGCGTCGCCTGGTCGACCAGCTGGTCGTAGTCCTCGTGCCAGCACTGCGCGTGGACCCTGCCGAGCGCTTCGGCGTCCACATCGCGAACGGGACGGATGACGACTTCTGCAACGACATCGGTGCTCATGGCACAGAGGCTAGGCCAGCCCGGGCCGGATGCGAAATCGAGCGGATGCGGGTGCCGGGCGTCGCCCGCCGGCACCCGCATCGCGGGGCTCGTCGTGCCGCGGGGCTCAGCCCTGGGCGCGCCGGTTCGTGCGCGGGCGGCCCTGCGACTGCGCGGCCTGCGGGCGCTGGCGCTGCGCACCGGTGGTCTGGGCGCCGCGGCTGTGGCCGGAGCCGCGGCGGGGCGCCTGCGCCTTCGCCTCGGCGGGCCGGCCGGAACGGTCCCTGCGCGGACGCGCCGGAGCCTGGTCGGCGGTGCCCGGCTGCACGGCGTCGCGTCCTCCGCGCCCGCGACCGCCGCGGCGCGAGCCCTGCCCGCCGCCCTGGCCGTTCCCCCGGGCATCGCGCGCGGCGCGCTTGCGCTGCGCGTTCGCACCCTGCGAGCGGCCGCCGCCCTGCTGCTGGCGCTGCTCGCGCGGCGCGGGCTTCACGTACGGGGCGACCTCGCCGATGAGCGCGACCACGGAGGCCGAGTCGGGCGTCACCTGCTCGGGCGTCACGGTGATGGCGGCCTTGCGCAGCAGCGACTTCAGGTCGGCGCGCTGGCCGGGCAGGCAGATCGTCACGACGTCGCCGTCGCTGCCGGCGCGGGCGGTGCGGCCCGAGCGGTGCAGGTACGCCTTGTGCTCCATCGGCGGGTCGACGTGGATCACGAGCTCGACGTCGTCGACGTGCACGCCGCGCGCGGCCACGTCGGTCGCGACCATGACCTTCACCGAGCCGTCGTGGAACGCCGCGAGGTTGCGGTCGCGCGCCGGCTGCGACAGGTTGCCGTGCAGGTCGACGGCCGGGATGCCGGCATCCGTCAGCTTCTTCGCGAGCTTCTTCGCGTGGTGCTTGGTGCGCATGAAGAGGATGCGGCGGCCGGTGCCCGACGCGAGCGCGCGGACGAGGTCGTTCTTCGCATCGACGTCGGCGACCTCGAACACGTGGTGGGTCATCGCGGCGACCGGCGAGTTGGCCTCGTCGACCGAGTGCAGCACCTCGTTCTCGAGGTAGCGCTTCACGAGCTTGTCCACGCCGTTGTCGAGGGTCGCGGAGAACAGCATGCGCTGGCCGCGGTTCGGCGTCTTGTCCATGAGGCGGGTGACGACCGGCAGGAAGCCGAGGTCGGCCATGTGGTCGGCCTCGTCGAGCACGGTGATCTCGATCGCGTCGAGCGCGCAGTGGCCCTGCGAGATGAGGTCCTCGAGGCGGCCCGGGGTGGCCACGACGATGTCGACGCCGCGGTTCAGCGCCTCGACCTGGCGCTTCTGGTTGATGCCGCCGTAGATCGTGGTGGTCGCGAGGCCGTACGCGTCGGCGAGGGGCGTGATGGTCGCGGTGATCTGGGTGGCGAGCTCGCGGGTGGGGGCCAGGACGAGGCCGAGCGGGCGGCCCGCGCGGCGACGGCCGCCGGCGAGCTCGCCGCCGAGGCGCGCGACCATGGGCAGCGAGAACGCGAGCGTCTTGCCCGAGCCGGTCTTGCCGCGGCCGAGCACGTCGCGGCCCGCGAGCGTGTCCGGCAGCGTGTCCTGCTGGATGGGGAACGGCTCGGTCTTGCCGTCGGCCGCGAGGGCGGCGACGAGCGGGGCGGGCACGCCAAGGGCGCTGAAGGTGGGGGAAGTCATCTGGGTGGTGCCTTTCCGGCATCGAGCTCCGCCCGCGCAGGGTGCTGCGGGGGAGCGGGTGGCGAAGGCGCGGGGATCTCGCGCATCCGATTCGCCGTACGAAGAGTCATCGGGCGCATGCCCGGCAGAAGCGTTCTACGACGCGTGGCGGGCGCGACGGCGCACCGGCCGTGGTCGAGCCTACTGGATGCGCGCTGTGGGTGTGCTGTGCGTTCAGCGCGGCGCCGCAGCGGCGGCCGCGGCCGCGTCCGCATCGGCGGTGCCCGGAGGGTCGTACGACCAGGTCGGCGCGAGCTGTCGCAGCCGCACCCCGCGCCACTGCCAGAACGCCCAGGTCGGGTACCAGGCGAGCACGTCGATCGCGCCGCCGCCCGCGAGCAGCTGGTCGCGGTACAGCGTGCGCCCGCTGCCGTCCGGCGCCGGCGAGACCGCCATCCGGTGATCCCAGCGGTCGAACGCCGCGAACACGCCGCTGCGGCCGCCGCCCGTGTCGCGCAGCATCCGCACCCCCTCGGGCAGCCCGGCGGGGTGGCTCAGGTCGATGACCTCCTCGCCCGAGGGGAAGCGGCGGAACGCGAGCGACATGACCCGGTGCGGGCCGTCCGCCTCCCACCGCGTGGGCAGTCCGCCCTCCTCGAGCGACGAGAAGTCGAGCCACGGCGCGGTGACCTCGCGGAGCACCGCGGGGCTGTGCAGGGCACGCCACGCGGCATCCGGGGTGCAGTCGAGCACCAGCTTCAGCAGCAGCCGCATGACCCCACGCTACGTGCGCGTCCGGCACGGCGGAAGGGGGCGGCTAGCCTGTGCGGGTGAATGCGCCCCAGACCGATCCGTTCGACCAGACGACGTACCAGGTGCGCCTCGAGTGGGGCGGCGCCGGGGTCGGCGCCGTGGCGGCGCATGCCGACGTGGTCGTGCTCGTCGACGCGGTGCAGTTCACGACCGCGGTGGTCGTGGCCGCCGAGCGCGGCATCGCCGTCGCGCCGTGGTGGGGCGACGGGGCGGCGGAGCGCGCCGCGGAGCTCGGCGCCGAGCTGGTCGCACGCCCGTCGACGGCGGCGCTCGCCGCGGAACCCGCAGCCGGCGACGACCGCGTCGTCGTGCTGCCCACGATCAACGGCTCGCGCCTCGCGCACCTGCTCGCCGACTCGCCGGCCCGGGTGATCGCCGCGTCGCTGCGCAACCGCACCGCGGTCGCCCGCCACATCCACGCGTACCAGGAGGAGCGCGGCGCACGCACCTCGGTCGCGATCATCGCCGCGGGCGAGCAGTGGCCCGACGGTAGCCTGCGCGTCTCGGTCGAGGACCAGCTCACCGCGGGTGCCGTCGTCGACGCGCTGATGGAGCTCGGCATCGACCACACCTCGCCCGAGGCCGCGGTCGCCTCGGCCGCCTACACCGGCCTCGGCCGCGCCGCGCACCACCTGATCAGCGCGACCGGCAGCGCGCGCGAGCTCACCGCCGACGGCCGGCGCGCCGACGTCGCGTTCGCGACCAAGGCGGACGTGACCGACCTCGTGCCCGTGCTGCAGGGCGGAGTGTTCCGGGTCTGACGCCGGACGGGGCCGCCTACGACCGGCCAGGGTCGGCGCTCGCCGCGGCGCGGCGGCGCATCGCCGGCGTGATCTCGCGGTGCCGCCAGGTGATGAGGTTCGCCCGGTCGAAGCCGCGCGAGCACTCGCCGCAGCTGAGCGCGCGCGTGGGCTTGCGGTAGCGCACGTGCCGGTGACCGGCGGGGCAGGTGCCGACCCACGGGGCGAGCTCGTCGGCGATCTCACCGTCGTGGGTGCGCCGGCCGACGTAGCCGATGCGCGCCGCCTCGGCTTTCCAGCGCGGCCCGTGCCCGGCGTTCGGCCCGGCGAGCGCGTGCGCGACCTCGTGCAACAGGATCTGGTGGATCTCGTCGTCGTCGTAGCGGGCCGCCAGGTACCGCGACACCGAGATGCGCCTGGCCTGGAAGTCGCACAGCCCCGCGCGCTTCTTGGCGTTGTCGAACGCGAAGGTCCAGACGGCCGGGTCGAGGTGCAGCACGATCAGCGCGTCCGCCCACGTGCGCACCCGGTCCAGTTCCGCCATGGCACGAGGATATGCGCGGCCGCCGTCAGCGCGAGACAATGGAGACGTGTCCCGCACGATCGACGTCAACAGCGACCTGGGTGAGTCGTTCGGGCAGTGGCGCATGGGCGACGACGAGCAGATGCTCCGCGCGGTCTCGAGCGCGAACGTCGCCTGCGGGTTCCACGGCGGCGACCCGACGACCATGCTCGAGACCTGCCGGATCGCCGCCGCCTCGGGCGTCGTGATCGGGGCGCATCCGTCGTTCCCCGACCTCGTCGGCTTCGGCCGCAGGCACCTGCGCGTCTCGCCCGCCGAGCTCGCCGCCGACACCGTCTACCAGCTCGGCGCGCTCGCGGGCGTCGCGACGGCGGCGTCGACCGCCATGCGCTACGTGAAGCCGCACGGCGCGATGTACGCGGCCGTGGCCGCCGACCCCGACCTCGCGCAGGCGTTCGTGCGTGCGGTCGCCGCGTTCGACTCCCGGCTCGCCGTGCTCGGCATGCCGGGTTCCGAGGTGGAGCGGGCGGCGGATGCCGCGGGGCTGCGCTTCGTGGCGGAGGCGTTCGCCGACCGGGGCTACCTCGCGAGCGGCCACCTCGCGCCGCGCGACGCGCCGGGCGCGCTCGTCACCGACCCCGAGGCCGCCGCGGCCCGCGTGCTGCGGATGGTCGCCGACGGCGAGGTCGAGGCCGTCGGCGGCGGCACGGTGCGCATCGCGGCCGAGTCCGTGTGCGTGCACGGCGACACCCCCGGCGCGGTCGGCATCGCGCGTGCGGTGCGTGCGGCGCTCGCCGACGCCGGCATCCCGGTCGGGTCGTTCGCATGACCGCCGCGACGGGCACCGGCGCCCGGCGCCTCCTGCCGTCGGGGGAGCACGCCGTGCTCGTCGAGTGCGGCTCGGCCGAGGAGGTGCTCGGCCTGCACGCGGCCCTCGTCGCCACGCGTCCCGACGGCGTGGTCGACCTCGTGCCCGCCGCGCGCACCGTGCTGGTCTCGGTCGACACGTCCCGGATCGCCCTCGAGACGGCCTCGGCGTGGGTGGCGCGCACCGAGCCGGCGGCGGCCGGGTCGGCGGCCGCCGAGCCCGTCGAGCTGCCCGCACGCTACGACGGCGACGACCTCGCCGCGGCCGCGGACGCCCTCGGCATCTCACCGGACGAGCTGGTCGAGGCTCACCTCGCCGCGACCTGGCGGGTCGCGTTCACCGGCTTCGCCCCGGGCTTCGGCTACCTCGTGAGCGACGACTGGCCCTACGACGTGCCTCGCCTGGCGAGCCCCCGCACGCGGGTCCCCGCCGGTTCGATCGGGCTCGCCGGGTCGTACTCGGGCGTCTACCCCCGCGAGAGCCCCGGCGGCTGGCAGCTGATCGGCCGCACCGACGCCGTGCTGTGGGACGCCGCCGCCGATCCGCCCGCGCGCCTCGTGCCGGGTGCGGCCGTGCGCTTCGTCCGCGGGGAGGTCGGGTCGTGAGCGGCCGGCTGACCGTGGTCGAGCCCGGCCCCCTGACCCTCGTCGAGGATCGCGGCCGACCGGGCTGGGCGCACCTCGGGGTGGGCGGGTCCGGCGCGGCCGACCGGGCGGCGCTCGGTCTGGCCAACCGACTCGTCGGCAACGCCCCGCACGCCGCGGCGCTCGAGTGCACGATCGGCGGGCTGCGACTGCGCTTCGACGACGACGCGTGGTTCGCGGTCGCGGGCGCGTGGGGCGACGTCGCCCTCGACGGCGTCGCGGTACGCCCCGAGACGGCGACGCGGGCCGTCGCGGGCGCCGAGCTCGTGCTGCCGACGGCCGCGCACGGCCTGCGCTACGTCGTCGCGGTGCGCGGCGGCATCGCCGTGCCGCGGGTGCTCGGCTCGCGCTCGCGCGACACGCTCGCCGGCCTCGGGCCGGACCCGCTCGCCGCGGGCGACGCGCTGCCGGTCGGCGACGCGGTCTCGGGTGCCATCCCCGCGCTCGACCGGCTCACCGCCTGGGCGCCGGTCGACGACCAGGTCGAGGCGGGGCTGCTGCCCGGCCCGCGCGCCGACTGGTTCACCGAGGAGTCCCGGCTCGCGCTCTTCGACTCGGTCTGGCGGGTGTCGCCGAACTCCGACCGCATCGGCGTGCGCCTCGAGGGCCCGCCGCTCGAGCGGCTCGTGCCGGGCGAGCTCGCGAGCGAGGGCGTCGTGCGGGGCTCGGTGCAGGTGCCGCCCGAGGGCACGCCGACCGTGCTGCTCGCCGACCACCCGGTCACGGGCGGGTACCCGGTGGTCGCGGTCGTGTCGGAGGCTTCGGTCGACCGCTTCGCGCAGCTGCGACCCGGGCAGTCCGTGCGGTTCCGGCACGCCTGAGCGGGCACGCCCGCTGCCGCGGCGTCAGGCGTTCGGCTTGGTGAGGAAGATCGACCGCGCTGGCGGCGGCGACGGCACCGCGGTGGCATCGGTCACGAACGGGGCGCCGGCGGTGAACCGGCGCAGCTCCTCGCCGGACACGACCTTCGCCGGGGCGGGGTCGCTCGCGAGCAGGCGCGGCAGCTGCGCGAACGGCAGCTCGTGCGGGCTCGCGTAGGCCACCACGTTGCCGAAGCGCCGGCCCTTGAGCATGCCGGGGTCCGCGGCGATCGCCACCTCCGGCAGCACCCGCGAGAGCGTCGCGACCTGGCCGCGCGCGAACGCGAGCCCGGCGCCGTCGGCGATGTTCACGACGAGGATGCCCCGGGGCGCGAGCAGCGGCGTCAGCAGCTCGTAGAACTCGGTGCTCGTGACGTGGGCCGGAGTGCGCGAGCCCGAGAAGATGTCGACCACCACGATGTCGGCGCGGCCGTGCAGCCCGCGCGGCAGGCGCGCGGCGACCTCGCGCGCGTCGCCGTGCCGCACGCGGATCTGCGCGCCGCGCGGCAGCGGCAGGTGCTCGCGCACGAACTCCACGAGGTCGGACTCGAGCTCCACCACCTGCTGCCGGGAGCCCGGGCGGGTCGCGGCCACGTAGCGGGGCAGCGTCAGCGCGCCGCCGCCGAGGTGCACCGCCGTGATCGGCTCGCCCGCATCGGCGACGAGGTCGATCGCGTGCCCGATGCGCCGCACGTACTCGAAGCCGAGCCACTCGGGCCGTTCGAGGTCGACGTGCGACTGCGGGGTGCCGTCGACGTAGAGGGTCCACGAGCCGGGCCGGCCGCGCTCCTCCTCGAGCCGGGCGCGATGCCCGCTCGCGGCGAGGGTGCGTTCGGGCTCGGACATGCGGCCACGCTACCCGAGCGGGCCGGCCCCGAGCCGGTCGCGGACCTCGTCGGGGCCGAACACGAACGCGGGGTGGGGGCCGGCCTGCCGCAGCGCGTCGAGCCGGCCGGCCATCCGCGCGCCGCCGCCGCCGACGAGCACGACGTTGCCGCCGCGCTCGCCCGCGAGCAGGTCGCTCGGCCCGAGCGCCAGGAGGTCGCCGAACACCTCCGCGAGCACCGCCGCGACCGCGCGCACGCGGCGGAGGTCCCCCTCGTCCACCACGTTGGCGATCACGATGCCGCCGGGCACGAGCCCGCGCACGCGCCGGTACCAGTCCGCCGAGTCCGCGAAGCCCGGCGCCTCGAGGCCCACGTAGGCGTCGACGATCGCCACGTCGTAGGGCCCGGCCAGCGTTGGCAGCACCTCGGCCGCGTCGCCCACCCGCACGCGGACCGACCGGGCGGTCGCCGCATCCAGGGGCATCCGCTCGTCGACCGCCCGCACCACCTCGGGGTCGGCCTCGATCACCACCTGCCGCGAGCCCGGCCGGGTCGCCGCCACGTGCCGAGCGAGCGTCATGGCCCCGCCGCCGACGTGCAGCACCCGCATCGGCTCGCCGGGCGGGCGCGCGACCGCGAGCACGGCGCCGACGCGGTGGGCGTAGTCGTAGTGCAGTCGCACCGGGCGCGACGGGTCGACCACGGACTGGGGGCGGTCGTCGACGATCAGCTCGAGCGCCCCCGCGAACACGGGACTCGGCTCGACGCGCACGCGGGATCGGTTCATCGGCACCCCTTCAGCGGTGATGCATCCGGCTTATACCCCAGCAATCGCGGGAGGTCAAGAATCGGACTGGACACGGCGTGGCATCCGACCTATAGTTAACCTTTGCGCTCCCAGACCATCTCTGCCTTCATATTGCGGTCGGCTTCGTGTGTCCGGAGACATCGGCGGATTCGGCGTCCGTCGGCGTGCCCGGCACCTACGCAACACGTGAGTCTGCGGGGTACTTCCACCACTACTGACGGTAATCCGGCCCGACGGGGCCCATGGAGGTAATTTCCTTGGCTGCTGCGCGTAACGCGAACATGCCCACTCCCAAGAACGGACGCAACGCGAAGCGACTGTCTTTCGCGAAGGTCACCGACACCCTCACCGTACCCGATCTCCTCGCCCTCCAGACCGAGTCGTTCGACTGGCTCGTGGGCAACGACGCGTGGAAGACGCGTGTGGAGGAGGGCCTCGAGTCCGGTCGCACCGACCTGGCCGAGGCGAGCGGCCTCGAGGAGATCTTCGAGGAGATCTCGCCCATCGAGGACCTCGGCGAGACCATGCAGCTGAGCTTCACCAACCCGGAGCTCGAGCCCGCCAAGTACTCGATCGACGAGTGCAAGGAGAAGAGCAAGACCTACTCGGCGCCGCTCTACGTGAACGCCGAGTTCATGAACCACCTCACCGGCGAGATCAAGACCCAGACGGTCTTCATGGGCGACTTCCCGCTCATGACCCCGAAGGGCACCTTCGTCATCAACGGCACCGAGCGCGTCGTCGTCTCGCAGCTCGTGCGCTCGCCCGGCGTGTACTTCGAGCGCGCGCAGGAGAAGACCTCCGACAAGGACATCTACTCCGCCCGCGTCATCCCGAGCCGCGGCGCCTGGCTCGAGTTCGAGATCGACAAGCGCGACCAGGTCGGCGTGCGCATCGACCGCAAGCGCAAGCAGTCGGTCACCGTGTTCCTCAAGGCCCTCGGCCTCACCTCGGAGGAGATCCTCGAGGAGTTCGCCGGCTACGAGTCGATCGCCCTCACCCTCGAGAAGGACAACATCCTCACGAAGGAAGAGGCGCTCAAGGACATCTACCGCAAGCTCCGTCCGGGCGAGCAGGTCGCCGCCGAGGCCGCCCGCGCGCTGCTGGACAACTTCTACTTCAACCCGAAGCGCTACGACCTCGCCAAGGTCGGCCGGTACAAGATCAACAACAAGCTCGGCCTCGAGGCCCCGCTGTCCGACTCGGTGCTGACCGTCCAGGACATCGTCTCGACGATCAAGTACCTGGTCGCGCTGCACGACGAGCGCAAGACCCTGCCGGGTCGCCGCGGTGGCAAGGACGTCGAGCTCCGCCTCGACGTCGACGACATCGACAACTTCGGCAACCGTCGCATCCGCGCCGTCGGCGAACTGATCCAGAACCAGGTCCGCACCGGCCTCTCGCGCATGGAGCGCGTGGTCCGCGAGCGCATGACCACCCAGGACATCGAGGCGATCACGCCGCAGACCCTGATCAACGTGCGCCCCGTCGTGGCCGCGATCAAGGAGTTCTTCGGCACCTCGCAGCTGTCGCAGTTCATGGACCAGAACAACCCGCTGGCCGGCCTGACGCACAAGCGCCGCCTGTCGGCGCTCGGCCCGGGCGGCCTCTCGCGCGACCGCGCGGGCGTCGAGGTCCGCGACGTGCACCCCTCGCACTACGGCCGCATGTGCCCGATCGAGACGCCGGAAGGCCCGAACATCGGCCTCATCGGCTCGCTCGCGTCGTTCGCGCGCATCAACTCGTTCGGCTTCATCGAGACCCCGTACCGCCGGGTCGAGAACGGCCGGGTCACCGAGCACATCGACTACCTGACCGCGATGGACGAGAAGGACCACGTCGTCGCCCAGGCGAACGCCCCCCTGAAGAAGGACGGGCACTTCGTCGAGGAGCGCGTGCTGGCCCGCAAGACCGGCGGCGAGGTCGACCTCATCCCCGCCGACGAGATCGGCTACATGGACGTCTCGCCCCGCCAGATGGTGTCGGTCGCGACCTCGCTCATCCCGTTCCTCGAGCACGACGACGCGAACCGCGCCCTCATGGGCGCGAACATGCAGCGCCAGGCCGTGCCGCTGCTGCGCAGCGACTCGCCCTACGTCGGCACCGGCATGGAGGGCTACGCCGCGATCGACGCCGGTGACGTGCTCACCGCCGACGCCTCGGGCGTCGTCTCGGAGGTCTCCGCGGACTTCGTGACCGTGCAGCTCGACGAGGGCGGCACGCACACCTACTGGCTGCGCAAGTTCGACCGCTCGAACCAGGGCACCTCGTACAACCACCGCGTGATCGTCAACGCCGGTGAGCGCATCGAGGCCGGCGAGGTCATCGCCGACGGCCCCGCGACCGACAACGGCGAGCTCGCGCTCGGCAAGAACCTCCTCGTGGCGTTCATGCCGTGGGAGGGCCACAACTTCGAGGACGCGATCATCCTCAGCCAGAACCTGGTGAAGGACGACGTCCTCTCCTCGATCCACATCGAGGAGTACGAGGTCGACGCCCGCGACACCAAGCTCGGCAAGGAGGAGATCACCCGCGACCTCCCGAACGTGAGCCCCGACCTGCTGGCCGACCTCGACGAGCGCGGCATCATCCGCATCGGCGCCGAGGTCCGCCCCGGCGACATCCTCGTCGGCAAGGTCACGCCGAAGGGCGAGACCGAGCTCAGCGCCGAGGAGCGCCTGCTCCGCGCGATCTTCAACGAGAAGAGCCGCGAGGTGCGCGACACGTCGCTCAAGGTCCCCCACGGCGAGCAGGGCACGATCATCGGCGTCAAGGTGTTCGACGCGCAGGACGGCGACGACGAGCTCGGCTCGGGCGTCAACCAGCGCGTGGTCGTCTACATCGCCCAGAAGCGCAAGATCACCGAGGGCGACAAGCTCGCCGGCCGCCACGGCAACAAGGGCGTCATCTCGAAGATCCTGCCGGTCGAGGACATGCCGTTCCTCGCCGACGGCACGCCGGTCGACGTGATCCTGAACCCGCTCGGCATCCCCGGCCGCATGAACTTCGGCCAGGTGCTGGAGACCCACCTCGGGTGGGTCGCCAAGCAGGGCTGGAAGGTCGAGGGCGAGCCGGAGTGGGCCGCGCGCCTGCCCGAGGTCGCCCGCGAGGCGGAGCCCGGCTCGAAGGTTGCCACCCCCGTGTTCGACGGTGCGCTCGAGGAGGAGATCGCAGGTCTCCTCGACTCGACCCACCCGAACCGCGACGGCGAGCGCCTGATCGACTCCAGCGGCAAGACGCAGCTGTTCGACGGCCGCTCGGGCGAGCCCTTCCCGTACCCCACCTCGGTCGGCTACATGTACATCCTGAAGCTGCACCACCTCGTGGACGACAAGATCCACGCGCGCTCGACGGGCCCGTACTCGATGATCACCCAGCAGCCGCTCGGCGGTAAGGCCCAGTTCGGCGGCCAGCGCTTCGGTGAGATGGAGGTCTGGGCGCTCGAGGCGTACGGCGCCGCATACGCGCTGCAGGAGCTGCTCACCATCAAGTCCGACGACATCCTCGGCCGCGTCAAGGTGTACGAGGCGATCGTCAAGGGCGAGAACATCCAGGAGCCCGGCATCCCCGAGTCCTTCAAGGTGCTCATGAAGGAGATGCAGTCGCTCTGCCTGAACGTCGAGGTGCTGTCGGCAGACGGCACGGCGGTCAGCCTGCGCGACACGGATGACGAGGCCTTCCGCGCTGCGGAGGAGCTCGGCATCAACATCTCCACCCGGTTCGAGTCGTCGAACATCGACGAGATCTGAACCAGGCCGATAGAAGAACCTCAGGAACATCTCTAGGAGAGAAATTGCTCGACGCAACCACTTTTGACGAGCTTCGCATCGGCCTGGCAACCGCCGAGGACATCCGCCGCTGGTCGTACGGCGAGGTCAAGAAGCCCGAGACGATCAACTACCGCACGCTCAAGCCCGAGAAGGACGGCCTCTTCGGCGAGCAGATCTTCGGACCGAGCCGCGACTGGGAGTGCTCGTGCGGCAAGTACAAGCGCGTCCGCTTCAAGGGCATCGTCTGCGAGCGCTGCGGTGTCGAGGTCACGAAGTCGTCCGTGCGCCGTGAGCGCATGGGCCACATCGAGCTGGCCGCGCCCGTCACGCACATCTGGTACTTCAAGGGCGTGCCCTCGCGCCTCGGGTACCTGCTCGACATGGCCCCGAAGGACCTCGAGAAGGTCATCTACTTCGCGGCGTACATGATCATCGACATCGACGAGGAGGGTCGCCACGCCGACCTGCCCGGGCTCGAGAACGAGCTCCGCCTCGAGATCAAGACGATCGGCGACCAGCGCGACGCGCGCATCGCCGAGCTCATGACCCGCAAGGAGGAGGAGCTCGCGCAGCTCGAGGCCGACGGTGCCAAGAGCGACCAGAAGAAGCGCGCCGAGGCCGCCGCCGACAAGGAGATGGCCGGCGTCCGCAAGTCGGCCGACGAGCAGGTCGCGCACCTCGAGCGCGTCTGGGACGAGTTCCGCACGCTGAAGGTCGGCGACCTGAAGCCCGAGGACCCGGTGTTCCACGAGCTCCAGGACCGCTTCGGCATCTACTTCGACGCCTACATGGGCGCCGAGGCGATCAAGCAGCGCCTCGAGAGCTTCGACCTGAAGGCCGAGGCCGACGACCTGCACCTGCAGATCGCCGAGGGCAAGGGCCAGAAGAAGATCCGTGCGATCAAGCGCCTGCGCGTGGTCAACTCGTTCCTCGCCACCGGCAACTCGCCGGCCGCGATGGTCCTGGACGTCGTCCCGGTCATCCCGCCGGAGCTGCGTCCGATGGTGCAGCTCGACGGTGGCCGCTTCGCGACCTCCGACCTGAACGACCTGTACCGCCGCGTGATCAACCGCAACAACCGCCTCCGTCGCCTGCTCGACCTCGGCGCGCCCGAGATCATCGTGAACAACGAGAAGCGGATGCTGCAGGAGGCCGTCGACGCGCTGTTCGACAACGGCCGTCGTGGCCGCCCGGTCACGGGTACCGGCAACCGCGCGCTCAAGTCGCTGTCCGACATGCTCAAGGGCAAGCAGGGCCGGTTCCGCCAGAACCTGCTCGGCAAGCGCGTCGACTACTCGGGCCGTTCGGTCATCGTGGTCGGCCCGCAGCTGAAGCTGCACCAGTGCGGCCTGCCCAAGCAGATGGCGCTCGAGCTGTTCAAGCCGTTCGTCATCAAGCGCCTGATCGACCTGAGCCACGCGCAGAACATCAAGGCCGCCAAGCGCATGGTGGAGCGTTCGCGCCCGCAGGTGTGGGACGTGCTCGAGGAGATCATCCGCGAGCGCCCCGTGCTGCTGAACCGCGCGCCCACGCTGCACCGCCTCGGCATCCAGGCCTTCGAGCCGCAGCTCGTCGAGGGCAAGGCCATCCAGCTGCACCCGCTCGTCTGCGCCGCGTTCAACGCGGACTTCGACGGCGACCAGATGGCCGTGCACCTGCCGCTGTCGGTCGAGGCCCAGGCCGAGGCCCGCATCCTGATGCTCGCCTCGAACAACATCCTGAAGCCGTCGGACGGCCGTCCGGTGACCCTGCCCTCGCAGGACATGATCATCGGCCTGCACCACCTGACGACGGTGCGCAAGGAGGCCGAGCGCGAGAACGGCGAGTTCCGCGGCAAGTCGTTCGCGTCGATCGCCGAGGCGATCCTCGCGTTCGATCAGAACCGTCCGGGCGACATCCGCCTGGACCTCGGCGAGGAGGTGAAGATCCGTCTCGACGGTCTGCACTTCGCCGAGGGCGACGCGCCCGAGGGCTTCGAGCCGGGCAAGCCGTTCGCGCTGGAGACGACCCTCGGTCGTGCCCTCTTCAACGAGGCGCTGCCGACGGACTACCCGTACTTCAACGCGCAGGCCGGCAAGGGCCAGATCTCGCAGATCGTCAACGACCTCGCCGAGCGCTACCCCAAGGTGGAGGTCGCCGCGACCCTCGACCGGATCAAGGACGCCGGCTTCCGCTGGGCGACCCGCTCCGGCGTGACCGTCGCGCTCTCCGACGTCGTGGCGCCCCCGCAGAAGGCGGAGATCGTGGCGAAGCACGAGAAGGAGGCCGCGAAGGTCCAGGCGCAGTTCGAGAAGGGTCTGACGACCGACCTCGAGCGTCGCCAGGAGCTCATCCAGATCTGGACGAAGGCCACCGACGAGGTCGCCCACGCCATGCGCGAGAACTTCCCCGAGGACAACACCATCAACCGCATGGTGTCGTCGGGTGCTCGTGGTAACTGGCTGCAGGTGCGCAACATCGCCGGTATGCGAGGCCTGGTGAACAACCCGAAGGGTGAGATCATCCCGCGCCCGATCATCTCGAGCTACCGCGAGGGCCTGACCGTGGCGGAGTACTTCATCGCCACGCACGGTGCCCGCAAGGGCCTCGCCGACACCGCGCTCCGCACCGCGGACTCGGGCTACCTGACGCGTCGTCTGGTCGACGTCTCGCAGGACGTCATCATCCGCGAGGAGGACTGCGGCACGACTCGCGGCCTGGCGTTCACGATCGCCGAGGCCGACGAGGCGGGCGTGCTCCGCGAGGCGGCCGACGTCGACAACTCGGTGTACTCGCGCAACCTGGCATCCGACGCCGTCGACGCCAAGGGCGAGGTGCTGGCCGAGGCCGGCGCCGACGTGGGCGACGTGCTCATCGACCGCCTGGTCAAGGCGGGCGTCGAGTCGATCAAGGTCCGCTCGGTGCTTACCTGCGAGTCGAGCGTCGGCGTCTGCGCGAAGTGCTACGGCCGTTCGCTCGCGACCGGCAAGCTCGTCGACATCGGCGAGGCCGTCGGCATCATCGCGGCCCAGTCGATCGGCGAGCCCGGCACGCAGCTGACCATGCGTACCTTCCACACCGGTGGTTCCGCGTCGGCGGACGACATCACGCAGGGTCTGCCCCGCGTGCAGGAGCTCTTCGAGGCCCGCACCCCCAAGGGCGCGTCGCCGATCGCGGAGGCCCCCGGCAAGATCACGATCGACGAGACCGAGAAGCAGCGCAAGGTGATCCTCACCCCCGACAACGGGGACGAGCCGATCGCGTACAACGTGCTCAAGCGCTCGACCCTCCTGGTCGAGGACGGCCAGCACGTCGAGCTCGGCGAGCAGATCATCGTCGGTACGGTCGACCCGAAGGAGGTGCTCCGCGTCAAGGGCGTCCGCGCCGTGCAGAAGCACCTCGTCGAGGGCGTGCAGGACGTGTACCGCTCGCAGGGCGTGCCGATCCACGACAAGCACATCGAGGTCATCGTGCGCCAGATGCTGCGCAAGGTCACCGTCGTCGACCACGGCGACACCGACCTGCTGCCGGGCGAGCTCGTCGACCGCAGCCGGTACAACGAGATCAACCGCGCGTCGCTGACCGAGGGCAAGAAGACCGCCTCGGCCCGCCAGGAGGTCATGGGCATCACCAAGGCCTCGCTCGCGACCGAGTCGTGGCTGTCGGCCGCGTCCTTCCAGGAGACGACCCGCGTGCTCACGCAGGCCGCCATGGAGGGCAAGTCCGACCCGCTCGTCGGCCTCAAGGAGAACGTCATCATCGGAAAGCTGATCCCGGCCGGTACCGGGCTCGGCAAGTACCGCAACGTGACGGTCGAGGCGACCGAGGAGGCGAAGGCGGAGCGCTACCCGAACCGCATCTTCTCCGAGGACGCGGTCTTCTCCGAGGGCGACCTGAGCTTCGTCGACTTCGACTCGTTCTCGAGCGACGACTTCACCCCCGGCAACTACCAGTAGTCACGCCGACACGCACGAGGGCCCCGGAGCGATCCGGGGCCCTCGTCGTGTGTGGAGAACGTGCGGACCGGATGAGGTGCTCGTCTAGGCTCGCCGGGGCGAAGGGAACCTGCGATGGCGAGTGACAACGGGGCGGCCGGCGGGCGCCGGTCCCGCACCATCCCGATCCTGATCTCCGTGGCGAGCGTGCTCGCGGTCGCGAGCGCGGTGATGGTCGCGCTGCTCCTCGTCGCCCCGGCGGACGCGTCGGACCCCGTCGCCGTGCCGTCGAGCGCTGCGACTCCCGAGCCGACGACGGATGCCGCTCCGAGCGAGCCATCGCCGTCGGCGGCGACGGATCCGCGTGCGCTGGTGCCGGACACCTGCGAGGGGATCTACACGCGCGACTGGGCGACCGAGCTGGACCCGCTGGTGCTGAACCCCGCGTGGGCGGCGCCCGAGGGACTGCGCGGCTCGAAGGACCCGGTGCTCACCGGGCTCCTCGACCGGGGCACGACGGAACTCATCTGCACATGGGGCTTTCCCACCCACCCCGGCCACTTCGGCATCACCACCGAGATCGCGACTGTGGGCGAGGCGCTCGCCGAAGAGTCGGTGGTGGCCGCTGCCGGTCAGGGCTACGACTGCTATGACGAGCTCACCGGCACCCGGTGCATCATCCAGTGGGAGCACTCCGAGGGTGACGGTCGGGGCGGCGAATCGCACTTCCTCCGCGACGGGCTGTGGTCGGCGACCTCCTGGGTGAACGTCCCCGCCGACGGCTACACCCACGACATCGTCGCGGCGATCTGGGGCTGAGCCCACCGGCCGTCCGACCGGCGGCACACCCCGCGACACCCGTGCGCGGCGCCCGGCTGAGGGCGGCTCGCGTTGCTAGAGTGACCGCGACGGGGCGCTCGGCGCGCCCGGAAGGGGTGCCACATGAGCGACACGACGCCCGGATCTCGGCCCGAGGACGAGCCCACGAGCACGCCGCAGGCCGACACCGGTGAGACCGACACGACGACGGGTGCGGATGCCGCGCCGGCCGACGCCGCACCGGCGTCCGAGCCGCCCGCACCGCCTGCGCCGCCCGCCGAGACCCCGCAGGAGTCGGACACCTCCGAGCTCGATGCCGCCGTGCAGCGCGCCCAGGCCGACCACCCGGCGCCCGCGGCCGAGGCCGCCGAGGAGCCCGCTGCCGAGGCCGAGGCCCCGCAGTCCGAGGAGACGCCCGCCGCCGAGGAGTCCGAGGCGCCCACCGAGCGCATGCCCGCCGCCGACGAGGCTCCGACGACCGAGCCGCCCGCTCCGGTGGCACCGGCCGCGCCGGCACCGCCCGAGTCCGAGCAGCAGCGCGCCATCTACGTGCAGGCCCCCACGCCGCCGCGCGCGAAGGGCAACCGCGGGTTCGGCGTGCTCGTCGGACTGATCGCGACCGTCGCATTCGCCGCGCTCTACGCGCTCGCCGGCTACCTGCTGGTGTTCGTGCAGGGCTCGACCGCCGAACCGGTGGACGCGTTCGTGCAGTTCCTCGGCCACCCCGCGTTCTGGGTGCCCGTGCTCGTATTCTTCCTGGCCTTCATCCTGCTGGCCGCGATCGTCAACCGGAACGGCTGGTGGGCGTACGCGGTGTTCGGCCTGCTGGTCGGCATCGTCGTCTACTTCTCGTACGTCGGCGGCGCGCTGGTGGGCGAGGCCTGGAACCTGACCCCCGCCGAGGTCGGCGACTTCGTCGCGGCGCGCTGGCTCGACCCGCGCGCGATCCTCGCCGGCGTCTTCGCCCGCGAGGTGACGCTGTGGTTCGGCGCCTGGGTCGCCGCCCGCGGCCGCACCGTGACCGCCCGCAACCGCGCGGCGGTCGAGGAGTACGACCGCCAGCTCCAGGCGGGACCGCAGCTGTCGCGCCCCTGAGTCGCAGACGACGGATGCCGCGGACGGATGCCGTCCGCGGCATCCGTCTGTCCACGGTCGGTGCCCGATGCGCATCGGCCGCCTCGCCGCGCACGTAGGGTGGAACCCCGGTGGTGAGCGCTCCCCATCGACAGCGCCCCGCCGAGGTGGTCTCCTCGAGTGCGGGCGTCTCGTCACCGGCAGCGGTGCGCGTATGCGCCGACGAGGAAGGAAGCCGGCGTGAGCGTCACCACCCCGACGGATGCCCCGGGCGAGCCCGGGACGATCACGGCCGCCATCACGGGACTGGCGGACGCCGACGCGCTCGGGGTGCGATCGGCGCCGACCGGTCGCCGCGCGCTCGCGTTCACGATCGACGCCGCGATCTGGTCGGTGCTCGCCGCACCGGGAGTGATCGGCGCGGTCGTGCTGCTGCGCGTCCTGCTCCCCGCCGCGCTGGGCGAGGCATCCGCCGCCCCCGCCGATCTCCTGCTGCCCTCGATCCTCGTGCTCGTGAGCCAGGTGCTCCTCGCGGCGTTCGGGCTGGTGCAGCTCGTCCTGCACGGTCGGCGCGGCGTCACCGTGGGCAAGGCGAGCCTGGGCCTGCGCAGCGTCGGCGTGGTCGCACTCGGCCGCCCCGGCTTCTGGCGCATCACCGGGCGGGCGACCGTGCTGTGGCTGGCCTGGTCGGTCCTCCCGGTCGTCGGGCCCGCGCTGCTGTTCGCGTCGGGCCTGTGGGACCCGAGCGGGCGCGGGCGCAGCTGGCTCGACCGGCTCGGATCGGTCTGGCTCGTCGACGCGCGCCACGGGCTCGACCCGGCCGACCCGAAGGCCGTGCGGCAGGCGCGACGTGCGCTCGTCCCGCCGCCGTCCACCCGGCGCGAGTCGCTGCCGTCGCTGGCAACGGATGCCGCGGGCGCACCCGCACTCGTCCCCGCGGCGCGCTCCGCGTCGGGCGTGGTCACCGCCCCCGCCGCAGAGTCCGCCTGGGTACCGCCCGAGCTCGCCGGCAACCCGCGCGACGCGGTGCTCGTGCTCGACGACGGCAGCCGGGTCGACGTCGCCGGCGACGGGCTGCTCGGCCGCGCCCCGGAGCCGCGTGTCGGCGAGCGGGTGGTGCAGCTGCTGCCGCTCGACGATCCGCGCATGGAGATCTCGAAGACGCATGCCGCGTTCGGCATCGACGACGCCGGGTTCTGGATCGCCGATCGCGGATCCACGAACGGCACCTCGGTCGCCGAGCCGGGTCGGGCCGCGGTCGTCCTCGCCGCGGGGGAGCGCACCGTGCTCGCGTGGGGTGCGCGCGTGGAGGTCGGCGGCAGGTCGTTCACGGTCGAGCGCGCGGAGGTCGGCGCATGAAGGTCAAGCTCACCTACCGGCGGCCCGGAGGCGACGACGTCGACATCGTCGTGACCTCGGACGCCACGGCGACGGTCGCGGACGTCGCCCGGGCGATCGCGGCGGGCGACCCGCGTGGCACCGGCACGGCGGGCGTGCCGGTCACGCTCGCGGTGGCCGCCCCGACCGCGCGTGAGGCGGTCACGCTGGCGCCGGGCACGCTCTTCGCGGATGCGGCGGTCGGCTCCGGGTTCCGCGCCGCGGTGGTGCCCGACACGGGGGCCGGTGCGCGCCGCACCGCGCCGGCGGCGGAGCTCCGCGTGCACAGCGGCCCGGACGCGGGCCGGCGCATCGACCTCCCCGAGGGGCACAGCGTCATCGGCCGTGGCGGCGACGCCGACGTGGTGCTGGCGGATCCGCTCGTCTCCAAGCGCCACGCGCGCATCGAGGTCGGGCACGGCATCGAACTCGTCGACCTGAACTCGGCGAACGGCATCCTCGTCGACGGCGGGCTCGTGCCGCGCCTCACGGTGATGCCCGGGCAGCCCATCGTGCTGGGCGACACCGAGCTCTCGATCGCCCCGCTGTCCGCAGCGGATGCCGCGGACGACCCGGTGCTCGAGCGCGGCGGTGCGCTCGTGTTCAACCGGTCGCCGCGGGTCGAGCCGCGCTACCCGGGCACCGAGTACCCGCACCCGGACGTGCCGACCGAGGCATCCCCCCGCATGTTCCCGTGGCCGATGATCGTCGCGCCCGTGATCATGGGGCTCTCGATCTACGCGCTCACCCAGCGCGTGCTGTCGCTCGTGATCGTCGCGATGGCCCCGCTCATGCTGCTCGCCAACTGGTTCGGGCAGCGCAGCTTCACGAGTCGCAAGCTCCGGCAGGAGATCGAGACCTTCGAGATCCAGGCCGAGGCCCTCGAGGAGCGCCTGACGGCCGAGGTCGAGGTCGAGTTCGCCCGGCGGCAGGGGGAGGCGCCCGCGGTCGCGACGATCTACGAGCAGGCGATGGGCCTCGGCCCCATGCTCTGGACCCGGCGGCCCGAGCACTGGAACTTCCTGTCGTTCCGGCTCGGCACGGGCCGGGCGGCGAGCCGCAACTCGATCGCGCCGGCGCCCGGCGGGGGCGGCATCCCCGAGTACACGGCCCGGGTCGAGGAACTGCGCGACCGGTTCGCGACCATCGACGACGTGCCCGTCGTCGAGCTGCTGCCGAGCGCGGGCGCCATCGGCATCGCGGGCCCGCGCGCCGTCGCCGCCGACGTCGTGCGCGGCCTCGGCGTGCAGCTGTTCGGACTGCACGCCCCGAACGAGATCATCACCGCCGCGATCGTCGACCCCGGCTGGGCCCGCGAGCTCGAGTGGCTGAAGTGGCTGCCGCACACCACGAGCCCGCGTTCGCCGTTCGCGCAGTTCGCGCTGGCGGACAGCCAGGCGACCGGCACCGCCCTGCTGAACGCGCTCGAGGAGACCATCCTGCAGCGCCTCACCGGCACGACGACCCGCCGCGGCCCGCTGCGCGACGCCGACACCGCAATGGAGCTCGGCGCACAGGTCGGCGAGGCGATCGAGCAGGGCGACTCGGGCGACGGCGACATGGCGCTCGTGCTGTTCGTGTCGGCGGATGCCCCGGTGGACCGGCCGCGCCTCACCCAGGTGATCGAACGCGGTGCCGACGCGGGCATCTACACGATCTTCCTCGGCCCGAGCGTCGAGGCGCTGCCCGCCGCGTGCCGCACGTTCGTCGACGCGTCCGGCGGACTCGAGGACGCCACCGTCGGTCTCGTCCGCGCCGGGCGCACGTACGAGCACGTGCGCGTCGAGGGCGTGTCGGCCGCCTACGCCGACGTGTTCGCGAAGCGCCTCGCGCCGGTCGTCGACGCGAGCACCGTCGTCGCCGACTCGAGCGACCTGCCCCGATCGGTGTCGATGCTCGGGCTCATCGGGCACGACCTCGCCGAGACGTGTTCGAGCGTCGTCGAGCGCTGGCGCCAGAACGACTCGGTCGCCGACCGCTCCGGTACGGCGCTTCCGCGGCTGAAGCGCGCCGGCACCCTCAAGGCGTTCGTCGGCCAGTCGACCCCCGACGCCATGACGCTCGACCTGCGCAGCCAGGGACCGCACGCGCTCGTCGGGGGCACCACGGGCTCCGGCAAATCGGAGTTCCTGCAGGCGTGGGTGCTCGGCATGGCCGCCGAGTACAGCCCCGACCGGGTGACGTTCCTGTTCGTCGACTACAAGGGCGGCTCGGCGTTCGCCGACTGCGTCGACCTGCCGCACTGCGTCGGGCTCGTGACCGACCTGAACCCCCACCTCGTGCGCCGCGCGCTCACGAGCCTGCGGGCCGAGCTGCACCACCGCGAACGGCTCTTCCACCGCAAGAAGGCGAAGGACCTGCTCGAGCTCGAGCGGCGGCGCGACCCCGAGTGCCCGCCGGCGCTCGTGCTCGTGATCGACGAGTTCGCCGCGCTCGCGAACGAGGTGCCCGAGTTCGTCGACGGCGTCGTCGACATCGCCCAGCGCGGGCGCTCGCTCGGCATCCACCTGATCATGGCGACGCAGCGGCCCGCCGGCGTCATCAAGGACAACCTCCGCGCGAACACGAACCTGCGTGTCGCGCTGCGCATGGCCGACGAGTCCGACTCGCGCGACGTGGTCGGCGACGCGGTCGCGGCCGGCTTCGACCCCGCGCTGCCGGGCCGGGCGATCGCGAAGACGGGCCCCGGTCGACTCGTGCCGTTCCAGTCCGCCTACGCGGGCGGCTGGAGCGTCGAGGAGCGCGTCGAGGCCGAGGTGCGCGTCGCCGAGCTCCGTTTCGGCGGCGTGCTCCTCTGGGAGGTCGAAGCCGGGCCGGAAGAGGCCGAGCTCGCCGTCGACCCCGGTCCGAACGACCAGCGGCGCATGGTGCGCAGCCTCGTCGCGGCGGCCACGGAGGCATCGATCCCCACGCCGCGCCGGCCCTGGCTCGACGACCTCGCCGACGCCGTCGACCTCGTCGACCTCCCGGTCGCGGGCGACTCGCAGGTGGTCGTCGGGCTGGCCGACCGGCCGGAGCGCCAGCTGCAGGAGCCGGTGCACTTCGTGCCGGACCGCGACGGCTCGATGCTCGTCTACGGCACGAGCGGCTCGGGCAAGTCGACCGCGCTGCGCACGGTCGCGATCGCGGCGGGCATGCGGCCGGACGCGGGCGCGGCGCAGGTGTACGCGCTCGACTTCGGGTCGGGCTCGCTGCGGTCGCTCGAGGTGCTGCCGCACGTCGGCGCGGTCATCCCGGGCGACGACACCGAGCGGGTGCAGCGGCTGCTCCGCACGATCGGCGACCTGATCGATCGTCGGGGTCGGGCGTTCAGCGCGGTCGACGCGGCGAGCCTGACCGAGTACCGCGACCTCACCGGGGCGGCCGAGCCGCGCGTGTTCGTGCTCGTCGACGGGTTCGCGCAGTTCCGTTCCGAGTGGGACGGCGCTGCGGTCCGCGCGCCGTACTACAACGCGTTCATGCGCATCCTCGGCGAGGGTCGCCCGCTGGGTGTGCACGTGGTCGCCACCGCCGACCGGGCCGGCGCGGTGCCGACGGCGGTCGCGGCGAACGTGACGAAGCGCATCGTGCTCCGCCTGTCGGAGGAGACCGCCTACCAGGTGCTGGGCGTGCCGAAGGACGTGCTCGACGAGCGCACCGTGCCGGGGCGGGCGATCGTCGACGGCGCGGAAGCCCAGGTCGCCGTGCTCGGCGGCTCGACGAACGTGGCGACCCAGACGGCGGCGCTGGGGGCCCTCGCTGCACGCCTGCGCCACGAGGGTGCTCCCGAGGCGCCCGGCATCGGCGCGCTGCCGGCCGCATTCCCGGGTGCGCACCTGCCCGAGTCGGTCTCGGGCGAACCCGTGCTCGGCCTCGCCGACGAGACGCTCGGGCCGATCGGCTTCGAGCCGGTGGGCACGTTCGCGGTCACCGGCCCGCCGCAGAGCGGCAAGTCGCAGGCGCTCCGCGGGCTCGTCGACGCGATGCGGCGATTCGACCCCGACGTGCGCCTGTTCCACTTCGCGGGCCGCCGCGCGCAACTCGCCGACCACGCGCCCTGGACCCGGAGCGCCACGAACGTCGCCGACGCGAAGGCGCTGGCGAAGGAGCTCGTCGAGCTCGTCCCCGACGAGCGGCTCGGCCATCGCATCATGGTCGTGGTCGAGCAGGTCACCCAGTTCGCCGACACCGAGGCGGAGCGCCCGCTCAAGGAGCTCTTCCAGGCGATCAACCGCAGCGACCACTTCCTCGTGGGCGACGCCGACGTGTCGCTGCTGTCGAGCGGCTTCGGCTTCATCGGCGACTTCAAGGCGGGTCGGCGGGGGGTTGCCCTGCGGCCCGACGCGTTCGACGGCGACTCGGTGTTCAAGGTGCCGTTCCCGAAGGTCAGGCGCGCGGACTTCCCCGAGGGCCGGGGCATCTTCGTGCAGCACGGGCGCATCCAGACGGTGCAGCTGCCGCTGTCATGACACGGATGCCGCCGATGGGGATCGCTCCCCATGTCCCCGATGCCCGGGCCGGCAGTAGGCTCGCGACCGCCGGAGCGGAACCGGCCGAGACCCGAGGAGGCGCCACATGTCGGACGTGCTGATCAGCTACTCGGTGCTGAACGAGCTCAACGGCTCGCTCAAGCAGATCCTGGTCGAGCTCGACGAGGCGTCGAACCGGTCGGACCAGCTCGAGGAGGCCATCGGCACGCCGTGCGGGCGCGGCGAGCTCCGGTCGAGGGCGAGCAGCTTCGAGTCGGGCTGGGACGACCGCCGCCGATACCTGCGGGACGACATCGCGAAGGTGCAGCAGCACGTCGAAGAGACCGGCGCCGCGTGGGAGGACTGGGACGTCGAGGCGTCGAAGTCCCTGAGCGTCGACGCCGGCGAGACCCGCGACCTGCCCCGCGCCTGACCCGCCGACGACCGACCCCGACGAGGAGCGAGACGCATGGACCCCACCCGCCTGGGCCGCATGATCGAGTGGATCGAGGGCCACCCCGGCGACATCACGCGCCGCGGCGACGAGATCGTCGACCTGGGCATGCAGATGCGCGAGTCCGCCGGGCTGCTCGAGGCGATCGCCGAGGGTGCCGAGGGCATGGAGGGCCTCAGCGTCGATGCGCTCCGCGAGGTCATCGGCGAGGTGCACGAGGAACTGCGGCTCGCGGGGGAACGATACTCGCCCACGGGTCTCGCGCTGAAGACGTACGCGGGGTCGCTCGAGGAGGTGCAGACCGGGCTCCGCATGCTCCTGGACGACTGCGAGCAGGCGTGGAACGCGTACACCGCGCGCCGGCTGGAGTACATGTCGACACCGCAGCCCACGCCGGACCCCGAGACCGGCGTGGTCGACGCCACCGCGCACGACGACGCGCTCCTGCGTCGCGAGCAGGCGCACGACGCCTGGGAGATGCTCGCCGACGACTACGACGCGAGGTACGACACCTGGGAGGCCGCGTTCGAGCGCGCGACCGACGCGATCGGTTCAGCGAACGACGGCGGCATCGAGGACTCCTGGCGGGACGATCTCGCCGGCTTCTCGGATGCGGCGCTCGGCTTCCTCCAGTTCGCCGGCATCGTGCTCGCGGTGCTCGCGATCATCATCGGCGGTCCGCTCATCGCGGTGCTCGGCACCATCGTCGGCATCCTCACGCTCGTGCTCACGCTGTACATGAAGTACTACGGCCGCCGTTCCTGGGGCGACGTGGCCTGGGCGGTCGTCGGCGTCATCCCGATCGGCAAGCTCGGCGCCTTCGCCGAGGGCGCCGAGACGGGCACCAGGGCGTTCCTCAGGGGGTTCGTCGCAGCGGACGAGATCGGCCCCGCGATCAGCCAGGCCCGGAACGGCTGGACGGCGATCCGCACCGGCTTCACCGCGGCCGGGAGCGGGGTGCCCGGTCTGGCCGGCGCAGGGCGGTCGCTGTTCACCGAGATCGCCGACGAGATGGGCAGCGGCGCCGACATCTTCGCCCGCTACATGGGCGCGGCCGACCGCGCCGCGCTCGAGGCGGCCACCGACAACGGGGTCAATGCGGCGCACTTCCTCGCGGGCAGCATGGATGTGCGCATCAAGACGATCCTCGCGAACCTCAAGGAGATGCCCGGAATCGATGCCCCGCCCGCGCCGCCCGTCGACACGTGGCGCGAGCAGCTCGCCGCGAGCTCGTGACCCGTACCCGCGACGCCCAGGTTCGCACGAGCACCGCCGACCGGGAAGGATGTGACGGATGTCACTGAGAGACGAGCTCCTCGGCACCGGCCCGGAGGTCCCCCCGTACCAGCTCGTGCTCCCGCCGGGATGGGTCGAGCACGCGCCCGATGCGGCGGGGGAGCAGGCGATGCTGGCACGGGCATCCGACCGCCTGCGTCACCAGCACCGGCCCGACCTGAACGCGCAGCTGCGCACCCTGGCCCGCCAGGCGTTCGCCGACCTCCGCCGCCTCGACGCGGTCGCGTACTTCGTGCAGGAGTCCGCGCCCGAGGACGCGATCATGCCGATGTCGATCACCGCGACCCGCATGACCGCGCCCGACGGCGGCACCCTCGACGCGCAGGTGTCCGAGCTGATCCGCAGCCACGGCGCGCGCGCACTGAACGACGACCGGGCCATGATCCGCTGGGTGCGCTCCGGCACGAACGAGCTGAACGGCGAGCGCATCGGCGCGCACACCGTCTCCTACCTCACGCCGATCCCGGGCACGCGCCGCCGCAGCGCCCTGCGCTTCGCGGCGGTCATCGCGCACCCGGTGGGCATGGCCGCGACGGAGCATCCGCTCGCCGGCTTCATCCACACCGCCGACGCGATCATGGGCACCTTCGCGTGGATTCCGCGACGGGAGGCCACCGCGTGAGCGCGCCCGCCTCGATGGACGTCGACCTGCAGATTCCGGATGCCTCCTGGAGCGTCGTGCCCCCCGAGGCGACCGGCGAGCAGTGGGACGCCTTCACGTCCGAGCTCGCGGCGGGCTACGCGGCCGTGCGCGGCGGCCTGACCGACGACCAGCGCATGGCGCTGCGGGTGATGCTCGACGAGGTGCGCGCGCAGGTCGCGCCCGACGACGCGATCACCCTGCTGTTCCGCCCGTACCTGCTGCCGGTCACCGCGGTCGTGCACGTGCGCGTAGCGGCGATCGCCGACGGCGACGACGTCGAGGCGGGGCTGCGGCTCGCCCTCACGCCCGACCTGCCGCTCGCGCTCCCGCCCGTGTACGAGGACGTCGTGGCGGCGGGACTCGGCGCCGGGCGCAGGTCGACCTTCGTCGCTGCGGCACCGGATGCCGCGGGGCACCCCGTCGGCGGCATCAGCTACGCCTTCGCGACCGACGGGCTCGCCGTGCATGTGCTGACCTCGCCCACGCGGCCGACGGTGCTCGGCCTGCTCGAGGAGCAGCTCGAGCAGATCGTGCAGACCCTGCGCATCCTGCCGGCCGATGCCTGACCCGGTCGAGGGCGGGCGGATGCCCCGGGCCGACGACCTCGCAGCATGGGCCCGGTCCGTGCCCGCCGCCGGCCCCGCCGAACTGGCCGACCTCGACCGCCGGCTACTCGCCTCCGCGCCCGACGTGCTGTCCGCCGTCGAGCGCGAGGCGCGCGCGTACGGTGACGACGTGGCGGCCGCCGACCGCGCGCACGGCGGCGCCGCCGCGGTCGCGCGCATCGCCGCACGTGCCGAGTTCGACCACCCCCGTGCCGGCTGCGCCTCGCTGCTGCTCACCGGGGCGCTCCTGCTGCCGGTCACCGTCGCATTCGCCCTGCTGGTCGGGCGCGGCACCATCGGGCTCGCCGACGCGCTCACGGCCGGCGGCGTGCTCGCGGGAGTCTCGGGCGTCGCCGCGCTCGTGCTGCTCGTCGCCGCGCTGGCCGCGCCGCGGCTGCTGCAGCCCCTGCCGCGGGTCGCCATCGGCAGCGCCGCGGTGGGGGTGGTGACCGCGGGCCTCGCGCTCCGGCGGGCCGCGGACGACCCGCTGAACGCGGCCTCGGCCGACGGCTCGCTCCCGCTGATCGTGCTGTCCGCCGTCCCCATGCTGGTGCTCGCGGTCGTGGACGCGGTGCGTCGGGTACGGATGCGCGCGGCCCTCGTGGCGGACACGGCCGACGACCGGGCGGTGGCCGATCCGTTCCTCGCCGCGGTCGCCGGCGCGAGGGGGCACACGATCGAGGCGATGGAGGCGACGCTCGCGGCGCTGTCGGACGAGGAACGAGCGGCGATGGAGGCCGCACGCGCGGGCGCGCTCGAGCGAATGTCCCGGCGCGGCCTGCTTCCCCAGCGACGGGTGCACGCGATCGTCTCCGAGCCGGTGGGGGCCCTGCTGCTCGCCGAGGCGGACCCGCCGCAGCTGCCGACGCCGAGCCCCCGCTCGGCGTGAGCGGCCGCTGTCCACGGGTGGGCAGTGCTGCCCATCGCCCGCGCCCACCGCGCGGGCTACCGTAGGGGCGTCCGGTCCGGCAGGGACCGGCGGAGACGATCGGGAAGGTGGTACCCATGGCGGACTTCGGAGCGTCGTACGGCGAGATGGAGGCCATGGCGGCGAAGCTCGGCGATGCGCGGGACGACATCCAGGCGCAGCTCGACCAGCTCAAGGCGTCGGTGGACAACCTGCTGGGCGAGGACTTCCGGACGCAGCACGCGTCCGGCCGCTTCGGGCAGGGCTACGAGGAGCTGACGACGGGCCTGAAGTCGGCCGTGGACGGCATCGGCGAGATGGGCGAGTCGCTGCGCGCGATGATGCACGCGATCCAGGACCTCGACCAGCAGCTCGCGGGCGGCTGACGGTCGCAAGCCGGAGCGAGGGGGAGGCGCGAGCCTCCCCCTCGGCGCGTCCGGGCGACGTAGGCTCGGGACGATGGACGCCGACCAGCGGAGCTACGCGCGGGCGCTCGCCCCGTTCGCGACCGCGACCTACCTCGCCGCGCTGGTGTGCGCCTTCGGGTTCCTGGCCCTGCTCTTCGGCGGCGACCCGATCACGCTGCCCGACGCCGGCCTGCTGCTCGGTCCCGCCATGGTCGGCGTCGCGGTGCTGGTGCTGCTCGCGATCCTGCTGTTCGCCGTGCCCGGGCGCCGGTTCCGCGACCAGGCCGCGTCGACCTGGTTCGGCATCTGGACGGGCGTGGCCGCGTGGGCCGGCTACGTGGGGACCGGGGTGGTCGCCTACGGCGGCGTCGTCGAGTCGTTCGACTTCCTGGTCACGCTCGTCCTGAGTCCGTTCACCTCGATCGTCGCGCTGTTCGCCGCCGCCGTCACGTGGGCCGACATCGCGCTCGTGCGCCGGCGCGGTCGCAGCGCGGGGCCGCCGCGATGGCCGTGGGAGGATCGCACGTGACGCGCCGCTCGTCCGCCGCTGGCTGCGACCGGGGCCCGCACGCGCTAGCGTGAACCGCGATGGACGGGTCGATCGAGGCTCGGGTCAGCCACGAGGTCGACAACTGGCTCCGCTGGCTCCCGCGATGGCGCCCCGGCACCGCGCGTGCCCGGGCGCGGCTCTGCCGACGCTGCTTCGGATCGCCGATCCTCGCCGCCGCCGGGCTCGAGGTCGACGTGCCGCACGGCGTGCAGCACGCGCTCTCGATGCGCATGAAGGGCATCATCGACGTCGCGGTCGACGACTACACCGACCGCAACCTCCCGCTGCTGCACCGTGAGCTGCGGCAGGCGGAGGAGCGCAAGGCGCGGCGGCCCTACCGTCCCGGCGAGGGCCTCGACCCGGAGTACCGCGGCCTCGAGCTCGACCCCGACCCGGCGCCCGACCAGCCGTTCCTGTTCACGATCGGCGGGCTCGAGCGCGACGTCGCGGCCGGCACCGAGCCCGAGCAGCCGCGCCCGCTGTCGCAGGAGGAGAAGGCGGCCATCCGTGAGGAGGTCCGGCTCGCCGACGAGTTCGCCAAGCAGATCGGGCGCCGGATCTGCGCCGCCCTGCGGGACCACCGCGCGCGGATCGCCGAGGGGATCGCCGGCATCGTGGAGCCCCAGGTGGCCGAGCTGCTCGCCGACCTCGACCGCGAGCTGGACTCGCCGATGTGGCCGGGACCCTGACCCGCCCCTGTGTGGACGCTGGGGGACTCCGCGGCCATTTGACCACCCAGAACGCCCCGGGTAACATTGATCTGGTGTGCGCTTCGCCGCGCGCCTGACGCATGCCCCCGGGCGTGCGCCGGGAAGCGAACGGAAACCACACTCCAAGGGAGCTCTGGATGAGCATCCCCCACGGCATACCCACCATTCGAAGGCACTGCAGCTCTGCGGTGCCGGTGGGTCATGATGCGACACAATCCATCACCGCTGTCACCGTGCAGCATGAACAAGGAGAACGAGTGCCCACCATTCAGCAGCTGGTCCGCAAGGGCCGCTCGCCGAAGGTCGACAAGACCAAGGCCCCGGCCCTGAAGGCCAACCCCCAGCAGCGCGGCGTCTGCACGCGCGTCTACACCACCACCCCGAAGAAGCCGAACTCGGCCCTGCGCAAGGTCGCCCGAGTGAAGCTCTCCAACGGCACCGAGGTCACCGCCTACATCCCCGGCGAGGGCCACAACCTGCAGGAGCACTCGATGGTGCTCGTCCGCGGCGGCCGTGTGAAGGACCTCCCCGGCGTCCGCTACAAGATCATCCGCGGCGCGCTCGACACGCAGGCGGTCAAGAACCGCAAGCAGTCGCGCAGCCGCTACGGCGCGAAGATGGAGAAGAAGTAATGCCTCGCAAGGGACCCGCTCCGAAGCGCCCCGTCGTCGCCGACCCCGTCTACGGGTCGCCGGTCGTCAGCCAGCTCGTCAACAAGATCCTGATCGACGGCAAGAAGGACCTCGCGCAGCGCATCGTCTACGACGCGCTCGAGACCGTCGCCTCGAAGTCCGGCCAGGACGCCGTCGTGACCCTCAAGAAGGCCCTGGACAACGTGCGCCCGACCCTCGAGGTCCGCTCGCGCCGCGTCGGCGGCTCGACCTACCAGGTCCCCGTCGAGGTCAAGCCGCACCGTGCGAACACCCTGGCGCTGCGCTGGCTCACCAGCTACGCCAAGGCCCGCCGCGAGAAGACCATGACCGAGCGTCTCACCAACGAGATCCTCGACGCCTCGAACGGCCTGGGTGCCGCGGTCAAGCGCCGCGAGGACACCCACAAGATGGCCGAGTCGAACCGCGCCTTCGCCCACTACCGCTGGTAGCCGGCGAGCGGATGCCGCGAGGCGACGCCCCGCGGCATCCGCTCCCCCCAACCCCACCTACGAGATCCCCCGGAGGAACCTGTGGCACAGGATGTGCTCACCGACCTGAACAAGGTCCGCAACTTCGGCATCATGGCCCACATCGATGCCGGCAAGACCACCACGACCGAGCGCATCCTGTTCTACACGGGCATCACGCACAAGATCGGCGAGGTGCACGACGGCGCCGCGACGATGGACTGGATGGCGCAGGAGCAGGAGCGCGGCATCACCATCACGTCGGCCGCGACGACGTGCTTCTGGAACAACATCCAGCTGAACATCATCGACACGCCCGGTCACGTCGACTTCACCGTCGAGGTGGAGCGCAACCTCCGCGTGCTCGACGGCGCGGTCGCCGTCTTCGACGGCAAGGAGGGCGTCGAGCCCCAGTCCGAGACCGTCTGGCGCCAGGCCGACAAGTACAACGTGCCGCGCATCTGCTTCGTCAACAAGATGGACAAGCTCGGTGCGGACTTCTACTTCACCGTCGACACCATCGTCAGCCGCCTGGGCGCGAAGCCGCTCGTGCTGCAGCTGCCGATCGGCGCCGAGAACGACTTCCTCGGCGTGATCGACCTGGTCGAGATGCGCGCCCTGGTGTGGCCCGGCGACGCGAAGGGCGACGTGACGCTCGGCGCGAAGTACGAGGTCCAGGAGATCCCGGCCGACCTCAAGGACAAGGCCGAGGAGTACCGCCAGACGCTGCTCGAGACCGTCGCCGAGACCGACGACGCGCTGCTCGAGAAGTACTTCGGCGGCGAGGAGCTCACGGTCGCCGAGATCAAGGGCGCGATCCGCAAGCTCACGATCAACAGCGAGATCTACCCGGTGCTCTGCGGCTCGGCGTTCAAGAACCGCGGCGTGCAGCCGATGCTCGACGCGGTCGTGGACTACCTGCCCTCGCCGCTGGACATGCCGGCGATCGAGGCGCACGACGCCCGCGACGAGGAGACCATCATCGAGCGTCACGCCGACGCCGACGAGCCCTTCGCCGCGCTCGCGTTCAAGATCATGACGCACCCGTTCTTCGGGCGCCTCACCTACATCCGCGTGTACTCGGGTCGCCTCGACTCGGGCGGCCAGGTCATCAACACGGCCAAGGGCAAGAAGGAGCGCATCGGGAAGATCTTCCAGATGCACGCCAACAAGGAGAACCCGGTCGACTTCCTGACCGCCGGCCACATCTACGCGGTCATCGGCCTGAAGGACACCACCACGGGCGACACCCTGTCCGACCCGAGCGAGCAGGTCGTGCTCGAGTCGATGACCTTCCCCGAGCCCGTGATCGAGGTGGCCATCGAGCCGAAGACCAAGGCCGACCAGGAGAAGCTCGGCACGGCGATCCAGAAGCTCGCCGAGGAGGACCCGACCTTCCGCACCGAGCACGTCGCGGAGACCGGCCAGACCGTCATCAAGGGCATGGGCGAGCTGCACCTCGACATCCTCGTCGACCGCATGAAGCGGGAGTTCAAGGTCGAGGCGAACGTCGGCAAGCCGCAGGTCGCGTACCGCGAGACCCTGAAGCGCAAGGTCGAGAAGCACGACTACACCCACAAGAAGCAGACGGGTGGTTCGGGCCAGTTCGCGAAGATCCAGTTCGCGATCGAGCCCCTCGAGGTCACGGCCGACACGACCTACGAGTTCGAGAACAAGGTCACCGGTGGTCGCATCCCGCGGGAGTACATCCCCTCGGTCGACGCCGGATTCCAGGACGCGATGCAGTACGGCATCCTCGCCGGATACCCCATGGTGGGCGTCAAGGCGACCCTGCTGGACGGTGCCTCGCACGACGTCGACTCCTCGGAGATGGCGTTCAAGATCGCCGGCTCGATGGGCTTCAAGGAAGCCGCTCGGAAGGCGAACCCGGTTCTGCTCGAGCCGCTGATGGCCGTCGAGGTGCGTACGCCCGAGGAGTACATGGGCGACGTCATCGGCGACCTGAACTCGCGCCGCGGGCAGATCCAGTCGATGGAGGACGCCAGTGGTGTGAAGGTGATTCGCGCCAACGTCCCGCTGTCGGAGATGTTCGGATACATCGGCGACCTGCGGTCGAAGACCTCGGGCCGTGCGGTGTACTCGATGACCTTCGAGAGCTACGCGGAGGTCCCGAAGGCGGTCGCCGACGAGATCGTCCAGAAGAACAAGGGCGAGTAGCCCTCGCACAGCGCGCAACCAGCCGGTTCGCGTAACATACCCAACACACCCCGTAGATCACCGAGCGCAATCCAGCGCCCGGCGCTTCTACACGTAAGTCCTGAGGAGGACCCACAGTGGCTAAGGCCAAGTTCGAGCGGACCAAGCCGCACGTCAACATCGGAACGATCGGTCACGTCGACCACGGCAAGACCACGCTCACCGCTGCGATCTCGAAGGTGCTCGCCGAGAAGTACCCGTCGGACGTCAACGTGCTGCGCGACTTCGCTTCGATCGACTCCGCTCCCGAGGAGCGCCAGCGCGGCATCACGATCAACATCTCGCACGTCGAGTACGAGACGCCGAAGCGCCACTACGCGCACGTCGACGCCCCGGGTCACGCCGACTACATCAAGAACATGATCACCGGTGCGGCCCAGATGGACGGCGCGATCCTCGTGGTCGCGGCGACCGACGGCCCCATGGCCCAGACGCGTGAGCACGTGCTGCTCGCCAAGCAGGTCGGCGTGCCCTACCTGCTCGTCGCGCTGAACAAGGCCGACATGGTCGACGACGAGGAGATCCTCGAGCTCGTCGAGCTCGAGGTGCGCGAGCTGCTCTCGAGCCAGGGCTTCCCGGGCGACGACGCTCCGGTCGTGCGCGTCTCGGGCCTCAAGGCCCTCGAGGGCGACGAGCAGTGGGTCAACTCGGTGCTCGAGCTCATGGAGGCCGTGGACGACTCGATCCCCGACCCCGTGCGCGACAAGGACAAGCCGTTCCTCATGCCGATCGAGGACGTCTTCACGATCACCGGTCGTGGAACCGTCGTCACCGGCCGTGCGGAGCGCGGCACCCTGAAGATCAACTCCGAGGTCGAGATCGTCGGCATCCGCCCGACGCAGAAGACCACGGTCACCGGTATCGAGATGTTCCACAAGCAGCTCGACGAGGCGTGGGCCGGCGAGAACTGCGGTCTCCTGCTCCGCGGTCTCAAGCGCGAGGAGGTCGAGCGCGGCCAGGTCGTCGTCGCTCCGGGTTCCGTCACGCCGCACACCGAGTTCGAGGGCACCGCGTACATCCTGTCCAAGGACGAGGGTGGCCGCCACAACCCGTTCTACGCGAACTACCGTCCGCAGTTCTACTTCCGCACCACCGACGTCACCGGCGTCATCACGCTGCCCGAGGGCACCGAGATGGTCATGCCCGGCGACACCACCGACATGACGGTCGACCTGATCCAGCCGATCGCCATGGAGGAGGGCCTCGGCTTCGCCATCCGTGAGGGTGGTCGCACCGTGGGTGCCGGTACGGTCACGAAGATCATCAAGTAGCGAACCGCTCCGACAGGAGCATCGCGACCGACAGGGGTCGGGCCTTCGGGCCCGGCCCCTTCGTCGTTCACACGGCGCCGTCGACGGCGCCCCGGGACGTGCGAGGATTGGGCGCATGTCGGCGGCACGATGGCGGGGACTCGACGGCCTCCGAGGCGTCGCGGTCATCGCCGTCGTGCTCTTCCACGCCGGGCTCGCGCCGGGCGGCTTCCTCGGCGTCGACGTGTTCTTCGTCCTGTCCGGCTTCCTCATCACGCGGCTGCTGCGCAACGAGTACGACCGCACCGGCACGATCCGCCTCGCGCGCTTCACCGCGCGCCGGCTCCTCCGGCTCTACCCCGCGCTGCTCGCGGCCTGCACGTTCGTGATGACCGTCGCGCTCGTCACCGGCCGTGCGGTGCCGGAGCTCACGCGCGACGTCGTGGTGTCGCTCACCTACACCTCGAACCTGTTCGCGATGCAGGGCGGTCTGCTCGACCACACCTGGACGCTGAGCCTCGAGGAGCAGTTCTACCTCGTCTGGCCCGCGCTGCTCCTGCTGGCCCTGTGGTCGCGCGCGTGGTGGGGGTGGCTGCCCGTGGTCGCGCTCATCGCGACGATCCTCGTGCTCGACCTGCTGCCGGGCGCGCCGCCCGCGCTGCACAGCTACGTGCGCGCGATGGGCTTGCCGCTCGGCTGCGCGCTCGCGTTCGCCGGCCCGCGCACCCTCGCCGGCATCGGGCGGCTGGCCCCGATCGCGGCCGTCGGATTCGTCGTGGCGGTCTTCGTCCCGCTCCCGGCCGCGCTCACCACCGGATGGCCGATCTCGATCGGGGCGGTCGTCGCCGCGCCGATGGTGGCCCTGCTCGTCTCGCGCACGGTTCCGCCGGCCGAGTGGACGCCCCTGCGCTGGTTCGGGCTCCGCTCGTACAGCCTCTACCTCTGGCACCTGCCGATCATGTCGCTCGCGCTGCACCACGCGCCCGAGGGCGTGCCCGAGTGGCTCCGGGTCGTCGCGGGCGTCGCGGCATCCCTGCTCGTGGCGGAGGCGTCGTACCGCTGGATCGAGCAGCCCGTGCTCCGGCTGCGCGACCGGCGTCGCCCGGCCCCGGTCCCCGACCCGGGACCGCGCCGTGCGGAGGGCGCCGACGCGGAGTGACCGGCGGCCTCGGGGGAGCGCGGAGGGCGCCCCGCTCGCCTAGAATCGCTGGGAACGCATGCGCGGGTGACCCGCCCGCGCGACGGGTGCCGGGCACGAGCCGGTGGCCGACGCGACTGACGCCGTGGCCGCCTGCGGCCTCGAGAGGAGCCCCCTTGACCGAGATCGCCCCCGCGCCGATCACCCTGCGCCCGGAACGCACCGAGGCGGTCGCGCTCGGCGACGTCGCGGACGCGGTCGGTGCGCAGGTGGTGCCCGGGGCCGCTGAGGTGCGGGTCACCGGCGTCACCTTCGCATCGGGGCAAGTGCGCCCGGGCGACCTGTACGTGGGCATCCGCGGCGCGCACGCGCACGGCGCGCAGTTCGCGGGCCAGGCGGCCGAGGCGGGTGCCGTCGCGCTGCTGACGGATGCCGAGGGTGCGGCGCTGGCAGGGGCATCCGCCCTGCCCGTGCTGGTCGTGCCCGCACCGCGCGAGGTGCTCGGCGCCGCGGCCGCGAAGGTGTACGACTACGTCGAGGGCGACCCGCAGCTGCTCGGGGTGACCGGCACCAACGGCAAGACGAGCACCGTCCACCTCCTGGAGGGCATGCTCGGCGCGCTGGGCGAGGTGGCCGGGCTCAGCTCGACGGCCGAGCGCCGCGTCGCGGGCGAGGTCGTCGTCGCCGGGCTCACCACGCCCGAGTCCAGCGACATGCACGCGCTCATCGCCACGATGCGCGAGCGGGGCGTGACGGCCGCGGCGATCGAGGTCTCCGCGCAGGCGCTCACGCGGCACCGCATCGACGGGGTGCGCTTCCAGGTCGCCGGGTTCACCAACCTCAGCCACGACCACCTCGACGACTACGCGTCGATGGAGGAGTACTTCGACCAGAAGGTCGCGCTGTTCCAGCCCGACCGCGCGGAGACGGGCGTCGTCTCGCTGGACACGGCGTGGGGCGCGCAGGTCGTCGAGCGCTCGGGCATCCCGGTGCAGACCATCACCTCGCGCGACGACGTCGACGCCGACTGGCGTGTGCGCACGACGGCCGTGTCGCGCGAGGGCACGCGGTTCGCGCTGGACGGCCCCGACGGCGCGCACCTCGAGGCCATGATCCCGGCGATCGGGGAGCACCACGCGGCCAACGCGGGTCTCGCGATCGTCATGCTCGTCGCCGGCGGGCGCCCGTTCGAGCGGGTCGCCGCCGCGCTCGCCCACGACGGCGCCATCCCGCCGATCCCCGGTCGCACGGAGAACGTCGCGGCGCCCGGCTCGCCCGCGATCTACGTCGACTTCGGCCACAGCGCCGACGCGTTCGCGAAGACGCTGGACGCGGTCCGGGCGGTGACCTCGGGCAAGGTGATCATGGTGTTCGGCGCCGACGGCGACCGCGACAAGACGAAGCGCCACGACATGGCCGCCGAGGCGGTGCGGCGCAGCGACATCCTGGTGGTCACCGACCACCATCCGCGGTTCGAGGATGCCGCGTCCATCCGCCGCACGCTGGCCGAGGGTGCGCTCGCGGCGAGGCCCGACGCCGAGCTGCACGTGGTGTCGCCGCCGCCCCGGGCGATCCGCCTCGCCGTGTCGCTCTGCGAGGCCGAGGACTCCATCCTCTGGGCCGGCCCCGGTCACCAGAACTACCGCGAGATCCGCGGCGTCAAGACCGCGTACTCCGCCCGGGAGCAGGCACGCCAGGCGCTCCGCGAGCAGGGCTGGGAGGCCCGCTGACGCCGTTCGCTGTGAGTCCGCTGGGCGACACGCCGTGCGCGACACGCCCGGGTTGCACGGGACGCGTGCGATGTGGCAAACTCGTTGAGTTCAACATTTCGAACGCGTGGCGAACGTGCGCGCGTTTCGGATCACTGCCAGGCAGTGCATAACCACCTCGGGCGATGCTCACGGGGGTCAGGTTAGGCCGCGGGCAGCAGGACACGACTCAACCGACAACTGCAAGGACACGGCGCAGCCGTGTCCGCGAGCGGGTTCGCGCCCGCGTGCGCGAGTCGGTGACAGGTTCGACGGTCGAGCGTGTCGAGGCGATCGGATCCGCGAGGAATCGCGGTGGTCTCGACAGGCTCGATCACGGGCCGTTGACAGAAGAACAGTGGTGCACCACACGGAGTGCTACGACGGCGTCCAATGCAGCGCGAGCTGTACGACGCCTTGACAGAGAGAGAGTCAGCCATGGCGGGACAGAAGATCCGCATTCGACTGAAGTCGTACGACCACGAGGTCATCGACACCTCGGCGCGCAAGATCGTCGACACGGTGACCCGCGCGGGTGCGACCGTGGTCGGCCCGGTGCCGCTCCCCACGGAGAAGAACGTGGTGTGCGTCATCCGCTCGCCCCACAAGTACAAGGACAGCCGCGAGCACTTCGAGATGCGCACCCACAAGCGCCTGATCGACATCGTCGACCCGACCCCCAAGGCGGTCGACTCGCTCATGCGCCTCGACCTTCCGGCCGACGTCAACATCGAGATCAAGCTCTGAGGTAACCCATGTCCACGACTGCTACCAAGACCGTCAAGGGTCTCCTGGGCACGAAGCTCGGCATGACCCAGGTGTGGGACGACCAGAACCGCGTCATCCCCGTGACCGTGATCGAGATCGCCCCCAACGTCGTCACCCAGCTCCGCACCCCCGAGAAGGACGGCTACAGCGCCGTCCAGATCGCCGCGGGCCAGATCGACCCCCGCAAGGTCCTCAAGCCGGCCGCCGGCCACTTCGAGGCCGCCGGGGTCACCCCGCGCCGCCACCTCGCCGAGGTGCGCACGGCTGACGCCGCCGACTACTCGCTGGGCCAGGAGCTCACCGTCGAGGAGACCTTCGAGGCCGGCCAGCTGGTCGACGTCGTCGGCACCTCGAAGGGCAAGGGCTTCGCCGGTGTCATGAAGCGCCACAACTTCAAGGGCGTGTCCGCTTCGCACGGTGCCCACCGCAACCACCGCAAGCCCGGTTCGATCGGCGCGTCCTCGACCCCGAGCCGCGTCTTCAAGGGCATGCGCATGGCCGGCCGCATGGGCGGCGAGCGCGTGACCGTGCTCAACCTCAAGGTGCACTCGGTCGACGCCGAGAAGGGCCTGCTGCTCGTCAAGGGCGCCGTCCCCGGTGCTCGTGGCCGCCTCGTTTTCGTCCGCAACGCAGTGAAGGGAGCGTAGTCCATGGCTACCTCACTCGACATCGTCGACGTCAAGGGCAAGAAGGCCGGCTCGATCGAGCTGCCCGCCGAGCTCTTCGACGTGCAGACCAACGTCCCGCTGATCCACCAGGTCGTCGTCGCCCAGCTCGCCGCTGCGCGCCAGGGCACGCACAAGACCAAGAACCGCGGTGAGGTCTCCGGTGCCGGCCGCAAGCCCTTCAAGCAGAAGGGCACCGGTCGCGCCCGCCAGGGTTCGATCCGCGCGCCGCACATGACCGGCGGTGGCGTCGTCCACGGCCCGACCCCGCGCGACTACTCGCAGCGCACGCCCAAGAAGATGATCGCCGCAGCCCTGCTCGGCGCGCTCTCCGACCGTGCCCGCGGCAGCCGCGTGCACGCCGTCGAGGGCCTCTTCGCCGGCGAGACGCCGAAGACGAAGGCCGCGATCGAGCTGCTCGACTCCGTGGCAGCGTCGAAGCACGTCCTGGTGGTGCTCACCCGCGACGACGAGCTCAGCGAGCGCGCCGTCCGCAACATCCCGACCGTGCACGTGCTGCCGTTCGACCAGCTGAACGCCTACGACGTGCTCGTCTCCGACGACATCGTCTTCACCAAGGCCGCGCTCGAGGGCTTCATCGCCTCGAAGGCCACGAAGGAAGAGGTCTCCGCATGAGCGCCGCATGGAACAAGGACCCCCGCGAGATCATCATCGCGCCGGTGGTCTCCGAGAAGAGCTACAACCTGATCGACGAGGGCAAGTACACGTTCATCGTGGACCCCCGCGCCAACAAGACCGAGATCAAGCTCGCCATCGAGCAGATCTTCAAGGTCGAGGTCGCGCAGGTGAACACCCTCAACCGCCAGGGCAAGACCCGCCGCACCCGCTTCGGCATGGGCAAGCGCAAGGACACCAAGCGCGCCATCATCACGCTGAAGTCGGGCTCGATCGACATCTTCACGGCTGTCGGCTAAGGAGCAACCGAGAAATGGCTATTCGCAAGTACAAGCCCACGACCCCGGGTCGTCGCGGTTCGTCCGTCGCCGACTTCGCGGAGATCACCCGGTCGACGCCGGAGAAGTCGCTGCTGAAGCCCCTGTCCAAGTCGGGCGGGCGCAACAACCAGGGCCGGATCACCACCCGCCACATCGGCGGTGGCCACAAGCGCCAGTACCGCGTCATCGACTTCCGTCGCAACGACAAGGACGGCGTGCCCGCCAAGGTCGCGCACATCGAGTACGACCCGAACCGCACCGCGCGCATCGCGCTGCTGCACTTCGTCGACGGCACCAAGCGCTACATCCTGGCGCCGAGCCGCCTCTCGCAGGGCGACGTCGTCGAGTCGGGTCCCTCGGCCGACATCAAGCCGGGCAACAACCTGCCGCTGCGCAACATCCCGACCGGTACCGTCGTGCACGCCATCGAGCTCCGCCCCGGCGGCGGCGCCAAGATGGCCCGCTCGGCAGGCGCCTCGGTGCGCCTCGTCGCCAAGGACGGCCCCTACGCGCAGCTCCGCCTGCCGTCGGGCGAGATCCGCAACGTCGACGCGCGCTGCCGCGCGACCGTCGGCGAGGTCGGCAACGCCGAGCAGTCGAACATCAACTGGGGCAAGGCCGGCCGCAAGCGGTGGAAGGGCGTCCGCCCGACCGTCCGCGGTGTCGCCATGAACCCGATCGACCACCCGCACGGTGGTGGCGAGGGCAAGACCTCCGGTGGTCGCCACCCGGTCAGCCCCTGGGGTCAGGCCGAGGGCCGCACCCGTCGCCCCAACAAGGAGAGCGACAAGCTCATCGTCCGTCGTCGCACCGTCGGCAAGAAGCGCAAGTAGGAGTAAGAGAAGATGCCGCGCAGTCTCAAGAAGGGCCCCTTCGTCGACGAGCACCTGCTTCGCAAGGTCGTCACGCAGAACGAGGCCGGTTCCAAGAACGTCATCAAGACGTGGTCGCGTCGCTCGATGATCGTCCCCGCAATGCTGGGTCACACGATCGCCGTGCACGACGGCCGCAAGCACATCCCGGTGTTCGTCACCGAGACCATGGTGGGCCACAAGCTCGGCGAGTTCGCGCCCACCCGCACCTTCCGTGGACACGTGAAGGACGACAAGAAGGGCCGCCGCCGCTGACGCGGTGGCGTGAAGGAGGAGAGAAATGGTGGAGTCGATCGCACGCGTGCGTCACATCCGCGTGACCCCCATGAAGGCCCGCCGCGTCGTCAACATGATCCGCGGCAAGCAGGCACAGGAGGCCCTGGCCATCCTGAAGTTCGCGCCCCAGGGTGCGAGCGAGCCGGTGTACAAGCTCGTCGCCTCGGCCATCGCGAACGCTCGCGTCAAGGCCGATGCCTCGAACACCTACCTGGACGAGCAGGACCTCTACGTGTCGCGCGCCTTCGTCGACGAGGGTGTCACCCTCAAGCGATTCCAGCCGCGTGCCCAGGGTCGTGCGTTCCGCATCAACAAGCGCACCAGCCACATCACTGTTGTGCTCGCCACTCCCGAGGAGGGTACGAAGTAATGGGTCAGAAGGTAAACCCGTACGGCTTCCGTCTCGGCGTGACCACCGACCACGTGTCGCGTTGGTTCTCCGACTCGAACAAGCCCGGCCAGCGCTACTCGGACTACCTCGCAGAGGACGTCCGCATCCGTCGCCTGCTGCAGACCTCGCTCGACCGCGCGGGTGTCTCGCGCATCGAGATCGAGCGCACCCGTGACCGCGTCCGCGTCGACATCCACACCGCCCGCCCGGGCATCGTGATCGGTCGCCGAGGCGCCGAGGCCGAGCGCATCCGCGCCGACCTCGAGAAGCTCACCGGCAAGCAGATCCAGCTCAACATCCTCGAGGTGAAGAACCCCGAGGCCGACGCCCAGCTCGTCGCGCAGGGCATCGCCGAGCAGCTCTCCGCACGCGTGGCCTTCCGCCGCGCGATGCGCAAGGGCCTGCAGGGCGCGCAGCGCGCCGGCGCCAAGGGCGTCCGCATCCAGGTCTCCGGCCGCCTCGGCGGCGCCGAGATGAGCCGTTCGGAGTTCTACCGCGAGGGTCGCGTGCCGCTGCACACCCTCCGCGCGAACATCGACTACGGCTTCTACGAGGCGAAGACCACCTTCGGCCGCATCGGCGTGAAGGTCTGGATCTACAAGGGCGACATCACCAACAAGGAGCTCGCCCGCGAGCAGGCCAACCAGAAGTCGTCGCGCCCCGAGCGCGGAGACCGTCGTCGTGCGCCCAAGGCGCAGGAGCCGGTCGCAGCAGGAGTTGAGGCATAACCATGTTGATTCCCCGTCGAGTCAAGTACCGCAAGCAGCACCACCCGGGTCGCCGTGGCCAGGCCACCGGCGGCACCAAGGTGTCGTTCGGCGAGTACGGCATCCAGGCCCTGACGCCCGCCTACGTGACCAACCGCCAGATCGAGTCCGCTCGTATCGCGGTGACGCGTCACATCAAGCGCGGCGGCAAGGTGTGGATCAACATCTACCCCGACCGTCCGCTCACCAAGAAGCCGGCCGAGACCCGCATGGGTTCCGGTAAGGGTTCGCCCGAGTGGTGGGTCGCCAACGTCAAGCCGGGCCGTGTCATGTTCGAGGTCTCGGGTGTCTCCGAGGAACTCGCACGTGAGGCGCTGACCCGTGCAATCCACAAGCTGCCCCTGAAGGCACGCATCATCAAGCGCGAGGAGGGCGACGCATAATGGCCGTCGGATCCAAGGAGCTCGCCCCCGCCGAGCTCGACACCTTCGAAGACGAGCGACTCGTCGACGAGCTGAAGAAGGCCAAGGAGGAGCTGTTCAACCTCCGCTTCCAGGCCGCAACGGGTCAGCTCGAGAGCCACGGCCGCCTGAAGGCCGTCAAGCGCGACATCGCGCGCATCTACACCGTGATCCGCGAGCGCGAGCTCGGCATCCGCGCCACCCCGGCCCCGGTCGAGGTGCCCGCGAAGGCCGAGAAGCCCGCGAAGAAGACCAAGAAGGCGGCGGCCGAGGCCGACGCCGAGACGAAGGAGGCCTGACATGGCTGAGACCAAGAAGGCTGCGGCCGAGGTCGCCGAGAAGGCCGAGCTCGTCCGCCCGTACCGCAAGGTGCGTCGTGGCTACGTCGTCAGCGACAAGATGGAGAAGACCATCGTCGTCGAGGTCGAGGACCGCGTGAAGCACCCGCTCTACGGCAAGGTCATCCGCCGCACCTCCAAGGTGAAGGCGCACGACGAGCAGAACACCGCCGGCATCGGCGACCTGGTCGTCATCAGCGAGACCCGGCCCCTGAGCGCCACCAAGCGCTGGCGCCTTGTCGAGATCCTCGAGAAGGCCAAGTAAGCCCCGCGGGCTTGCTTCGTAGAAGGAGTACACAGTGATTCAGCAGGAATCCCGGCTCAAGGTCGCCGACAACACCGGCGCCAAGGAGCTGCTCACCATCCGCGTGCTCGGCGGGTCGAGCCGGCGCTACGCCGGCCTCGGCGACACCATCGTCGCGACCGTCAAGGACGCGATCCCCGGTGGCAACGTGAAGAAGGGCGACGTCGTCAAGGCGGTCATCGTCCGCACGGTCAAGCAGACCCGTCGTCCCGACGGCTCGTACATCAAGTTCGACGAGAACGCCGCAGTGATCCTCAAGAACGACGGTGACCCCCGTGGCACCCGCATCTTCGGCCCGGTGGGCCGCGAGCTGCGCGACAAGAAGTTCATGAAGATCATCTCGCTGGCGCCGGAGGTCATCTAAGTCATGGCGAAGATCAAGAAGGGCGACCTCGTCGAGGTCATCTCGGGCAAGAGCCAGGACCGCGGCGGAGACCGCGGCAAGCAGGGTCGTGTCATCGAGGTGTTCCCGAACGACGACCGCATCGTCGTCGAGGGCGTCAACTACGTCACCAAGCACGTGCGGGTCGGCCAGACCCAGCGCGGCTCGAAGACCGGCGGCCTCGAGACCCACGAGGCCCCGATCCACGTCTCGAACGTCGCGATCGTCGACCCCGAGACCAAGAAGCCGACGCGCGTCGGCTTCCGCAACGAGACCGTGACGAAGGACGGCGTCGAGAAGACGGTCCGCGTTCGTTACGCCAAGAAGTCAGGTAAGGACCTGTAGCAATGACCGACACTGCAGTGGGAACTGGCAAAATCCAGCCCCGTCTCAAGCAGAAGTACCAGAGCGAGATCATCGCGAAGCTGACCGAGGAGCACGGATACACCAACGTGCACCAGGTGCCCGGCCTCACGAAGATCGTCGTGAACATGGGCGTCGGCGAGGCCGCGCGCGATGGCAAGGTCATCGACGGCGCGATCGCCGACCTGACCAAGATCACCGGCCAGAAGCCGCAGGTGACCAAGGCACGCAAGTCGATCGCGCAGTTCAAGCTGCGCGAGGGCCAGCCCATCGGCGCGCACGTCACGCTCCGTGGCGACCGCATGTGGGAGTTCCTCGACCGCCTGCTCTCGCTCGCGCTGCCCCGCATCCGGGACTTCCGCGGCCTCTCGGACCGCCAGTTCGACGGTCACGGCAACTACACCTTCGGTCTCACGGAGCAGTCCGTGTTCCACGAGATCGACCAGGACAAGATCGACCGCGTCCGCGGCATGGACATCACCGTGGTGACCACCGCGACCACCGACGAGGAGGGTCGCGCGCTGCTCACGGCGCTCGGCTTCCCCTACTCGGCCGGCTCGAACGCACAGTAGGACCCCGCGGATGCCGCGCCCGAGCGCGCGGCATCCGCACCCGATCCGGGCGACCGTCCGGATCACCACCACAGGTCAGTTCCCGTGTAACGGGCCCTGAAACCTGGTGAACGAAGGAAACACATCATGACGATGACCGATCCGGTCGCTGACATGCTGACCCGGCTGCGCAACGCCAACTCCGCGCACCACGACAGCGTGTCCATGCCGAACTCGAAGCTCAAGGCGCACATCGCCGAGATCCTGAAGAACGAGGGCTACATCGCCGACTTCGAGGTCTCCGACGCGCGCGTGGGCACCACGCTGACGCTGCAGCTGAAGTTCGGCCCCAACCGCGAGCGTTCGATCGCGGGCATCAAGCGGGTCTCGAAGCCCGGACTCCGCGTGTACGCGAAGTCGACCGAGCTCCCCAAGGTGCTCGGCGGCCTCGGCGTCGCGATCCTGTCCACCTCCAGCGGTCTGCTCACCGACCGCCAGGCCGAGAAGAAGGGCGTGGGTGGGGAAGTCCTCGCCTACGTGTGGTAACCCGACATGTCACGAATCGGACGTCTCCCCATCGACATCCCTGCCGGCGTCACCGTCTCGGTCGACGGCCGTCAGGTCACCGTGAAGGGCCCGAAGGGCGAGCTCTCGCTCGTCGTCGCGGCTCCCATCGAGGCCAAGGTCGAAGACGGTCAGGTCCTCGTCAGCCGCCCGGACGACGAGCGCGAGTCGCGTTCGCTCCACGGCCTCACCCGTTCGCTCATCAACAACCAGATCGTCGGCGTGACGCAGGGCTACTCCAAGGCCCTCGAGATCGTCGGTACCGGGTACCGCGTGCAGCAGAAGGGCAGCTCGATCGAGTTCGCCCTCGGCTTCTCGCACCCGGTCACCGTCGAGCCGCCGGCCGGGATCACGTTCACGGTCGAGGGCAACAACAAGCTCACCGTCGCCGGCATCGACAAGCAGGCCGTCGGCGAGACCGCAGCGAACATCCGCAAGATCAAGAAGCCGGAGCCCTACAAGGGCAAGGGCATCCGCTACGCCGGTGAGGTCGTTCGCCGCAAGGCCGGAAAGGCTGGTAAGTAATCATGGCCGTCAAGAGCAAGTCGGCTGCGCGTTCGCGCCGCCACGCCCGCCTGCGCAAGAAGGTCGTCGGCACCGAGCAGCGTCCGCGCCTCGTCGTGACCCGCTCGGCTCGCCACGTCTTCGTCCAGGTGGTCGACGACAGCAAGGGCCACACGGTCGCCTCGGCGTCCACCATGGAGGCCGACCTCCGCACGTTCGACGGTGACAAGACCGCCAAGGCCCGCAAGGTCGGCGAGCTCGTCGCCGAGCGCGCGAAGAGCGCCGGTGTCGAGGCAGTCATCTTCGACCGCGGTGGCAACAAGTACGCCGGTCGTGTCGCAGCGATCGCCGATGGAGCGCGAGAGGCAGGGCTGAACCTGTGAGCGAGAAGATCAACAAGGAAGCAGACGTGGTCTCGGAGACCCCCGTCGAGACGGCCGCCTCGAGCGAGTCGTCGAAGAACGAGGCGCCCCGCGAGGGTCGTCGTGGCGGCGGTCGCGACCGCAACCAGGGCCGTGGCCGTGACCGCGACAGCGACAAGAGCCAGTTCCTCGAGCGCGTGGTGACCATCAACCGCGTCTCGAAGGTCGTCAAGGGCGGCCGCCGGTTCAGCTTCACGGCGCTCGTCGTCGTGGGCGACGGCAACGGCATGGTCGGCGTCGGCTACGGCAAGGCCCGCGAGGTCCCGACCGCGATCTCGAAGGGCGTCGAGGAGGCGAAGAAGAACTTCTTCCGCGTCCCGCGCGTCGCCGCGACCATCCCGCACCCGGTGCAGGGCGAGGCCGCTGCCGGCGTCGTGCTGCTGCGCCCGGCCGCTCCCGGTACCGGTGTCATCGCCGGTGGTCCGGTGCGTGCCGTGCTCGAGTGCGCCGGCATCCACGACGTGCTGAGCAAGTCGCTCGGTTCGTCGAACACCCTCAACATCGTGCACGCGACCGTCGAGGCGCTGCAGCAGCTCGAGGAGCCCCGTGCCGTCGCAGCTCGCCGCGGCCTCGACTACGACGAGGTCGCCCCGGCCCGTCTGCTGCGTGCTGAGGCCCAGGCAGCCGAGGCTGCCGCTGCAGCGAAGGCAGGTGCCTGATGGCCGGTCGGCTCAAGGTGACCCAGATCAAGTCCAAGGTGAGCGAGAAGCAGTACCAGCGCGACACGCTGCGCAGTCTCGGACTCAAGCGCATCGGTGACGTCGTGGTCCGCGAGGACACCCCGCAGAACCGCGGGTACGTCAACACCGTCGCTCACCTCGTCAAGGTTGAGGAGATCGACTAATGGCAGAAGAGAAGAAGGACGCCGCCGAGGCTCCGAAGAAGGCTCCGGCCAAGAAGGCTCCGGCCAAGGCCGCCGCCGAGAAGGCTCCGGCAGCGAAGGCTCCGGCGAAGAAGGCTCCGGCGAAGGCCGCTGCCGACAAGCCGGCCGCTGAGAAGGCTCCGGCCGCCAAGGCTCCGGCGAAGAAGGCTCCGGCGAAGGCCGCTGCCGACAAGCCGGCCGCTGAGAAGGCTCCGGCCGCCAAGGCTCCGGCCAAGAAGGCTCCGGCCAAGGCCGCCGCCGACAAGGCCCCGGCCGCCAAGGCTCCGGCAGCCAAGGCTCCGGCGAAGAAGGCCCCGGCGAAGAAGGCCGAGGCCGAGACCGCCGAGCGCGAGCAGGTCCTCAAGGTCCACCACCTCCGCCCGGCGCCCGGCGCCAAGAAGGCGAAGACCCGCGTGGGTCGCGGTGAGGGCTCGAAGGGCAAGACCGCGGGTCGCGGCACCAAGGGCACGAAGGCCCGCAACACGGTGCGCGTCGGCTTCGAGGGTGGCCAGCTGCCCTACCACATGCGTGCGCCGAAGCTGCGCGGGTTCAAGAACCCGTTCCGCGTCGAGTACCAGGTGGTCAACCTGGCGAAGCTCGCCGAGCTCTACCCGAAGGGCGGGGACGTCACCGTCTCCGACCTCGTTGCCAAGGGCGCGGTGCGCAAGAACGAGAAGGTCAAGGTGCTGGGCGACGGCGACATCGCGGTCAAGCTCAACGTCACGGTCGACAAGGTCTCCGGTTCCGCGGAGGAGAAGATCGTGGCGGCCGGCGGATCCGTCAAGTAACACCCGCACAGCAGCACGGTTGTCGAGCCTGTCGGGGCCTCGCGTAGTATTACGGGGGCCCTGACAGGCTCGAGCCGCAACAACGACCTGCTCCACGAGGGAGCAACAGGAGGACAGGTGTTCAACGCCATCGGGCGGATCTTCCGCACGCCGGATCTTCGCAGGAAGATCGGCTTCACCCTGGGGATCATCGCCCTGTTCCGGCTCGGCTCGTTCATCCCGGCGCCGTTCGTCGACTTCGGCAACGTCCAGGCGTGCCTCGCAGCCAACCAGGGCACGTCCGGCCTCTACGAGCTGGTCAACGTCTTCTCCGGCGGCGCGCTGCTCCAGCTGTCGATCTTCGCGCTCGGCATCATGCCGTACATCACCGCGTCGATCATCACGCAGCTGCTGCGCGTCGTCATCCCGCACTTCGAGACCCTGTACAAGGAGGGCCAGGCCGGCCAGGCCCGCCTGACCCAGTACACGCGGTACCTCACCATCGCGCTTGCCGTGCTCCAGTCGACGACGCTGATCACGGTCGCTCGCAGCGGCGCGCTGTTCAACACGAACCCGATCGCCGAGTGCTCACAGCTGCTCACCAACGACGCCTGGTACGCGGTGATGCTCATGGTCATCACCATGACCGCCGGCACCGGCCTCATCATGTGGCTGGGCGAGCTCATCACCGAGCGCGGCATCGGCAACGGCATGTCGCTGCTCATCTTCACGTCGATCGCGGCGACCTTCCCCGGCTCGCTCTGGGCCATCGGCGTCGCACGCGGCTGGGACATCTTCGCGCTCGTGCTCGTCGTGGGCATCGCGATCGTCGTCGCCGTCGTCTTCGTCGAGCAGTCGCAGCGCCGCATCCCGGTGCAGTACGCCAAGCGCATGGTCGGCCGACGCACCTACGGCGGCAACAACACCTACATCCCGATCAAGGTGAACATGGCCGGCGTCGTGCCCGTCATCTTCGCCTCGTCGCTGCTGTACCTGCCGGCCCTGATCGCGCAGTTCAACCAGCCGCAGCCGGGCGAGGAGCCCGCGGCGTGGGTGGTCTGGATCCAGAACTACCTCGTCAATGGCGACCACCCGCTGTACATGCTGATGTACTTCCTGCTCATCGTGGGCTTCACCTACTTCTACGTGGCGATCACCTTCAACCCGGAGGACGTCGCGGAGAACATGAAGAAGTACGGCGGGTTCATCCCCGGCATCCGCGCCGGCCGTCCGACGGCCGAGTACCTCGACTACGTCCTGACGCGCGTCACGCTGCCCGGCTCGGTGTACCTCGGCATCGTCGCGCTCATCCCGCTCATCGCGCTCGGACTCGTCGGCGCGAACGCGAACTTCCCGTTCGGCGGCGCGTCCATCCTCATCATCGTGGGCGTCGGACTCGAGACCGTGAAGCAGATCGACGCGCAGCTGCAGCAGCGCCACTACGAAGGGCTCCTCCGATGACCCGCCTCCTCCTGATCGGCCCGCCCGGCGCGGGCAAGGGCACCCAGGCCGCACGCCTGGCCCAGGCCTACGACGTGCCGGCGGTCTCCACCGGAGACATCTTCCGCGCGAACGTCCAGGGCGGCACCACGCTCGGCCTCGAGGCCAAGGCGTACATGGACCGCGGCGAGTACGTGCCCGACTCGCTCACCAACGCGATCGTCCACGACCGGCTGCAGCACGCGGACGCGACGACCGGGTTTCTGCTCGACGGCTACCCGCGCACGATCGAGCAGGTGCACGAGCTCGACCGCATCCTCCAGGAGGACGGCACCGCGCTCGACGCCGTCATCCAGCTCGTGGCCGACACCGACGAGGTCGTCGCGCGACTGCTGAAGCGCGCCGCCGAGCAGGGGCGGTCGGATGACACGGAGGACGTCATCCGCCACCGCATGGCGCTCTACGCCGAGCAGACCGCACCGCTGGTCGAGGTCTACGGCGAGCGCGGGCTCGTCGTCGAGATCGACGGGCTCGGCGCGGTCGAGGACGTCACCGAGCGCATCCTCGACGCGATGGCCGCGCGCGGGCTGCGCGCGGTGGCATCCGTCGACGACGCCTGAGCGACGTGTTCAAGCGCTCGATCTACAAGACGCCCGAGCAGCTGCGCGCGATGCGCGCTCCCGGCGAGGCGACGCGGGCGGCGCTCGCAGCCGCACGCGCGGCGATCCGCCCCGGCGTCACGCCGATCGAGCTCGACGCGATCGCCGAGGCGGTCATCCACGAGCACGGCGGGGAGTCGAACTTCAAGCTCGTCCCCGGCTACCGGCACACGCTCTGCGTGTCGGTGAACGACGAGGTCGTGCACGGCATCCCCGGCAGCCGCCCGTTCGCCCCCGGTGACATCGTCTCGGTCGACGGCGGAGCGCAGATCGACGGCTGGAACGGCGACTCGGCGTTCACCGTGGTGATCGACGACCCCGGGAACGCCGAGCTCGTCGCCGCCCGGCGCGAGCTCTCCGAGGTCACCGAGTCCGCCCTCTGGCGCGGCGTCGCGGCCCTCGCGAGCGCGCGTCACCTGAACGAGGTGGGCGCGGCGATCCAGGAGCACGTCGAGTCCCGCGGCCGCTGGGGCATCCTCACCGACTACGTCGGCCACGGCATCGGCCGCACGATGCACGAGGAGCCGCCGGTGTTCAACTATCGCGTGCGTCCGCGGGGGCCCGAGGTGCGTCCCGGCCTCGTCGTCGCGATCGAACCGATGATCGTCGCGGGCTCCATCGACACCGTCGTGCACGACGACGAGTGGACCGTCGCGACGGCCGACGGCGCCGACGCGGCCCACTGGGAGCACTCGATCGCCGTGCACGAGGACGGCGTCTGGGTGCTCACGGCGGCCGACGGCGGCGCGGCCGGGCTGGCCCCGCACGGCATCGTGCCGGCCCCGCCGCGCTGATCGGGCGGATGCCCCGGGCCCACGCGCTCAGGACTCCATGACGTGCGACAGCGCGTCGATGAACGACGGGAAGTCCGTCGACGCGGCGACGAGCTCGCGCACGTGGTCGGGCTCCGAGAACACCTCGACGAACTGGTCGAACACGCGCTGGAACGCGGCGCGCCCCTCCTCGCTGAACGCGATCAGCGCCACCACCTGCACGGCCTCGTCGCCCCAGCGCAGCGGCGAGGGACTCACCACGATCGAGATGGCCGTGCGGCGCGCGGTCATCGCCATGGCGTGCGGCACCGCGAGGTGCTCGGTGAACGCGGTGGACGACAGCCGCTCGCGCTCGAGCGCGCCCTCGACGTACGCGTCGTCGATGAGGCCCTGCGCGACCATCTCGCGCCCGAGCTCGCGGATGATCCCCTCGGGGCCGACGTCGGGCGCGCTGCGCCGGAACAGCGCTGGATCGAAGTACTCGAGCAGCTCCGTCGCGATGCGACCGCGCCGGCGCGCGCGACGCGCCTGCCCGATGCCCGTGCGCACGAGGTCGAGGTCGTCGTCGCGCACGAACGGCGTGACCACGATCGTGCGGTCGTCGGGCCGGGGGCCGGGCATGGTCGTGACGACGATCTCGCCCGACAGCGCGGCCCAGTCGACGTCGCTGCGCGTGATCACGTCGACGATCCTGGCGTCGTCGGCGAGCACCCCGCGGATGCGGCGGAGCGCGCTCAGGTGCAGGTCCTGGTAGGCGGGGACGACGACCGACACGTCGACGCGGTCGCCGCCGGCGGTGGCGTCCTCGAGCCTGGCGCCGACGTGCATCGCGATGTAGGCGATCTCGTCCTCGTTGACGTCGATGCCCTCCTCGCGCTGGAGCTCGCCCGCGATGAACACCGCGAGCTCGTAGATCATCGGGTACGACGACTTCAGCGACCCGGCGACGGGGTTGCGCGCGTACGACTGCTCGCCCGCGCGCGCGACGAGGTGCTGCACGTGCATCGCCAGCCGGCCGAGGAACTCCTCGTCGTCGAGGTCGACGAGATACCTGCGCGTGGCCTCCAGCACGATGCGACGCACCGACTCCAGGCGCTCGCGGTCGACGTAGCGCTCCAGGTCCGCGGCCGGCCCGGCGACCGGGGTCGCCGCACGCGTGGCGATGAGCGAGGCGAGGTAGCGCACGTCCGCCTCGCCGAGGTCGATGCCGAAGTGCGCCGGCACGAGTTCGCGCAGGATCGCCGCCAGCGGGGCGGTCTCGGCCGTCTCCGGCACGTCGGGCTCGGCCAGCACGTGGTCGCGCGTGATCCGGTCGACCGCGACGGCGACGTGCAGGAGCACGTTGCTCAGGCCGTAGTCGTTGACGAGGTAGCCCGACTCGGTGAGCCGCTCGAGCAGGGCGGTCTTGAAGTCGGCCAGGCGGTCGGTGGCGAACGCCTCCTGCAGGTGCTCGACCTCGAGCATGCCGCGGCTCGACTCCTCGCGGAAGAGCGTGCCGAGCATGCGCCTGCGTGCGGTCTCGGTGCCCGTGACGCGCACGGCGTCGCCGTGCCGCTCGAGGCGCAGGCCCGACCCCTGCAGGCGCGCGCGGGCGTGCGCGAGGTCGGCCTCGATCGTGGACTCGCTCACGAAGAGCCCGGCCGCGAGGTCGTGCACCCCGACCGGGTCGTGCGCGTCGACGAGACGGCGCAGCACGCGGCCGCGGCGCGCGCGGGGGGAGTCGGCGGGGTCGCGCTCGAGTTCGCGGTAGCGCGCGAGCGCGGCGGCGTCGACGCGATAGCCGCTCGGGCCCGAGACGATGACCGGGGCATCCGCCGCGCCGTTCGTCGCCGCCACGTAGTTGCGCACCGTGCGCGGCGTGACCCCGAGGCGGTCGGCGAGCTCGCCCGCGGTGAGCGTGCCGCCGCGCTCCAGCAGCGCGAGCATGCGCTCCTGCCGCTCGACCACGGCCCCTCCTCCCGCGTGCGACGGCCCGGCGGCGTCGCACGTCCCATGCCGAGTCAACCACCTCGGAGCGTCGCGCGGGTCCCGGCGGACGGGATTTCCGGGGATGCGGAAACAGGTCTGGTGGTGACGGCGGGTGCGTGCTCGCCACACTGGTGACACGCACCGCCGGACGATCGGCGGAGCGGTCGGCCCCTTGGGGGGCCGGCACCGACTTGGGAATCACGGGAGACGGTGAGCGGATCGATGAGGATCCTGGTGGTGTGCGGCGCGGGCGCGTCGAGCACGTTCGTCGCCCAGCGTGTGCGTCGCAGCGCGCGCGATCGCGGACTCGACCTGACGGTCGAGGCGGCAGGGTCGACGCGGCTGGACGCCGGCCTCGACGAGGTCGACGTGGTGCTGCTCGGCGCGCACGTCGGCACGCTCGCCGACACGGTGCGGGAGCGCGCCGCCGAGGCATCCGTCGCCGTCGCCGTCATGCCCGAGCGCGTCTTCGCGGCGCGCGACGGCGAGGAGGCCCTCGATCTCGCCCTCGCCGTGAGCGGGGGGCGATCGTGAACCCGGCAGAGCGCGTCGCCGTTCCCGTGCGCGCGGGCCGGGTCTATGGTGAGAACGGGAACGGACGCCAACGACGGAGGCCGGAATCATGGTGGAACGCACTGTCCAGATCGGATCGAGCCACGGACTGCACGCCAGGCCGGCGAAGCTCTTCACCCAAGCCGCTGCCGAGTCGGGAGCCCAGGTCACGATCGCGAAGGACGGCGGGTCTCCCGTCAACGCCGCGAGCATCCTGGCGGTCATCTCGCAGGGCATCGACCACGGTGACACCGTCACCCTCACCGTCGACGGCGGTGACGAGGACGCGGTCCTCGAACGACTCGTGGAGCTGCTCAGCACCGACCACGACGAGTAGCGGGCGCCCGCTCCCATTCGCGAACAGGATGGGAGACGCGTGATGGAACTGCACGGAACCGGGATCGGACTGGGCGTCGCGCTCGGGCCGGTGGTCCGGATGGCCGAGCCCCTGCCCGAGCCGGTGGACCGGCCGAGCCACCTCGACCCGGAGAAGGAGGCCGAGCGCGCCCGCGGGTCGCTCTCGGTCGTCGCCGCCGAGCTGCAGGGTCGCGGCAAGAAGGCCGGCGGCTCGGCGCAGGACGTGCTCGAGGCCCAGGCCATGATGGCCGAGGACCCGACGCTCATGGACGACATCGTGAAGCGCCTGGGCGAGGGCAAGACCGCCGAGCGCGCGGTGTTCGAGGCGTTCGCCTCGTTCCGCGAGATGCTGGCCGCGATGGGCGGCTACATGGGGGAGCGCGCCGCCGACCTCGACGACGTCTCGCAGCGGGTCATCGCGAACCTGCTGAAGCTGCCCGCGCCGGGCGTGCCCAACCCGGGGCATCCGTTCGTGCTCGTCGCCCGCGACCTCGCGCCCGCCGACACCGCGACCCTCGACCTCGACCAGGTGCTCGGCCTCGTGACCATCGACGGCGGACCGACCTCGCACACCGCGATCCTCGCGCGAGAGAAGTCGATCGTCGCGGTGGTCGGCGCGACGGATGCCGGTCAGCTGGACTCCGGCGACCAGGTGATCGTCGACGCCGAGAACGACCTCGTCGTCGTCGGCCCGACAGAGGACGAGCGGGTCGCCGCCCAGGAGCGCATCGCCGAGCGCAAGGCGCGTGCGGCCGCCCCGATCACCCCGGGCGCCCTGGCCGACGGCACGCCCGTGCCCCTGCTGGCGAACCTCGGCTCGGCCGACGGTGCTGCCGGTGCGGTCGAGCTCGGCGCAGAGGGCGTGGGCCTGTTCCGCACCGAGTTCCTCTTCCTCGACGCGCAGCAGGCGCCGACGGTGGTCGAGCAGCAGGAGCAGTACACGCGCCTGCTGAGCGCCTTCGGCGGGAAGAAGGTCGTCGTGCGCGTGCTCGATGCCGGCGCCGACAAGCCGCTGTCGTTCCTGAACGACGCCGAGGAGGAGAACCCGGCGCTGGGCCTGCGCGGCATCCGTGCCCTCCGCGAGTCGGAGACGATCCTGCGCGAGCAGCTCACGGCCCTGGCGGCGGCGGATGCGGCGACCGACGCCGACCTCTGGGTCATGGCGCCCATGGTCGCCAACGTCGAGGAGGCCAGGTACTTCACCGCGCTGGCGAAGGAGCTCGGCATCCGCACCGCGGGCGTCATGATCGAGGTGCCGAGCGCGGCGCTGCTCGCCGATCGCCTGCTGGCCGCGACCGACTTCGCCTCGATCGGCACGAACGACCTGACCCAGTACACGATGGCCGCGGACCGCATGCTCGGCACGGTCGCGACGTTCCAGAACCCGTGGCATCCGGCGGTGCTGTCGCTCGTCGCCTCCGTGGGGGAGGCGGGCCGGGAACTCGGTCGTCCGGTCGGCATCTGCGGCGAGGCCGCCGCGGACCCGATGCTCGCCGTCGTGCTCGTCGGCCTCGGCGCCACCACCCTGTCGATGTCCCCGTCGGCACTCGCAGACGTCCGCGCGTCCCTGGCGCGGTACACGAAGGACGACGCGATCGCGATCGCCCGCGCAGCACTGGCCGCAGAGGGAGCGGCCGAAGCCCAGCAGGCGGCGAAGGACGCCGCAGGCTCCGTCACGGCCGGGCACGACGTGTCCGCGCCCACGTCCTAAAGGAGAGGCACCATCATGACGACGACGTCATCCCCCGACGCCACCAAGCCCAAGGGCGGCGCGCGCGTCGGGATCCAGCGCTTCGGCGCGTTCCTGAGCGGCATGGTCATGCCGAACATCTCGGCATTCATCGCGTGGGGGCTCATCACCGCGTTCTTCATCGAGACCGGGTGGACCCCCGTGCCGCAGCTCGGCGGGTTCCCGGGCCCCGACGGCACCGAGTACACCGGCCTCGTCGGGCCGATGATCATCTACCTGCTGCCGCTGCTGCTGGCGAACATGGGCGGGCGCCTCGTCTACGACACCCGAGGCGGCGTGGTCGGCACGATCGCGACGGTCGGCGTGATCGTGGGCACCGACATCCCGATGTTCCTCGGCGCGATGGTCATGGGCCCGCTCGCGGCGTACCTCATGAAGCAGGTCGACCGCATCTGGGAGGGGAAGATCAAGGCGGGCTTCGAGATGCTCGTCAACAACTTCTCCGCCGGCATCCTCGCAGGCATCATGGCGATCGTCGGCTACTTCGCCTTCGGCCCCGCGGTCGAGTGGATCAGCAACGTCCTCGAGGCGGGTGTCGACTGGCTGATCTCGCTGTCGCTGCTGCCGCTCGTGTCGATCCTGGTCGAGCCCGGCAAGATCCTCTTCCTGAACAACGCCATCAACCACGGCGTGTTCACCCCGCTCGGCACGCAGCAGGCGGCCGAGGAGGGCAAGTCGATCCTGTTCCTCATCGAGGCGAACCCCGGCCCGGGCCTCGGCCTGCTGCTCGCGTTCGCGATCTTCGGCGTCGGAATGGCGCGGGCGAGCGCACCCGGTGCGATCATCATCCAGTTCTTCGGCGGCATCCACGAGATCTACTTCCCGTACGTGCTCATGAAGCCGCTCACGGTGCTGGCCGTGATCGCCGGCGGCATGACCGGCGTCGCCACGAACGTGCTGTTCGACTCGGGCCTTCGAGCGCCGGCGGCACCGGGCAGCATCATCGCGGTGCTCATCCAGACCGCGAACGACAGCTACCTCGGCGTCGTGCTCTCGGTGGTGCTCTCCGCGACCGTGTCGTTCATCATCGCGTCGATCATCCTCCGGGCGAGCCGGAAGAAGGACCTCGAGCGCGAGAACGCCGGCGACCTGAGCGCCGCGATCGCCCAGACCGAGGCCAACAAGGGCAAGGAGAGCTCGGTGCTCGGCGGCCTGCAGGCCGAGGGCGTCGCCGCGGGCGGCGCGCTGGTCGAGGAGGGCGAGCGTGCGGCCTTCGAGCACAAGCCGATCCACACGATCGTGTTCGCCTGCGACGCGGGCATGGGCTCCAGTGCCATGGGCGCCACCGTGCTCCGCAACAAGATCAAGAAGGCGGGCATCGACAGCGTGAAGGTGACCAACCAGTCGATCGCCAACCTGAAGGACGACGTGGACCTGGTGATCACCCACCAGGACCTGACCGACCGCGCCAAGCTGCAGTCGCCCAGCGCACTGCACGTCTCGGTGGAGAACTTCATGAACTCCCCGAAGTACGACGAGGTCGTGCACATGCTGCAGTCCGAAGGGGTGCGCTGACCGCACGGCGCGGCGGCGGGAACGAAGGGAATGGATGACATGAGCGACCAGGTGCTGTCACCCGGGAACGTCCGACTCGCCGCCGCGCCGGCCGACCGCGAGGAGGCCATCCGCGCCGCGGGCGGTGTCCTCGTGGAGGCCGGCGCGGTCACTCCCGCGTACGTCGACGCGATGCTCGAGCGCGAGCAGTCGGTGTCGACCTACATGGGCAACCTGCTGGCGATCCCGCACGGGACGAACGAGTCGAAGGACGCGATCCTGCGGTCGGCGCTCTCGTTCACGCGCTACGACCAGCCCGTCGACTGGGGCGGGGACGAGGTGCGCTTCGTGGTCGGGATCGCGGGGGTCGGCGACGAGCACCTCGACATCCTGTCGCGGATCGCGATCGTCTTCTCCGACGAGGACGAGGTCGAGCGACTGCTCCTCGCGGACGGCGCCGACGCCCTCTACGCGATCCTCGAGGAGGTCAACGGCTGATGAAGGCCGTCCACTTCGGCGCCGGGAACATCGGCCGCGGCTTCGTGGGGCTGCTGCTCCACGAGGCCGGGTACGAGGTGGTGTTCGCCGACGTGAACGCCGAGCTGATCGATGCGCTCGCGGCGGCGGACTCCTACGAGGTCCACGCCGTGGGCGCGTCGTCGACCACGACCCGGGTCGACGGCTTCCGCGCGGTCAACAGCGCGACGGATCCCGAGCGGGTCGTGAGCGAGATCGCGTCGGCCGACGTGCTCACCACCGCGGTGGGGCCCACCATCCTGCGCTTCATCGCGCCGCACCTGCTCGCCGGGCTGCGCGCGCGCCCGGCGGAACTGCCGCCGCTGCAGGTCATGGCCTGCGAGAACGCGATCAACGCGACCGACGTGCTCCACGACGAGACCGCCGCGCTCTGCACTCCGGCAGAGTGGACGAAGCTGGCCGGGCGCGCGGTGTTCGCGAACACCGCGGTCGATCGCATCGTGCCCGGTCAGGACCCCGACGCAGGGCTCGACGTGACCGTCGAGACGTTCTTCGAGTGGGCGATCGAGCGCACGCCGTTCGGCGACGACGTGCCCGCCATCCCCGGCGCGCACTTCGTCGACGACCTGGCGCCGTACATCGAGCGCAAGCTCTTCACCGTGAACACCGGCCACGCGTCGATCGCGTACTTCGGCTTCATCGCCGGGTACGAGCGCATCGCCGAGGCCCTCGCCGACCCGGTCGTCGAGGCCGCGGTCGCGGGCGTGCTCGAGGAGACCTCGGCGCTGCTGGTCGCCAAGCACGAGTTCGCCGAGGAGGCGCAGACGCGCTACCGCGAGACGATCCTGGAACGGTTCCGCAACGAGGCGCTGCCCGACACGGTCGAGCGGGTCGGGCGCCAGCCGCTGCGCAAGCTCGGCCGGCACGAGCGCTTCGTCGGGCCCGCGGCCGAGCTGTCGGAGCGCGGCATGGCGCCGCGCGCGCTGCTCGACGCGATGGCGGCCGCGCTGCGGTTCGACGTGCCGGCCGACGAGCAGAGCGTCGAGCTCCAGCGGATGCTGCGCGAGCGCGACGCCGAGGCGATCGTCGCCGACGTGACCGGGCTCGCGCCGACCCACGCCCTCTTCGCGCCGATCGTCGAGCGCGTGCGCGAGCGCCAGCAGGCGTGACGCGCGGGGCCCCGGGGCCGATCGTCTCAGGGGCATCCGATTGGATTAACCACGCCCGATGGCGTAATGTTGACCCTTGGTGTTTCGCACCTCGATACCGCCATGCCCCCGGGCATGCGATCGGCGCGCGAGACGATCGCACGACCAGCAGATTCCAACCCTAGCGATAGTGAGGCTATGGCCAAGAAAGACGGTGTCATCGAGATCGAAGGTTCGGTCGTCGAGGCTCTCCCGAACGCCATGTTCCGGGTCGAGCTGACGAACGGGCACAAGGTGCTCGCCCACATCTCGGGCAAGATGCGTCAGCACTACATCCGCATCCTCCCCGAGGACCGCGTGATCGTGGAGCTGAGCCCCTACGATCTGACCCGCGGCCGCATCGTCTACCGCTACAAGTAGGTCTCTGCTGTAAGTAACGGCCCCCGGCTCCCCGCGGGCACGAAGACAGCGATGCAACAAGGAACCCCAAATGAAGGTCAATCCCTCCGTCAAGCCCATCTGCGACCACTGCAAGGTCATTCGCCGCAACGGTCGCGTCATGGTCATCTGCAAGTCGAACCCGCGCCACAAGCAGCGCCAGGGCTGACCTGCGCCGCCCGCGGGCGGCACGACGAACCCCACAACTGAATACGACACGGCAACGCCAGGATTCCGCGCGACGCGGATGACACCTCGGGAGAGAGGCCCGGGCACCGGCGTTGCTCCACACCTCTCGATCACCATTCAGGAGAAGCCAACATGGCACGTCTGGCAGGCGTCGACATCCCGCGCGAGAAGCGCGTGGAGATCGCACTGACGTACATCTACGGCGTGGGCCGCACCCGCGCGCTCGCCACCCTCGCGGAGACCGGGATCTCCGGCGACATCCGCGTGAAGGACCTCACCGACGACCAGCTCGTCGCCCTCCGCGACCACATCGAGGGCACCTACAAGGTCGAGGGCGACCTCCGCCGCGAGGTGGCCGCCGACATCCGCCGCAAGGTCGAGATCGGTTCCTACGAGGGCATCCGCCACCGTCGCGGCCTCCCGGTCCGCGGCCAGCGCACCAAGACCAACGCGCGCACCCGCAAGGGCCCGAAGCGCACCGTCGCCGGCAAGAAGAAGGCTCGCTAGCCCCCGGCCAGCGACGAGGATTCAGGAGAAGTCATGGCAGCACCCAAGTCGGCGGCTCGCAAGCCCCGCAAGAAGGACAAGAAGAACGTCGCCGTGGGCCAGGCCCACATCAAGTCGACCTTCAACAACACGATCGTCTCGATCACCGACACGACCGGCGCGGTCATCAGCTGGGCCTCCTCGGGCGGCGTCGGCTTCAAGGGCTCGCGCAAGTCGACCCCGTTCGCCGCGCAGCTGGCCGCCGAGTCGGCCGCCCGCCAGGCGCAGGAGCACGGCATGAAGAAGGTCGACGTCTTCGTGAAGGGCCCGGGCTCGGGCCGCGAGACCGCGATCCGCTCGCTCCAGGCCGCAGGCCTCGAGGTCGGCAGCATCAACGACGTGACGCCGCAGGCGCACAACGGCTGCCGCCCGCCGAAGCGCCGCCGCGTCTGACGCACGTCCGCCGGTCGGGCGCCGGCGGAACGGCCGGACCAGTGGTCCGTCGCGCCACCGCCAGCGCCCCGACCGGCGCATCCGTTCTCTCATAACTCCATATCCGGCCGGGCCAGCCACCCGGCCTCCATCGCAAAGTGTCATATAGCGGGCACTGAGCCGAAAGGAATCCATAGTGCTGATCGCACAGCGTCCCACGCTCACGGAAGAGAACATCTCGGAGTTCCGTTCGCGTTTCGTGATCGAGCCCCTCGAGCCGGGCTTCGGTTACACCCTCGGCAACTCGCTTCGCCGCACCCTCCTGTCGTCGATCCCCGGTGCCGCCGTCACGAGCATCCGCATCGACGGCGTGCTGCACGAGTTCTCCACCGTGCCGGGCGTGAAGGAGGATGTCACCGAGATCATCCTCAACATCAAGAACCTGGTCGTCTCCAGCGAGCACGACGAGCCCATCACCGCGTACCTGCGCAAGCAGGGCTCCGGTGAGGTCACCGCGGCCGACATCTCGGCCCCGGCCGGCGTCGAGGTGCACAACCCCGAGCTCGTCATCGCGACCCTGAACGACACCGCGAAGTTCGAGCTCGAGCTGACCATCGAGCGCGGCCGCGGCTACGTCTCGGCCAGCCAGAACCGCAGCGAGTTCTCCGAGGCCGGCCAGATCCCGGTCGACTCGATCTACTCGCCCGTGCTCAAGGTCACCTACCGCGTCGAGGCGACGCGTGCCGGTGAGCGCACCGACTTCGACCGCCTCGTGGTCGACGTCGAGACCAAGGCGGCCATCAGCCCGCGCGACGCGATCGCGTCGGCCGGCCGCACGCTGACCGAGCTGTTCGGCCTCGCCCGCGAGCTGAACAACGCCGCCGAGGGCATCGAGATCGGCCCCGCGCCGGTCGACGCCGTGCTCTCGAGCGAGCTCTCGATCCCGATCGAGGACCTCGACCTGTCGGTCCGCTCCTACAACTGCCTGAAGCGCGAGGGCATCAACACGGTCTCGGAGCTCGTCGCTCTGAGCGAGACCCAGCTGATGAACATCCGCAACTTCGGCCAGAAGTCGGTCGACGAGGTCAAGGACAAGCTCACCGAGATGGGCCTGTCGCTGAAGGACTCGGTCCCCGGCTTCGACGGCGCGCACTTCTACACCGGGTTCGACGAAGAGAACTAGGCACGCCGCGCGCGCCTCGCACACCCCCACCACTGGAGATACAGAACAATGCCCAAGCCCACCAAGGGCCCCCGCCTCGGAGGCGGACCCGCGCACGAGCGTCTCATGCTCGCGAACCTCGCCAGCAGCCTGTTCACGCACAAGCGCATCACGACGACCGAGACCAAGGCCAAGCGCCTGCGTCCGTTCGCCGAGCGCCTGGTCACCTTCGCCAAGCGCGGTGACCTGCACGCCCGTCGTCGCGTCCTCTCGGTCATCGGCGACAAGAGCGTCGTGCACGAGCTCTTCGCGGAGATCGCGCCGCAGGTGGCCGACCGCGACGGCGGCTACACCCGCATCACCAAGATCGGCAACCGCAAGGGCGACAACGCCCCCATGGCCGTGATCGAGCTCGTGCTCGAGCCCGTCACCCCGAAGGCGAAGCCCGCGAAGGCCGCTCCGGCCGAGGAGCCGGCCGCCGAGGAGCCCGTCGCCGAGGAGGCCGTGGTCGAGGAGGCGCCCGTCGCCGAGGAGACCGCCGCGGAGCCTGCCGCCGAGGAGGCCGACGCCGACGCCAAGTGACGTCGCGTCCACGCCGTATGAACGCCCCGGGCACCCGTGCCCGGGGCGTTCGTCGTCGAATGATCTGTCCCGCCCGCCGGAGAGGATGAGCACGATGACCGACAACCTGCACCCCGAGCCCCGCCAGGAGCCCCTGCGCGACCGTGTCGCCGGAGCCCGGCGCACCGTCGTGCCCGCCCATCCGGAGATCGCGTCGTGGCGCCCGGTGACGCTCGACGACGTCGACCTGCTCACGGAGTTCGAGCACGCCCTCGCCGCGGCCGACCACCCCGAGTGGCGATCCAGCCGCGACGAGGTCGCCGACATGCTCGGGCGCAGCGAGCTCGACCTCGAGCGCGACACGCTGCTCGGGTTCGCGGCCGACGGCCGGCTCGCCGCGCACGGGCTCGTGCTGAGCCCCGCCGAGGCCGAGCTCATGGTGCGCAGCTTCGTGTTCGGCGGGGTGCACCCCGACTTCCGCGGGCGCGGCATCGGGCGCGTGCTCCTCGACTGGGAGCTCGCGCGCGCCGTCGAGCAGTTCTCCACGAGCGACTCGCTGCTGCCCGGCGTGGTCTTCGGGTACGCGCAGGAGCGCACGCCGGCCCACCGCCGGCTTCTCGAGCGCGCCGGCATGGAGGCCAAGCGCTGGTTCCTGAAGTTCTCCCGGGACCTGCGCGAGCCGCTGCCCGAGGTGCCCGAGGCGGATGCCGCGGTGCGGCCGTACCGCGACGAGGACGCCGAGGCCGTGCGCCACGCCCGCAACGACGCCTTCCGCGACCACTGGGGCAGCGACGTCATGAGCTCCGAGCAGTGGGGGCACCTGGTGGGTGCCGAGGGGTTCCGCGGCGACCTGTCGCTGGTCTCGGTCGACGGCGACCGCGTCGTCGGCTTCCTGCTCGCGAGCGAGTACGAGGCGACCGACGCCCACGAGGGCGAGACCGGCATCTACGTCGAGTACGTCGGGGTGCGCCGCGAGGGTCGCGGGCGCGGCATCGCCCGCCGCCTCCTCGCCGGCCACCTGCACGCCGCAGCGGGCGCGGGCTTCACGTCGAGCGTGCTCGAGGTCGACGCCGACAGCCCGACCGGCGCGAACGCGCTCTACGAGTCGATGGGGTACCGCGAGAAGCACCGCGAGCTCGCGTACTCGCTCGAGTACTGACGCGGGCCCGACCGTAGGCTGGGGATCGTGAGCGACGAGCAGGCGGATGCCACGGGCGGCGAGCCCGTGCCGGAACCCGCGCCGCCCACCCGCATCCGCCTCGACCTCGCCTACGACGGCACGGCGTTCAACGGGTGGAGCGCCCAGCCGGGGCAGCGCACCGTGCAGGGCGTGGTCGAGCAGGCCCTCGCGACGCTCTTCCGGCGCACCGGGACGGCGCCGCGGCTGACCGTGGCCGGTCGCACCGACTCCGGCGTGCACGCCCGCGGCCAGGTCGCCCACCTCGACGTGGACCCCGACGCGCTCGAGGCCGTGACGCGTCCCCGGCGCGGCGACCCCGCCTCGGGCCGCGCCGTCGACCCGGCCGGCGTGCTCCTGCGGCGCCTCACGGGCATCCTCGGCGCGCACGACGCCGACGTCGTGGTGCACGCGGCATCGTTCGCGCCCGAAGGCTTCGACGCGCGCTTCTCGGCGGTGTGGCGGCGTTACAAGTACCGCGTGGCGGACGCCGCGGCCGTGCGGGACCCCCTGGCCCGGGCGTTCACGGTGTGGCATCCGACGACCCTCGACGCCGACGCCATGGGCGCGGCCGCGCACTCGCTGCTCGGGCTCGGGGATTTCGCCGCGTTCTGCCGGCCGCGCGAGGGGGCGACCACCATCCGCACCCTGCAGGCGTTCGACTGGCGGCGCGAGGCCGACGGGGTGCTCGTCGCCGCGCTGCAGGCCGACGCCTTCTGCCACTCGATGGTGCGCGCCCTGGTCGGCGCGTGCGTCGCGGTCGGGCAGGGGCGGCTCGCGGCCGACGAGCCGCTCGCGCTCATGCGGGCGGGGGAGCGCACGAGCGCGTTCCGGGTGATGCCCGCGAAGGGGCTCGTGCTGACCGAGGTCGGCTACCCCGACGACACGGAGCTCGCGGCCCGGGCACGGCAGACCCGGGCGCGGCGCGAATTGCACGCGGATGGGGTCGTGGGCTAAGCTGTCTCTTTGGTGCCGCCATCTGCGTCGGCATCCGAAGATGAGCCCTCCACCGGGCGTTCGACCGCATCGCGGGCGAACTCCCACGGAGTGGGATTCACGAACCCCTCTCTCGATCAGAAAGCAGCACTTCCGTGACGCGCACCTACACCCCCAAGCCGAATGAGATCCAGCGCGACTGGGTCGTCATCGACGCGACCGACATCGTGCTCGGCCGCCTCGCCAGCCACACCGCAGCCCTGCTGCGCGGCAAGCACAAGGCGATCTTCGCGAACCACGTCGACACCGGCGACTTCGTGATCATCGTCAACGCCGAGAAGGTGGCCCTCACCGGCCAGAAGCTCGAGCAGAAGAAGGCCTACCGCCACTCGGGCTACCCGGGCGGCCTGTCGGCCGTCGGCTACGCCGAGCTCCTCGAGAAGAACCCCGTCCGCGCCGTCGAGAAGGCGGTTCGCGGCATGCTCCCGAAGAACTCGCTCGGTCGCGCCCAGATCAAGAAGCTGAAGGTCTACGCAGGCCCGGAGCACCCGCACGCCGCGCAGCAGCCGAAGGCGTACACCCTCACCCAGATCGCCCAGTAACGGCGCTCCCTTCTCGACGTACAAGACCAAAGGATTCATTCATCGTGGCGAAGATCGCAGACCAGATCGACCAGGCTCCCGAGAGCTACACCACCGAGAGCGCGCCGACCGAGACCCCGGCCTCGGAGCGCGTCATCCTCAACGTGTCCGGCGCGGCCGTGGGCCGTCGCAAGCAGGCCATCGCCCGCGTGCGCGTCGTCCCCGGCGCCGGCTCCATCACGGTCAACGGCCGTGAGTTCGCGGACTACTTCCCGAACAAGCTGCACCAGCAGCTCATCACCGACCCGTTCACCGTGCTCGACCTGCGCGGCAGCTACGACGTCGTCGCCCGCATCACCGGCGGCGGCCCCTCGGGCCAGGCCGGCGCGCTGCGCCTCGCGATCGCTCGTGCGCTGAACGAGATCGACCGCGAGCACAACCGCCCGACCCTCAAGAAGGCCGGCTTCCTCACCCGCGACGCGCGCGTCATCGAGCGCAAGAAGGCCGGTCTCAAGAAGGCCCGCAAGGCTCCGCAGTTCTCCAAGCGCTGAGGCGCGACGGCTCGATGCCTCGCCTCTTCGGCACCGACGGCGTTCGGGGGCTGGCCAACCGGGAACTCTCGGCTGGGCTGGCCCTCGAACTCGCCCAGGCTGCCGCGCTCGTGCTCACGCAGGGCCGGCACGCCGATTCGATCCGCGCCGAGGGCCGCAAGCCCGTCGCGGTCGTCGCGCGCGACCCGCGCATCTCGGGTGAGTTCCTCACCTCGGCGGTCGTCGCGGGTCTCGCCAGTTCCGGCATCGACGTGCTCGATGCCGGCGTGCTGCCGACCCCGGCCACCGCGTACCTCATCGCGAGCGAGCACGCCGACTTCGGCGTGATGATCTCGGCGTCGCACAACCCGGCGCCCGACAACGGCATCAAGTTCTTCTCCTTCGGCGGCACCAAGCTGCCCGACGAGGTCGAGGACCGCATCGAGGCCCGGCTCGGTGAGGAGAAGCTCACGCCGATCGGCGACGGCGTCGGCCGCATCCGCCGCTTCTCCGACGCGGAGGACCGGTACGTGCTGCACCTCGTGAGCACGCTGCCGAACCGCCTCGACGGACTCCACGTCGTCATCGACTGCGCGCACGGTGCCGCCTCGGGCGTGTCGCCGGAGGCGTTCGCCCTCGCCGGCGCGAAGGTGACCGTGATCGGTGCCGATCCCGACGGCCTCAACATCAACGACGGCGTGGGGTCGACCCACCTCGAGGTGCTCCAGGCCGCGGTCGTCGAGCACCGCGCCGACCTCGGCATCGCCCACGACGGCGATGCCGACCGCTGCCTCGCGGTCGACCACCGGGGCCAGGTCGTCGACGGCGACCGCATCATGGCGATCCTCGCGATCGCGATGCAGCAGCGCGGGCAGCTGGCGGACGACACGCTCGTGACCACGGTCATGAGCAACATCGGCCTGCGGCAGGCGATGGCCGAGCACGGCATCTCCGTCGTGGAGACGAAGGTCGGCGACCGCTACGTGCTCGAGGAGCTCAGCGCCCACGGGTACACCCTCGGCGGCGAGCAGAGCGGGCACGTGATCATGACCGACCATGCGACGACCGGCGACGGCGTCCTGACCGGACTGCACCTCGCCGCCGAGGTCGCGCGCACCGGGCACTCGCTGGCATCCCTCGCCGACGTGATGACCGTCTACCCCCAGGTGCTCCTCAACGTGCGCGGCGTCGACCGCGACGCGCTCGCCGGCAACGAGGCGATCGACGAGGCGACGCGCGCCGTCGAGGCCGAGCTGGGCGGCTCGGGTCGCGTGCTGCTGCGCCCCTCGGGCACCGAGCCGATGGTCCGGGTCATGGTCGAGGCCGCCGAGCAGGAGGACGCGCAGCGCCACGCCGAGGCGCTGGCCGAGGTCGTGCGCGCCGAGCTCGCGGTCTGATCCGGGCTGGCCGGCCCGCAGGCCGGACGAGGGCTGCGGAGCGCCTCAGATCTTGCGCAGCAGCACGCTCGACACGGCGTGGTCCGAGTCCTTGCGCAGCACGAGAGATGCCCGCGACCGCGTGGGGCGCACGTTCTGCTCGAGGTTCGGTTCGTTGATCGAGCTCCAGATCTCGCGGGCGCGCGCACGCGCCTGCTCCTCGCTCAGCTCCGCGTAGCGGTGGAAGTACGAGTTGGGGTTCGCGAACGCGCCGCGCTGGAGGCGCAGGAACCGCTCCTCGTACCAGCTCGCGATGTCCTGCGTGCGGGCGTCGACGTAGATCGAGAAGTCGAACAGGTCGCTCACCGCGAGGCGATGCCCGGGCGCGGCCGGCTGCAGCACGTTCAGCCCCTCGACGATGAGCACGTCGGGCTGCCGCACGGTGATCTGCGCGTCGGGCACGATGTCGTAGCTGAGGTGCGAGTAGAACGGCGCGCGCACCTCCGGAGCCCCGGCCTTCACGTCGCTCACGAAGCGGAGCAGTGCCCGCCGGTCGTACGACTCGGGGAAGCCCTTGCGGCTCATCAGGCCGCGGCGCTCGAGCTCGGCGTTCGGCAGCAGGAACCCGTCGGTGGTGACGAGCTCGACGCGCGGCGTGTGCTCCCACCGGGAGAGGAGCTCGCGCAGCAGGCGCGCGATCGTCGACTTGCCCACCGCGACCGATCCGGCGACCCCGATCACGAACGGCGTGCGCTCGGCGCGGGCGCCGAGGAAGTCGCTGGTGAGCCGGTGCAGGTGGGTCATGCCCCCGACGTAGAGGTTCAGCAGCCTGCTCAGCGGGAGGTAGACCTCGGCGACCTCGTCGAGGTCGAGCGGCTCGCCGAGGCCACGCAGCTGGACGAGCTCCACCTCGGTGAGCGGGAGCGGCATCGAGGGCGCGAGCGCGGCCCAGTCCGCCCGGTCGAGCTCGACGAAGGGGGAGATGTGCTGCGTCGCGACGGGGGAGGTCGTCGGATCGGACATCCCGGACAGTCTAGTCGTGGCGATGCGACGCGTCCGCCGGTGTCCACCGCCGCCGGCACCACGTGCAGCCGCCGCACGGCTCCGCGCCGATACAATCGCCCCCATGTGTGGAATCGTCGGGTACGTCGGGCCTGCCAGCAGCCTGGACGTCCTTCTCGGAGGCCTGCGTCGCCTCGAATACCGCGGCTACGACTCGGCCGGGGTCGCCGTCATCGATGACGAGGGCAACCTCGGCACGAGCAAGAAGGCGGGCAAGCTGCAGACGCTCGTCGACGAGCTCGCCGAGCACCCCGTGCCCCGGGGCGGCACCGGCATCGGCCACACCCGCTGGGCGACGCACGGCGGCCCGACCGACGTGAACGCGCACCCGCACCTGGCCGACGGCGGCCGGCTCGCCGTGATCCACAACGGCATCATCGAGAACTTCTCCGAGCTGCGCGACGAGCTGCTCGCCGAGGGCGCGGAGTTCGCGAGCGAGACCGACACCGAGGTCGCCGCGGTGCTGCTCGGTCGCGAGTACCGGGCGACCGGCGACCTGGTCGAGGCGTTCCGCCGGACGGTGGTGCGCCTCGACGGCGCGTTCACGCTGCTCGCGGTGCACCGCGACTCGCCGGGGCTCGTCGTGGGCGCCCGCCGCAACTCGCCGCTCGTGATCGGCCTGGGGGAGGGCGAGAACTTCCTGGGCTCGGATGTCGCGGCGTTCGTCGAGCACACCCGCAACGCCGTCGCCATCGGCCAGGACCAGATCGTGGCCATCACCGCCGACGAGGTCGTCGTGACCGACTTCGACGGCGGGCCGGTGACGGTGGAGCCGTTCGAGGTCGCCTGGAACGCCGACGCCGCCGACAAGGGCGGCTGGTCGAGCTTCATGCAGAAGGAGGTCAGCGAGCAGCCCACGGCCGTCGCCGACACCCTGCGCGGACGACTCCACGACGGCAGGGTGGTCGTGGGCGAGCTCGAGGAGCTGGGCGACGACGTGCTCCGCAGCATCCGCCGCATCACCGTGATCGCCTGCGGCACGGCCGCCTACGCGGGCATGGTCGCCAAGTACGCGATCGAGAAGTGGGCGCGCGTGCCCGTCGAGGTCGAGCTGAGCCACGAGTTCCGCTACCGCGAGCCGGTCATCGGCCCGGACACGCTCGTCATCTCGGTCAGCCAGTCGGGCGAGACCATGGACACGCTGATGGCCGTGAAGTACGCCCGCGAGGCCGGTGCCCGCACGATCTCGGTCTGCAACACGCAGGGCGCGACCATCCCGCGCGAGTCCGACGCGGCGATCTACACGCACGCCGGGCCCGAGGTCGCGGTCGCGTCGACCAAGGCGTTCGTCGCGCAGATCGCGGCGCTCTACCTGTTCGGCCTCCACCTCGCGCGCGTGCTCGGCACCGCGTCGGCGGAGGAGCTCGAGACCGCCGCGTACGAGCTGGAGCACGTGCCGGCCAAGCTCGCCACCGTGCTCGAGCAGGGCGAGCGCATCGCGCAGCTCGCGCACTGGATGGCGGACACGCGCTCGGTGCTCTTCCTCGGGCGCCACGTGGGCTACCCGATCGCGCTCGAGGGGGCGCTGAAGCTCAAGGAGCTCGCCTACATCCACGCCGAGGGGTTCGCCGCGGGCGAGCTGAAGCACGGCCCGATCGCGCTGATCGAACCCGGTCAGCCGGTGTTCGTGGTCGTGCCGAGCCCGCGCAACTCCGGTTCGCTGCACCCCAAGGTCGTCTCGAACATCCAGGAGATCCGCGCCCGCGGCGCGCGCGTCATCGCGATCGCCGAGGCGGGGGATGCCGCGGTGCTGCCGTTCGCCGACGAGGTGCTGCGCATCCCGCTGGCCGGCCCGCTCTTCGAGCCGCTGCTCGCCGTGGTGCCGCTGCAGATCTTCGCCATGGAGCTGTCGGCCGCGAAGGGGCTCGACGTCGACCAGCCGCGCAACCTCGCCAAGTCGGTCACGGTCGAGTAGCGAGAGACGACGGGGAGCGGGCACGATGATCGCCGGGATCGGGGTGGACGTCGTCGACGTCGCGCGCTTCGAGCGCGCGATCACGCGTACCCCCGGCCTGCGCGAGCGGCTCTTCGCGGCGGGTGAGCGCGACCGGCCGACCCGGTCGCTGGCCGCCCGGTTCGCCGCGAAGGAGGCGCTCATCAAGGCCCTCGGCGGCCCCGACCTCATGCGCTGGCACGACATGGAGGTCGTGAACGACGCCGACGGCAACCCCGACTTCGTGCTGCACGGCGCGCTCGACGCGCACGTGCGCGAGCGGGGCATCGGGCGCGTGCACGTCTCGATGAGCCACGACGCCGGCATCGCGACGGCGTTCGTCGTGCTCGAGGGGGCGTCGTGAGCGCGGGCGGGCCCGGCCCGTTCCGCGAGGCCGTCGTCGACCTCGGCGCGATCCGCGCGAACATCGCGCGCATCGCCGAGGAGGCGGCGCCCGCCGCGGTCATGGCCGTCGTGAAGGCCGACGCCTACGGGCACGGCGCGCTGCCGGTCGCGCGCGCCGCGCTCGAGGGCGGGGCGCGCATGCTCGGGGTGGCCGACGTCGACGAGGCCCTCGCGCTCCGCGCCGCCGGTGTCACCGCCCCGATCCTCGCCTGGCTGCACGACCCCGGGCTCGACTTCGTGCCCGCACTGGAGGCCGGCATCGCCGTCGGCGTCTCCTCGGCGCACCAGCTCGAGCAGGTCGCCGCCGCGGTCGAGCGGGGTGCGCCGCCGGCGTCCGTGCACCTGAAGGTCGACACGGGGCTCAGCCGGAACGGCGTCGAGCCCGCCCGCTGGGACGCGGTCGTCCGGCGCGCACGCGAGCTCGAGGCATCCGGCCTGCTCACCGTCGACGGCGTGTTCAGCCACCTCGCGAACGCCTCCGACGCCGACGACGACGCGCAGCTGGCGGCGTTCCGGGCGGCGCTCGAGGCGGCGGATGCCGCGGGCCTGCGCCCCGGCCTGCGCCACCTCGCCTCGACCGCGGCCGCGCTGCGACGGCCCGACGCCCGGTTCGACCTCGTGCGCGTCGGCATCGGCATGTACGGCCTGACGCCCTACGGCGACGGCACGACCGGGGCCGACCTCGGCCTGGTGCCCGCGATGACGCTGCGGGGCAGGGTGGCCGCCGTGCGGCGCATCGCCGCCGGCGCCGGGGTGTCGTACGACCTGACCTGGCGCGCGGGCGCGCCGACCACGCTGGCGCTCGTGCCGCTCGGGTACGCCGACGGGGTTCCCCGGCACGCCTCGGGCACCGGCCGGGTGCTGCTCGGCGGCGAGGTGCGTCCGATCGTGGGCCGCGTCGCGATGGACCAGTTCCTGGTCGACGCGGGTGACGCGCCGGTGGCGACGGGCGACGAGGTCGTGCTGTTCGGCGACCCCGCGAGCGGTGCGCCGACGGCCGACGAGTGGGCGGATGCCGCGGGCACGATCGGCTACGAGATCGTGACGCGCATCGGGCCGCGCGTGCCCCGCACGTACCGGGAGGCGCCGTGATCGCCCGCGAGGTCGCCACGCCGGAGGCGATGGAGGAGGCCGGCCGCGAGCTCGCCGCCGACCTGCGCCGCGGCGACCTCGTCGTGCTCACGGGGCCGCTCGGCGCGGGCAAGACGACGCTCACTCGGGGCATCGGCGACGGGCTCGAGGTGCGCGGGCCGGTGCAGAGCCCGACGTTCGTGCTCGCGCGCACGCACCCGAGCCTGGTCGGCGGACCGCCGCTCGTGCACGTCGACGCGTACCGGCTCGGCAGCGCGATGGAGCTCGACGACCTCGACATCGACTTCGCGGGTTCGGTCGTCGTGGTCGAGTGGGGTGCCGGCATGCTCGACGGGGTCGCCGACTCGTGGCTCGAGGTCGAGATCGCGCGTCCGACGGGCGGCGCCGGGCACGGGGCGTCCGACGGCCGCGACGCCGACGACCCGGTGGACCTCGACGCCGACGAGCCGCGCACGCTGCGCGTGACCGGCCGCGGCCCGCGCTGGGCGGGCGGCCGGTACGGCGAGCCGACGTAGGCTGTGTCCATGCTGCTCGCGATCGACACCTCGGCGGGGTCCGGTGTCGCCGTGGTCGACGAGACCGGCCTCGTGCGCGCCGAGCGCGCCACCGACGACACCATGCGCCACGCCGAGGCGATCGGCGTGCTCATCGCCGAGGCGCTCGCCGCGGCGGGCGTCGACGCGGCCGACGTCGACGGCGTGGTCGCGGGCGTGGGACCCGGGCCGTTCACGGGCCTGCGGGTCGGCATCGCCGCGGCGCACGCGTTCGCCTTCGGCGCCGGATGCCGGATGCTGCCGGTGGTGAGCCACGATGCGCTCGCGCTCGCGTGGTACCTCGAGGGCGGCGATGGGCCGCTCCTCGTGGTGACCGACGCGAGGCGCCGCGAGCGCTACTGGAGCAGCTACGAGGGGCTCGACCTGCACGGGCTGCCCGTGCGCGCCGGGGGCCCGGGGCTCGCCAAGCCCCACGCGCTGCCCGAGACGGCCGGCACCCGGCTGGACGCGCACCACGTCTCGGCCGCCTCGCTCGGCATGGTCGCCGCGCGCACGCTCGCTGCCGGCATCGCGTTCGCGCCCGACGAGCCGCTCTACCTGCGCTCGCCCGACGTGACCCCCGCCGCGGCGCCGAAGCGGGTGAGCGCATGAGCTGGATGCTGCGCCGTGCCGCCGCCGCCGACCTCGGCCCGATCATGGAGCTCGAGCGCGCGACCTTCGCGAACGACGCCTGGTCGGCCGACTCGATGTCGCGCGAACTCGTCGACGAGCACGGGTACTACCTCGTCGCGACGCCCGCCGACGAGCCCGACGCCGTGGTCGCGTACGCGGGGCTCCTCGCGCCGCGCGGTTCCGGCCAGGGTGACATCCAGACCATCGCCGTCGCGCCCGGCGCGCGCTCGGCCGGCCTCGGCCGCGCGCTCATGCAGGCGCTGCTCGCCGAGGCGTGGCGGCGCGGCGCGCGGGACGTCTTCCTCGAGGTGCGCGCGGACAACCCGGTCGCGCAGGCGCTCTACCGCTCCCTCGGGTTCGCCGAGCTCGGTCGCCGGCGGGCGTACTACCAGCCCGACGGCGTGGACGCGATCGTCATGCGCGCGCAGCTGACCGCGCCCGTCACCCGCCCCGCGGCATCCGTGGTCTCGGAGGTGGGCGAGTGAACCGCAGCGATCCCGTGGTGCTCGGCATCGAGACCAGCTGCGACGAGACCGGCGTCGGCATCGTGCGCGGCTCGACGCTCCTCGCCAACGTCATCGCCTCGTCGATGGAGGAGCACGCCCGCTACGGCGGAGTCGTTCCCGAGGTGGCCGCCCGCGCCCACCTCGAGGCGCTCGGCCCCACCCTCCGCAGCGCGGTCGACGAGGCCGGCATCACGCTCGACGAGGTCGACGCGATCGCCGTGACCAACGGGCCGGGCCTCGCCGGCGCGCTCATGGTCGGCGTGGGCGCGGCCAAGGCGCTCGCGCTGTCGCTCGACGTGCCGATCTACGCCGTGAACCACCTCGTGGGGCACGTGGGCGCGGACGTCCTCGCCGACGACGAGCCGTTCGAGTACCCGACGATCGCGCTCCTGGTCTCGGGCGGGCACACGTCGCTGCTGCTCGTGCACGACCTCACCAGCGACGTCGAGCTGCTCGGCGAGACCATCGACGACGCCGCGGGCGAGGCGTTCGACAAGGTCGCGCGCGTGCTCGGGCTCGCGTACCCCGGCGGCCCGCGCATCGACGCGGCGGCGGTCGACGGCGACCCGCGCGCCATCCGCTTCCCGCGCGGCCTGACCAAGCCCAAGGACCTCGTGCGGCACCGCTACGACTTCAGCTTCTCGGGCCTGAAGACCGCGGTCGCGCGCTGGGTCGAGCAGCGCCAGGACGCGGGCGAGCCGCTGCCGGTGGGCGACGTGGCGGCGAGCTTCCGCGAGGCGGTCGCCGACGTGCTGGTCGGCAAGGCGATCGCGGCCTGCGTCGACCTGGGCGTGCCCCGGCTGCTGCTGGGCGGCGGCGTCGTGGCGAACGCGCGCGTGCGCGCCCTCGCGGCCGAGCGGGCGGATGCGGCGGGCATCGCCCTGCGCATCCCGCCGCTCTCGCTCTGCACCGACAACGGCGCGATGATCGCCGCGCTCGGCGCGCAGCGCATCATGGCCGGCCACGAGCCCTCGGACCTCGGGTTCGGCGCGGACTCGACCCTGCCGGTGACGACCATCCAGTCCTGACGACGCCGGGCGACATACTCGGGTTAACCCTCCTGCGCCCCGGTGTCGTGCACCGCTATGGTGAGGTACGAGCACCGCGCTGCAGTGGTGCCCGGGTGCGTGCGCGCCGCAGCATCCGTCGTCCTGCACCGTCCTCGAGGAGTTCACCGTGACCGACCCCAACACGCCGCAGCAGCCCGACTACTCCGCCGCGCCCGCGCCCTCCGGCCAGTACGCCGCCGCGCCGAACACGCAGAAGACGAACGTCCTCGCGATCATCTCGCTCGTGTCGGCGTTCTTCATCTCGCTCGTCGCGGTCATCACCGGCCACATCGCGCTCAGCCAGATCAAGAAGACGGGCGAGCAGGGCCGCGGCCTCGCGATCGCCGGCCTCGTCATCGGCTACATCGGCCTGGTGGTCGGCGTCATCGTCTTCATCTTCTGGATCGCCGTGATCGGCTTCGCGGCCTCGAGCGGCAACCTGAACTACTGACCCGTGGCCCGCCGGGCGGGCCGCGCGAGCGCAAGGGACGCATCATGACCGACCCGAAGACCCCGTCCGACCAGCCGGAGGAGCCGGAGACCCCGGCCCCCACCGAGCCGGACACGCCCGCACCCGCCGAGCCGACGGTGCCGACCCCCGCCGAGCCGGCGCCGCCGGCCCCAGAGGAGCCGCTCGCGCCGACCCCGGCCGAGCCGGTCGTGCCGACGCCGCCGCCCGCACCCGAGCCGACGTCACCGCCGGCGGCTCCGCAGGCGTCGACCCCGCCGCCGCCCGCGCCACCGGCGTACGGCCCGCCGGCCGGGCAGGTGTCGTACGCGGCGTCGCCGACGCCGGCGCCCGCGGCCGGCGCGGCGAGCCCGTCGCCGGTGCTCTCGATCATCTCGCTGGTCGCGGGCGTCCTGGGCGTCGTGGGATCGATCGTGGTCGTGTGGATCCCGATCGTGGGCGGCATCCTGCAGCTCTTCATCCCCGCCGCGGCGGTCGTCCTGGGCTTCCTGGGGCGCCGCAAGGAGCCGACGGGCAAGGGCATGGCGCTCGCCGGCATCATCACCGGCTTCGTGGGCATCGCGATCGGCATCATCTCGATCATCGGCTGGATCGCGATCTTCGCGGCCGCGCCGTACAGCTACTACTACTGACGCCAGCGATGTACGCCGACGCCGACGACGCCCGGCCGCAGGAGGACCCTGCGGCCGGGCGTCCGGCGTCCGCGGGCCCGCCGGCGGGCGGCAGCCTCCCCGAGCCCCCGCCTCCCGCGCGCGAGTTCGAGGAGGTGTACGACACGGGCGTCATCTCGCGCCTCCCGACCGGGGAACTGCTGGTCGTGCACCGCGACTGGGACCCCTCGCCGGCCGACGAGCACGCCTCCGAGGAGGAGGTCGTGGAGCGCTCGCTCTACGGCACCGTGGCATCCGCGAGCGGCATCATCGGCGTGCTCGCTGCGCTGTTCGTCGGGTGGGCCGTGCCGCTGTCGATCGCGGCGATCGTGTTCGGCGTGCTCGGCATCCGACGCGGCACGGGAGACGGCGCGCGCTCGGCCATCGGGATCGCCACGGGCGCGGCGGGCACGCTCTTCTCGATGATCTGGATCTTCACCTACGTCACCGCGGCCGGCGTGCTCGGCTGACCGCATCGCGTCGCTGCGCGCTGGGGCCGCGCGCCTGCGGCCGACGGGGGATCAGACGCGCTCGGCGAGCAGCGCGACGTGGCGTCCCTGCGCCCGGGTCAGGATGATCGTCGCACTGCGGTCGCCGCGGAGCTTCAGCCGGCGTCGGAGCGCGGCCGGGTCGACGTCCACCCCGCGCTTCTTGATCTCGAGCACGCCGACCTCGCGATCGCGGAGTGCGCGCCGGAGGTCCTGCTCGTCGGGCGGGAGCTGATCGAGCACGCGGAAGCCGGTAGCGAACGGGGTCGCGGCGGGCTCGTCTGCGGTGAGGTACGCGATGCCGTCGCCGACCATCCGCGCGCCGAGCGTGCGGGCGAGGTCGCCGATGAGCCGGGAGCGGATCACGGCGGGGTCGGGCTCGAAGACGTACTCGCCGAGCGGACCCGTCTCCACGTCGGGGCTGTCGGCCGCGGCGACCATCTCGTGCGCGCCGTCGTCGCGCAGCACCAGGGCGGCGCGCCGCACGCCGTCGCGCGCGAGCACGCCGGTCCAGAGCACGAGCTCCACCAGGTCGCCGTCGACCGAGACCCACTGGGCCTCGGCGTCGCCGGGGATCACGTCGCGATCGGTCCCCGGCCCGAGCTTGACGCCCACCGGCATCCGCTCGGCGATCGAGAACACCGTCTCCAGGCTCGGGGAGTAGTCCGCGGCCCGCAGCCGCGTCGTCGTGCCCTGCTCGGTGCGACGGCGGGCGGGATCGAGCCAGGCGGCGTCGACATCGTCGAGGGGCACGGATGCCGCGTCCGCGTGCACGACCTCCGCCTGCGCGAACGGGGTGAGGTTGAAGGCCGCGATCGCGGCGGTCACCTCGTCGGCCTCGACCGCGGTGACCTGCAGGTCGATCGCCGCCATCGCGAGCGCGTCGCCGCCGATGCCGCAGCCGAGGTCGGCGACCCGGCGCAGGCCCGCCGCGTCGAACCGGCCGGCGTGCAGCGCCGCCACCCGCAGCCGGGTGGCCTGCTCGAGCCCGGCCTCGGTGAACAGCATCCGCTCCGCGAAGGGACCGAACTTCGCCTCGGCCTTCGCGCGCAGCCGCGACTGGGTGAGCGCGGCCGCGACCACGCCCGGGGAGTGGCCCTCCCTGCGGAGCGCGGCGACGGTCTGGACGACCTGGTCGCGACCCGTCCAGCGGGGGAGCGAATCGAGGAGCCGGAGGCCCTCCGGGCTCAGCAGCTCGACCAGCTCGGCGCGATCCATCCCGCCACGCTAGCACCGGCGGAGCCGGCGTCCGGAGGCCGCTCCGGGGCATCCGCCACCCTGCTGGCACTCACGTTGCACGAGTGCCAACAGACCCCTAGACTCGACGTAGCACTCTCAGTCTGCGAGTGCTAAACAGTCTTCGTTTCTTCAAGAAAGAGGTCAACCGTGTCGGTCTCCATCAAGCCGCTCGAGGATCGCATCGTCATCCAGCAGGTCGAAGCGGAGCAGACCACCGCTTCGGGTCTCGTCATCCCGGACACCGCGAAGGAGAAGCCCCAGGAGGGCGAGGTCGTCGCGGTCGGCCCGGGCCGCATCGACGACAACGGCAACCGCGTCCCGCTCGACGTCGCAGTCGGCGACAAGGTGATCTACTCGAAGTACGGCGGAACCGAGGTCAAGTTCGGCGGCCAGGACTACCTGGTGCTCTCGGCCCGCGACGTGCTCGCGGTGGTCGTGCGCTAGTCGCATCCGCACCTCACGAACGGCCCGCTCGCCTCGCGCGAGCGGGCCGTTCGTCATCTCCGGGGCGTGGAGCGCGGTCGTGCCGGGTGCGGCGTAGCATCGAGCGGTGACCGACTCTCCACGGCGCGCGTCGCGCGCGACGGTCGACGCCCCCGCCGGCTCGCGCCGGGCGGGCTTCGCCTACGCGTTCACGGCATACGGGCTGTGGGGCGTCCTCCCCCTGTACTTCCTCGCGCTCGCGCCCACCGGACCGTTCGAGATCGTGGCCTGGCGCGTGCTCCTCTCGCTCGGGTTCTGCGCGATCCTGCTCACGGTCGGGCGGGCGTGGCGAGCGCTCGGCGTGCTCGTGCGCGACCGCCGGGTGATGTTCGTCATGGCCGCCGCCGGCGCCCTCATCTACGTGAACTGGCAGACCTACGTCTACGCCACGGCGACCGGCCGGGTGGTCGAGACCTCGCTCGGCTACTTCATCAACCCGATCGTCACGGTGTTCCTCGGCGTGCTCGTGCTGGGGGAGCGGCTCCGCGTGCTCCAGTGGGTCGCCGTGGGGATCTCGTTCGTCGCGGTCGTGGTGCTCACGGTCGCACACGGCGGCCCGCCGTGGATCGCGCTCGTGCTCGCCTTCTCGTTCGGCCTCTACGGCCTCATCAAGAAGCGCGTCGGCGCGCGCGTCGACGCGGTGGCCGGGCTCACCCTCGAGACCGCGTGGCTCGCGCCGGTCGCGCTCGTGCAGCTCGTGGTCGTCGCCGTCACCTCCGGGCTCACGCTCGGCACGGCCGGGCCCTGGCACGCGCTGCTCCTGCTCTGCGCGGGGGCGGTCACGGCCGTGCCGCTGCTCGCGTTCGCGGCGGGATCGCGGCGGCTGCCGCTGGTGTCGATGGGCTTCATCCAGTACCTCGCGCCCGTGCTGCAGTTCATCGTCGGCGTCGCGGTGCTCGGCGAGCCCATGCCGCTCGAGCGATGGATCGGATTCGCGCTCGTCTGGATCGCGATCGGCGTGCTGCTGGCGGACCTCGCACGGGCCGCAGGACGCGACAGGAGGGCCCGCCGGGCCCTCGCCGCATCGGAGGACCGGGATGCCCCGGAAGCGCCCGTGGGGCCGCTCTGAGCGCCTCACGATCGTTGCGTGAATGTTGCCCGGAGCGCAGATTCGCGTCGTTCGGGGGGCGTTTATGACGCCCACGTAACGATTCATCCGGTGTTACATGGTTGTGATCGCCCTGACTTGTTCCCGTCTCACGGGCCTGACTACTGTGAACGCACGGCACCCGTCTGGGTGCCGCACCAAACAGTGTCCTTCAGTCCCTAGGAGCATGATGAGCGTAATCGCGAAGGCCTCGGCCAAGCGCTCGGCTCGCGCGGCCTGGACGGGGATCGCCCTTGCGGGTGTATCCGCCCTCCTCCTCACCGCGTGCAGTTCGGGTGAGACGACCGAGCCCACCGAGTCCGACGAGGCTGCCGCCTCCGGCGACGCCCTGCCGATCGAGCCCGGCGAGCGTGACCTCACCCTGAAGATCGGTACGATCCTCCCGCAGTCGGGTGCGCTCGCGTTCCTCGGCCCGCCCGAGGAGGCCGGCGTGGCCCTCGCCGCGCAGGAGATCAACGACGCCGACCTCGGCATCACCGTGGACGTGGTCTACCGCGACTCCGGTGACACCACCACCGACACCGCGACCGTCTCGGTGACCGACCTCCTCTCGCAGGACGTCTCGGGCATCGTCGGCGCCGCCTCGTCGGGCGTCTCGAAGACCGTCATCGACCAGATCGTGGCCGCCGGCGTCGTGCAGTTCTCGCCGGCCAACACCTCGGCCGACTTCACCGAGTACGACGACGACAACCTCTACTGGCGCACCGCTCCGTCGGACACGCTCCAGGGCGAGGTGCTCGGCAACCTGATCGCGTCGGACGGCAACGCCACCCTCGGCATGATCGTGCTGAACGACCCGTACGGCACCGGCCTGGCGGAGTTCACCAAGACCGCGTTCGAGGCCGCTGGCGGCGAGGTCGTCGCCGAGGAGCTCTTCAACGAGGGCGACTCGAACTTCGACTCGCAGATCGCCGGCGTCACCGCCGCGAACCCGGACGCGATCGCGCTGATCACGTTCGACCAGGCGAAGATCGTCACGCCGGCGCTGGTCGGCGAGGGCTTCCCCGGCGACAAGCTGTACTTCGTGGACGGCAACCTGGCCGACTACAGTGCGGACTTCGCCCCGGGCCTCGTCACGGGCGCCAAGGGCACCCTGCCCGGTCTCGACGTGAGCACGCTCGGTGACTTCACCGACAACCTGCTCTCGATCGACGACTCGCTGACGGACTTCAGCTACGCGGCTGAGTCCTACGACGCGGTCATCCTGCTGGCGCTCGCGGCCTACGCCGCGAACAGCACCGACGGTGCCGACATTGCGTCGTACCTGCAGCAGGTGTCGGGCGGCTCGGGTGACGGCGAGGTCGTCACCACGTTCGCCGACGCCGCCGCGCTCCTCAGCGAGGGCGAGCAGATCGACTACGACGGTCCTTCGGGCCCGATCACGTTCGACGAGCACGGTGACCCGACCGAGGCGACCATCGGTATCTTCCAGTACCTGGACGACGGTACCTACGAGCGCATCGGCGACGGATAGTCTCCACTGCTGACGCTCCTCGGAGCTGACGCGCAGGCGAAGGGCCCCGGCTTCGGCCGGGGCCCTTCGTCGTACCCGCTGTCGACCCCACGGTGTGGCGGGCGCTTTTCAGGAGCCGGCGGAGCGGCCGCGGAGCATCGGTGCGCATCAATGACGGTGGCGCGCGATCATGCTGTCGGGAGCCCGGTCGGCGCAGCGATGCACCGTCGGCCCTCGGACGGCTCCTGAAAAGCACCCTGTTTCGCAGGGGAGGCGCCTGGACGGGACGGGGACGACGCGTGCGTGCGGAGCGACGAGAGCGGGGCGGATGCCCGTGGCATCCGCCCCGCTCGTCGAGGTCGTGTCGGAGGGACCCGGCTACTCCTCCTGGCCGAGCGTGCCGAGGTAGAGGCCGATGACCTTGGGGTCGTTCAGCAGCTCGCGCCCGGTGCCCGTGTAGGCGTCGTGGCCCTGGTCGAGCACGTAGCCGCGGTCGCAGATCTGCAGGCAGCGGCGGGCGTTCTGCTCGACCATGATCGTGGTGACGCCCGCGCGGTTGATCTCCTTGACGCGCAGGAACGCCTCGTCCTGGCGCACGGGGGAGAGACCGGCCGACGGCTCGTCGAGCAGCAGGACGTGCGGGCCCATCATGAGCGCGCGCGACATGGCGACCATCTGCCGCTCGCCGCCCGACAGCGAGCCCGCGCGCTGCGCGAGGCGCTTGCCGAGTTCGGGGAAGATGTCGACCACGAACTCGAGGCGGTGCTTGAGGTCCTTCGGGCGCTGGAAGACGCCCATCTCGAGGTTCTCCTGGATGGTGAGCGTCGGGAAGACGTTGTTCGTCTGCGGCACGAAGCCCACACCCTTGGCGACGAGCTTGTTCGCCTTGAGGTTGGTGATCTCCTCGCCGCGGAGGTAGATGCCGCCATCGCGCACCTTCACGAGCCCGAAGATCGACTTGAGCAGCGTCGACTTGCCGGCACCGTTCGGGCCGATGATGCCGATGAGCTCGCCGTCGCGGGCCTGCAGGGAGCAGTCGTTCAGGATGTTCACGCCCGGCAGGTAGCCCGCGGTGACGCCGCGGACGTCGACGACCATCTCGCGCTCGGGCTCCATCACCGGCGCGGCGCTGGGTTCACTGTTCGTCATCGATGAGCTCCTTCATCGCCGTGACGTGCTCGGTCTCGGTCTCGCCGAGGTCGCTGTCGTGGTGGCTGCCCAGGTAGGCGTCGATCACGGCCGGGTTCTGCATGACCTCGTGCGGGTCGCCCTCGGCGACCACGCGTCCCTCGGCCATGACGATGACCCAGTCCGCGATGTGGCGCACCATGTGCATGTCGTGCTCGACGAACAGCACGGTCATGCCCTGGGCCTTGAGGTCGAGGATGTGGTCGAGCAGCGACTGCGTGAGCGCCGGGTTCACGCCCGCCATCGGCTCGTCGAGCATGACGAGCGTGGGGTCGCTCATGAGCGCGCGCGCCATCTCGAGCAGCTTCCGCTGGCCGCCGGAGAGGCTGGCCGCGTAGTCGTCCTTCTTGGCGTCGAGCTTGAACCGGGTGAGCAGGTCGAGCGCCTTCTCCTCGTTCGCCTTCTCCTCGCCGCTCCAGAGGAACGGCAGGAGTGCGCGGAAGAAGTTCTCGCCCGACTGGCCCTTCGCGCCGAGCTTCATGTTGTCCATGACGGTCAGCAGGCCCAGCGACTTGGTCAGCTGGAAGGTGCGGATGAGCCCCATGCGCGCGACCCGGTAGGCCGGGACGTGCGCGAGCGGGCGCCCGTCGAACTCCCAGGTGCCCGTGTCGGGCCGGTCGAAGCCGGTGAGCAGGTTGAAGAAGGTCGTCTTGCCCGCACCGTTCGGCCCGATGAGGGCCGTGATGGCGTTGCGCGGGATCTCGACGTGCTCGACGTCGACCGCGGTGAGGCCGCCGAAGGTGCGCTTCACGTGGTCGGCGACGAGGATCGGATCGACCTTCTTCACACCCGGCGCGGGATCGCCGACGTGCAGCCCGGTCGTCTTCTCGGGGCGCTTCGAGGGAACGGTGTCACTTGACAAAGGCCAACTCCTTCTTGTTGCCGAGTATGCCCTGTGGCATGAACACGACGATCAGGATGATCGCCACGCCCACGAGGATGAACCGGAGCTGCCCGGCCTGCACCTGGGTCATGAACGGGAACCAGCCGGCCGCGACCGCACGGGCGACGAAGCCGGAGAAGAACGACAGCAGCACCCAGAAGACCATCGAGCCGACGATCGGCCCGAGGATCGTGGCCGCGCCGCCGAGCAGCAGGATCGCGTAGATGAAGAACGTCAGCGTCGGCTGGAAGTAGCTCGGCACGACCGCGCGGGGGAACACGAAGAGCATGCCCGCCAGGGTGCCGAAGACGCCACCGAGGATGAGGCTCTGCATCTTGTACGAGTAGACGTTCTTGCCGAGCGAGCGCACGGCGTCCTCGTCCTCGCGGATGCCCTTGATGACGCGGCCCCACGGGCTGCGCATGAGCATCCAGGTGAGCAGCGCGCAGAGCGCCACGACCACCCACGCGATCATGAGGAAGAACCAGGTGCGGTCGCTGAAGTTCCACGGGCCGAACCCGTACGAGCCGTCCGGCAGCGGGTTCAGGGCCTCCAGGTCGCGCTGGAAGGCCGAGAGGCCGCTCGCGGAGCCCGTGAAGGCGTCGAACTCGTTGGTCGTGAACAGCAGCCTGACGATCTCGGCGGCCGCGATCGTCACGATCGCGAGGTAGTCGGCGCGCAGTCGCAGCGTCGGGATACCGAGGATCAGGGCGAAGATGACGGATGCGCCGATGCCGATGAGCACGCAGGCCCAGATCGGCAGCCCGAAGCGCAGCGCCGAGAGCGCGTAGCCGTAGGCGCCGATGGCCATGAACCCGGCCTGACCGAAGTTCAGCAGGCCGGTGTAGCCGAAGTGGACGGCGAGGCCCAGAGCCGCGAGCGCGTACGCCGCGGTGGTCGGGCTGATGAATTCCAGTGCGGCATTGCCGAAGATGGCTCCCCAGTCGAGCATGTCTGGCCCCTCCTATCCGATTCTCTCTCGACGGCCCAGGATGCCCTGTGGCCGGAACAGCAGCACCAGGATGAGCACCACCAGCGCGCCGACGTACTTCAGGTCGCTCGGCAGCCAGAGCGTCGACAGCTCGACGAACAGGCCGACGATCAGCGAGCCGACGAGCGCGCCGAACGCGGTGCCGAGGCCGCCCAGCGTGACCGCCGCGAAGATCAGCAGCAGGAGCTGGAAGCCCATGTCCCAGCTGACGCCCGGACGGTAGTAGGCGAAGAGGATGCCGCTGATGCCGGCGAGCAGCGCGCCGAGGATCCAGACGATGCGGATGACCCGGTCGACGTCGATGCCGCTGGCGGACGCGAGGCTCGGGTTGTCGGAGACCGCGCGGGTCGCCTTGCCGATGCGGGTGCGGGTCAGGAAGTAGCCGAACGCGAGCAGCGCGACGACGCTCACGCCCATGCTGAGCACGTCGATCCACGACAGCGAGATCGGCCCGAGGATGATCGTCGGTGGGATCGTCGCGCCCGGGAGCTGCTGGGTCGTGCCGCCGTAGAACAGCTGGTACGTGTATCGCATCGCCAGCGAGAGGCCGATCGAGACGATCATCAGCGGCACGATCGCCACGCCGCGCCTTCGGAGCGGTTTCCACAGGCCGGCGTCGAGCACCCAGCCGAGCGCCGCGCTGAGGACGAGCGACAGGATGATCGCGATCCACACCGGCCACCCGAGGTAGACCGAGAACGTCAGCATGATCAGCGCGCCGAACGTGACCATCTCCGCGTGCGCGAAGTTCGACAGCCCGGTCGTGCCGAAGATGAGCGAGAGGCCGATCGATGCGAGCGCGAGCAGCAGGCCGAAGTTGAGGCCCGTGACCGCGCGGTCGAGCACCTGGCTCCAGATGTTCTGGGTGACGCGCTGGCCCTCGCCGAGGAAGAAGTTGACCGAGGCGTTGCTGGTCTGGCCAAACTCCGCCTCGCGAGTCGCGCCGCCCTCCGCGACGATGACGCCCTCGGGGAGCGTCTCCTCGTCGAGCGTGACGGTGTAGACCACCTTCTCGGGGACGCCGACCTCCCAGCGGCCGTCGGCGTCGGTCTGCACGGTCGAACTGAACCCGCCGGGGCCCTCGATCGTGATCACGACGTCGGCGAGCGGCTCGCCCTCGTACTGGACGTTGCCGCGGAAGAAGAGGGTGTACTCCTCCTCGACCTCCTCGACCAGGTCGTCCTGGCTCTCCTCCGCCGAGGCGGGAGCCGGCGCCATCACCGCGAGTGTGAGTGCGGCGAAGAGTATGCCGAGAATGGCCAGTATGCGACCGGACCAGGGTCTGGTCGCTGACAGAGTCGGTTCCACTGCACCTCCATGGGGACCCGCGCCGGTGGCCGGTCGGGATCCGGTCTGCTACTGCCGGCTGCGATGACGACAGTACGTGCTGATTATGTCCTAGGTGTTTCCGCAGGACGGCACTGGTGCCCGATTGTTATGGGGGAATGTCGGGCTCGCAAACTCGCTTACCATGGGTATACTCGCGCGCCCACGACGCTCGCGGGTCCCCTCTCTGGCGCTCGCGAAAGGACCACATGGACGAGCAGGCCGATCCGTTCGGTTTCACGGGACTCACCTACGACGACGTGCTGCTGCTGCCCGGGCAGACCGACGTCATCCCGAGCGAGGCGGACACGACCTCGCGCCTCACCCGCCGGATCGAGGTGGCCACGCCGCTGCTCTCGTCGGCGATGGACACCGTCACCGAGCAGCGCATGGCGATCGCCATGGCGCGCGAGGGCGGCATCGGCATCCTGCACCGCAACCTCTCCATCGAGGACCAGGCGCAGCAGGTCGACCAGGTCAAGCGCTCCGAGTCGGGCATGATCACGAACCCGGTCACGACCCATCCGGACGCCACGGTGGCCGAGGTCGACGCGATGTGCGGCCGCTACCGCGTCTCGGGCCTCCCGGTGATCGACGACGACGGCATCCTGGTCGGCATCATCACGAACCGCGACATGCGCTTCGTCTCCGACTTCGAGAAGCCGACCGCGCGCGTGCGCGACGTCATGACCAAGGCGCCGCTCATCACCGGCCGGGTCGGCATCGACCCCGACGACGCCGTGGCGATCTTCGCGCAGCACAAGATCGAGAAGCTGCCCCTGATCGACGCCGACGGGCGCCTGACGGGCCTCATCACCGTCAAGGACTTCGACAAGTCGGAGAAGTACCCGCACGCGACCAAGGACGCGGAGGGCCGGCTCCGCGTCGGCGCCGCGATCGGGTTCTTCGGCGACGCGTGGGAGCGCGCCGGCAGGCTGCGCGACGCGGGCGTCGACGTGCTCGTCGTCGACACCGCGAACGGCCAGAGCCGCGGCGTGCTCGAGATCATCTCGAAGCTGAAGGCCGACCCGGCGTTCGCCGACATCGACGTGATCGGCGGCAACGTCGCCACGCGCGCCGGCGCGCAGGCGATCATCGACGCCGGCGCGGACGCCGTGAAGGTCGGCGTCGGCCCCGGCTCGATCTGCACCACGCGCGTGGTCGCGGGCGTCGGGGTGCCGCAGGTCACCGCCGTCTACGAGGCCTCGCTCGCCGCCCGCCAGGCCGGCGTGCCGCTCATCGCCGACGGCGGCCTGCAGTACTCGGGCGACATCGCGAAGGCGCTCGTCGCGGGCGCCGACACCGTGATGCTCGGGTCGCTGCTCGCCGGCACGGCCGAGAGCCCGGGCGAGCTGATCTTCGTCAACGGCAAGCAGTTCAAGCAGTACCGCGGCATGGGGTCGCTCGGCGCGCTCCAGACCCGCGGCGAGAAGACCTCGTACTCGAAGGACCGCTACTTCCAGGCCGACGTGCCCAACGACGACAAGCTGATCCCCGAGGGCATCGAGGGGCAGGTGCCGTACCGGGGACCGCTCTCGGCGGTCGCGTACCAGCTCGTCGGCGGGCTGCGGCAGTCCATGTTCTACGTCGGTGCGCGCACCATCCCGGAGCTGAAGGCGCAGGGCAAGTTCGTGCGCATCACGCCGGCCGGGCTCAAGGAGTCGCACCCGCACGACGTGCAGATCGTCGTCGAGGCGCCGAACTACCGGAAGTAGGGGGCGCGACCGGGAGCGCACCGCGCGCGACCGGCCCCGCCTCGGCGGTCGCGTCGCAGCCGTTCGCTAGGGTTGATCCGTGACCCAGGAGATCGAGATCGGCCGTGCCAAGCGCGGCCGCCGCGTGTACGCGTTCGACGACGTCGCGATCGTGCCGAGCCGTCGCACGCGCAACCCCGAGGACGTCTCGGTCTCGTGGACCATCGACGCCTACCAGTTCGACATCCCGATCCTCGCCGCCCCCATGGACTCGGTGGTCTCGCCGACGACCGCGATCATGATCGGCCAGCTGGGCGGCCTCGGCGTGCTCGACCTCGAGGGCCTGTGGACCCGGTACGAGGACCCGGCGCCGCTGCTCGCCGAGATCCGGTCGCTGCCGCCCGAGACGGCCACGGCGCGGATGCAGCAGATCTACTCGGAGCCCATCAAGCCCGAGCTCGTGACGGCCCGCCTGGCCGAGATCCGCGCCGCGGGCGTCACGGTCGCGGGTGCCCTGTCGCCGCAGCGCACGCAGGAGCTGTACGAGACCGTCGTCGCGGCCGGCGTCGACCTCTTCGTCATCCGCGGCACGACGGTCTCGGCCGAGCACGTGTCGAAGGGCGACGAGCCGCTCAACCTGAAGAAGTTCATCTACGAGCTCGACGTGCCCGTCATCGTGGGCGGCGCGGCCACCTACACCGCGGCCCTCCACCTCATGCGCACCGGCGCTGCCGGCGTGCTCGTCGGCTTCGGCGGCGGGGCCGCGTCGACCACCCGCGCCGCGCTCGGCATCCACGCCCCGATGGCGACCGCGGTGGCCGACGTCGCCGGTGCGCGTCGCGACTACCTCGACGAGTCGGGCGGGCGCTACGTGCACGTCATCGCCGACGGCGGGCTCGGGCACTCGGGCGACATCGTGAAGGCCGTCGCGTGCGGAGCCGACGCCGTCATGCTGGGCTCGGCGCTGGCGAGGGCGACGGATGCCCCGGGCGGCGGGTTCCACTGGGGCGCCGAGGCGCACCACCCCAAGCTCCCGCGCGGCAAGCGCGTGCACGTCGGCCAGATCGCGCCGCTCGAGGAGGTGCTCTACGGGCCGGCGACGGCGGCCGAGGGCACCGCGAACCTGATCGGCGCGCTGCGCAAGTCGATGGCCACGACCGGCTACTCCGACCTGAAGGAGTTCCAGCGCGTCGAGGTCGTCGCGGCGCCCTACGGGCTGCAGTGACCCTCGCCCGTCGCCCCTGAGCGAACCCCGCGAGTCCGGCGCCCGCACGATCGGCGCGGACTAGCGTAGAGGCCATGGGGGATCGCAGGACGGTCGCGAGATCGAACCGGCTGGGGCCGGCCGAGCGGGATGCCGCGCTCACGCGATTGCGCGCGAAGGAGGTCGACGTCCTCGTCATCGGCGGGGGCATCGTCGGCACCGGCGCTGCGCTCGACGCGGTGACGCGCGGCCTCAGCGTGGGCCTGCTCGAGGCGCGGGACTGGGCGTCCGGCACCTCGAGCCGGTCGTCGAAGCTCGTGCACGGCGGCATCCGCTACCTCGAGCAGCTCGACTTCCGGCTCGTGCGCGAGGCCCTGATCGAGCGCGGGCTGCTGCTGCAGCGGCTCGCCCCGCACCTCGTCAAGCCCGTGCGGTTCCTCTACCCGCTCACGCGGCCGGTGTTCGAGCGGCTCTACGTGGGCGCCGGCATGCTGCTCTACGACCTCTTCAGCTACTCGGGCGGCCGCCCGCCCGGGGTGCCGCACCACCGCCATCTCTCGAAGCGGCAGGTGCAGAAGTCGATGCCGTCGCTCGCGCGCGACGCCCTGATCGGGGGCATCACGTACTACGACGCGCAGGTCGACGACGCGCGGTACGTGGCCTCGCTCGCGCGTACCGCCTCGTTCTACGGCGCGCACGTCGCGAGCCGGGTCAAGGTCATCGGGTTCCTCAAGGTGGGGGAGCGCGTGGTGGGAGTGCGTGCACGCGACCTGCAGACCGACGAGGAGTTCGAGGTGCGCGCCCGCCAGGTCGTCAACGCGACCGGCGTGTGGACCGACGACACCCAGCGCATGGTCGGCGAGCGCGGCACGTTCAAGGTCCGTGCGTCGAAGGGCGTGCACCTCGTGGTGCCGCGCGACCGGTTCCAGTCGACCATGGGCCTGCTGCTGCGCACCGAGAAGAGCGTGCTCTTCGTCATCCCGTGGGGCAGGCACTGGCTGGTCGGCACGACCGACACCGACTGGAACCTCGACAAGGCGCATCCGGCCGCGACCGCCGCCGACATCGACTACCTGCTGGAGCGCGTCAACCAGGTGCTCGCGATCCCGCTCACCCGCGCCGACGTCGAGGGCGTGTTCGCCGGGCTGCGCCCGCTGCTCGCGGGCGAGTCCGATGAGACCTCGAAGCTCTCCCGCGAGCACCTCGTCGCGCACACGGTGCCCGGCCTGGTCGTGATCGCGGGCGGCAAGTGGACCACGTACCGGGTGATGGCGAAGGACGCCATCGACGCGGCGGCCGACGCGCTCGACGGTCGCGTGCCGGCCTCGACCACCGAGGACATCCCGCTGCTCGGGGCCGAGGGGTACCGGGCCGCCTGGAACAAGCGCGGCAAGCTGGCACGGGCCTTCGGCGTGCACAAGGTGCGCATCGAGCACCTGCTGAACCGGTACGGCACGCTCACCGACGAGCTGCTCGACCTGATCCGCGACGACCCGGAACTGGTCGAGCCGCTGCCGGGTGCCGACGACTACATCGGCGCCGAGGTCGTGTACGCGGCGTCGCACGAGGGCGCGCTGCACCTCGACGACGTGCTGGCCCGCCGCACCCGCATCTCGATCGAGGCCTGGGACCGCGGGGTCTCCGCCGCGCCCGTTGCCGCGAGGCTGATGGGTCGCGTCCACGGCTGGGACGAGGCGCGGGAGCAACTCGAGGTGGACCGTTACCTGCAGCGCGTGGAGGCGGAGATCGCCTCGCAGCAGCAGCCCGACGACGCCTCGGCCGACCGGGTGCGCCGCGAGGCCCCCGACATCGTCAACGCCGACTGACCGGCGTCGGGTCCCGCCCTGCTCGGGCGTCCCTGTTCGGGCATCCGGTTCCCAGCCCGGCGCGGGTAGACTCTCCGGCTGATGCTCCGGATGATGCTGCGCCCCCAGTGGCTGCTCGCGCTGATGCTCGCGCTGGCGATCGCCGCCGCGTTCGCACTGCTCGGCCAGTGGCAGGTGGAGCGCGCGGTGGAGCAGGGCCGCGTCGTCGAGCGCCCGACCGAGGACGTGCAGCCCCTGGCCGACGTCGCCGAGCCCGACGGGCCCACGACCGAGGCCTCGACCGGCCAGATGGTCGCGTTCGACGCCGACGTGGTCGCGGGCGACACGGTGCTCCTCGAGGGCCGCCTGCACGAGGGCGAGGCGGGCTACTGGGTCGTCGCGCACGCCGAGGTCACGGGCGACGGCATCCCCGCGGGCATCCCGCTCGCGCTGGGCTGGGCGCCCGATGTCGAGACCGCCGAGGCCGTGGCGGCCCGCGTCGACGCCGGCGACTACGACCCGGGCCGCATCGAGGGCAGGTTCGTGCCGAGCGAGGCGCCGGAGGTGCCCGACGAGGACGGCGACCCGCAGGCGATGTCGACGCTCGCGGTGGCGCAGCTCATCAACGTGTGGGGCGACTTCGACGACCGCCCGGTGTACTTCGCCTACGTGATCGTGCCCGACGCGGCATCCGACCTGGGCCTCACCGCGATCGACGCGCCCGCGCCCGAGCAGGAGCGCGAGCTGAACTGGCTGAACGTCTTCTACGCGCTCGAGTGGGCGGTGTTCGCGGGCTTCGCCGTCTACCTCTGGTACCGCCTCGTGCGCGACGCGGTCGAGCGCGAGCGCGAGGAGGCCGAGCAGGGCGCGGACTCGGCCGATTCCGAGGCGCCGCCCGCGTAGAATCGACGCATGCCCCTCGAGCCGAAGTCCGCCGATCTGCCGCGCATCCGCGGCGCGCTCCGCTTCTACCAGGTCTGCTCGGTCATTACCGGCGTGCTGCTGCTCGCGCTCGTCGGCGAGATGGTCATGAAGTACGGGTTCGGGCTGGAGCTCGAGCTCGCCGGCCCGCAGGGCTTCCTGGCCTTCGTGCCGAGCGACGCGGTGACCGCGGTGAACCTCTCCACCGGCATCCTGATGGTGCACGGCTGGTTCTACGTCGTCTACCTGTTCAGCGACTTCCGCCTCTGGAGCCTCATGCGCTGGCCGTTCTGGAAGTTCCTGCTCATCGCGTCCGGCGGCATCGTGCCGTTCCTGTCGTTCTTCCTCGAGGCGCGCGTGGGCCGCGAGGTCACCGCCTACCTCGCCGAGCGCGAGGCGCGTGACGCCGAGCCCGCCGCCGCACCGGCGGGAGCGAGCGCGTGAGCGAGGCGCCGGCCGAGGAGGTCGGGGCGGGCACCGCGCAGCGACCCGTGCTCGTGGTCGACTTCGGCGCGCAGTACGCGCAGCTGATCGCGCGGCGCGTGCGCGAGGCATCCGTCTACTCGGAGATCGTGCCGCACACCATCACCGCCGAGGAGGTCGCCGCGAAGAACCCCGTGGGCATCGTGCTCTCGGGCGGCCCGAGCTCGGTGTACGCCGAGGGTGCGCCGTCGCTCGACGAGGGCATCCTGCAGCTCGGGGTGCCGACGCTCGGCATCTGCTACGGCTTCCAGGTCATGGCCAAGCAGCTCGGCGGCGAGGTCGCGCACACCGGCCACCGCGAGTACGGCTCGACGCCGGTCACCGCGCGCACCGACGACGGCAACGCGCTGCTCGACGGGCAGCCCGAGCACCAGACCGTGTGGATGAGCCACGGCGACTCGGTCGCGGTCGCGCCCGACGGCTTCGACGTGCTCGCGTCGACCGACTCCACGCCCGTCGCCGCGTTCGCGAGCGACGAGCTCGGCTTCTACGGCGTGCAGTGGCACCCCGAGGTCAAGCACTCCGAGTTCGGCCAGCGCGTCATCGAGAACTTCCTGCACCGCGCCGCGGGCATCCCCGACGACTGGAACGCCGACAACGTCATCGCCGAGCAGGTCGAGCGCATCCGCGCCCAGATCGGCAGCGCGAAGGTCATCTGCGGGCTCTCGGGCGGGGTCGACTCGGCCGTCGCCGCGGCGCTCGTGCACGAGGCCGTGGGCGACCAGCTCACCTGCGTGTTCGTCGACCACGGGCTGCTCCGCAAGGACGAGCGCCGCCAGGTGGAGGAGGACTACGCGAAGTCCACCGGCGTGCGCATCGTCACGGTCGACGCGTCCGAGCGGTTCCTCGGCGCGCTCGCGGGCGTCAGCGACCCCGAGGAGAAGCGCAAGATCATCGGGCGCGAGTTCATCCGCACCTTCGAGCAGGCCGAGCGCGACCTGGTGGCCGAGGCGGCGGATGCCGGTGAGCCGATCCGGTTCCTCGTGCAGGGCACGCTCTACCCCGACGTCGTCGAGTCGGGCGGCGGCTCGGGCACCGCGAACATCAAGAGCCACCACAACGTCGGCGGCCTGCCGGACGACCTGCAGTTCGAGCTCGTCGAGCCGCTGCGCACCCTGTTCAAGGACGAGGTCCGCGCGATCGGCCGCGAGCTCGGCCTGCCCGAGGTCATCGTCGGCCGCCAGCCGTTCCCCGGCCCGGGCCTCGGCATCCGCATCGTCGGCGAGGTCACTGCGGAGCGCCTCGCGATCCTGCGCGAGGCCGACGCGATCGTGCGCGCCGAGCTGTCGGCCGCGGGCCTCGACGCCGAGATCTGGCAGTGCCCGGTGGTGCTGCTGGCCGACGTGCGTTCGGTGGGCGTGCAGGGCGACGGGCGCACCTACGGGCATCCGATCGTGCTGCGCCCCGTCTCGAGCGAGGACGCCATGACCGCGGACTGGACCCGAGTGCCCTACGACGTGCTCGCGAAGATCTCGAACCGCATCACCAACGAGGTGCCCGACGTCAACCGCGTCACGGTCGACATCACGTCGAAGCCGCCCGGCACCATCGAGTGGGAGTAGCCGGCGCCGGTTCGTCTCAGGCCGGGAGGATCTCGACCCCTGCCGCCTCGGCGGCGCTCGCGAGCGCTCGGTCGCGCGTCGCGAGCGGCACGCCCTCGCGCTCGGCGAGCACGAGGTAGGCGGCGTCGTACGCGGTCAGGTCGTGTCGGCGCGCGGCGTGGAGCAGCGCACCCGGGTCCAGGTCGCGCACGATGTGGATCGGCAGGCCGTACAGGAGCCTGGATCGCCGCGACGCCTCGGCCTCGGTGATCCGCGCGCGACGCTCGGCGATGGCCAGGACGTTCGCGGTCTCGTACTCCCAGATGACCGGAACCAGGCCGCCGGACGCGCCGAGGCGGTCGAGCAGGGCCTCGGACTCATCGCTCGCCTCGTCGTCGAAGCACCAGGCCAGGCTGACCGACGCGTCGACCACGAACGGTCCCGTCACGCCCTGCCCTCCTCGATCAGTTCGCGCACGTCGGCGTCGAGGCGCGTGCCCGCTCGGGCCGCGCGCAGCGCCGCGATCGTCTCGGCGACGGGCGTGGTCGCGGGCTCGGCCGACACCAGCCGCGCCACAGGCGTGCCGTGGCGTGTGATGGTGATCTCCTCGCCGCGCGCGGCACGCTCGAGCAGCGCGGGCAGGTGCGTCTTGGCCTCGTAGGCGCCGATGCTCGTCATGAGTTCAGACTAGTCGCCGACCAGTCGGAAATCCATCCGAATTCCACGGCGCACGATGTCGATCCGGCCCCTTCCCGTTCGACGTCTGTGGTGAGAGGGTCGAGATGCGACCCCTGCACCCGGGAGGGAACCATGAAGTACATGCTGATCATGCGTGCCGACGAGCGCGCGGTCGAGGCCTACAAGGACATCCCGTTCGACGAGGTGATCGCACGGATGGGCGCCTACAACGAGCAGCTCATGAAGGCCGGCGTGATGGTGGGCGGCGAAGGCCTGTCCGAGGCGGACGAGGGCTTCGTGGTCGACTTCGACGCCGATCCGCCGCTCGTGACCGACGGCCCGTACGGTGAGGTGAAGGAGCTGTTCAACGGCTTCTGGATCCTCGAGGTGTCGTCGAAGGAGGAGGCCGCGGAGTGGGCGAAGCGCTGCCCGCTGGGCCCCGGCTCGAAGCTCGAGGTGCGCCGCGTGACCGGCGAGGACGACTTCCCCGCCGACAACGAGTGGATCCAGAAGGAGTCCGAGTGGCGCGAGCAGCTCGGCACGAACTGAGCGGATGCCGCTGAGCCGGCGGTGAAGCGCAGATGACGGATGCGACGTCGCGGCGCCCGCCCGACGAGGCAGCGGTGCGCCGCGCGGTCGCGGCCGTCTGGCGCATCGAGTCGGCGCACGTCGTCGCGACGCTCACGCGCATGTCGGGCGACTTCGACCTCGCCGAGGAGCTGGCGCAGGAGGCGTTCGTCGAGGCGCTCGAGCAGTGGCCCCGGCAGGGCGTCCCGCGCAACGGCGGGGCTTGGCTCACGACGACCGCGAAGCGCCGGCTGATCGACACGTGGCGCCGGCGCGAGCGGCTCGACGAGCGGTACCGCGCGCTGGCCCGCGACCTCGAGCAGCAGGCGGATGCCCCGGGCTACGACCCCGACCGGATCGACGACGACGTGCTGCGGCTCGTGTTCACCGCGTGCCACCCGGTGCTCTCGCGCGAGGCGCGCGTCGCGCTCACGCTCCGCGTGGTCGGCGGCCTCACCACCGAGGAGATCGCGCGGGCGTTCGTGGTGCCGGTCGCGACCGTGCAGCAGCGCATCGTGCGCGCCAAGAAGACGCTCGGGGCCGCGCACGTGCCGTTCGCGGTGCCCGAGCGCGACGAGTTCGCCGACCGGCTCGGCTCGGTGCTCGGCGTGCTGTACCTGATCTTCAACGAGGCGCACTCGGCGAGCTCGGGCGAGGAGCTGCTGCGGCCGGAGCTCGGCCGCGAGGCCCTGCGGCTCGCGCGGATGGTCGCCGAGCTGGTGCCCGGGGAACCCGAGGCGCACGGGCTCGTCGCGCTGATGGAGTTCACCGCGGCCCGGTTCCCGGCGCGCGTGACCGCCGACGGCGCGCCCGTGCTGCTCGCCGACCAGGACCGGAGCCGCTGGGACCGCAGCGCGATCGCGCGCGGTCGCGCCGCGCTCGCACGGGCCGACGCGACCGGCCGCGGCCGTGGCGCGTACGGCCTGCAGGCGGCGATCGCCGAGTGCCACGACGTGGCTGCGTCGGTCGACGACACCGACTGGGAGCGGATCGTGCTGCTGTACGAGGCGCTCGGCCGGATCGCACCATCACCGGTGGTCGAGCTGAACCGCGCGGTCGCGGTGTCGATGGCCGAGGGGCCCGCGACGGCGCTGCGGATGGTCGACGACCTCGCGGCATCCGGGGCCCTGCGCGCCACGCACCTGCTGCCGAGCGTGCGCGGCGAGCTGCTCGCGCGGCTCGGGCGGGGCGATGAGGCCCGGGCGGAGTTCCTGGAGGCCGCGGCACGATGCGGCAACCTGCGCGAGCGCGCGGTGCTCGAGCGCAAGGCGGCGGAGGCCGTCACCGCCTGAGACGACGAACGGGCCGCCTGCGGAGGACGGCCCGTTCGCGTGATTCGTCAGCCTCGCGGCATCCGCTCGCTAGTCGCGTGCGATGGCGAGGATGCGCAGCAGCTCGAGGTAGAGCCAGATGACCGTGACCATGATGCCGAAGGCGCCCGACCAGGCGAAGGGCTTGGGCGCGCGGTTGCGCACGCCGCGCTGGATGAAGTCGAAGTCGAGCACGAGCGAATAGCCCGCCATGATCACGATGAGCGGGGCGAGCACGAGGCCCAGCGGGATGCCGAAGATCTCGACGCCGCTGCGCATGCCCCACGGGTCGTCGGAGACGCCGAAGATCATGAGGCCGACGTTGATCAGCGAGAACAGCACGTAGCCGATCATCGCGACGAGGAAGACCTTGGTCGCGCGCTTCGACGCGCGGATCTTGCCCGAGGCGAACAGCGCCAGCGTCACGCCGACGACCGCGAGGGTCGCGATGACGGCCTGGGCCACGATGCCCGGGAACATCGCCTCGTAGAACGCGGAGATGCCGCCGACGAACACGCCCTGCGCCGCCGAGTAGGCCAGCACGAGGCCGCCCGAGGGCTGCTTCTTGAAGATGTTGACGAGGGCGAGCACGAAGCCGACGATGCCGGCGCCGATCCAGAGGAACGGGATCATGTCGATCGTGAGCCAGCCCACGGCCGCGCCGACCAGCAGCACGCCGAACGCGACCGCGGACTTCGCGATCGTGTCCTCCATGGTCATCGGCTCCTCGACGGGGGCCGACGGGCGGTTGTACATCTCGTGCAGGTCCTGCGCCGACGCGTTCTGCGCGGCTGCGAGCTGGCCCTGCCCGGTCGTGAAGGCCTCGTTGCGGAAGGCCGGGTTGTTGATCGCCATGGGGTCTGAGGTGTCCTCTGCGTTCGCTGGGGAATTCGGCGGGACGTCGCGCGACGCCCCTGTCCGTACGAATCTACCCGAGCCGGGTGCGTGGCGGGCGGGGGAGCGCCCCCGTATCGGGCGGATTCACGGGATGTTCGCCGCGGGCGGAGCGGTGACGCGTTCCCGCCGCGGCCCGGCGCGCCTACGCTGTTCGAATGGCGTTCGGTCACGGCCCGGCCCCGCTCGTGATCGGTCACCGTGGCGCGAGCGGGTACCGACCCGAGCACACGGCAGCCGCGTACTCGCTGGCGGTCGCCCTCGGCGCCGACGCGGTCGAGCCCGACCTGGTCGCGACGCGCGACGGCGTGCTGGTCGTGCGGCACGAGAACGAGATCTCGGGCACGACGGATGTCGCGACCCGGCCCGAGTTCGCCGCCCGGCGCACGACCCGCGAGATCGACGGCCGGCGCGTCGCCGGCTGGTTCACGGAGGACTTCACCTGGGCGGAGCTGGCGACCCTGCGCGCGCGCGAGCGCATGGGGAAGACCCGCCCCCAGAGCGCGACGTTCGACGGGCGCCTCCCGCTGCTGCGCCTGCGCGACCTGCTCGGGCTGCTCGACCGGGACGCCGAGCGGTCCGGCCGCGGGGTCGGCCTCGTCGCCGAGTTCAAGCACGCGAGCCACTTCGCCGAGCTGGGCCTGCCGCTCGACGAGCTGTTCGCCGACGAGCTCGCCGCGGCCGGCTGGGACGACGGGCGCCCGGTCGTGGCGGAGGCGTTCGAGCTCGACGTGCTCGACCGGCTGGCACGCCGGGGCGTCGCGGGGAAGCGGGTGTTCCTGCTCGAGGCATCCGGAGCCCCCGCCGACCTGGTGCGCGCGCTCGGGTCGACGGCGCCGCGCTTCGACGTGTTCGCGACGAACGACGGGCTGGCCGGTCTCGCCGGGCGCGTGCACGGGGTGAGCGTCGACACCGGGCGACTCGTGGGGCGCGACGCGGGGGCGGTTGTGCCGGCGGGTGCGCCGCTCGCGGGCACGGGTCTCGTCGATGCGGCGCACGACCACGGGCTCGACGTCTACGCCTGGACCCTGCGCCCCGAGAACCGGTTCCTGCGGCAGGGGTTCCGCCGGGGCAGCGCGAAGTCGGGCTGGGGCGACTGGCTCGGCGCGTTCGCGCGCGTGCTCGAGACCGGCGTGGACGGCGTGTTCGCCGATCACCCCGACCTTGCTGTGGAGGCGCGAAACACGCTCGACACGACCCGCGGCTAGCCTTCGGGTTCGTGGGGTGTCCGAAACATATGGAGTACGGCCCGTGCGGCGGGGTGGGAGCCGACGGGACATGCGAGGCGGGGCCCTTCCCGTGCGTGTTCCTCGACGAGACGACGAGGCAGTGGGAGGGCGTCGACGGCGAGCGACCCGTCGCGGCGGGCCGGCGCACGGCCGCGGCCCTCGCCACGCTCGAACGGGTCGACGCCGGCCGACTCGTGGTCGCCGACATGCCCGCGCGGGCGGCCGATGAGCACGCGCTCGAGGAGTGCGCCGCGATCCTGTCCGGCCGGGTCGACGCCGTGCTGCTGGGCGACGCGCCCGACGCGCGGGTGCAGTACCCGCCCAGCCTGCGCGCGATGCTCCTCGCACGACAGGGCATCGCGGTGTGGTCGGGCGTGAACTGCCGCGACCGCAACCGCGTGGCGCTCGAGGGCGAGGTCGCCGGCCTCGCGGTCGCCGGCGTGGCCGCGGTGCACTGCGTGACCGGCGACCACACGAGCATCGGGCACCGCCCCGACGCGATGCCGGTCTTCGACCTCGACGGGGTCGAGCTCGCTGCGGTCGCGCGGGGCGCGGGTCACCTCGTGTCGGTCGCCGAGGCGCCGGCCGCGCCACCGGTCGGCGACCGGGTGGCCCGGCTGCGCGTGAAGGAGGACGCCGGCGCCGACGTCTGCTTCATCGACCACTGCGGCGGCACCGCCCCCGTGCGCCGGTTCGTTCGGGCCGCGCGCGACGCCGGGTCGGAGCTGCGCTTCATCGCGTGCGTGCCGGCCGTGTTCGACGTCGAGAGCGCGAGCGAGCTCGACTCGTTCCCGGGCCTCGTGCTCCCCGCCGGGTTCATGCAGCGCATCGCCGGCGCACGCGACCCGCGACGCGCGGGCATCGACTCGGCGATCGCGCTCGCCGAGGAGCTGCTCGAGGTCGACGGCGTCGACGGGGTCGACCTCTCGGGCGGCTCGGGACCCGGCGGCGAACTCGCGTACGCCGAGGCGGTCGCCGAGGTCGCCGACGGCATCACGGGCGTCGCCGCGTAGCCGGGGCTCAGCCGGGCAGCCGCGCCGCCGTCCACGCGCCCGAGGCGTCGCGCGTGTACTCGACGCGGTTGCTGGGGCCCTCGAGGTCGCCGCGCCAGAAGGTGAGGCGGTGCGGACGCACCCGGTAGCCGACCCAGTGCTCGGGCGGGTCGAGCTCGCCCTCGGGATGCGCGGCGGCGAACGCCTCCCACCGGGCCACGCGCTCGGCGCGGGGGAGCTGCGCGAGCTCGGCCGAGTTCATCCACGCGAGCAGCTGGAGGTAGCGCGAGCGGACGCGGAAGACGGCGGCCGCCTCGTCGGCGCCGACCGGTGCGGCGTCGCCCGCGACCGTCAGCTGGCGCGCGTGCTCGACCCACGGGAGCACGAGCGAGACGCGGCTGTCGGCGGCGAGCTCGCGCGCCTTGCGCGTGCGCGCGTCGGTGTGGAAGGTGAGCCCCTGCGCGTCGAAGTCGCTGAGCAGCACGCTGCGCGAGTCGGGGTACCCGTCGGCACCGATCGTCGTGAGCGTCATCAGCGGGCGCAGTTCGTCGTCGTTGGCCGGCAGCCACGCGGCGAGCAGCTGCATCGGGTCGGCGAGCACCTCGTCGGGATTCTGCTGGTCGTGCCCGAACCGGTTGGTGCTGGTGATGATGACGGGGGGGTCGTCGTGGTGCATGGTTCCTCTTCCTACTGCGCGGCGCGGAAGCGCGCCACCTCGCCGAGCGCACGGGCGGCCTGGTCGACCGCGGACTCGAACAGCGCGGCGCCGTGCGCGGCGTTCGCCCGCGTCGGGTCGCCGATCACGCCGCCGGAGCCGAAGTCGTCGCTCAGCCAGCCGAACGTGACGGGCGTACCGGCGAAGCCGATCATCGGCGTGTCGAGCAGGTGCTCGGGCACGGCGCGCTCGGCGGACGAGAGATCGACGAGCTCGGGGCGCAGGTGCAGCAGCAGCGAGGTCTCGCCGTGGCCGCCGTGGATGCCCATGCCCAGCTCGTCACCGCCCTCGTCGCCGTCGCCCGGCGGCACGCGGATGCCCGTGAAGAACGTCTGCAGCCCGAACCGGCGCCGCAGCTCGCGCAGCGCCACCCCGAGCGGGGCCACGTTGCCGCCGTGGCCGTTCAGGAACACCACGCGCCGGGCGGGTGTGGCGGCGATCGCGCGGCCGAGGTCGACGAGCGTGGCGTGGAACGTCTCGGCCGAGAGCCACATCGTGCCGGGGGCCCAGGCGTGCTCGTCGGACTTCGTGTACGCGAGCGACGGCAGCAGCCATGCGTCCACGCCCGCCGCGGCCGCGCGGTCGACGGCGGCCGCGGCGACCTCCTCGGCCATGATGCGATCGGTCGCGAGCGGCAGGTGCGGGCCGTGGTGCTCGATCGCGCCGGTCGGCACGACCACCACGGAGTCGGCGGTGAGGTGCTCCGCGACCCACGGGCCGCTGCGCTCGTCGAGGCGCCTGCTCACGCCGGGGCCTTGCCGTACATGAGCGGGTTCGAGGCGGCATCCGACTCGGGCAGCTTGCCCGGGTTCAGGATGCCCGACGGGTCGGTCAGCGCCTTGCGCGCCCGGGTCTCCTCGACCCGCACGTCGACGAACCACTGGTGCGGGTTGTGCGTGTGCACGCCGAGCTCGCCGAGCGCGGCCATGCCCGCGAGCACCGCCTCCTCGCTCTCGTAGCGGCCGGCGAGCATGCCGATCGGGCGGCCCTTCTGCGCCTCGGCGTGCAGCATCGCGCCCGGGTACACCTGGTGCACCTCGTCGATGCGCTCGATGAGCGCCATGCCGCCGACCTCCACGTGGAAGTACTCGCCCGGGTACGCCTTCTGCAGCCACTCGATCGGGTGGTTGTACGAGATCATGCTGAGGCGCATGACCTCCTTGGCGCCCTCGGCGACCAGCTCCACCCGCCCGCCCGCGGCCTCCACGAGCGCGGTCGCATCGGCGACGGATGCCTCGTCGAGGATGCCCCGCAGGCTCACCCGCCCCGCGGGGATGCCCGGGTTCGACGGCAGCGCGTCGGCGAGCGTCGGCAGGTCGGTCGAGACCAGCCGGGGGGTCGGCTCGAGGTCGGCGAACGGCATCAGCAGCCCGAGCGCGGCGGGGAAGGCGTCGGCGTCGAAGCTCGCGTAGAACGCCCGCCACTGCTGCAGCGGCTCGAGGGCGACCGTCGCACGGGCGATGACGCCCGCGGTGCCGTAGTTGTGCAGGTACTCCTGCGCCTCGTCGCCGGTCACATGGTGCAGGCCGGACCCGTCGGCGTGCACGACGTCGAGCGCGATCACGAACGGCCCGCCGGCGATCACGCCGTGCGCGATCGACCCGGTGCCGCCCGACCCTCCCGACAGGAACCCGCCGAGCGTCGACTGCGCCGTCGACGGGTACATCAGGAGCTGCTGCCCGGCGGCCCAGGCCGCGTTCTCGATCTGCGCCATCACCGCGCCGGCCTCGGCCGTGACGAAGCCGTCGCCGACCTCGACGATGGCCCGTGCGCGGCTGAGGTCGAGCACGAGGCCGTCCGCCATCGGGATGCCCTGCCCGTAGTTGCCGGTGCCCTTGCCGCGCGGCGTCACGGGAACCCCGTGGCGCGCGGCCGCCTGCACGACGAGCGCGACCTGCTCGGCGTTCGCCGGATACGCGACCGCGTCGGCGAGTCCGAGCGGCAGCTTCGCGCTCACGACCGGCGAGAGCGCGCAGCCGTCGACCGACGCCCGCTCGCGGGTCGCGGGGTCGACGCTCACGCCGCGCGCGCCGAGCAGCTCGGCGAGCTCGGCGACGAGGGCGTCCAGTGCGGGGGTGGTGGGCATGCGTGGATCTCCGTTCAGTGCATGATCATGCCGCCGGTGACGTTGAGGGCCTGCCCGGTGAGGTAGGCCCCGTCGTCGGAGGCGAGGAAGAGCGCGGCGCCGGCGACGTCGGCGGGGTCGCCGAGCCGGCCGAGCGGGGAGCGGGCCGACCAGCGCGCGACGTCGTCGTCGGTGCGGGTGGC